>JAXJPW010000074.1:0-24372 GCA_036311465.1 Agathobacter sp.
ATTTAAAGTATACAGGAAGCTTTCTTATGAATTTATTCGCACACACCACCAGGATCAAGAATAAGAGCTATACTTCCATCTCCCAGCTGTGTACATCCGGAAAGTCCTTTTACCTTCTTGACATATGATGGAATAGGTTTTACAACTATCTCCTGCTTGCCTACAAGCTGGTCAACAAATAGGCAAACCTTATTACCCTCTACTTCCAGGATAACCATCATACCTTCCTCGACGTTTTTCTTATAATTATCCAGGTGATACCATTCTCCAAGCCTTCTTACAGGATAACACTCTCCACGTATCATTACACTCTCATCACCACTTGGCTCATGTATCATCATATCCTCAGATACGCTTACAAATTCCTTTACTACTCCTGTCTCAATTACAAATGAAGAACCGCCCACTCTCATTACTATTCCATCAACGATTGCCAGTGTAAGTGGAATCTTTAAACTCATTGTACTTCCGACTCCGGCTACACTCTCTATTTCAAGCGCTCCACCAATCTCCTGAAGATTAGATACAACAACGTCCATTCCTACACCACGTCCGGAATATTCTGTAACATTCTCATTTGTAGAAAATCCAGGAAGTGTAATAAACTGGAAAACCTCCTTGTCTGAATATGAGCTGTCAGGACGGTTAGGGTCAATTATTCCCTGCTTTCTCGCTTTTGCTATAATTTTTTCACGATCAAGACCACCACCATTATCCGTAACAGAAATCCAAACCTTTCCTGATTCCGTCTTTGCCGAAAGTGTTATTCTTCCCTTGGCAGGCTTACCAGCAGCAATTCTTTCTTCTTTACTTTCTATTCCATGGTCAACCGAGTTTCTCACCAGATGCATAAGTGGATCTGAGATATGCTCGATAATATTCTTATCAACCTCGGTATTTTCTCCCACCATTTCAAAATCAATATCTTTTCCAAGCTTTCTTGAAACATCGAAAACAATACGATTCATTTTCTGGAAGGTATTTGCCAAAGGAACCATTCTCATTGACATTATTACATTCTGCAAATCTGTTGAGATTTTGGCCATCTGGGCCGCTGCCTTATTAAAATTATCAAGCTTAAGGCCTTCTACCTTAAGATCAGGATTCTGAAGTACAACAGATTCAGATATAACAAGCTCTCCTATCAGATCCATAAGCATGTCCATTTTGGAAATGTCTACACTGATAAAGGTTGCTTTATCGCCTTTATTCTTCTTGTCCTTGGCAAGCTTCTTTCCTTTTCCCGGTTCCTTAGACTGAACAACATAATCACCAGGTGCAGGCTTTGCAGCTACAGGCTTGCTATCCTTTTGCTCCATATTAGCCTTAGCTTCAATCTCCTCCACACTGGAATCTAAATCGATACGAATCTCAGAACCAATGCCATCAAAGCCCTGCATATATTCCTCATATGATATCTCAAACAGTTCTACGTTTTTTACATCATAACCAGGCTTAATAATTTTCTTTAATTCATCAACTGTGCTCTTGGTATGTAAAAGAATCTTAAATCCATCTTCCAGAATTTTCTGGGCACAGCTCTCATCAGAAATTATGTCCTCCGGATCATACATAATCTCAGAAGAGATTTCTTTTAATGCATAAACCATCTTGTAAGCATGAACATTTGCCAGCTCTATCTCAGGATAGTATTCCAAGTAAACCCTAAAATAATGATCCGGACTTGCAACAACCGGTGCGATATAGAACTGTTGGGCAACATTTGTTTCTTCCCGCTTATTTTCTGTAACATCGTCGCCCTTTATCTGCTTTAAGAAAATGTCCAGTTCTTCAATTATTCCGCTTGCATCTCCATCAGCCTCATCACCATTTTGAATCTTATCAAATTCATCTGCAATAAAGTCTGACACATCTAAAACATGTTCAACCAGCTCAACGTGTGGAACATTTTGCGGACGAGACTCTCTTAAATAGAAAAATATATCCTCCAGCTTGTGAGCAATCGCTGTAATGTCATCATACATCATGATTGCTGAAGATCCCTTTATTGTATGCATTGTTCGGAATATTTCATTGATACTATCTTCATCGAAATAATCCTCATCCTTTTGTCCTAAAACTATTTCCTGAAGATTTTCCAGTAATTGAGTATTTTCGAAAAGATAAGTATCAAGCATATCTTCAGTATTGAACTCTACGCCCATAGTTTTCCCCTTTCCCCACTACAAATTAGATTAATCCAAGCTTCTTTAATGCCTGTTCAAATCTATCCTGATCAATAGGCTTTCCAGAATAAATAGTACAACCTAATTCAAATGCCATCTTAACATTCTTCTCTTCGTTAAGGGCTGTAGCCATAATAACCTTGGCCTGCTTGTCTTCTGGTACATTGCGTTCTTTCTCAAGATTTCGAATACCCATTAATGCCTGATACCCATCCATAACCGGCATCATAATATCAAGACAGACCAAATCATAAGGTTCATCTTCTTCAAGGGCAAGCATAAAAGCATCAACTGCTTCCATACCATCAACTGTCACATCACAATCCCCATATCTTGATAAAAAGTTCGCCATAAATTTACGTGTTACAAAATCATCTTCTGCTAATAATATCTTCATGTGCACTTCTCCCTTATTTTTGATTCAATAATGAATATGTTTTTCTTGCTATATTTTCCAATTTTTCCTGATGCATTACTGCACCTATGTCAAATGCAACCTTTGGCATTCCATATACAACACAGGTAGATTCATCCTGACCAATAGTGAGTGCCCCCACATCTCTCATTGCCTTAAGTCCTTTGGCTCCGTCAGCCCCCATTCCCGTAAGAATTATTCCAAGGGCGTCCCTTCCGGCTGTTTCTGCCACTGAATTAAAGAGTACATCTACAGAAGGACAATGACCATTTACCTTGTCACCTTTTTTTAATGAAACCTGATACTCGTCTCCTACTTTAACCACCCTCATCTGCTGGTCTCCTCCTGGAGCAATAAGCACCTGTCCCTGAACTACCTTATCTCCATTTTTCGCTTCCCTGACAATCACCTTACATTGTTCATTTAGACGCTTTGCATACATCTCTGTAAAGCCTGGTGGCATGTGCTGTACAATTACAGTTCCGGAAATATCAACATTAAATTCTTTAATCACCCTGGCAATTGCTTCCGTTCCGCCTGTAGAAGCACCTATGGCCACTATTTTCTTCTGACTTCTAAGATGCGTGGACAGACTTGCAGGAGTCTTTATTGATTTCTTTATATTGCTAATGCTTGCAGTAGAAGCAACCTTAATCTTAACCGGAAGCTCCTTGGTAAGAAAAGTCTCTAGTTGCAAACGATCCGTAACCCTCGGCTTTGCTACAAAATCCACCGCTCCAGCCTGAAGTGCATCAAACACCTTGTCACTTAATGAACTGATCATTACCACCGGCATCGGGTACTGCGGCATCAGTTTTCGCAGAAATTCTATTCCATCCATTCTCGGCATCTCAATATCAAGAGTCATTACATCTGGCTTTACCTCGATTATCTTATCCCTTGCCTCATAAGGATTACTGGCAACTGCAACCACTTCTAACATAGGATCCTTATTAAGATTTTTTACAAGTAATTCTCTGAAAACAAGAGAATCCTCTACTATCAAAACCCTTATCTTCCTCATTTCTTCTCCTATCCACACTAGTCTGCTATTTTCTGAAAACTGAAGGTTGAACCAGCTTGAACGGAACTACACCTCTGTCCAGAGACTCCGTCTGCCCCAAAAACAAATAACCACCCGGTTCTAATACATCATATATTTTCTTCAGCAATTTTTGCTTCGTAGCTTCGTCAAAATATATCATTACATTTCTCAGAAAAACAACGTGCAATTTTCTCTTAAAGGGAAATGGATCCATAAGGTTAAACTTCCTGAATAAAACCTCTTTCTTAAGCTCGTCAGTCACCTTATAATTATCCGAACCCGGTATTTTCTTAAAATATCTTCGCTTCCAGTGATCTGGTATTGGTTCAATTTGTTCTTCCCCGTATACCCCTTCAATAGCTTTTTCAAGAATTTCTGTAGATACATCTGTTGCCAGAATCTGTGTGTCCCATTTCTCATGTTCAAATCCAAAAAAATCCTTAATCACCATGGCAAGTGTATATGGTTCCTCTCCGGAAGAAGATGCACCACACCATATATGTAAATCCCTCGAAGTCTTCTCTTTTTCCTTAAGCCACGGTAATACTTCATTTCTAAAAATATCAAAATGCTCTGATTCTCTCATAAAATATGTGTGATTAGTAGTTAGTAAATCCACCAGCTTTTTTTCAAGTTCCCCTGAAATATCACTCTCTACAGCATCCATATATGCTGTGTAATTACTCCATCCATGCATTCTGACATAGTTCTCAAGACGACCTTCTACAATAATTTTTTTCTTGGTCATATCTATTCCATACCGTTGCTTGAGAAATATCTGGATTCTAATAAATTCCTTTTCTGTCATCCATAATTCCTTTTAAATAAACTGCCTGTATATTTTTTTACATATTTCAAAAATATCTTCATTATATTTGATGCCTACATCCTGACCGATCATTTCAATTGCCTCCTCCGGGCTATAGGCTTTTCGGTATATTCTGTCTTCTGTTAATGCACAATACGCACCAACTATTGCAACTATTTGAGCACTTATTGGAATATCCGCTCCCTCGATTCCTGTCGGATAACCACTTCCATCCCAGTTTTCATGATGATACTTTGCAATATCAAAGGACATTTGTACAAAGTCATTGTAATCACCATGGGTTTTAATATCCATCAAAATGTTGGCACCAATTGTAGTATGTGATTTCATGATCTCATATTCCTCTTCTGAAAGAACTCCTTTCTTCTGAAGAACATCTGTGGAAATAGCCACATTGCCCAAATCACATAATGGTGCTGCCAACTCTATAGTCTCTATAAATGTATCGGAAATTATCTGTTCGAATTTAGTAGATAACTGCATTGCCTGAGCCAATATCTTACAGTTATGCTGCAGACGTTCCATGTGCTCATCTTCGTAGCAAGCATTTTCTCTCGCCACACTAACCAAAGCATACAAAACGTTCTTTTTCTCCTGTTCCATCTGTTTAAGCTGTTCCTGAACAGATGCAGCAAGCTGTCTGTTAACAGCCTGTAAATTGGCACTTGCATCAGCAAGTTTTAAATGTACGTTAACACGAGCCTGTACTACCTCCTGGATGAAGGGTTTAGTAACATAATCCTCTCCACCAAGATTAAAGCCTTTAATTATATCATTTGGCTCATCAAACGCAGATATGAAAATTATAGGAATATCTCTGGTTTCAGGCTTTCCTTTTATCCTCTCACAAAACTCATAGCCATCCATCTCAGGCATGGAAACGTCCAGCAAAATAAGATGTGGCATAAGATGTTCAAGCAGTTTTAAGGCCTGAATACCATTCTCAGCCAGAACCGGCTGATGCCCCATATCAACGATGATATTTCTGAGAACAAACCTGTTGGCCTCAACATCATCTACAATCATTATTTTTTTCTTCTCGATGTTTTTGTCTTCTCCCATTTGCAATACCTTCACTTTATAAGCTCTTTTAATGTATTAAAAGCTTCAATCGATTTATCGTAATCACTCTTCTGAACAGCCATCTTAAGCTTTAACGCCGTAGTCTTAATCTCCTTTGGAGCATCGAAAGTCAAATGCTTAATTGCCTCTGTAAAGGTCTCCGCCTTTTCCCAGTTCTCCATTTCAATACAAAGTATTACTTTGGACATCTGTCTCTTAAGCTCCTCTTCATTCTCAGCTGTTCCATAGGCCATAATATTGTCTGCCCCAAAGCTTTCAAAGGTCTCCTGTAATGTCATTGGCTTGTATTCATCAATTCCCCCCGATGAATTGCCCTGCTCACTCTCAGGTAAATCAACCCAGATTGAAAACGAGAACATTGTCCCCTTATTCTTTTCGCTTTCGACAGTAATGGCTCCACCCATTAGCTCAACTAACTGCTTTGAGATATTAAGACCAAGACCGGTTCCTCCATATCTTCTTGATACAGAAGCATCAACCTGTGAAAAGCTCTTAAACAGCTTATCTAAATCCGACTTATCTATACCAATTCCTGTATCCACTACCATAAAAAACAGTTCAATACGATTTCTGTCTTCACTGGTCTTTAAAACCTCCAAAGAAATCTTACCCACATGAGTAAATTTACAGGCATTAGATAACAGATTATTTAGCACCTGGCCAATTCGAAGTTCATCCCCGATAATATGCTTCGGAATCTCTGGTGATACTGTAACAAAGAATTTAAGCCCTTTTTCAGTGATTTTAGGCATATGAGTTGACCTGATATAGTCTATCATAGTTCTAAAATCAAACTCTCTTTGTTCAAGAGTAAACTTTCCAGCCTCCAGCTTTGAAAAATCCAGAATACTATTAATCAGATTATTCATCTCCTGACAGCCATGCTCTATCGTATGAAGAATCCTTAAACTCTCTGCATCCTGCTCTTTTTCTAAAAGAATATTGGTATTACCTAAAATTCCATTAACCGGAGTACGAAGCTCATGTGTCACATTAGCAACAAATTCCGACTTAACCTTGGCGGCTGCTTCAGCCTCATCCTTTACCTTTTCAATTGTTCTCTCCAAGGAATACTTATCAGAAATATTATTAATCATTATCACATATGGCATCTTGGGATTATTAGATTCCAAAGCCTTGACAACGGCTCTAAAGCAGGTCTTATTCTTGCGGTAAACCATCATTTCAACAGTCTGCCCATTGTATACCAGTTCCGATTCCAGTCCGGAATCCTCAGAGGTATTTCCAGGTGGAATCACCTCTTTAATATCTATGCCTGTAAGATTCCCATCATAGCCAAGCTCACTGACTAATATTCTATTTGCATATAATATTTTACCATCCTGCCCATGTGCTAAAAACATTTCAAGTGCGTTATCAATCAAGTAGTCATAAAATGTCTGATTGTCCATACACTTCCCCCAATACCTGTCCTTAATTAGTTGATTCTCTCGCTCCCCCAGAAGAAAAGTGCAACTGTTCCAGGACCTGTGTGTGATCCAATAGTAGTTCCAATATCATATATCTCAACCTTGCCATTTAGCTTTGGAAAACGGGCCTCCACCATGTCAGCTACCGCCTTAGCATCATCATAGCATGCCGCATGTGAGATAAAGCATTTATCTGAATAATCGAGACCATCTATTGCAAACTCTTCCATCTTATTGACAGTCTCTGCAATCACCTTTTTCTTGGTACGTACTTTCTGTCTTGGAATAAGCTTTCCTTCATGGTCTACATTCAAAAGAGGACAAATATTCATTACTCCTCCGATAAAGCCTGCTGTCTTAGATACCCTTCCTCCCTTTATGAAGAAAGTAAGATCAGATGTAAAGAACCAGTGGTGAACATTCGTCCTGTGGTCTTCTGCCCACTGTGCAACTTCCTCAAAGGACTTTCCTTCATCTCTTAAATCAGCAAGTTTATCCAGTAACAAACCAAAACCTGCTGAAGCACACAGGGAATCAATAATAGCAATCCTGCGATCTGGAAACTCCTCTAAGAGAATCTGCTGTGCAATCTTTGCTGAATTATATACTCCTGTAATTCCGGAAGAGAGAGTAAGATGAATTATATCCTTGCCCTCTTTAAGAAAAGGAGTAAAATACTCAACAAATTCATCTGCATTAATCTGATATGTCTTAGTATCAGCTCCATCTGTCATTGCCTGATAAAAATCAGATAATGGCATTGACTCCCCTAAATCATCTGTATATTGCTTACCATCAAGCTCATAATGAAAACAAGCATAATGGATATCTCTTTCAACAAACTTTTCTTTTGATAAATCAGCAGTTGAACAACCGCTAATAATAAAATCACTCATACTATTCTCCTTTTGGGAAATTATTCCCCCATATTCTATATAATACCATATTTGCTTTGTCAAAGCAAAGAATTAAATGATACTATAGTACTCTTTTCTTCTATCTCTAAACAGCCCCCAGCTTCGTCTGTCAGTAGCAATCTCATCTAAATCGAAGGTATGAAGGATGACACCCTCATGCTCTCTTCCAAGTTCTTCCACTATCTCACCTGTAGAATCTGTAATAAATGATGAACCATAGAAGTTCAGTGATGACTCCTGATTGCCATTTTCCCTGCATGGTTTCACTTCTTCAAGCCCGATTCTATTGGCAGCTACTACCGGTACAATATTCGACGCTGAATGACCCTGCATACATCTTCTCCAATGAGGCATACTGTCACATTCAAGTATTGGCTCACTTCCAATTGCTGTAGGATAAAAAAGAATCTCAGCTCCTAAAAGAGCCATGCTCCTTGCACATTCTGGAAACCACTGATCCCAGCAAATTCCAACACCAATTGTTCCATAGCGTGTCTCAAATACCTTAAATCCAGTATCGCCTGGTGTGAAGTAGAATTTCTCCTGATAAAAATGATCATCTGGAATATGAGTTTTTCGATAGATTCCAAGATTTGTTCCATCTGCATCTATAATTGCAACTGTATTAAAAAGCTGCTGGTTATCTCCTTCCTCGTAAAAGCTTACCGGAATAACCACCTGAAGCTCCTTTGCAAGCTTTTGCATATGGCATACAGCATCATTTTGGTCCACTGGCTTTGCAAACTCATAATACTCGTATCTTCTCTCCTGACAGAAATACTGTCTCTCAAAAAGCTCTGGTGGAAGAATAATCTGTGCTCCCTTTGAAGCTGCTTCTCTAATTAGATTATCAGCCTTCTGTATATTCTCACTTACGTTGTCTGTACATTGCATCTGTATTGCTGCAACTGTCACTTTTCTCATTTTTTCCCTCCCTTAGGAATCTGCTGGGTAATACAATGGATATTACCGCCGCCTACTATTATATCTCTTGCATAAACAGGAAGAATTTCTCTCTCTGGAAAACACTTGGCCAGTATTTCTACCGCCAGTGAATCATTTACATCTCCAAACTGTGGTACAACTACACCGCTGTTTGAAATATAGAAATTCACATAGCTTGCGGCAAGGCGTTCACCTTCTTCTCTGTCATCCTCCCCCTCCTCAAACTCAAAACCAGCTAATTCCTCCGCTGTAATGCAAACTGGTTTCTTTGGAATCGGAAGCTTTGTCACTTTGATTTTTCTGCCCTTTGCATCTACCTCATTACACAGACATTCATAATCCTCAAGGGACATTCTGTATTGGGGATCCTCAGGGTCGTCAGTCCAGGCAAGCACCACCTCTGCCGGTCTTACAAATGCACACACATTGTCTACATGTTCATTGGTCTCATCCATGTAGATACCATTTGGCAGCCATATTACCTTGCTGGCTCCCAGGTACTCACAAAGTCTTTCTTCTATCTCTGATTTTGTCATCTGAGGATTTCGTCCCCTGCTAAGAAGACAGCTCTCTGTTACTATTAATGTACCTTCGCCATCACTGTGAATGGAGCCACCTTCCAGTACAAATGGATGTGCATCATACATTTCATAATCCATCTGTTCGCAGAAAACAGAAGCAACCCTGTCATCTTTTTCCCAGTTCTGGTAAAGCCCGTCATAGGTGCCTCCCCAGGCATTAAACTGCCAGTCAATACCTCGAACCTGTCCCCCATTGTCTACAACAAAAGTGGGACCAACATCCCTTGCCCAGGCGTCATCTGAATCAATCTCCATTACATGAATTCTCTCATGGACCGGCTTTAATTTCTTATCGTCAATAACCTGACTTACTACCTGACGAACATTATCAAATAGATTAGCAGTAGTAAGAATATATACGTCCTCACTCTCAGCAATCCTACAGGCAACCTCTGCGAAGGCTTCTCTCGCCTTAACTGCCCCATAAATCCATGAACCTGGACGCTGGGGCCATATTATAATGCAGCCCGAATGAGTTTCAAACTCTCCGGGCATACGAAAACTATCATTATTTGGTGTTGTAATCTGTTTCATCTTGTCCTCATCAAGCTAATCTATTCTTAAAACTAGAATATTCAAAGCTTCTAATCACTTTATAATCTCCTGCCTTTGTTACGGCAATGTCTGGTAACGGCATTCCATTAAAGGTATTATTCTTAACCATTGAATATATTGCCATATCCTGAAACTCCAGTCTGTCACCAACCTTGATTTCTCTATCAAAGGAGTAATCTCCAATCACATCACCGGCAAGACAGGTGCACGATGAAAGACGGTATGTAAATTCCTTCTCCCCAGCCTGGCCAGAATCCTTCAGAGGCGGTCTGTATGGCATTTCTAATACATCTGGCATATGACATGCAGCAGAAGCATCAAGAATTAATATCTTATAATCTCCATTAGACACAATATCCATTACAGTTGTATCCAGATAACCGGCATTGAGAGCTATGGCCTCTCCCGGCTCTAAGTAGACCTGCACATTATACTTTTCCTTAATTCTCACAATACAGGCTTTAAGAAGTTCTATATCATAATCCTCTCTGGTAATATGATGTCCACCGCCCATATTGAGCCATTTCATCTGATAGAGATACTTGCCGAACTTATCCTCGAAAGCCTCCAGAGTCTTAGCCAGATCATCAGAGTTCTGCTCACATAAGGTGTGAAAATGAAGTCCCTCCAAAAGATTTATATCAAGCCCATCCCGGATAGCCTCCTCAAGCTGTAAAAGAGTTACACCAAGTCTTGAACCAGGAGCACAAGGGTCATAAATATCATGTCCATCCTGAGTAGAACATTCAGGATTAACACGAAGACCTATACTGGCTTTGGTACATGCCTTGTGATGCTTAAGTAACTGAGCTACTGAATTAAAGATAATATGATCGCATATCTCATTAAGCTCAATTATATCCTCTGTCCGATAGGCAGGCGAAAACACATGATTCTCCTTACCCATCTCCTCATGTCCAAGTCTTGCCTCATACAGTCCACTAGCAGTAGCTCCGCTTATGTAATTGCCAATAAGTGGATATTCGTAAAAACATGAAAAAGCCTTCTGGGCCAGAAGAATTCTGGCTCCAGTGTCTTCTTCAACTGATTTAAGTATTCTCAAATTATTCTCAAGCTTATCCTCATCAATAATGTAACAAGGAGTCCTCAACTCATCTCTACGCACTATGCTCTCCTATTAGTCCATGCTTACAGATTCATCAGCTGCCTTAAATGCCTTGACAAGGGTAGGATTCTCATCTACCTGCCATGGAAGGCCAAACTTATTAAGTGCTTCCATAAATGGATCCGGATCCATCTCCTCAAGGTTAAATACTCCCGGCTTTTTCCAAAGTCCGCTTACAACCATCATAGCTCCAATCATTGCCGGAACTCCTGTTGTATAAGAAATAGCCTGGGACTCAACTTCCTTATAGCATTCCTGATGATCACAAACATTGTAGATATAGATGCTCTTCTCTACGCCATCCTTCACTCCTGTGAAAATACAGCCGATATTTGTCTTACCAACTGTACGTGGTCCTAAGGAAGCAGGGTCTGGAAGAAGCTCCTTTAACACCTGAATTGGAACAATCTTGGTTCCGTTGAAATCTATCTCATCTGTACGAAGCATTCCAACATTCTCAAGACACTTCATGTGAGTAAGATAACTCTGTCCAAAGGTCATGAAGAAACGAATTCTCTTAATTCCGGGAATATTCTTGGCAAGTGACTCGATTTCCTCATGATGAAGAAGATACATATCCTTCTCGCCTACCTGATCAAAATTGTATACTGATTTCCACTCCATTGGCTCAGTCTCAACCCAATGTCCGTCAACCCAGTAAGAACCATTAGCTGAAACCTCACGAAGGTTAATTTCAGGATTAAAATTAGTAGCGAATGGATAACCATGATCACCACCATTGCAATCAAGGATATCAATTGTATGAATCTCGTCAAAATAATGCTTAAGCGCATATGCAGAAAATACTGATGTTACTCCTGGATCAAATCCACTTCCAAGGATACCTGTAATTCCTGCCTCCTTGAACTTCTCCTGATACGCCCACTGCCATGAATAGTCAAAATATGCGGTAAATCCAAGATCCTTACATCTTTTTTCATAGATTGCTCTCCACTCTGGATCCTCTGTGTCCTCACACTCATAGTTGGCTGTATCGATGTAATCTACCTTGCACTCAAGACATGCATCCATAATTGTAAGGTCCTGATATGGAAGTGCAACATTAAGAACTGCATCCGGTTTATATGCTTTGATTAATGCCACAAGCTCCTCTACGCTGTCTGCATCAACCTTTGCTGTCTCAATTTTAGTTGTTGTAGTGCCTTCAAGCTTAGCCTTAAGATCATCACATTTTGATTTAGTACGGCTGGCAATCATAATTTCATCAAATACTTGGCTGTTCTGACAGCATTTTCTAATTGCTACTGATGCTACTCCTCCGCATCCGATAATTAATAATCTACTCATCGTTTTTCTTCCTCCTCAAGCAAATCTTCAACATATTTTGGAAGCATAAAGGCTCCTCTATGCAAATTCGTTGTATAATACCATGTATTAATTCCTAAAGCCTCCCATTTTTCCGGTTTGAAATCGTCAATAGGATGATACTTTTTTGAAGCAAATCCAAATAACCAGTAACCAGAAGGACAGGTTGGAATATGGGCCTGATATACCCGGCTTATTGGAAATGAGTGATACACCTTATGATGCATCTTTCTGCATTCCACCTCATCCTCGTCATAGAATGGACTTCCATGCTGGTATACCATGATTCCGTCTTCCTTAAGTGCCTTGTAGCAGCTGCCGTAGAACTCCTTTGTAAAAAGTCCTTCGGTATGTCCAAAAGGATCAGTAGAATCATTAATAATTAAATCATACTCTTCCTTCTTTCCTCGAAGAAAACGAAGTCCGTCATCATAATGAACATTAACCCTCTCGTCTTCTAAGCCTGATGCCTGCTCAGGAAACACCTCCCTGCAAACATCTACAAACATCTTGTCTGTCTCAACAACATCTATAACCTCAATATTGTCATACTGAAGCAGTTCCTTGGCAACGCCTCCGTCACCACCACCTATGATAAGTACGTTTTTAACATTTGGATGAACTGCCATTGGAACATGGGTAACCATCTCGTCATATATAAATTCATCTGCTTCTGAAAAAACTATCTCTCCATCTAAAGCCACAAATTTTCCAAATTCCTGGGACTCAAATACATCTATTCTCTGGTATTCGCTCTGTCCCGAAAAAAGTTGCTTATCTATTCTCACATCAAGCTTTACATTAGCAGTGTGATATTCTGAAAACCAAATTTGCATCTTTTTCTCCTTCAAAGTTACTGTATATAATCTAGCACCATAAGATGCTCTACCTTTGGATCCTCTGTTCCCTGCATTGAACAGCCTTTTTCCTTGGCATACATAATATATTCAATAATATCCTGAGTAATTAACTCCCCTGGAGCAAGAATTGGAATACCAGGTGGATAGCACATTACAAACTCTCCGCTTATCTTGCCAACTGTATCCTTAAGGCTCATGGATACCTTCTCTGAATAGAAGGCCCTCTGTGGTGAAACCACTACTCTTGGACTTATATATTCTCCTGACAAAAGTCCTGCCTTATCCCTGCGGTATAATCTCTCAATGTCAGCAAGGGCACCAACAAGTCTCTCAATATCCTGAATCCTGTCTCCAATTGAAATATAGGCCAGTATATTACAAATATCACCAAATTCAATTTGAATATCATATTCATCGCGAAGTAAATCATATACTTCAATACCTGCAAGTCCGATATCCAGTGTGTATATGGAAAGCTTTGTCACGTCATAATCAAAAATACTTGATCCATTTACCAGATCTCTTCCATATGCGTAGTACCCACCTATTGAATTAATCTCATTCCTTGCATACTCTGCCATCTGTGCAACCCTGTTAAAGGATTCTCTTCCTCTCAGTGCAAGATTTCGTCTTGAAATATCCAGACTCGACAGCAAAAGGTATGATGCGCTGGTTGTCTGGGTTAAGTTAATAATCTGCCTTACATAATCCGCATTTACACCTTTATTTACAAGAAGTATCGAGCTTTGTGTAAGACTTCCTCCCGACTTATGCATTGAGATTGCTGCCATATCTGCTCCGGCAGCCATAGCTGAAATTGGAAGATTATCTCCAAAATAGAGATGTGTTCCATGAGCTTCATCAGCTAAAACCTTCATTCCCTTGGCATGGGCAGCCTTAACAATGGATTTAAGGTCTGAGCAGATTCCATAATATGTTGGATTATTGACAAGTACTGCCACAGCATCAGGATTATCATTAATAGCTTTCTCAACCTGACTAATTTCCATTCCCAGTGAAATACCAAGAGTAGGATTTGTCTCCGGATTAACATATACAGGAATAGCACCACATAATACAAGTGCATTAATTGCACTCTTATGTACATTTCTTGGAAGAATAATCTTGTCTCCAGCCTTACAAACTGACAAGATCATAGCCTGCACTGCCGATGTTGTTCCTCCAACCATAAGAAATGCCTTATCTGCACCAAATGCATCTGCTGTCAGCTCCTCAGCTTCTTTAATTACGGATACAGGATGGCATAGGTTATCTAATGGCTTCATGGAATTAACATCCAAACCTACGCATTTCTCGCCTAATAGCTGTACCAGCTCAGGATTTCCACGCCCTCTCTTATGACCAGGTACATCAAAAGGTACCACTCTTTTCTTTTTAAATGCCTCTAGTGCCTCATATATTGGAGCACGCTGTTGTCTCTCTAAATTCATCATTTCTCCATTAAAAAAGACAGATGACCTTCATCATCTGTCTCTGCTTCTTTACTTTAACATAGATAAAGTTGCCGCTTATTGACCGTTTCACAAGATGATGTCAACCTTATAAAATTTGAGCTTCTAACTCAATCAATAACGTGGGGTTCCACTTCCGGCAAACGCCTAGGAGAATACTAACATAATTGCACTATTTTTTCAACAAAAAACAATGTAATATTATGCTTTTTTTGCTTCCCATCCGGCAACTATTCTATTGAATTTAAATAAATTAATTATTGCCCTTATACCCTCATCAAGGATAACTGCAAAAAACACGCCGATAATGCCAAAGTCGAATAAATATACAAAAATGCAGGCGAATGCTACCACCAGTACAGTTCCTAATAACTGTGTACATAACATCCATACTGTATCTCCTGATCCTCTGATTCCACTTCCAATCACAATATTTTCTGACTTACCATAGAGGTTAAGACAAACCAGTATCAGGTAAATGCCGCAACCAGCAATAATCTCCTGTTCATTAGTAAAGAGACTTATTATCTGCTGAGGAATAATTGCACATATAATTAAAGTAATAAAAGATACACCTGCACATAGAATATATGCTATCTTACATACACCCTTGTACATTTTAACATCATGGCTTCCCTTGGCCTCACCAGTCACTGTAAGTGTGCCATTGCCAATAGCACCAATAATTACAACTACAAGCACTTCCACACTGAATATAATTGAATAAATACCTGCAGCCATCACATCTATAGAATTAAGAATACGAATAATTATAAGATTACCAAGATTCCAGCCGAAATCCTCAAGGGCAACCATTATTCCCAGATTAATAGAATGAAAAAATGGCTTTATAGGTGCTGAAATTACTTTTTTGAGGGATGGTCGTGTAGAAACCTTTTTGCTTGAAACAACTACTACAAGTGCAAATAAGCAACCTGCAAACTCAGCCACAGTTGTAGCAATTGCAGCACCCTCAATTCCCATTCTTGGGAAGCCCAGCTTACCAAAAATCATTATGTAGTCCAGGACAATATTAAGACCTGCCCTGATAATTCCATATGCCACCATTGGTTTGGTGTAATTTGAGGTCTGCATTATAACAGAAAATGTACTTTCTAAGCCTACCAACAGGAAAATTGGAGCAAAGTATTTTGTGTACCCCAGACACATTGGCATCAGATCATCAGATACTCCCATTATCCAAAATACATACTCTCCTGCAAAAAACCAGAAGAAGAACAAAAGAATTGGAAGCACGTTGTTCCACTTTGTGAGAGAAGCAGCATACTTCTCAACCTCTTCTTTGTTCTTAGCACCTACATTCTGGCTAATCAGTATTGATGCCCCTGTTGTAATTGCAAAGCAAAAGGACATTGTGGTCCACATAGGCGAACTAACATTTCCCAAAGCACTCATATAGTACTTGTTAAAATGCCCAAGAAAAATTCTGTCAATAATCATCTGTAGCTGTGAAATAACGTTGCTTAACATTATTGGAACAGCTATTGTAAGTAGTTTCTTTAAATATTGCTTATTCAATCTTTCACCCCATTTTTTATATATAATTGCACATTTGCATTAATTTCCTGCACTCTCATAAACCTGTGTCCCTTTTTGGAATAAGGCATAGGCTACAATCCAAAACATGACTGCAATCAAACACTCCACACCAATAATCCCTGCTCCGCTAATATAATTTAAGCTAGATTTTACTCCTAAGAAATAGCTGGCTGGTAAATATGCAACAAATGCAAAGGGAATAACCCATGTAATAATGAATCTAACTACCTTGGCATATATCTCTGTTGGATACTTAGCAAAATCTGCTGTCTCATAGGCAAACTGCAGGAATGGTCCACTTATCTTGGTCCAAAATGCTATTGAAGCAAAGAAAATCTTTATTGATGTATATATTATTGCTCCTGCAATTATTGAAACAACAAATAGTGCAATATGCTTGGCATCCACTATTACAATACCTTTTGAAAGACTTCTTACAACAAGTATTGTTCCAACCAGTAATTCTCCAATTGCATCCGGCTGAAGCTTCTCACTAATAATCTGAAACAGCAGGTTCATAGGCCTAAGCATATATCTGTCAAAATCTCCATTAATCACCTGACGCCAGGCAATGAGCCAGACATTGTCGGTAAATAAGTGATCAATACCTCTGGGAATCTGAGCAAATCCATAGATAAACACAAGCTGCTCAAGGGACCAGCCCTTAAGATCCGGAATCTGCTGGAATACCAGATACAAAAACATAATTCCCATTATCTGAGTAAAGAAAAAACCAAACAGTCCCATTAAAAAATCAACCTTTGACTGCATTATTATTTTAAAGAACTGCGTTATCTGTACACGATAAAGCCTTTCATATCTTTTTAATAAATTTCCCATTCTAGCCTCCTAATACAATAAGTCGTTTTGTTACCCTTTTCCAGACAAGGCTACCTAATACATATAGAATTACAATCCATGCGCACTGTCTTCCAAGAACAAACAGTAACTCCATTCCAGTATATTTTCCAAGATAAATCATAACCGGGGTATAGATCATTGATGAAAATGGCAGGAAATCGAATATCCTTTGTACCACTGGTGGAAAAAAGCTTAGAGGTATAAGCATTCCTGTCAGGAAACGCATCAGAGCCTCCTTTGCCATCATCATTCCAAAGATATATGTAGTAAAGAATGCCACCATTCCAAAACAAAAATCAAATAACACTGCAATCAAAAAGCTCATGGCACAGCTTAATAAAAACAACAGCATGTTAACCACACTGGTAACTCCCATATGTAATACTACTGCTTTGTATATCTCCAGTCCAATCCAGATAAATATTCCTGGGAATAAAAACCTGTAAATCATCTGACCGTAAGCTCTGGCAATCAGGCTGACTCTGTAGTCAATGGGCTTAATCAGGTTCATAGCCACTGTTCCTTTTACCACATCATCACTTACCCAGTCAGATATTGTAATCATAACTAATGATTCTGCCACATAAACCATAAATACATAAACTATCATCTCGTTCCGGCTTAGTCCACCAAGTGATGCATTTGGTGAACTTCCATATATAGCCATCCAGAGAAAGTACTGTATAAATGATCCAAACAGACTAATAAATATAAACAAATAAAATGCTCCTTTATAGGCAAGCTGTCTCTTCATTTCATTAACGGCAAAAGGGGCATAAATTTTTAGTTTCTTTCTCATGTTAAACTCCTTAAATACCTTCTTTGTATATTTCCTTTACGATTTCAGCTAACTCTGTCTCCTGAACCTGAATATCCTTAACCTCGGTTTGCTCCATTACAGCGTTCATTATCTGAGGAATCTGAATCTTATGCTTGTCAAAGGATACTGAATAGGTTCTGTTCTCACAGTCAAGTGTCCAACTGCAATCATCAGCAGACACTCCCAAGGTCTTTGAAATATCAAACTCTTTAAGTATCTCCGGCTTCTTAATCTCCATGGATATCTTGCGTCTTTTGCCGTATGTATCCTTTAGCTTTTCAAGAGAACCATCATAGATTTTCTGTCCTTCATCTATCATAATTATTCGACTGCAAAGTTCCTCAATATCGCCAATATCATGAGTAGTCAGTATTACTGTTGTATTATACTTCTCATTGATTATCTTGATTGCCTCTCGAATATTATCCTTAACTACAAGATCAAGACCAATTGTAGGCTCATCAAGGTACAGAACCTTAGGATTATGTAAAAGTGCTGCTCCAAGATCAGCTCTCATTCTCTGACCAAGAGATAATGTTCTAACCGGTCTGTCAAAGAACTCCTCCAGCTCCAAAACCTGATTAAGAAACTCCATTCTCTCTTTATAATCATCATCTGATACATTATATATCTCCTTAAGAATTGTGTAGGATTCACTTAATGGAAGATCCCACCAAAGCTGAGTTCTCTGTCCGAATACTACACCAATATTCTGGGCATTCTCTTTTCTCTTCTTGCTAGGATCAACTCCATTAATAATACACTGGCCTCTTGTAGGCTTTAGTATTCCTGTCATCATCTTAATGGTTGTGGATTTGCCTGCACCATTACTTCCAATGTATCCTACAATCTCACCATCCTTAATCGTAAACGAAATATCGTTAACTGCTTTTTTAACTACTTTTTCATTTGAAAACAAACCCTTTATCGCACCCTTTAATCCAGGATATTTCTTAGGTGAAACAAAGTCCTTGCATATGTTTTTAACTTCAATCATTTTCTAATACTCCTTTGTCAATATAGGTGTGTGTAAATCGCTTATTCGTAGCGCATCACTAGCGGATCACTATCGGATTACTGTGATTTATCTCCTCCGTCACATTAACCGTACAGACAGAAAAGACCACAGCCAAATCATCACTGTGGTCAAAAAAAGAGCATGACAGATGCCATGCTCAAAAAATCTACATTAAATAAGCGACGCACACTGTGAATAATCACTGTTCAATTATCTCCGTTCTTCTATTAACTGTATGCATCATCTTATTACCCCCTTCTTATTTATTAACTGTTTAAAACCTTATCACAAACTTATGTTCTAGTCAACCAACTTTAGCAATAAAAATAAAATTTTTCACAAATTATAAAAATATTATTGCAGTTACAACAACTGAAAATGTACTTAATAGGGTACCTAGCAGATAATATTCTGCAAACACCTGATCCTTACTTATCTTGTCATATCTAGCAATTGATTTAGCCGTTAACACAAGTCCTATCGCCATATATTGCTGAAGTGATACAAAAATAAGCATTATTAATCTCTCTATAGTTCCAATATTTCTTCCTACACCGTTGATTGTCTTCTTTTTCCCTATTTCCTTAGGGCGGTATTCTTTGGTAATCCTTTGAATAGCAATATTAGTTGGTTTGTGTATTATTATGACTGCCAATGCCCAAGAAATAATCCGTTCTGCTGCTATTCCGGTAATGGTTTCAAAAACCTCTATTGGCCAAATAAGTTCAAATCTTTTTATTTCTACTACTGCACAGATGGAAAGAAAAATTATGCCCAACAAATGAATTAGCTGATCCGTAACAAAAACCTTTTTACTATTTCTATGACTTTTCAAATAGAAAAACTTTGCCGAGTCAACTATGAAATGCAATCCTGCCGCAATAGCTCCAATTACAAATAACCTACAATCGAATAGCAGTACCATAACCGCTAACATTACAGCCAGATATAGTAACGAATGCACCACAACCCCTTTGAAGCATCTGTCCTTCCATTTTGCCATATTGTCAGTCTGACAATAAAAATCTCCAATTACATGTCCTAATAGTACAATCATAAAAATCAGCTTAAACATTTTCTATTTCTCCTTCAGTATCCTTTTAAATAATTCCATGCTGTCCCTGTAGGCATAATAGCTGGCCCCAATCAAAGCTCTTTGTACTGTTGATTGACTTATCCCAAGCTTGTTTGCACATAAGCTCTGATTCCCACCAAGATGTTGTATTTCATTTACAATCTGCCTCTGGCGCTTTGTCCAGGATTGTTCGATAACATGAATGAGCATAAGATTATTGTTAATAAGCTGTATAACTTCATCACTATTCTCGCTCTTAACAATTATGTCTGCTGCCTGAATTTTATTCTGGCACTCGGTAGCTTCAACCATATTAATTGCATCTCTAGCGTAATAATATGCAGGACCATCTGCACCTATCGCCATCTCTGGATTAATATCAGTAGCAATCTCTCCTAAACCTATACCAAACCTTATCTTAACTGGATACATAAGATTTTGTATAAGCTTTGCTATCTCGACTACATTCTCTCCTGATGACAACAATCCCTGAAATTCATCGCCAAGCGTAATAATGAAGCGAGAGGCTATCTCCTTTGCATATTCACTATTTACCTTATCTAATACACTGTTAAGCTGCTTCTGAACGGATAAACGATCTTCAATTAGCTTCGAACAAACTATATCGCCAATTATTGCAAAATACTCCATATTCCACCTCCGTTATGAAAATTATAACATCGATTCTATGCATAATCAATATTTATGTATATTTTTATGCATTATTTAAAATTATGCATATATTTCACAATAATCATATCTATCAACTTTATCCTATTCCTCTTAGATATGGAACTATCCATAAGAAAAGCATTCCAACAAATGCAATTACTCCAACAGAAATTCCCGCTCTGGCAAAATTCAAGGTCCTTTTAACCTCTTCAGGATTCTTTTCTGATTCAGGCATTACAAACATTTTTGCTCTTTCTTCCTTTTCTGTCTCTGAAACCTGTGTAAATGCACTTCCAATAATCATAGCAACTATATTAATCAATATACCAACAAAGCTTGGATCCAGATAAACAGGCAAGTCGATTCCAAAGAAGAAGGAAGCAAGCTTCAACGCAAAGGTTCCAATAAATCCAGCCAGCATACCACAAAATGCCCCAGTCTTAGTCAAGCGCCTGCTGAACACACTTCCAACAGCAACAGGCATCCAGCTGCTTGCCATCATAGCTCCACCCAGATACATAACAATAAAAATAGCGGGTGGATTAATAAGTGCGATTATTACAACAACTACTGCAACTATAAGCATTGCCAAACGTCCTACATTTATTGCCCTTTTATCCATTCGTTTCTTATCATCTTCGCTCATATTTGAACTGTCTGACAGGGTATGAATAATGTCATTGGAAACAGAAGCTCCTACAAGGGACTGGAAGGTTGTCGCCGAAGAAATACCGGCAGCAAGAATACCTGTCAGTAAAATAACTCCCAGTAACTTAGGCATAAGATTCATACTTGCCCAAATAAGTACATGGCTTGATGTAAGATTAGGGTTAACCCTTACTACCATAACAGCTGCGATTCCACTTAAAAACTCAAGTGCAAAAACACCAATTGCTGCCCAGTAAGCACTTTTTACAACTACATGCTCTGACTTAGCCATTTGATATCTGCTGGCCTGCCATGGACCAATCATACAAACACTCATCCATACAATTCCATATATCAAGCCCCAGGCTACATTATCAGCACCACCCTTATAAGCCTCACCTAATACTTTTCCGCGGCCTGCCCATGATAAAATATCAGTGGTCTTGGCATTGGCAGCAATTGATTCAATTGTGTCAAACCAGCCACCTGTAGACTTAGAAATGCATATTACCCCGATTATCATGGCAATGGTAAAAATAGCTGCCATAATTGTATCTGTAATAAGTACCCCCTTACTACCTGATGTAATGGAAATAAAGGAGAATACCGCCATGGCAATAACAATACATATTTTGTAATCCACACCGGTTACAATCTCCATAAGCGTACCAATTCCCTGTATTACACTAAGCAGATAAACTGACATTGTAATTACTGCTGTGAAGGCTGCCAGCATTCTTAAGCCCTTAGAATCAAATCTCTTGCCAAAGAACTCAGGCATAGTTAAGGCCTTACTCCTTCGAAGATATCTTCCGAAAAATACAGCTCCAAAGATATAACCGGCTGACTGCATTCCTGCAAAAAGTACAATCGGAACAAAAGCTCCCTCATAACAGGTTGCTGCATCTCCCATAAACATTCCTGTACTTGAATAAGAAGCAACCAGGGAACCAGCAATCAAAAGAACTTGAACCTTTTCAACAAGCTCTGAACCCCTTAAAGAAAGGAGCTTCCGACACTTCATCTGTCTTTGTTCTCAAATTTGTTCTCAAACAGGTTATATCTTCAGATTTCCATGGACAAAATAAAGGGCATCAACTGATGCCCCTAGTAGATACATCTATATGCTATTTATTTTTTGTAGCACCACAACTACATTCGTAATGGTCAAGTACCTTCTCGTCCCAAGCTTCCTTGTCGACTACTGTTACCCATTTGTGAACCCAAACCTTCTTTTCTACATGTTTTGTGTATACAGATGAACCTACATGCCATTTATCTGGGTCATTTGGATATATTTCACGTGAAACACGCTTATGCTCTGCAAGTTCATTAAAATCTGTGAATTCCTTGCCACAAGTACCACACTTTGAAACTGTCTTATCATAACCCTGATCTTCGTAATGACCTTTATCCTCTTTGTGGGTTACTGCTTTATGATGTACTGTCTTGTATACTGGCTTCCAAGTGTGAGTGTGTTTATGTTCTTCATGATGGTCGTCTTTCTTGTCGTCCTTATGAGTATCACTTGGAGTGTCATCCTTATTGTCGTCCTTATGATTATCCTTGTGGCTTTCACTAGGAGTATCTTCTTTTGAAGAACCTGTATCTGACTTCTTATCTTCCTCTGTAGGAGTTTCCTGAGATTCAGATTCCTGAGATTCAGTTTCTTCAACCTGTGTGTCTTCCTCTACCTGAGTTTCTGTATTTTCTGCTACTTCCTGAGGTTCTGTATCTTTGTTGTTCTCCTCGACTACTTCGTCTGCACTTTCTACTGCACCAAATACTGCCGATACACCTTCTTCACTGGCTTTGTTGCCACAACCTACTGCTGTAAAACTTAATGTACTTATTAACATGATACTTAACATTGATTTTAATACTTTATACTTCATATATGAACCTCCTTGTTCAAATCAGTAGTGTACTTATATTAGGACTATATTCCTATTTGCTTTATTATACGCCTATATTCATGTTAATTCAACATTGATAGCATTTTGTGTTTCATTTTGCATTATTTATATACTGTTTTAAGGGGATTCAAAATAGCATATTTTATTTTGATAATAAAAGAACTATGATAGTAGTGTAATCTTATACAAGGAGGATAAAAAATGGAAAATCATTCAAATATAATTTATAATCCAACATATACTGATGAAGAAAATCAATTTGTATATGAAAAAATAGCAAACTCATCGGAAGAGGAATTGGTAGAAATAATAAGAGTACTCCAAAAATTTTATGATGAAGAAAATACTAATGTTAGTAAATCAATTAGTGATTTTGAAAAAGAAATTTATCAACGTGATATTTTATATCAGAAATACAAATTATTACTGGAAAGTAAGGCTGAATGGAGTAAATATATTAAAGATTTAAATAATCATAAAATGGCTCTTATTATTCAAAAAGATTATAAGGCTCATAAAAAAGAGTATCGAAAAAGAAGAGTTGAAAAATATTCTGTGTTTGAGGATTTTGAGAAAAAAATATATGAGGAATCAAAATATGCATATTTTTCAGTTAACCTTCATAAGGCTATTCGAGATGTAAATAAGAAAAATTCTTACAAAAAACCAAATCAACCGCACTATGTTGAAACGATAGATGAGTTTCAAGTAACACCATTAACTGATTTCAAATGTCTTGAAAGCATTGGTAAAGAAAACTTGATTTATTTGATATCACTTTTACTAAATAATATCGATTTACCAAACACTAATATAGTTGCTGTTTGTATTTCTTTTCTAGCTCGAAAATATGCTGTAACAAATCATAAGAAAGAAGATAAGAATTTTAAAACCTCGTTATACTCTCTTCCTGAGAGAACGCTCCATAGTCGGTACTTATCATAAATCTACAGCCGCCAGATTGACGACTGTACTTGCATTTTATTTTCTGATATGTTTTGGAAGCTTATTTGACCATGGCAATAATTCTTC
>JAXJPW010000075.1:0-18655 GCA_036311465.1 Agathobacter sp.
AGTTGGTATTCCTCCGCCTCATATGGCTTTGTCTCGGGCGCTTTGATTTCAAGTCCCTTCACTTCCTTGAGTTGGTATTCCTCCGCCTCATATGGCTTTGTCTCGGGTGTCTTGATTTCAAGTCCCTTCACTTCCTTAAGCTGATATTCCTCTGCCTCATATGGCTTTGTCTCGGGCGCCTTGATTTCAATTTCCTTCACTTCCTTAAGCTGATATTCCTCCGCCTCATATGACTTTGTCTCGGGCGCTTTGATTTCAAGTCCCTTCACTTCCTTAAGCTGATACTCTTCCGTCTTATAAGTCTTAATTTCCGGTGAATTAATCTCTCTAAGTTCAATCTTTTTGAGTTCATATTCATCCATTTTAGCATGTCTGACTTTTGGATTAGCAATTTCTAAAGGTTTTACATCTTTAATATCTATATTCTTCGGAATAGCCCTTTTCATTTCAGGGGGTACCGCAACATTCACTTTTTCAATTTTACTTAATTTAACTTCTTCAATCTTTTTGTAATTTATTTCTTTTACAGATACTTTTTTTATTTTGGGTTTGCGAGCAACTGGTTTATTCAACTTAACCTTCTCTAAACGCTCTAGCATCTCAACAAATCTGCATCTGTCTCTATAATTCTCTAATTCTCTGTAATATACTTCTTTTTGTCGGGGTGATAATGTTTCAATTTCTTCTTCAGTTAATTCGCTAAAAGCCATTTTTCTCCTCACAATTTAGGTGTATAGCAAAAAAATTTTCACTATACACCCCTCACAAAAATATCTTAACCTTCGTTAATCTTATCAGCAATCTGCTGATCAGCATCTTTAAAGTTAGTACGATTTCCCTCAAGAAGAGCTGATAAACCAGCGATCATTGCTGGAATTCCTTCCTCTTCACTTGAAACGAAATTAGCGTAATTATCTGTAAACAACTTCTCTAATGCATCTTTAGAAGCACCTTCCATTGTGCTGATAGCTGCCTTAAAATCTGTTACAAAATCATCACCAGCTGTTTTATATTTAGTCTTTAATCCGTCAATATCTGAAACTGCCGCTTTTACTGCAGCGTTATCGATTTTACAATCTGCCATTTTGCAATTCCTCTTTTCTTAATTTTTATTTTCCTTCGCTACTACCTGAACCCTTGTTGTTCTCACCAAGTTTTGCATCAACACCTGTAGAATCTGCTGGAATAGCATCTCTAATTCCTTCACAAACTTGCTGTAAAGACTTAAGCATTTTTGATAAATTCTCACCAAGATTCTTCTCTATATTATTAGTATAGAATGTCTGGAATCCTGTTGCTGCATCTCCTGTCCAACTATTAGAAACAAGACCTGTAATTACAGTATCTAATTCCCCATTGAGACTAGTAATTGTGCTCTGATATGTACTGATTGCGTTGATTGCATTTGTAAGCATCTCCTTTGTCATTACAATAGCACCTGTGCTTCCCATTTCGCTCATTTTCATTTACCTCCTAAAGTTTATTTTTTATATCATCAAAACCATCAAAAACATCTTTATAATATCCTCCACCTATAACTAAGTCTAAGGTAGATGATATATGTCCTACTACGAGGGCCATGTCCTCTACTGGTTTTAGAAGCGCTTTCTTTGCAGCCAAATCTACTGCATCACCTGCCGGAGTATCCAAGGCACTAGTCAAATCATCGTACAAAGACCCCAGCGTTGTTTTAAGAGTATTAGTACGAGTTTTCAATGCCGTCATATCCTTAGATGCCTGTGCAAATTTGGCATCATCAAGAATTAAATCTTTGTTCATCTTAGCCATTTGCGTTTCCTCCTGCACGTCCTTTTTCTATTTCTTTTAATAATGGCTTACTTACTTCATCTGACAACATCAGGCAAAGTTTTTCAGCCTTATCAAACTGTTTTATATCAATCAAACACTTAATTCTAAACGTAAATGCTGTAATATCTGAAGGATCTTTAATACTTTGTTTTCTAAAGAAACTGATTAACTCATCATACTCTTCATCAGCCTTTTCATCCCCCTCATCCTTAAGTGCTTTTACCAAACTATATTTACCAATATAAGCACTCATAAAATTCTCACTATTAGCAAGTTTTGAAGCATACAGCTTAACGTTTGATGGTTCCTTTTTCATTGTATATGCCGCAATATATAAACGATTAATCTGATCTTCTTTGTCAGAGTCAATCTTTACCATTTGATTCTCATCAAGTTTTTTATCTTTGAACCGATTTGAATCTGCCGCAACCGGTGTCAAATGGTCTCCTGATACCAACTTATCTCCCAAAGCAGTTCTTTCATTTTCTCTACTCAATCTTTCAATATCTCTTTCACTGTATTTTCTTCTTACTTCTTCTACAGCCCTATTAATTTCTCTTTCACTAGGTCTGATATTGATATTTGTTGTACCAACAGGATCATTTGTCTTCTTAATCGAAAAACCAGAATTATAGGAGTCGATTGGATTTTCTGCAGCATTGAGACAGGCAATAATCATATCCGCCTCTTCCAAATATGTATATACTTCTGCAGCATTTATATAACTATCAATTACTTCATCTAAATCAGGCTCAAGAACAAGCAGCGAATCATTGACATACTCTAGAGCAGATTTCAAATAAGTCTTATCCATATCCTGCTCATATTTAGCAATTTCCGTTGTAATTCTGTCAAAGAAATACTCTGCACATGGTTTTGCAAATCTCTGAGCCCTATCTAATTCCATCTCAGCTTCATCTGCTCTCTGCTGTAACATAAGAATCTGTCTTGCAATTCTGTATCCTAAATATGCTGTTGGTGCAAACATTTTCATCTGGTTTGCAACCTCAATTCCTTTGACGTACTGCCCGCTCATTCCATAACTAAGAGCTTTTCTCTCCAAGATTTCCATATCTATTCCAAGAATTGTCTCAGCTTTACACAAATTAATAATTGCGTCTTCATGTTTTCTTAAATCAAAGCAAAGCATTCCTAATATCTTATACAACTGACCTGCAACCTCTGGTGAACAACCACATTCATCTGCCTTTGCAAGTGTAGCTAAACCTTCTGCAAGCTGTTCATTCGCAGACTGAGCATATCCCAAATGAAAGTATCTGTCTCCATTCTCAGGATCACACTCAACAGCCTTTGCATACTGTTCAACAGCCTCACTATACTTCTGAAAAGACATATATGCATTTCCAGCACACAAGTATCCTTCTGCGTTGTTAGGACTCATTTTTATTGCCTGTTTAGCATACATCAATGAATCATCGTATTTTGATTGCATGAAAGCTATTTTAGAATTCGCAATCATTGCTTCATATTGTTCTGTTAATAACTCGCCCATCTTTCTTCCTTTTCTATTTCTTCCTTTTTATTTCAACCATTTATGCATCATTCATGTGGCTCTTGTGATAAGCCATATCAATTGATGCTCTTCTCATGTCAGCATCAGCCTGAGCCGACATGCCTGAATACTTTCTCAAATCACTGTCCAAATTGCTTGATTTAGTCTTTAACTTGGCAATCTCTGATTTAAGATTACCACTCTCTGTAGCAAATTTTTTCTTGGCCGCGCTTATTTCTTTCATTGCAACCTTAATATTTCTATCTGTAGTTTTATTCTTCTCTTCAAAAATATTTTCCAAGCTTTTCACATTTCCATTACTTGACTCACCCATTTTTGTAAAAAACGAATCCGCCTCTGTAAGTCTCTTTGCAGAAATTGTGATAATTGTATTAATTTCACTGTCTTTTCCGTTAGTTTTCTCCATTTGAGTTGCAGCTGCATCCACGCTCTTCTTCTTAGCCGCCTTATTATTTATCTGCTTAATTACAGTCTGCTTTTCCGAATTCAATTCAGCAACTTTTCTGTCGCATGTTTTCTTCTGGCTGTAAGCTTTCTCATATCTACGCTTTGCCAAATCATATTCTTCCTGATGTTTCTTCTGCTGTGGTGTCATATTTATATTCCCTTTCTATAAATGAAAACATATTATTTATTCTTTTCTTAACAAAATAATCTTTTCTTTATCTAAATTCTTTTCCAAGTAATTTAACATACTGTTGAAATTATTCATGTGTTTGCCATATACATCTTGAAAATTTCCTGCACACAGCTTAAAACTAGAAATTTTTTCTCTATGATACTTTAAATAAATCCTATCTATATCATCCTTTGAAAAATAATATTTTTTGAAAAACCATTTTCGTGCAACAAAATTATTTCCCTCCAAAATCAACTTTTGTCCCGCCAAATAATAACATATCAAATCAAATATAATAAATAGGGTTAACAATGCTATTAATCCTAACAAAGAAATTGGACTACTCTTGGCTCCCATATATAATATCTTTATTATATATATAACTAAAAATAGGCTACATACTCCCAAAAGCACCTGCAAATCCAAATAGATTTCTGTTGCAACCATTACTATTTTTTTCTTAACACTCTTCATAACATTTTCTATATATACTTTTTCGTCTTGGTTAGAAAAAATTTGTTCAGCATCAAGATTCTTTTTTAAATAATTCAACATGCGTTCGAAATCTTCCATATCTCTTTCATACTGATCGCAAAATTCGCCAGCATAAATTTTGACAGATATTGCTGTTTTCCCTTCCATTCTTATGAAGATTCTATCAACATCACTTAAAACAAACTTATGCCACTTGCCATACCATTTCTTGGCTCTTATATCTTGTCCTTCTATTAATAGTTTTCTTCCAAATAAATACTTAATTGCAACCTGAATCGCAGTAAATATAGTAAAAAATACAATTAATCCAATTAAAGATAATGGATTTCTTACCCTCCCAAAAATGTAGTTATAAAACAATGCCCCAATCAAACAAATATTTGCTCCACCAAAAAACACAAACCAGGCCAAATACTTAGACAAGGGTGTATATACCTTTATACTCTTAAGTTCTTTCATATGAAATTAACCTACCTCCTCTCAAAACAATAACTAGCTCTAATTTTG
Source organism: Agathobacter sp. (assembly GCA_036311465.1). Classification (GTDB taxonomy): domain Bacteria; phylum Bacillota; class Clostridia; order Lachnospirales; family Lachnospiraceae; genus Roseburia. The sequence continues at coordinate 4,965 of JAXJPW010000075.1, forward strand.
AAATGCTGCAAATTTGGAATAGTCGATTCCCACAAATATATTAGATTTGAAATGATCTGCATAAAAACCTTTTATTGCATCACTAACCTTAAACCCATCTAGGAAACCATTTGCAATGCTCGATAAATAAGAATCTGTCATTCCAAAAACTACACCATTTCTAATTGTTCTCCAACTAAAACTATTGTTAATTCCATTCTTTAACTTAGTAAGAACCATTCTATATGCGGCATCATAATTTCCGCTTCCAGTCATTCGTCTAAAGAAGGTAATATTACTAAATTTATGTGATAATTTGAACTTAACAAAATTAGTTGGTTTTTCAAGAAGCTTTCCTAATGCCAATGAAACACCCATATTAAATACAGTATCAAACGCAATTTCACCGAAAGATTTCTTATCAATACTTGTCAAATTAGTCAGATGTCCACTAATAAAAGATGAAAAACCAGCTTCCGCCATACAAGCAATATGAGTACAACCTGTCAAAGTAAGAATTCCACCTACAGCACCACCTATAGCAGCTCCTAGATAATTTTGCCAGGTACCTCCCCATTCTCCAGTTATGCTAAAGGATATTAGATCCGATACCAATTGACATCCCAAACCAACTATTGCTCCGACAATACCTGCAACAAGCACAGTCATTGCTCCAAAAGTAACAACACATGCTGCAACAATTACAACTACAGCAATTACAGCAACAATAATACTTACAAGAGATTCCCAATTCTCAGCACAGTATTCACAGACTGTATTCCAGTCATCTGCAATTCTTTCCCAAATATCCATTTCTTCTCTTGGTTTAAGATAAGAATACTCTGTATAGAAATCCTCTTTTGCTTCATTTATCTCATCTCTTGCCTTCTGATCACAAGAGACTGCAGTAGTGATAAAACTATCAATTTCACCACCCAAATTTTTTAATTCCTGAACTTTGGCTTTTTCAGACTTTGTAGATGAACTAATGCTATTTACAGCAGTTTGCAAGTCGTATTCACTACAACTAACACCCTGTAAAGTAGTTTTCAAATAGCCTAATTGAGAATTTAGATTATTCGATGTGGCTGATAAATTGCCAAAAGCAGAACTGATATTATTAATCTTATCCTTATAAAGAGCTATTGTAGCCATTTATTTTCCTCCCTGAAATAAAATAGAAAAGCTACAACACTCCCATTCGAGAATATTGCAGCCGAACTATCATAATGCATAAATCATAACCTATGCCTCAGACTCTAGCTTTGCGTCCCTGCGTTTCCACAGGTTTGCCCAAATTATAGTCACAATTTATTTACTTTTGCTTAGAAAATTATAGCAAATCTTCGCAATTTGTCAACAAATTACTAAGACTATCCATACCCAAATTGGACGTCGCACCTTATTAGTATGGAAAGTTTAAGTTATAAATTAGAAAATCAGGAAGGAAATACATGTATACCGAAGATATATTAAGAAACAGACTAAATTCACTTATTGAAAATGGACTATTATCCTATGAAGTGTTAGCAAACGCTACAAATATTGAAAAAACAGAATAGAAAATTATTTATCAAGAAAATGTAATGCTTTATGTAAAAATGATCCTTGAATGAAAAACTAAAACTTAACTGAAATACCGCCTAATTACATAAAATTGATTTTTGACCCTAAATTCACATTTTTATAGAGTGTATTTCTTGTCTGGAGGTGCTATAATTAGCATATTCCAGACAGCAGATTATCAATAATCGCATAGCAAACAGACGGCTGGCTAATTCTTATGCAAAAATAAACGCGACCCGTCTAATAACACCTATGTCAAGCATTTTTGAAAATGTCCCAAAATAATTGAAACATTTGCCCCGGCTTTTTTTGCTGGGGCTTTAGTTTTTTGTGGGCTCTGCCCACACCCGTCCCTCGTCGGGAAGGCAGGGAAAGAAGCTGTTTGCTTCTTTCTTTGCTAGGAGGATATTCCGTGAGCTTTATGTCAAGAAACTTTCACGGCATATCCTCGTCAGCTAAGTTGACTGCGGTATTCCATGTTTTCTTGACAACAGCTCCGCTCCCTATGCTGGTATGATTTTATCATCTTGCCAATGATGTTCTTGTTGTTTGACAAACTTTCCGAATTGCTGTCTTCGCCACGGATGATTCATTGGAGGTATGTAAGTCTTTTTGGGTTTAGGTGGAGTGTAGTCTATATCTATATCCTTTGATTTTGTTTCGTGTTCGGGTATTTCTTCAAGGGCATAAATATCTTTATCATTTACACTACAGTATTTGTTACCATTAAATGCCTGAATAAACATCACCTTGGTTCCTTTACGATAATGGACCTGCAAACCTTTACTATCAGGCATTCGATAGTATTTGTTGGAATGTCTTAGGCAGTGGCCTGTATCTACAGTTCTTTCACATAGAACTGCAAGAATTAAGTTTATTTTTTCATTTTCTGGTTGCTCTTCGAACACAGACTTGATACCATTAAGAGGAAGCGAGAACTTCTCATTGAATTCTTTTATGTAGGAGTTTAAGAATTCATTGGCAGCGTCTATGGTCGTTACGCCTGCAAGTCTTAGTTCGATTGGCAGGCGCGACTGTAGCGTCTGATTTAAGCGTTCTACACGTCCTTTTGCTTGTGGTACACTGCTTGCTTCAAGTTCAACACCAAGCTGCTTACAAGCATAAGCAAACTGTGTATATGTATCCTCATCGATTGATGGGGAATTTTTCTTTTTATAGGTGAATACTGTACGGCGGTCCGTGAAGAACTTGTATGGAATTCCGTATGTTGTAAGTATCTGATGAAATACATGGTAATAGCCATTTAGTGTTTCTTGGGTATCAAACCATCCACCGGTTATTCTTCCTGTTGAATCATCTATAGCCAGATGCAGGTGCCATATCTGCCCTGGAATCCATTCGTAAGGAGTTGCATCCATTTGTTGTAACTCGCCGAAATAAGCTGCTCTTGGACGACGTGAGTGAGCGTCTTCAACAGCAACAAGATTAGTCTGAATCTGGTCGGCTTCTTTCTGTGTTTTAACAGCTTTTTTCACAGATACAGATACTAATCTACTGCATAGCGCAAAGCTTTCTTCTTGCCAATTCTGTATAAATGCAATTTCTACTGTTTCAATACCTGATAACGTAAATGCATTTTTTCCTAAATAATCTAATTTTGAACGAATCTGTATGGTTTGCAACGATTCACATTCAGCAAATGCATTATCGCCTATGCTTTTTATACCAATTCCAAAATGAACAATCTTTAGATTACGGCATCCATAATAAGCATTATCCTTAATCGCTGTTACCGAATCAGGCAATTGAACATGTTCTAATATTAAATTGTCCGAAAATGCTCCCTCTCCAATCTCAATAACCTCTTGTCCTGAAATTTTTTCAGGAATCTCTACCCGATTGCTTTGTCCATTATATTTATCAATAGATATTTGACTTCGAGTAATGTTATGATAGGAGAACTCACCTGCATATGTATCGTTGTAATCCATTTAATTCATTCCTTTACTTAAAGCTAACCGCAAGTTTTGTTGTCATATTTTTATCTGTCAGCCAACTCAATACTACTGGAGTCAGATCATGAACACTTGCTTTTCCATCTGCTACCTTCTTGAGAAATTCTATGATTTGAGGTCCATCATCGCCAAGTCCCAAGTTATCAATAATTTCATCTGCTTCCTGCAACCCTTTTTTCATCTTATCCAGATTGTCTTGCTTAAACTCCCAGGATGCACCCATTTTAATTTTATTAGTAGCATAATCCACTTTTTCTCTCTCTGGGGCAATTCCCTTAACAGTCTGTAACATGTTAACTTTTTGTTCCGCTATCTTGTGGTAATGTTCAGACCATTCCTGTAAAATAGATTTCTTGATTGCCAAAACTTCTTTCTGTATGTAATTTGCTGTTGATTCCTGTACCATTCCACATGCTACTGCGTCACTTGATGATTTTAAAAGTCCAATGACTCTGCTTTTTGTTTCTGGCGAAACAGAGAAATCTAGCTGTAACATACTATTAGAAACTGCTTGTACAATAAAATGGCTCTCACTTACTGCTGTGGAATATATCTTGTCATTTTTTTCTTGCTTTTGAACATCATTTGAAGACTTCTCCAGCTCATGTATCTCCTTCATTGCGATGATACTCTGATCTAACAAATCTATCAGCATTACTTCACCTTCCAATCTGCAACTAATCTGCTATCAGCTTCAATCTTTTTACGCGGCTCCTCGTATCTTGCACTTAAGTCTCCACCATTGTCTACAAAGATATTTTCTTTTCTCTTTGCAATGTCCCTGGCAACATACTCCACATCTTTCTGAACCGTCTGCAGTACCACAAGTAAACGTTCTAACTTGGATAGTGGGTCTTTTGAGAACATAAGTAACACATCTAATGCATCACCACTATCGATTCCTTTTTCAACTTCTCCAAATGCAACCGCAATGGTCTTAGCATCTTTCTTGATTCCATCCAATACTGGCATATTTCCATGAATATTGACGAGTGAAGAACTTGCCGTTTCATAAAAGTCTTTGATTTTATCAACAAGATCCTCAATATCCTCATCGTCAATATCTTCATAGTCCAGATAATTAGATAATTGCTTCAATAAACTATTCGCTTTTTCTTTTTCGGCATCTGCCACCTTTGGAATTCGTGTATATATTTTCTCATATATCTCTCGAATCTCTCGACGCTGTGGAATAGGATCATTCAACATAAGCTGGTCATCTGGAATAACCAACCTTGCCTTCTGCATTTTACGAACATCCGCATTAAACTCTGTTGCTCTTATAAATACCTGTGAAGATTTTAAATTACCCTGAATAATATTGTAATACTGAGTAATAACATCTTTAACCTTCTCATCATTATTGAGAACCATACTTACAAGAGAATTCCACTCTGAACAATGTGAATTCTGAACCGGCTTCTTCAAGTTCTTTGCCATCATGTTTGTTGCAGGAATTCCCTCTACCTTTGTTCCAGTGAATACTCCCTGAAGTATTTCTCTATACATCTCTGTTGCAAGTGCACAATCTTGATAATCAACTTGATGATTTTCAAACCGATTTACGGTATCAACAATCGTTTTTTTCCACTTTTCTACCCAAATCTGAACCCGGTATACCATCATTGAAGAGTTATCAAAATTCCAGCTTCCATTTCCAAGAGTAACATAAGCTAAAAATGCCTCTAATACTCCTTGTGTCTCTCTATCTGCCGGTAAAATTACTAGTGCATTCTTTGCTGCTCTTTTCTGACGCTCAAAACCAATAAAATCTTTTGTACCCTTGACTCTATTTAAATTATCAAGAGATACACCCTCTACCTGCCAATTTATTGCTGATATTAAGAATCTTTTATTAATCTCATCACGTGCTTTTGTGATATTCACTACATCCTTAGTTGTGGCACCAACATTTAAATCGCCACCATCGATCCATATCTGTAGAGTTCTCTGTCCCATTAAGAAATCTGCCATGGCAGGATCTACTTTAGGGGTAGAGGTTGTTGGTGTAACTGGCGGTACGTTATCAGGAATATCATCAATTCCCACAGGTGGCTTAATCGTTGGCTTAATCGTTTTTTTACCACCTTTACGCCCTTCAAAAGTAGGTACTCCTAAATCTTCAAAGAATCCAATTGGCATTCCACCTAAATACTTAATACCATCTTCCTCATACTCTAAATCAGATGCGTCTCCCCATACTCTTATAAAACGTTCCACTCTATCAGCAGAATTTTCGTCAACATGCTGATGTATATATGTACTTACATAGAGGCTTTCAAATGGAATATCATTGATTCTCTCGATTGTAAATTCTGGGAAACTATACTTTTTAAAGAGATAATTTCTCATTGCTCTTTCAATAATATCTCTCAGTAAATATCTAGGTGTCCTATAATCAGGCTGTAAAATACACATATATAAATTCGTAATTGCTCGCTTCGTAAAAGGAAATAGTGATAATTCTTTTCCTTTGCCAACCATAACTGTATCCCAATTTGCCTTTTCTTCGCCTTTATGTATTGGATATTCTTTCATTGAAGCACCATTTTTTGCCCATTCATCCAATACATCGCCACGCAAAGACATTGCGTTCAAATATCTTCCTACAAATTCATACAGAGAGTCTTGATTTTCTCCAAATACATCATTGGGAATATAGAAAAATTGTGTTACTCTATCTTTATGGTTATCCATAAAATTTACGTTAAAATACTTTTCTGTTGTTCCAACTATTGATGAAATCCTACATAACTCCTGACTTTCATACATTCCGGTATGCTCAGTTGTCAATACGTTCAACAGCGCTACATTTACTCCCGTAAATGCAGTAACATCTTCGATAAGTAATGTAAGATTTTTCCCCTGTCGTTTAATTTCTTTTCTAATTTCAACAAATACCTGTTCAAAATCGCCTGGCTCTAATCCTGCACATGTCTGAATAACCTTATTTACTAATGTATTCATATAATCTGCCAATCGCTCAGGCATTTCTTCATCCGCCAGTATAGCATTGGCCATTTTCATAGCATTTTTAGCAGCACCATTAGTAATCATGTCATCACAGAAATTAACATCCACCTCAAAGTCTGATGTTTCAAATAATGCCATAACATCTCTACTATCACCAGTCTCGTTTTCTGCAACTTTTTGATAAATACGATCAATAGCACCTTCTTCTCTCATAAGATTCGACTGAAACTGTTCATATTGCAGAAGCTCAACTAATCTCTTTTTCTCATTATTACTTAATATTTCATCATTTTCATCATTCTTTATTTCTACAATAAAGTTCTGATAAATCATATCCCTAAGCTTTTTATTATCTATTGTAGAAGTTGCTCGTACCAATCTATCATACACAGCCTTATTAGGAATGTTTGCAACTTCTGGAAGTTCAAGCAACTGTTTAATTGTACCTTTTAAACTGTTATCACTTCTTCGAACAAAAAGGACAACCTCATTCTCTGGCACTGATTGCTCTAGTCGTGCTGCAAACCATCTTATTAAATGTGACTTACCTGCACCACTCGAGCCAATGACTATAATGAACTGATGATTATTCTCGGAATTTAAAACATACTTATTAAATACTTGTTCCTCAGACATCACTTTATCTGATTTACTATCCCATTTTTTTCTTATATGTATATTATTTACTGGAACATGCGTAGCTAAAAAGTCAGCCTGTGTGCTTGTAACAGTATCTATACGAATCACTTCGCCAATTCTACTCTTTGCAATTTCCGAATTCATACGTTACCTCCTTACTGTGACATGTGTTACTGTCGATTTTATCGTATGTAATTCTGCTTCATATAAAAACCACATATCTCCACTATCCAATTTATGTGATAACTGAATAACGCCTTCGTCATGAAGAGCTCGTAATCCATTTGACATTGCCATATTAATTTTTTTATTACCATCAATGTCTGATAATCCAATTTCTGCATAAGGTTTAATCGCTAAAATGAAATCTGTAAAAGTATATTCTTCCCCCTTTTTTAATTTTGTAACAGCAAGCACTGATTTTAGGTATTGATGCATATTAGGCAGTAGTATCATGTCATGTAAATTTCCAAGTCCTAAATACGATGCCCAAAATCTCCAAGCACGCATATCATCCTCAAAAACCGGCACTCCTATTGTTTTAGACATATGTTCAACAAGTGAAGCTTCTGACACTGCCTTATATTTAAAAACCTGCTCATTCATTGATAAATACACTTTTGATACTTCAAAAAATAGTCCATCTGTGATTGCAGCAATGTTGCTAACAATATATTCTCTCATTGCGTCATATGATGCTACTTGTTTTGATTCAACAGCAAGAGAAATCTCTCCTTCTTTTACAGATATTAATCCTAGCTGTCTTGCTGCATCACGAACGGTTCCAAAATATTTTGTTGCACCTCCCAAATCTGATGGCTCTAACAATTCTCTCAAATCACTTTCCTGCATTGATCGACTTTTCACGGCTTGGCAAAGTGCATATACTCTTTCTGGTATTGCAGAAGTTTTCATTCTATCTTCAAACATATTATTACATCCTTTCAATCAAGTATTCTTCAATAACAGGGCCATCAACTATAGATGAAACTGTTTTATTTACTTCATTGCAATATATATCTTCTCGAAAGACATGCAATAAACGAACTTCTCTCGTTCCCAATGCCTTTCGTAATCTTCTCAGCTTTTTATAAATATCTTGTTCAGTATTTCCATATAAAACTACCGCATCTCCCGCAAAGTAATAATAATCACCATGTTCTACCAAACGCATAAACTCGTTCATACCTAATAAATTGACATCCATCCATTCAGAAATACTATTTAATAGATTAAAATAACTGCTTTGCTCCTCATCGTTTATAATGACAGTTGAAAATCCTCTATTAATCACTCGTCCTATTAACTCGGTATTATCAATATCCGAAAATAGTATTGCTTCATTAGAACTTGCAAACATGTTATCCAGTTCAACGGAAAACTTACGAGTAGGTGCTGGTACCTTTTTAACCAACTCAAATCTCATAGGATCTGAATCAACAATATTTTTATGGTTATCACAGCCAGCACAATACTCTGAAACCATACTATATGTACTATTAAAGAACATCTCAGACCAACACATCCTTTTACCTTGCTTCACAGCACGACTCATGGTTTTAAAATCTTTTTCATTCTTGGTCCATTCTTTTGCGCGTACTTCCTCTATCAGTGCTTTTGTCTGATCTGTAATTTGCAACAATCTTTTATCTAAAATAGAAACTCTAATAAAATAAACCTGAGTTTTTGGATCAACTACCATATCGAGTATTTTTATTAGGTTGTATCTTCTTAATATAAGAATTACATATATATTCCATTTTTGATCAACCGTACTTGTATCCTCGGCATAATCTACACTGTTGTAATTTGGCTTTACTGATGTATCCAAAGTACAATAATCAATTCCTCTAGCAGATGTATGACTATTAAGCATACTATCCCATCTACCTAATATCTTGTCACTTCCTAAAACCTTATCTGTCATGACAAATGCAGATTCCAAATCTTCATCTGGATATACACACATTACACTCAAACAAGGTAGTCCATCTCTTCCACCTCTACCTAATTCCTGATAATATGCATTCGGATTATCCGGCACATATAAATGCAATACGGTTCTTACATCGCTTTTATCTACACCAACTCCAAATGCAGATGTGGCTACAATGATATCAAACTCATTTTCGGACCACTCGTCAATAATCCTCGAACGCTCATCTGCTTTTGTTTTTCCAGTAAATGTTTCAACATTTGTGATACCGATCTCTGCTGCCATTTCTTTAACCTTTTCCGCTTGATCTGGTCTCATTACGTAGACAACCATTGGTCGAGGTAAACATCTCAACAATTCTCTTGTCTTCTCATTTTTATCTCTAAAAGATGTAGCAGTAACAAGCTCAAATCTAGGTTCTCTTCTCAGTGCATCACATCTTATCTCAATCCACTTATCTCCCGTAGCGAACATACTCTGAAGAATCTTAACTGTATTCTTCTCATAAGTTGCAGAAAGCAATACTGTCTTTAGCTTAGAGTTTTTCTCATACAGATTGTTTCTCCAAGGCTCCAGGCATTGATAATCTACACGGAAGAAATTTCCCCACTCAATTACTATATGAGCCTCATCGATTATAAGATTTCTCAAATATCCAGAATCGTTAGCTACATCTATGACTTGCTTAAACACTTCGTTTTTAATCAATGCTTCTGGCGAAATAAAAAGCAGTCTAAGCTTTCTATTCTTGATTCTATCAATAATGCTTCTTTTTTCTTCTTTAGACAAATCACTATAATAGCATGCAATCTCTGATTCCATAGCCACTTTGATGTTGTCTTTTGCTACTCGTACCTGATCCATTGCAAGAGATACTGTAGGTACTACCGTAATTGTTAATCCATCCTTTTTTTGATATGCCATCGTTTGAGTAATCAAACTTTTTCCACCGCCTGTCGGCAACGACACTAACGCTGTATAACCTTCCGGCATATTCAATGCTCCATTAACCGCTAACTTCTGTCGTATAGATTTGAACTTTTTAAACCCTGTCAATCTATAGATGTTTGGGGTTACTCCTAAGAAATACCGTTCATCCTTTTGGGGTTCTATATAATCTTCCATAAATCCCTGTTTAATAATATCAGTATTCATATAGTCAGGCAGATTTAGAGTAGCATAACAAAGCCCTTCTGAATCTGTACGTAAACCATATGGATTATCTTGAATGTCTATGTCCTCTGGTAAATGTACTGATGTCTGAAAAACTAATAAATAATTTCTGAGTGAAATCAGCAAGTCATCTTTTGATATTCTTCGAGTTCTGTACATCTTTACAAATTTTGATAACCTAAATGCTGTCATGTATCTATATTTTTCAATACCATCCTTAGGGCAATTATCAGCACTGATTCCACCTAATTCATTATCTAATATTTTTTGTATGCACTCTTCAATCTGTTCCTTAATCATGTGTCTTCCTCACCATAACAAATGCTGCTGCCTCTAACTCCACTTTTGTAGTTCTCAAAGCTTCCAATACGGTTTCATAGGTTTGTTTCTTTTGTTCTATTTCGCCCACATCGACTCCAAAGAACTTTGCTTGTGCCACTTCCGCATTTAACGTCTGTTCTATGCTTGCTGCTGCTAGTTTTAAATTATTGCTAGCCTTCATTTTTTCTTTTACTTGATTCTTTGCCATTTTCATAGAAGTTGACACAAAGCTTGCCCACTTATCTTCCGGATAAACCTGTCTAAACCAATCTATATTTGCACATCCATATCTTTCCTTTATATGTAAAGAATCGGTTTTTGCTGTTCTTCGTCCAAGATGAACAACATCCTTTTGAATATGAGACGTAGAATCTTTTGAAATAGTCTCAAGCAATTTCAATACCTTATCTACTGGAACATGCTCATATTTTTGTGTGCTAATTGCGGTTGATATCTGATCAACTGATATATAACTTTTATATTGCCTTATTGCCGTAAGAGGAATCCCCTTTTCTAAAAGTATCTGTTCATTTGGATATAAGTTCCATGTATAAACAATTCCTCTCCATTCGAAATCCGCCTCTAGTGCAATCGCCGTACATGTTCCTTTGTAAGAATTCATTGCATTATCCACAATACAATCAAACACTTCATCACCCGGTGCAAAGAAATGCAGATAATCATTTTCTATTGCAATCTCACGGTTGAATGTACCAACGATTTCTCTGCTTCTCGTAGCATCCTTCTTACCGGTTCTTTCTTCGTACAATTCTCTTATTCTTCTTGAGAATGCATTTGAGGTACGATTAATATATTCCATCCAATTCGGTGGAATTAACATAGAATTCTCTGCTGACTTAATTGAAAATGAACTCTCATTAAATCGCACTATTCCATCTTTATTAAACTGACCTTTCAGACCTGCAAGACTTGCCCATCCCATCATTGTATTAGCAAATAACTCATTTTCATTCGATGTATAATAGCGCAATAATCTCTTCAGCTCTTGATTTAATGTTGCATATATGAATGCAGCTGAATCAAAATGCTGTTCCTCTCTTACCTCTTTTTCCATCTTCTGAGAAGACTCTATGATTTCAGATATCGCATTAGAAATTCCATATCTGAAATCGCTGGTTACTGCATGAATAATACTCTCATTGATTTCATTCATAATAATTTCTAGTCCACTTAGTGACTTAGTAAAAATATTAAGTCCTTTGTTCCAGAAATTATATAGTTCTTCTTCAAGTGTTTCCTTTGCATATATAACTACAGAACAAACATCTTTGTCCACCGGCCTTCCCAATCTATCGAGTCGTCCAATTCTTTGTTCAATAGCATTAGCATCCCAAGGTAAATCAATATGGATTACGAAGTCTGCACCTTGCAAATTTCGTCCTTCACCACCAGTTTCATCACAGAGTAGTATTTTACATTCATCCTCATTCTGGAAACGATATATGCTTAATTCCAATTCTTCTTCATCCATATTTTTATTGAAAAGTGCGATTTTTTCCTCTCCAAAATAGGTTTGTAATACATGTCCATATTTTTCAAAGGTCTCTGCATAGTTTGTAAAAACTACAACCTTTTCCTCATATATTTCCTGATCAATAAAATCGACAATACTGAGGATCCTGCTAGAATAGTTATATGGCTCTGCTAACACATTATCTAATTCTTTGAGCATCCATTCTTCTGCATTCAACCATTCCTTTGCATTTTCTTCTACATCTGGATCAACTGCTAAACCTTTATTCTTTTGCATCTGTATCTCTTTGTTAAACGCCCACGAAGAGCTAAAGAAAGCAGTCAATAAAGGAATATAATACTTTTCAAAATCTACAGATGAAATTTCTTGTCCACTAATCCAATCTACAATTGCTTCATATGTAGTATGCTCATAAGTATTTTTATCAGGATTAAGTGTATACTCAATTTCTCTTACCGTTCTCTTAGGTAAATCCTCCTCCATATACCTTCGTCTATTGCGAATAATATTTTTCTCTAACTGATAGTTCTCACAAATATAGAGTAGAGCTTCCTGAATCGCACTTTTTCCATAATCAGCACTATCAATATCTATCTCTGATAATATACTCTTAAATCCATCGTCTTCTATTAGTTTTGAAATTCTCTTTAGTCCGTTTATGACATCCTCAAATAAATCTGTACACTCTTCATTTTGTGAAGGATTTTCACTATTTTCAATAGCATCTGCTATATTGTCGATATAATCATCAAAGTCCTGTAATACAAGATATGTACTTTTGGTAATGCTTTTCTGTTTATCTACAAGTGCTTGAAAATCATCAAGCGAGAACTGATCATACTTATCCGGCATAATCAACTGAAGTAATTCTAAATATGCTTCCTTCTTCTGCTGAACTGGAGTTGCAGAAAGTAATAGAATATTCTCAGTTCGCTTACTTAATGAGTGAAAATATGTATATAATCTTCTATTTGCCAGCAACTTGTGTGCTTCATCTGCAATAACAAAATCCCATCGAGTATTGATATGATTTTCGATATCTTCTTCTGCAATCAACTGAACATAATTATCGTTAATATTTTGTCCAGGAATTATTTCAAACTTGATTAATAATTCAGTTCTCCATTGTGCAACCAATGGACGTGGCACTGCTATAAGAATTTTCTTATTTGAATTATGAAGTAAATATACTTTTAATACAGATGCTGCTTCAATAGTTTTACCCATACCCACTTCATCTGCTAACATGACTCTGCAATTCTTTTCCTGAAGACATCTCATGATGGTCTTTAATTGATGCTCTTTCAAGAATATTTTGCATCCCGCTAACTCTTTAAAACCAAATACTGAATTATCTAAGACTTTAACTGTCTTACTTACTATACTTCTGCCAAAGTACCATGCTGGATTTTGAAATTCATAACTTCTCAACTGCTCTGCTGGTGATATTCTTCCTCCATTAAACGGCGCATCTACAGCATCCTCTCTCACCTTAATTACCTAGGCGTTTGCGAAACGCCACAAGCCGCATAAATACGGCACATTTTTGTTTCTAAAATAAAATATCTCCTCAAGGTTTATGGTAAAATAGAATTGTCAAGAAACTATCAACCAATCCACCAAAAGGAGATAT
>JAXJPW010000076.1:0-141337 GCA_036311465.1 Agathobacter sp.
GCAGTCTCTTTGGATGCCTCCTTTGCAGCGGTCTTAGCTGTTTCTTTTGCTGTTTTCTTGGCAAGCTTCTTCCCGGCTTCCACCTTTTTAATACGCTTTCTTTTCTCAGCCAGTGCCTTTCGCCTGAAAAGTTCTGCTCCCTTGGATGCTGTCCCCGTTACCGGTCTTGTTGCAACATAAGCAATATTTGCCGCATCCTTTACTTCCTCACCGCCTTCCATCTGGCTTAACGCCGTCTGTGCCCCGGCTGCACCTGCCACCTTAATGGAAGAATTTTTTGTCTTAATGGACTGCTTGGATTCCTTTAATGCTGCCCGGTACTGCCTGAACATTCCCTTCTTTGCCTTATCAACCGGATGAATCGTACTTCTACGAAACTTCTTGTTTTCAGTAGTTGTAATCTTCGACCCTTTAATCTTCGGGCTTCGATCAACCGTATAAATGTTGGAAGCCTTGATGGACGCTTTCTTTGGTTCATGTGTATGAAGCTTTGCTTTCTTCTTGGTATGGATTACCATAGGCTTGTCATCGACCTTTTTGATTTTCAATTTTCTCACCTTCTTTCTACATCCATTACCCAAAAAGGGTAAAAAAATAGCCATCCGGATGGTTAGTCCAAATGGCTTATGTAAACAATCACTATTTAGTTTTTCGACTAAATAATATATAAATTACGTGATGTACTACTTTTACAACAGTCCCGCATTAATTATTGTGAGAATAATAATCAATAATTGGAATTCCTTTAGATATTAAGTAATTTCCAACACCAAGTTCAATTTCTCCAGTCGAGTAACTCTTTAAAACTTCATTAGTTAACGGAAAAATAATCACAAATGAATCATCCCATTGTTCACTTACTTGCTCAACTAAGATTCCGCTAGATAAATTATAATCATAATTTATATCACAACTCTTTGCGACTACTCCCAAATGCCCCTTTGTTGTAAATTTCAACCAAATAATATCACTAGGATGCATAAGATTAAACTTATTCTGTATAATATCATATTTTTTATCATAAATTGTATATTTACTCTGCCTCGTATCCCAAATACTTGAAGACCAAATACATCCTTTAACAATTATTCCATTGTCAACAATCATATGATGAATGTTATCAAGTTCTATATGCTCACATCTAATATTCTTTTCAGTTACACCATTATTAAACCTAATCATTTCCAGAAACTCATTAACATAAGAAAAAACTGTACTGATTGAAACTGGAGAAATTTTGGCTTGCTCATCTGCCTTATCATTTCGAACGCTATCTCCATAATATCTTTTAACCCCGCGAAACCTTTTCTCCCCAAAATCATTTATATAAAACGCTTCTTCATTTTTATTAAAATATTTACTTATATCATATTTCATTTAATTAGCTCCTCACCTTCCAACATATAAAAATTATCACTTTTAACATGAAAATTATTCAGATAATAATCTATTTAATATAGCTTTTCGATTATTTATAAACATTTCTGTAACTTGATAGCTTTCTGTTTCTTCATACGAACATAAATGAATGCTTCCGTCGTCAAAGCAATATATTTCAGCGTCAGGAATACCAAGCAATATTGGAGAATGTGTTACAATCAAAAATTGTGCTCCTCGTTTTGCGCAACTGTATATTTCCATTAATAATGTGAGCTGTCGCTGTGGAGACAATGCTGCTTCTGGCTCATCAAATAAGTATAATCCATTCGGTTGAAGATTGTCTTGTGCTAACGCTAAAAAACTCTCACCATGTGATTTTTCATGATACTTTGCTGACGGATGCGAAACATCTGCATATTCTTCTTCCTGTGTTGCAACATTATAAAAACTTTCAGCTCTCAAGAAATAGCCCCACTTTTCTTTTCTGACCCCTTTTGAAATCCTTATCGCTTCACATAGTTCTGAATGAGTATCATGTGTGGAAAATGCATAATTTTTTGTTCCACCTTCTGGATTAAATCCGTGAGCTACCGCAATTGCTTCTAGTAGTGTCGATTTTCCACTTCCATTTTCCCCAACAAAAAAAGTTATCGGACAATTAAAATCAAGTCTTTCAATACCTTGAAACGCTTGTATTTCTTTCAAATAACTTGTATCCTCTATCTTATCCCAATCAAACATTACACCCTGTATAAATTGATTGTTCATCTAGTATCACTTCCTTGCTATCAAAATAATAATTACAACTCACTTAGTATATATCACAACAAAACTTTTACCCTTTACTATATCTTTAACAATAATGTTCTCAAATCCTGCTTGTCTACCAAATTCAACTAATTGATTAGCATCATATTTTTGAAAGCCTTTTTCAGTATAAGATAACTTGTCCAGCCATTCCCTTGTATATAGAACATTAAAAAAGGATGCACCATCTTTTAATGTTCTATATATTTCGGAAAGTCCTTTAACTGCATCACTCCAAAAGTATACGGTATTAATTGACGTGATTGCTTGAAAATAATTTTCTTCATAGTTCAAATCACAACAATCTCCAATTTCCAAAAACAACTTTCCTTCAACTAATGCTCTTTTATTTCTCCTACAGGCTTGTGCCTTCATATCATCCGAAATGTCTATCCCATATAAGTTAGCTTTAACTTTCTTATATATGCATTGAAGCAAATATCCATTTCCATATCCTATATCTAGCACATTATCTTCAGCCTTCACATCAAGCAGGGAAATGGTCTTCCTATACATAGCTTTATTAATAACATTCATGATAACACAACAAACTTTTCCCACAAAGCCATTTGGATTACCGAATTGTTCACCTATATATTCTGTAAACTTACTCATAAAAAAACCCTCTATCAAATTTTAGTATGTAAGGTACTTCCGTCCCCTACATACTTAACTATACCACAGAGATCCTATTTCTTGTACCAAAATATCTATTGTCATATTGGAGAACATTATCTGAAAATGCTGGAACATTCGGCAACTCTTTAATTGACATGGTGAGAAAAATAAAATAAACCTTGAGAAAACCCAAGGTTTTATTTATTACTTTTTTGCCTTAATTTTGCTGCTAAACAAATCCTTCCATACAGCAGGGTGCAACAGTATCAGCAAAGGAAATAATTCCAATCTGCCCGCCAGCATATCAAACATCAATACATATTTTGAAAAAACCGAGAACCCTCCGAAATTCTGCGTAGGTCCCACCAGTTCAAGTCCCGGTCCAATATTGTTGATTGTAGCAGCAACCGCAGTAAAGTTTGTAACCAAATCTTTTCCTTCAAATGAAATTGCAAAAACTGATATTGAGAATACAATCATAAATGTAATAAAGTAAACATTTATGGCACGTACCACATCATGTTCTACCGGCTTACCGTCAATCTTGATTTTCTTGATGCTTCTCGGATGTATGTAAGAATTTAATTCTTTAACAATGGTTTTAAATAAAACCAGGAAACGCGATACTTTAATTCCACCACCTGTACTTCCTGCACAAGCACCAATAAACATCAGCAGTACCAGAATTGTCTTGGAAGTCTGTGGCCACATATTAAAATCCGCCGTTGAAAAACCTGTGGTTGTGATAATAGAACCAACCTGAAATACAACCTTTGTAAGTGCATCAAATGCATTTGCACTTATTTCAATGACCTCCATAAAAATAATTCCAATTGCTGCTAAAATAATAATTAAATAGCAACGCACTTCTTCCATGGATAATGCCTTTCTAAAATGACGGAACAGAATAAAATAATATGCATTGAAATTAACTCCAAATAAAATCATAAAAATTGCTACCACCCACTGAATATAAGGGGAGTAACTCATCAGACTATCATTTTTAATTCCAAATCCGCCTGTACCAGCTGTACCAAAGCTGGTGGTCAGTGCATCAAAAATTGGCATTCCCCCTGTCAGCAGGAAAATTATTTCTAAAACAGTAAGTAGCAAATATATTCCATACAAAATGCGTGCTGTGTGTTTTACCTTTGGAACCAGCTTTCCAACTGACGGTCCCGGACTTTCCGCACGCATCAGATTAATATGTGAACCTCCACTCATAGGAACAATTGCCAGAAGAAAAACCAATACTCCCATACCACCAATCCAATGGGTGAAGCTTCTCCAAAACAGGGAACAGTGACTTAAGCTTTCAACTTCAGATAAAATACTGGCTCCTGTTGTTGTAAACCCTGAAATTGTTTCAAACAGTGCATCTGTAAATGAAGGGATTTCGCCACTTAGTACGAAGGGAATACTTCCAAACAAGCTTAGTAATATCCAGCTAAGTGCCGTGATTACACAGCCTTCCTTTAAATAAAATACAGTGCTTTGTGGCTTACGGTAGGTCATTATTAATCCTAGTAACATGCACAAAACTGCAATTACAAGAAAATACATTCCTATTCGCTCACCATATATGACAGCCACTAAACACGGTAGAAGCATAAGGTAGCCTTCGATTTTTAAAACATATCCCAAAATGTATCTAATAATCGAACTATTCATATCTGATCTCCTTTTTTCTCAAAATGTCCGAAATATCATTAAATCCGGTATGAGTTGTCACAATCATAACAGAATCTCCGACCTTGATACAATCCTGTCCACTAGGAATAAATATTGAACCATTTCTATTAATAAAACCAATTAAAAGATTATCCTTCAGTGACAATTCTGCAAGGGATACATTGGTCACTGCGGACTCCTTATCTACACGGAATTCAATTGCTTCTGCCCTATAATCAAACATGTGGTAGAGGGTCTCAATATTACTTCCCATGGATGCTTTTTTTGCTCGGACATAGGCAATAATTGCCTCTGAAGTTATCATACGAGGATATATAAGACTTCCCAAATCCAGCTTGCTTATCACATTTTTGAATGTAATTCGGTTAATCTTGGTAATGACCTTGGCATTTGAAACCTGCCTTGCATGAAGGGTTAGCATAATGTTTTCTTCATCTATTCCTGTTAATGGTACGAAAGAGTCCATATATTCAATTCCTTCTTCTTTTAACAGTTCCTCATCAGTGCCATCACCATTTATTATTATTGCCTTTGGCAAAAGGACACTTAGCTCCTCACAGCGGGCTTTATTCTGCTCAATAATTTTAACCTGAATTCCCGCATTAATAAGCTGCTGGGCAAGATAATATGCTGCCTTTCCACCACCAATAATCATGGTATTTTTAACCTGATTTGTCTTAAATCCAATGTCTTTTAGAAACTTCTTTGCTACCCTGTGTGTAGCCGCGAATGAAATTATATCTCCGCTTTTCATCTGAAAATTTCCTGAAGGAATATATACCTCTCCGTCTCGTTCTATTGCACAAATAAGAATGTTTGGTGCAATTTTTTGTCCTAAATACGAAATCTCCATTCCATCGAGAACATTCTCATCCGGAATCTTGAATTTAATCATTTCCGCCTGTCCATGAGCAAAGGAATTAATCTCTAGAGCTGTTGGAAGGTACAAAATACGCGCTGCTTCCTTAGCTGCCTCCATTTCAGGATTGATAATCATGGCAAGGCCAAGTTTCTCTCGAAGATATGTTACCTCCATACTGTAATCAGGTGTTCTAACTCTGGCAATTGCTGCGCAGTTACCCACACGCTTTGCAACTGTGCAGCATAAGAGGTTTAATTCATCTGAATCAGTAACTGCAATAATCAGATTTGTACTCTCGATTCCTGCTTCCATCTGCACACTGTAGCTGGCACCATTTCCGACAATACCCATAACATCATATAAATTTGCCAGATCCTGAATTTTGTCTGCTCTTTTATCAATAATGGTAATGTCATGTCCTTCCCTGCTAAGCTGCTCAACCAAAGTCGAACCAACCTTTCCACAGCCAACGATAATAATTTTCAGGCCCTTTTTATCCCTGTTTCTGGTCTGAAACATTTTATTTACCTCCATAATATCTATACTATTGGGTGTTTATAAAACACCACAAGCTGCCTAAAACAGCTTTTTAACTACAAAACACAAATACCCCCTCTCTGGATATGGTATATTAAAGTTGACAAGAAACTAAACACCATACATCCAAGAAAGGAGTAATTCCGATATTTATCATACCACATAAACAGCTATCTTGGGGAAAGATTTTTCATATTGCCAAAATAACTGTGGTGCATTCTGCTTTACCCCAAATAAGGAGTCGACATAATAGATATAATTAAAATCTATTTATAACATATTCTCTATAAATATTCCATATCCTCTTGTGGGATCATTCACCAGAACATGGGTCACTGCTCCAATTATTTTTCCATTCTGAATAATAGGAGACCCAGACATTCCCTGAACAATTCCTGCGGTAGTATCCAATAGTTCCTCATCTGTTATCTCAATTAGCAGCCCCTTATTAGAATCCGTTGCTTCATAGTCTATGTCAAGTATTTTAATATCATACTTTTTTATTTCCCCTGATATATCTGACAAAATGTAAGCATCTCCTTTTTCTATTTCCTGCTTAAAGCCCTGTTCCATCAGCTGTTGACTATTTCCACTTTTACTGACCTCCTCAAGCTGTCCAAAAATTCCACAGCTGCTATTCCCCTCCAGATGTCCTAATCTATTTTTTTTACTATAATGAATTATCCCTCCAATTTCTCCCGGGTTTCCCCGTTCACCCTTTACAACCTGAGATAATTCAATATTATAAATATATCCGGAGGCAGTATTTAACAAATCTCCTGTAACACCATCACCTATTCCATGTCCCAGTGCTCCAAATTCGCCCTTTTCATCATAATATGTCATGGTTCCAATTCCTGCCATATCATCCTTTACCCATATGCCCAGCACATTTTCTCCACTTTCATTTTTGACAGGAGTAACCTTCACATTATAAGTACTCTTCCCTCTAAGATATTCAATATCCACCTGCTTTTGACCATTGTTTTTGATCAACTCCGCCAACTGCTCCTTTGACTCAATCTGAACATTGTTAACCTTTGAAATATAATCACCTCTTTGTATTCTGGTGGTTGTAACAGGCTGCTCATGACCATTTGGATCTGTAACTTTTATTACATCAAGCACCAGCACTCCATTACTTTTCTCGTAGATTCCAATAAGCTTTCCAGATGGATATACCCATTTGTGCTCCATAACAGTTACATCAACTGTCTTTATTGGGAAAATGCCAAACAGATAGCATTCCATTATACAGTCCTTCTGAACCCTGGCACTTTTCCCGATAAACTGCTGCATTTCTTCAAAAGTCACATTTCCTATCTCCGAAAAAACAGTTTTACTCTCGCCTTTTTCTCTCAGGTTAACAAGCCTGCTAAGATTTTGGTCAGCCTGCTGACCTTTCTCAACATAAATATGCGAAGGAATCTGCCTTAGAAAAAGATTCCATCCAAACACAATAACAATGCACACATAAACGTAAGCTAAGTATTTCCAGAATTTTGAATAAAAAAAGCGCATACTGTTACCTCCCAGTAACAGTATGCGATATTTATTATTTTTTCATGTATGCCATTTCTTTCATTTCTCTTGCACTCTGGAGAACCGTATCTGTAATCTCTACTCCTCCAAGCATTCTTGCAAGCTCATTAACACTTTCTTCCTTATCCAGCTTATGTATGTTGGATACTGTTGACTGATTCTCCACTGACTTCTCAATAAGAAAATGTGCATCTGCCATTGCTGCAATCTGTGGAAGATGTGTAATACAGATAATCTGATGATTTCGTCCAAGATCATTCATCTTCTCTGAAACCATCTGTGCTGTTCTTCCACTAATTCCGCTGTCAATCTCATCAAAAATCAGTGATTCAATATGATCGTTCTCAGCCATAACTGTCTTAATTGCCAGCATAATTCTTGACAACTCACCGCCTGAGGCAATCTTGCCAAGTGGCTTAATTGCTTCACCTGGATTAGTAGAAATCATAAATTCAGCATCATCTATTCCGTTTGAAGTAAAATTATCTAATCTGTTAAACTCCATTTCAAAGCGAACGTCAAGGAAATTCAAGTCCTTCAGTGCTTCAGTTATTGCTGCACAAAGTACCTTGGCTGCTTCCTTTCTAATAGACGAAATCTCATTGGATAATACTGAAAGCTGCTTTTCCTTAACCCTTAGATTCTCAGAAAGCTTTCTAAGATATTCATCGTAATCACTTAACACTTCTATTCTCTCAGACTTTTGCTTAAGGGTCTCAAATATGTCCTCAATGGAATTACCATATTTAGACTTTAGATGATTAATCTGGTCAAGACGTTTCTCAGTCTCATAAAAGGTTTCCTCATCAAATTCTGCATCAGAAATATAATTTGCCATCTCATGATTAACATCACTGATAAGATTGTCTATCTCGGCAAGCTGTTCCTCAAAGGAAGAAAGCCTGTCATCATAAACTGATACCGCCTGCAGCTCTCTAAGAGCTCTTCCTATGCGCTCAGCTGCGCTGTCCAAATCTCCTCCTGTAGCCTCATAGGCATTGTTTAAGGATTCCATAATCTTCTTGCCGTTGGCAAACCTTCTGAAGTTGTTCTCAAGTTCTTCGTCCTCCCCTAATACAAGGTTGGCATCCTCAATTTCCTTAACCTCATACTCCAGAAAGGACAATTCTCTTCCTCTTTGCTCTGCGTCAAGGTTGGAGGCTTCAAACTCATCCTTAAGCTTTCTATAATCCTTATATAAAGCCAACAAATCCTTCTTCTTGTCCAGCAAACGACCAGTAGCATATTCATCTAATATCTGTAAATGATTTTTCTTGGATAAAAGTGACTGATGCTCATGCTGACCATGAATATCAATAAGAAGTGACGCTGCTTCTTTCATTTTTGAAACAGAAACTGCTTCCCCGTTTATTCTCCCCAGAGCTCTTTGTGCAGTAATCTTACGGCTTAGGATAACCATGTTATCCTCCACCTCAATATCCATAGCTTTAAGCTTCTCAATAGTCTCCTCTTGGTCCACATAAAACACCAGCTCAACAAAAGCTGTTTCATCACTGTCTCTTAACATTTCCTTTGGCACTTTTTCCCCCAGTGCCATATTAATAGACCCAATAATAATAGACTTTCCTGCACCTGTCTCTCCGGAAAGAATATTAAGACCATCCTCAAACTCCACCTCACACTCATCTATGAGTGCCAAATTCTTCACATGTAGATTTTGTAACATAATTTCTCCTTCTACTCTCCCAATGAATGCTGTAGAAATTATTGCTCTACAATTTTTCTAATTTTTTTCATAATAGATAAAGTATCATCCACTGATCTTACAGCACACATAATAGTGTCATCTCCTGCAATTGATCCAACAATCTCTGTAAACTTCATTGCATCAATAGCAGCACATACAGCACTTGCCATACCGGATACTGTCTTGACCACCAAAATGTTCTGAGCCATATCCATGGAAATAAAGCCCTCTCTAAGAACTCTGCAGAATTTCTCTGACATATTGTTGCCAGCTTCATTAAGTACAACATACTTCTGCTTTCCATTATTCATTAAGACCTTGGTAAGCTTTAATTCTCTAATATCTCTTGATACAGTGGCCTGGGTAACAGAAAAACCTTCACGCACAAGATATTCTGATAACTCTTCCTGTGTCTCAACTTCGTATTTTTGAATAATCTCAATAATTTTTGACTGTCGACTTGTTTTCATGAATACTTCTCCATCTTTTTCCGTAATATTTCTAAAAAGCTTCTCTTGTTAATCTTACAAATTGTAGTAACATGGGATGCCTTTGAAATCATATATCTGTCACCTACACCCAGCTCCTCCACTGTGTCTCCATCAAAACTGACACATGCGGTCTCATCCTGCTGGGCTCTTCTGCTTCCAATCTCAATTTCTATTACATCCTCCGGACTAAGTACAATACTCTTAGAGTTCAGATTATGTGCATTGATTGGTGTAAGCAAAATCATATTTCCCTTGGGATCCACAATAGGACCACCTGCTGACATACTATAGCCTGTTGAACCTGTAGGTGTTGCTACAATAATTCCATCTGCATTATATGTATTTAGTAACTCACCATTAACATATACATTAAGATTAAGAATCTGAAGGTTTCCCTTCCTGTGTATTACAACATCATTAAGGGCATGCCTTGGCTCCTGACATCCACTTTTGTGACCGGTAAGCATAATTCGTGGCTCCTTCATATACTCATCTTCCATAAGCTTATCAATTGCCTCAAAAACAGTTGAATCCTCCAGTTCACACAGATATCCTAAAGTTCCAAGGTTTACTCCAATAAGGGGAACCGATAATGCCTCAACTCTTGTGGCAGCTCTTATAAGAGTCCCATCTCCACCCAGTACAATAATGCACTCTGTATTCTCTGGAATATCACCAAGATCAAAATCTGTATCATCTACAGACTCCACTCTGCTAATAAGGCCACAAGCTGTTCCGCCCTTATTTTCAATATACTGCACTATTTTATTTGTCAATTCAAAATTCTTATCCTTACATGCATTTGTTATTATTGTAAAATGACGCATATTATTTGTCCAGCTGTCCATGAGCTGCTTCTACTATCTCATGGAAATCTACTGACTCCTCCTTCTGCGGATTATCTGTCTTCTCAATATGTACAAGATACTCAATATTTCCTTCTGGTCCTTTAATAGGTGAATACTCAAGATTCAATACTGAAAAACCGTTTTCAAGGGCAAAAGTAAGAATTCTCTCAATTACCTCTTCGTGAACCTTTTTGTCTCTTACTACACCTTTTTTACCAACCTTTTCCCTTCCAGCTTCAAACTGTGGTTTAATTAAGCAAACCATCTGTCCTCCCTGTCGGAGTAATTCTCTGGCCGGAATAAGTACCTTGGTCAATGATATAAAGGAGACATCAACTGATGCAAAATCCAATACATCATCAATATCCTCCGGAGTAACATATCTGATATTGGTCTTCTCCATGCACACAACTCTCTCATCCTGTCTGAGCTTCCATGCAAACTGACCATAACCTACATCAACTGCATATACCTTACTTGCTCCATTCTGAAGCATACAGTCTGTAAATCCTCCAGTTGAAGCACCAATATCCATACATATTTTGCCTTCGAGACTAATGTCAAAATGCTTCATGGCCTTCTCTAACTTAAGACCTCCACGACTTACATACTGCAAAGTCTTACCATGGATTTCAATATTGCAGTCATCTGGAAAAGTAGATCCAGCCTTATCCTCTCTGTTATTATTAACAAAGACATTTCCTGCCATAATCATTGTTTTAGCCTTTTCTCTCGAAGGTGCTAAACCTCTATTTACAAGTAGTACATCTAATCTTTCTTTCATGTTACCTCTCTAGAATTCGTTTAACTATAGATTTATAATCCAGCCCCAAATCCTGCTTAAGCTGTGTTACACTTCCATGCTCTACATATGCATCCGGAATAGCAATTGGAAGAACCTCAAGCTTAAGTTTTTGAGCCTTTACATAGGTTGCCACATGTTCACCAAAGCCACCACTTAATACATTCTCTTCAAGGGTCACCAGTAAATCATGATTCTTCTCCAGCTCATCAATTGTTGCCTTGTCAAAAGGCATAGCAAAACGTGCGTTAATCAGTGTCGCCTCTATGCCAGCTTCCTTAAGCTCACTAACAACACTGACAGCCTCTTCAACCATACTTCCAAGGGCAAGAATAGCAACCTTGCTACCTTTGCATAAAAGCTCACTTTTGCCCAATTCAATTGGTGCTCTGTTCTCCTTTAATCCATCATATGCCTGGCCCCTTGGATATCGCACTGCAACAGGACCATCATATTTTACTGCATATTTCAGCATATCTGAAAGCTCCCACTTATTCTTTGGAGCCATTATGGTCATATTAGGAATGGATGACATATAGGAAATATCAAATATTCCCTGATGTGTTTCTCCATCACTTCCCACCAGTCCTGCTCTGTCGATTGCAAACACAACCGGAAGATTCTGAATACATACATCATGCAAAATCTGGTCATATCCTCTTTGAAGGAAGGAAGAATATACTGCAAAAACCGGCCTAAGCCCCGCCTTTGCAAGACCTGCTGCAAAAGTAACTGCATGACCTTCTGCAATTCCAACATCAAAGAACCTGTCAGGATAAAGATTGTGAAATCTCTTGAGCCCGGTTCCATCTTCCATTGCAGCTGTAATTGCTACCACTTTGTCATCTCTTGCTCCAAGTTTTTTCATAACAGTGGACACAACATCTGTGTAATTGGCTTTTACCTTCTTATTTACCGGAATCCCCGTCTCAATATCAAAGGGCTCTGCTCCATGAAATCTTGCAGGATGTCTCTCTGCAGGAGCATAGCCATGACCCTTATGAGTAATAACATGAACCAGCACCGGTCCATCTATCCTCTTGGCCTCCGAAAAAGTCTTAACCATCTCATGCACATTACTTCCATCTACCGGTCCTAAATAAATTATCCCCATTTCCTCAAAGAACATTCCGGGAATTAAAAGCTGCTTAATACTGCTTTTAGTATTGCGGATACGCTTTACAACCTTTTCTCCGTAGACTGGAACATGATTAAGGGAATTAATAACGTTATTTTTGAGATTTCTATATGCATCTGCAGTTCTAAAGCCTGAAAGATACTGACTCATGCCGCCTACATTTTCAGAAATCGACATATTGTTATCATTGAGAACAATGATAAAATTTGAATTAAGATTAGAGGCATTATTAAGAGCCTCATAAGCCATTCCGCCTGTTAGGGCTCCATCACCTATTACAGATACTACTCTGTAATTCTCTCCTGTAATCTCTCTTGCTTTGGCCAGTCCCAGCCCGGCCGAAATAGAAGTAGAGCTGTGTCCTGTATTGAAACAGTCGCAGTCACTTTCTACTGCCTTAGGAAATCCACTCATGCCTCCATACTGGCGAAGACTGGCAAAGCCCTCTCTTCTTCCCGTAAGTATCTTGTGAGTGTATGACTGATGTCCAACATCCCAAATTATTTTATCCTTTGGAAGATTCAACGAAAGATGTAAAGCCATAGTAAGCTCAACTACTCCTAAGTTAGAAGCAAGATGTCCTCCCGTCTTAGAAATACTTGCTATAAGAAACTCTCTTATTTCCTCTGCCAAAATATCTAATTCAGAATCAGATAATTTTTTAATATCATTTGGATTTTGAATCTTATCTAATACCATAATTCACCTTTTGCTGTTATCTGTCTCTGTCAATAAGATAGATAAACAGCTCCTGCAAAAACTCATCCTCTCTGTTAAGAGAAGAAAGAAGCTCACAAGCCTCCTTTGAAATTCTCTCTACATCCTGAGAAGCCTTTTCAAGACCTTCAAAGGTTACATATGTGGCTTTATTGTTTTTATCATCAGATCCCACTGGCTTGCCAAGTACTTCAAGCGAGCTTGTTACATCAAGTATATCATCCTGAATCTGAAATGCCAGTCCAAGCAGACCTGCAGATTGTTCTACAATCTTTATTTCCTCTGCTGATGCTCCTGCCAGAATTGCACCTACCATCATGGAAGCTTCAATCAGGGCTCCCGTCTTAAGCTTATAGATAAAATCAAGCTTATCTCTGGTAACCGGATTATTATCAGTCTTTTCAGACTCTACATCAACCACCTGGCCTCCAACCATTCCATATACTCCGGCCTTCTGGGATAATACAATAAAGGCCTGGCCTATAGCCGGATTAGCCGGTGCCATCTCAAAAGCTTTAGCAGCTGTCTCATATGCATAATTAAGCAATGCATCTCCGGCAAGTATTCCCATTGCTTCGCCATATACTACATGAGTAGTTTTCTTGCCTCTTCTATAATCATCATTATCCATGGCAGGAAGATCATCATGCACCAGGGAATAAGTATGAATCATCTCCATGGCCGCCATAAATGGCTCAATAATCTTGTCATTTCCACCAAACATCTTATAAGTTGCTTCCATAAGCATTGGGCGGATTCTTTTGCCACCTGCCTTAACACTATAGTTCATTGCATCAAAGATAGTCCTCTGATAGCCTTCCACTGGTGGCATATATTTATCAAGCACATCCTGTATATGCTTTGCCCTCTGTGAAATCTCTAATGAAATATCCATTAAAATTCCTCCAAACTACCATCTTCATTGAGAATAAGCATAGCCTTCTCAATACTCTCAAGCATCTCATTAGCTGCCTTAATCTGATTAAGTCCCTGCTTATACAGTTCAAATGAATCATCAAGGCTCACATCAGATGCTTCCATGCTGCTAATTATATCATCTAACACATCAAAATGCTCCTCAAGGGTCATGCCCTTATTGTCATTATTGACCTTGTTATTATCTTTCATCTTTCTCAACCTCCACAACACAGGCTCTAAGCTGTCCATCCATCAAATGAATGCTGACTTGGTCCTGTATTGCAATATTCTCTACACTGACTAATGCCTTCTGGTCAGGACCCTGAACATATGCATATCCCTGACTCAGCTTTTTAGCTGGAGAATACGCATCAAGGGTTCCTGCAAGAAGAGAAAGTCTATGTCTCTTCTCTTTTATTATTCCCTCCATATTAGTTCTTAGACTTCTATGGTAATCAGCAATCCTTTTTTTATTTTCCTTTAACCGGCTTGCAGGACTAAGACTTTGAAGCCTTGACTGTTTAACCGCAAGCCTGCTTCTGGTAACCTGAAGCAGACGGGAAAGACATCCGTCCATTCGTCTCTTATACTGCTGTATTGCATTATTGACCACATTTATATCAAAAACTGCAAGTTCAGCGGCTGCTGAAGGTGTAGGCGCTCTCATGTCAGCAACAAAATCAGCAATGGTCCAATCCGTCTCATGACCTACTGCCGAAATAATCGGAATACTGCAGTCAAAAATTGCTCTTGCCACTGCTTCTTCATTAAATGCCCATAAATCTTCAATGGAGCCTCCGCCTCTTCCTACAATAATAACATCAACACCAAGATTCTCAAAAGCATTAATGCCACTTATAATACTGGCTACTGCTCCTTCTCCCTGCACCAATGCAGGATACAAAATAACCTGAACATAGGGATTTCTTCGGGATGAAATATTACGAATATCCTGAATAGCCGCCCCGGTTGGTGCAGTGACTACACCAATTGTCCTGGCATATTTAGGAATTGCCTGCTTATATTCAGCAGCAAACATTCCCATATCCTCAAGTTCCTTTTTAAGAGCCTCAAAACGCAAATACAGATTACCCTCACCATCAAGTTCAATCTCTCTGGCAGTAATCTGATATGTTCCTGCTCTCTCGTATACAGACAAGGCTCCAGTTACAATGACCTTGTCCCCTTCTTTCATTGTAAAACTGAGCCCACTTCTACTTCCACGATACATAATCGCAGAAATAACACCAGTCTCATCTTTTATGGAAAAATAAATATGTCCGCTTTGATGGTACTTACAATTGGATACTTCGCCTTTGATACTAATATTGCGAAGCATAAAGTCCTGAGCGAACATATTCTTGATATAACTATTTATTTGTCCAACAGAATAGACGTTTTTATTCATGCAAACTTTGCCAGAATACCATTAACAAACGATGGGGAATCATCTGTTCCATATGCCTTTGCCAACTCAACTGCCTCGTTAATTGAAACCTTAGTTGGAATATCATCCTCGAATTTAATCTCATATACAGCAAGTCTGATAATGCTAAGGTCAACCTTACCCATTCTGGATGTCTTCCATCCTGTAGCAGCCTCATTAATAGCACTGTCAATCTCTTCAATCTTGCTAAAAATATCGTTGCATTTATTTCTGATGTAACTTAAGTCAGTTTCCCTAAGTGCATCCAGTTCCTCGCCAAAAAGAACAAGCTGTTCATTCATTTCCTCCTGCTCATGGAACTCTACACGAAAAAGCATCTTAAAAACGTTTTCTCTAATTTCTCTTCTTGTCATATTTTTTCCTCTCTGCAAAAATTAAGGATGTCTTGCGACATCCTTAATTATACTACAATTTTCAGCAATAAAAAAGTATTAATTCTCTGTCATATCAACACTTGCAATGCGAACATTAATTACTGCAACCTCGATTCCAGTCATGCTCTCGATAGTTGTCTTAACCTTATCCTGCACTTTAGCTGATACCTCTGGAATGCTATATCCATATGCAATGTTAATTGCAACATCAACCTTAACCTCATCATCAAGTAGTTCTACTGTAATACCCTTAGAGAGATTCTTCATTCCAAGCTTGCTAACGATTTCATTTGTAATATTGCCAGCCATAGAGCTTACACCCTCAACCTCTGTAGCTGCAAGACCTGCCACAATAGCTAAAACCTCATCAGCAACCTTTACTTCGCCTAACTCATCGGACTTAATGCTAAGTGTCTTTCTGTTTTCTGACATTTGAAACCTCCTTATATCTATACAGTCTGCCCCTTCGCAACGTAAACCTGGAAGGATTCATTTCCTGTAAGAGATCTGTTCTTTGAAACTCGTACATCCTTATCTGTAATAATATACTCCAGTCGAGCTCCTTCTTCAATGACTGTGTCCTGCATAAGAATACAATTCTTAACTACAGCACCTTTTCCAATCTTAACACCTCTTGAAAGGATACAATTCTCTATCTCTCCTTCAATTACACATCCATCAGCAACCATTACATTCTTGGCTTTTGCACCGCTGACATATCGTGTTGGATTGTCATCTCGAATCTTAGTATATATTGAATTGCCTGTTTTGAAAAGAGCATTATGATTTTCTTCTATCAAAAGCTTCATATTTTCTTCAAAATAACTCTTCATATCTGTAATCTGCGCAGCGTATCCTGTAAACTCATAAGCCTGAATATTCAGATTACCAACCTGTGGCCCAAGAAGGTCCCTTGTAAAATATGAATAACCATGTACATATGCATCATCAATAAGTCTGATGAGCTTCTCTCGTTCTATTACATATATATTCATACAGAAGTTAGTCTCTCCACCAACACGTGGATTTATGTAAATCTTCTTTACTCTTCCATTATCAATATCCATTGTATAATACAAATCCTGGACATTGGAATTAGGTCTTGTAAATACCCTTGGAATCTCCTGCTTACGATACATAATTGTTACATCAGCATCATTATCCTTGTGAAACTTTAAAAGCTGTCTAAAATCAAAATTCAATGCGTAGTTGGCATCAGATAAAATCACATATTTCTGCTGACATCTTGAAAGATATACCTTAATACTCTCAAGAGCTTCAATTCTTCCACTATATACTTTAATCTGCTTCTGAGCATATGGAGGAACAATATTAAGACCTCCGTTCTTACGAGCAAGATCAAACTCCTGTCCTGAACCAAGATGATTCATAAGTGAGTGATAGTTCTTCTTAACAATAAGTGAAATGTTATCAATTCCACTGTGTACCATACTTGAAATAGTAAAGTCACACATACGGTAACGACCAGCAAATGGAATAGAAGCCATAAGTCGTTCTGTTACAAGCTCCGGAATAAGTGAATCATAACTATTTGGAAAAATTACTCCAACAGCTTCATCATTGTTCATATTTAACATTGCTTTCCACCCTCCTCAACATCTTCATATGCCATTGCATTAGGTCCGATAACAGCGCGGGCTCCAATAGTAACACCTGGAGCTACAGTGGCTACTTCGCCTACGCCTCCGTCCTTTGGCTCCTCACCTACTATTGCACCTTCACCGATAACAGCCTTCTCTGCGATAATGCAGTGTCTGACTGTAGCGCCTGCCTTGATAACAGTGTTACCCATAACAACCGCATTCTCAACAATTGCACCTTCCTCAACAGTTACACCAGAGAAAAGGATTGAATGCTTAACACTTCCCTTAATCTGACAACCATCAGTTATCATTGAATTCTCAACGATTGCATTTTCTCCTACTCTATGACCAGTCATTCCACTGTTTCGGCTATAAATCTTCCAGTTCTCATCGAAAAGGTTAATTCCACTGTGCTCCGGATCAAGAACCTCCATGTTTGCTTCCCAAAGTGAAGGAATTGTTCCAACATCCTTCCAGTATCCGTCAAAATGGTATGCATACATATCTCTTCCATCTCTGAGAAGATTAGGAATAATGTTATTTCCAAAGTCATTTTCTGAATTAGGATCATTTTCATCCTCGATAAGATATTTTCTAAGAATATCCCAGTTAAAAATATAAATACCCATTGATGCCAGATTAGATTTTGGATCCTTTGGCTTCTCCTGAAACTCCGTTATCTTGTCATTTTCATCAGCAACCATCAGTCCAAATCTTGAAGCATCCTCCCAAGGCACTTCCATTACTGCTACTGAAAACTCTGCACCCTTTTCCTTATGGAACTTCAGGAAATCACTATAATCCTGCTTACATATCTGATCTCCCGAGAGAATAATAACATACTCTGGATCATATCTCTCAATAAATGCAATATTCTGATAGATTGCATTTGCAGTTCCCTTATACCAATCTGAACCTGACGCTCTCTGATATGGTGGTAATACATGAACACCTCCATATAATCTGTCCAAATCCCAAGGCTGTCCGTTTCCGATATATTCATTCAAAACGAATGGCTGGTACTGAGTAAGTACTCCCACCGTATCAATTCCTGAATTAACGCAATTTGATAATGGAAAATCAATGATACGATATTTTCCACCAAAAGGCACTGCTGGCTTAGCAAGCTTCTGAGTTAAGGCATATAAACGTGATCCCTGACCTCCTGCCAGTAGCATAGCAACTATTTCTTTTGCCATTTGAGTATCCCCCTTTTATTTCTTATTAAAATTATGTTATCACATTTTATGAGTGATTCATAGCAATATTTCTACTTTCCTATAATATCTGGTGTGCTAATAAATTCATAAGGAGTTTCCTGATATACATAGTAATTCAGCCAGTTTGAATATAAAATATTTCCATGAGATCTCCACTGTAACAATGGCTTCTTTGTGTCGTCATCACCTGGGAAATAGTTTACTGGTGGCTCAATAGGAAGTCCCTTGTTTTTATCTCTCAAATATTCATTTGCCAGAGTCATTCTGTCATACTCTGGATGACCCATTACAAATATCTGTTTTCCATCTTTATCTATTACAAGAAATACTCCTGCTTCCTCTGACTGAGCAAGAATTGTCAAATCCTCCTGGGCCTCAATATCCGCTGTCCTGACTTCCGTATGTCTTGAATGAGGTGCATAGAATAAGTCATCAAAGCCTCTTACAAGTGGAACCTTTCTGTTCATAACTCTATGAGGATATACTCCAAACATTTTCTTATCAAGGCCGTACTTCTTTATCCCATAATGATAATACAAGCCTGCCTGGGCACCCCAGCAAAGGTGAAGTGTTGAAGTTACATGTGTCTTACTCCACTCCATTATCTCACAGATTTCTTCCCAGTAATCCACTTCTTCATATTCCATCTGTTCAACAGGAGCACCTGTAATAATAAGTCCATCAAAGTTCATATGCTTAACCTCATTAAAGCCCAGGTAGAACTTATTCAGGTGGCTCATGGACGTATGTGTTGATTCGTGAGTCTCTGTTACAATAAATGTCACATTAACCTGAAGCGGTGTATTAGACAAGGAACGGAGAATCTGAAGCTCAGTATCCTCCTTTAGAGGCATCAGGTTAACAATAGCAATCTCAAGCTGTCTTATGTTCTGATGGATAGCTCTGTTTTCATCCATCACGAATATATTCTCCTGCTCAAGTATTTCTTTTGCAGGTAAATCATTCTGTGTTTTAATTGGCATATTCTTCTCCCTCTCTAATAAATAGCTTTATATATATTATCACTTTTAAAATAAGTTGTCATGCTTTTCCTATTTATTATATTTTTATTATATTTTTTATCCCATTGCAACTAATTCTATTTTCCTGTAACATTATCATAGTCCAAGTTTTTTATGGAGGGAAAAAGGGAATAATGAAAAAATTTTTAAAAGACCATTTAAAAAAGCTGCTATTTGCGCTTGCTTTTCTGATTTTGATATTTATTTTTTTCGGAAAAGATATTAACTTTGCAATACGAAGTAAAATAATTGAACTTCAACTGGAGAAACAATTGGGTGAAAACATTAGCATAACAAAGCTGTATCCCTGTAAGGATTTTATTTCTGATATTGTTGATGAAAAAACTGATTCTGATAGAATTAATAAGGTATACTATTTTGTTGCAACAATTGATGAGCAGGAAAAGATAATTAGCGGATATACTAATTTCTTCTCGTCAGTTATTTACACCTCTTCCCCAGAGCTTTCATATGGCGAACTGGAAAAGGAAGAACTGAAAAAATATGTAGATCAGATTGTTGGGGATAAAGAATATCTTATGGAAATATCTTTTTCATCCAAGATGTATAGCAAAGATGTTTCCTCTTACGAAGATTTTCTGGCAACAAGAAAAAATGGTCATTGGGATGATGAATTGATTTTGTATTTCAAATCCGATACCACAATAAGCAAAGATGATATCAATAATATCATATCTTTAATAAGAGAATCAGAAATTCCAATTGAAATTATAGCTTATCAGTGTACAGATATTAACGATAGAGATTTTAATAAAGCAAAAGAAACACGAGGGGATTTCTATTTATCTTATGAACATGACTCCTGGAAAGAACACTATTACGAAAACTTGCGTCTCTATAGCTACAAGATGTAAAAAAGTGGTTTGAGAATTTTCTCTCAAACCACTTTTTATTATCTAAACATTTCAACAAAGGTGTCTTCCGTTATAATTTCAACACCAAGTTCTTTTGCCTTCCTGTTCTTAGATGAGGCAGACTCAATATCATTGTTAACCAGATAATTTGTCTTTTTGGACACGCTTCCTGCTACCTTTCCACCCTGGCTCTCCACATAAGCCTTAAACTCATTTCTATTCTTGAAGTGATGAACATCTCCTGTTATTACAAAGGTCATGCCGGCACAGGAGCCATTTGAAGTATCTTTAATCTCAACCTTTTCAATTTCAACCTCTTTAAGAAGATTTGCAAGCATCTCCTGGTTTTCCTTTTTAGCATACCAGTTGAGAATTGAATCTGACTTTTCTACTCCTATTCCGTCAATATCCTCAAAGCCATCTCCATTAGACATTCTTTCCATAAATCCGTCAAAACCAATTGTATTTACAAATTTCTTTCCAGCATCCACTCCTATCATTGGTATACAAAGAGCAAAAATTAAATTAACAGGATGAACCTTTCTGCTCTTTTCAATTGCCATACTAAGATTCTCACAGGACTTCTCACCAAATCCCTCCATCTGACTTATCCTGTCAAAATGCTCTGTCAGATGGTACAGATCAGCAAACTGACGGATAAAGCCTTCATTGATAAACTTAAGAATAGTCTGAATTGACAAACCATCAATATCCATTCCGCTCTTGCTTACAAAACGAGTGAATTTCTTCACATTCTTCGCAGTACAATCCACATTTGTGCAGTGAAGTGTCTTAGTCTGACTGTTTTTACTTATGCTAATTTTAGTTGGCGCTCCACATACAGGACAGGTATCAGGTATATCCACTTGCCCTACTGCATCCTTTACGGCAATACATTTCGGAATAATCTTGTTAGCCTTAATTACAGAAAGTGTACACTCTTTTCCAATTCCTAATCGCTCAATTTCGCTTATATTACAAAGGGATGCTCTTGATACAGTTGTTCCCTCTATCTGAACCGGTTCAAAAACCGCTACTGGCGATATAGTTGATACTGCACATGACCACTCAATATACAAAAGCTTTGTATCTACTGCTTCATCCTGCCACTTAAAGGCATATCCCGCTCTTGTAGCATGATGTCCTGTAACACTTCCACCTGCTGCGTACTCTGTATCATCATAGCAGATAACAAGTCCGTCTACAGGTATATCCATGCCTCCACTTTCAACTCTCTTAGTCCATTTTTCTACTACTGCTTCAATTCCATTGGCATCAGTCAGTTCTCTGTCTACTACAGTAAAACCAAGCTTCTGAAGGTAATCCATTCTCTCTCCCCAGGAAATCATCTCATCATCCATATGGACAAGGGTAAATGCATGGAAATTAACGCATCGTCTCTTTACCTCATTTACATCATCAAGGTTTAGAGTTCCAGAGGCCAGATTCCTTGGATTAGCATATTTCTCATCTTCATCCTCTATCATGTCATTTATCATATCAAAATCTGTATATGAAATTGCAGCTTCTCCTCTTACCACAAGATGCCCTTTATACTCAATATTCTTGGGAATTCCACCAATTGCATCTTTAAGGTGTGTAATGTTTGTTCCTATTGTTCCATTACCTCTTGTCAAAATTTTAGTAAGCTTACCATTGTCATATGTCAGCACAAGTGTAAGTCCATCCAGCTTCCAAGACAGCCAGACTGGTCTGTCTCCTGCCCATGAAACAAGGTCACTAATAAGCTTGGTCTTAGCAAGTGATAGCGCAGAAAACTCATGCTCCTCTTTATTTCCTGCTGTCTCCTCATATCCTGCATTTTGAGTTGGGCTCTCAGCCATTACATATCCAGTCTCTGTCTCTAATGCAGCCAGCTCATCAAACAAGGAATCCCATTCATAGTTGGACATTATCTCGTCCTGGCCATTATAATATGCCTCCGATGCCTTATTAAGCAGTGCAACTAATTCTTCAATTCTAGCTTTTTTATCCATACTAAACTCCCATCTAAATTATCTAACTGGTCCATTTGAGGAATCCTTCAGAAGTGAAAGCAGATCCCTGTATTCCTTCTCTGTTACATCTCTGTACTGACCTCTCTTTAAGTCACCAAGTTCAATATTCATTATTCTTTTTCTCTCTAATGTCACCACTCTGTACCCGAAATATTCACACATTCTTCTAATCTGACGATTATACCCCTGTGTAAGAATAATCTTAAAGCTTCGCTTTCCTGTCTGGGTCACCTTACATTTTCTTGTAGTTACACCAAGCTCTACAAGTGGAACTCCTCCTGCCAGACCTCTAATAAAGCTCTCCGATACAGGTTTGTTAACTGTAACATGATACTCCTTCTCGTGCCTGTTACCGGAACGCATCATCTTGTTAACAATATCTCCATTATTAGTAAGCAACAGTAAACCTTCCGAGTCCTTGTCAAGGCGACCGATTGGATATATTCGTTTCGGATAATTAATAAAATCTATTACATTATCCTTCTCCCTCTTCTCTGCTGTACATACAATTCCAGCAGGCTTATTTAATGCAATAAGGATCATTTCCTCTTCCTTGGTAACAGGCTTGCCATTATACTCAACCTTCTGTCCTGGGAAAACCTTATCTCCCATTTCTGCAATTCTGCCATCAATGACAACCTTCCCTGCTTCTACCTGTCGGTCAGCTTCTCGTCTTGAGCAGACACCTGCTTCACTTAAAAACTTATTAATTCTTATACCTTTATCTTCCATATTTCATTCTTCCTCATCTTATCCAGAGCTTTCAGAAACTTATTGCAATCCCCTGTGAGCTTTTATCTTAGCCAGGAAAGCTGATAATAAAACACGGAGACTTTCATAAGCCTCCGCGTTACTTCTATGATTTCTTAACTGGCTTAAGGAACTCTGTCTTGATATATCCCTTACCATCTTTTCCACCGCTGTACTTAACGATTGTCCATTCGCCTTCCTCACCAAGCTTTGTAAGAACAACACCTTCTGTAAGCTTTCCAAGAAGCTCAGCATCTGCACTGGCAGCAGCACGAACATTTACAATGTCAATTGTCTTAACCTGAACAACCTCTGATTCATTATTGCCATCATCTGTCTTTTCAGACTCTGAAGGTTTCTGTGTTTCCTTCTGTGTCTCTTTCTCAGATTCCTGCTGTGTTTCCTTCTGTGTCTCCTTCTCAGTCTCTTTCTGAGTATCCTTCTGTGTTTCCTTCTCAGTTTCTTTCTGAGTATCCTTCTCCGAATCCATAGCTAAAAGGTTTGCACGCCACTCTCTAATTGCATTGCTAAGAGTAGTCTTCATCATCTTAGAAAGATTTTTGTCAG
Organism: Agathobacter sp.; assembly: GCA_036311465.1. Lineage (GTDB taxonomy): Bacteria > Bacillota > Clostridia > Lachnospirales > Lachnospiraceae > Roseburia. The sequence continues at coordinate 23,938 of JAXJPW010000076.1, forward strand.
AAGAAATTGCCTCATTAAACTTAGCCTGTGTATCCTGCTGTAATTTAACAAAGTCTGGCTCGCTCATATATCTGTTAATCAATGTCACAATTCCATTGTCAACAGGAGTATCAAGGAAAGACTGGTTAAATACGCTATATGCATTATTGATATAAAGCTTTCCATCCTTGTCTGTCTGTACATAGAAGAAATCAAGTGTAGGAGCAAGTGTGTCTATTCCTTCGAACTTAATCTCATTATATACTGAAACAAAATACGATCCATCTGTTGCACCGCTCTTACTATAATAAGAAATGTTATCAACACTCTCATAGTAGTTACTCATTATGGCAATGTAGCTCTGCTCACTGTCTGTTATTGGGTAACAAATCTTAGCAAGATCATCATATGAAGCATCAACATAAGCCTCATAATACTTCTGTAAGAGCTCCTTTAATTCATCATTTTCATCCTTTTCAAATTCAGGGTCAAACACAAAGTTGTTAACTATGTCTGAACTAATCTCTGTATCCTGAGTCTGAGTATCTGCACCGGAATCAGCAACTTCCTCATTCTTTTTCTTACCATTGTTATCTGTCAAGCATGCTAACACAACAATGAAAACAGCACATAAAGCTACTACAGCAATATAATTTTTCTTATCTATACAAAATGACTTAATCTTCTCTCCGTTAAGCTCTTTGAAAAACTGCTTAACCTTTTCAATAAAATCCTTCATCATAATCCTCCATAATATCACTTTATAATATGCGCTCGGCGGGAATCGAACCCGCATCGCAGGAGTCGGAGTCCTGTGTTCTATCCATTAAACTACGACCGCAAATCCATTAGTCGCACACCTAGCAATTTTAACACATCGATTTAGTAAATGTCAATTTAGTAAACAATATCTTAAGAAATATTTGAAAAGACACAATATAGCCCTACACAGCAAAAAACCTCTTAAACACACTGTTTAAGAGGTTAACGTATTCACAACAATATAATGCCTAAAGTATCTTGTCAATACACTGAAGTATCTTGTCCGGATCAAATGGCTTTACCACAAAATCCTTAGCACCGGCATCAATAGCTTCGCATACCTTCACCATCTGTCCCATTGCAGATACCATAATCACTTTAGCATCAGGGTCATATTCTTTAATCTTCTTAGTAGCTTCTATTCCATCTACTTCTGGCATTGTGATATCCATCAATACAATTTCAGGTTTAAGTTCTTTATACAATTTAATCGCTTCTACCCCGTTTTCAGCTTGTCCTATTACCTTATGACCAGCCGGCTCTACAATCTTCAAAAGTGTCATTCTCATAAAAGACGCATCATCACATAACATTATTGTAGCCACAGCATGACCCTCCCTTTTCGTTATAAGATAGTACTTTAGTAACATTATAACGTCTAAGCATAAGATTTTCAAGCAAAATATTCAATAACTATTTCTTTTTATTATTTCTTTTTTCTGCCAAGCAAAATAACTGCAGCTCCCAAAGCGCATAGAATCAATGAAATCCAAAGTTCAAACTCCATAATATTACTCCCATCATTTTATTTCCGGCGGGCCAAGAAGCCCAACGGATATCTATATGTGATTTGAATGTTTTAATTATAAACTTACAAAATTGACATTGTAAACTTTTTATTTTATTATGTAGAAATATATTTGCAAAAATAAGGAGAATATTATGAGTTTTATGTTTTTAAATCAATTACCTTCTCCTGCTGAGATTAAGGAAAAATATCCCCTCAGCGCGGAGTTAACAAAGTTAAAAGCTCAGCGTGATGCAATGATATCCGATGTTATCACTGGAAAAGATGATAGATTTCTTGTAATAATCGGGCCTTGTTCTGCTGACAATGAAGATTCTGTATGTGATTATGTAAGCCGTCTTACCAAAATTCAGGAGGATGTTAAGGACAGAGTTATTATAATCCCACGAATTTACACTAACAAACCTCGTACTACCGGTGAAGGCTACAAAGGAATAGCTTCTCAGCCAGATCCAGAGGAAGCTCCTGATCTTGTAGAGGGACTTATTGCCATGAGAAAAATGCACATCCGCGCAATCGCTGAAAGCGGTCTTACCTGTGCTGATGAAATGCTTTACCCAGAAAACTGGGGCTATGTAGAAGATCTTCTTTCCTATGTGGCAATTGGTGCCCGTTCTGTTGAAGATCAACAGCATCGACTTACAGTAAGTGGTTTTGATGTTGCAAGTGGAATGAAAAATCCTACAAGTGGAGATTTTTCAGTTATGCTTAATTCTGTTTATGCAGCACAGCATAAGCATCAATTTGTATATAGAGGCTATGAGGTTAAAACTTCAGGCAATCCACTTACTCATGTAGTACTTCGCGGAGCTGTAAGTAAACATGGCAATACAACTACTAATTATCATTATGAAGACCTTATTCGTCTCAATGATATGTACAGCAAAATGGAGTTAGTTAATCCAGCTGCAGTTATTGATACAAACCACTCTAACTCTGGCAAAAAATATAAGGAACAAATCCGTATCGCAAAAGAAGTAATGCATAATCGTCAGCTTTCTCCTGAAATCAAAAAGCTTGTCAAAGGATTAATGATTGAAAGCTATATTGAGGAAGGATGTCAGTCAATCGGCGAAGGAATCTATGGTAAGTCTATTACAGATCCTTGTCTTGGCTGGGAGGATTCTGCAAAACTCATCTATGATATTGCTGAAATGAATAAATAATTTTGCACAAAAAAGCTAGGAATCTATTTAATTCCTAGCTTTTTATTATAATTCAATTCAGCTATTATTGCTTCAAATTTTCATTGCTATTAAAACCTGCCCCTTGCCACTCCTGCACTATATGCCATAATGGCGGCAACTGTTTTGGAATCCTGTATTGTACCACTGTATATCATCTCCATCAATTCCTCAAGAGAATAAATCTCCACATCAATTGATTCAGCTTCATCCAGCATCTGCTTCCCCGGAACAAGGTTCTGTGCAAGATATACATCGATTAATTCATCACAAAATGCCACTGTGGATTTCAGAGAAATAAGAAAACTTATATTTTGCGAGCTATATCCAGTTTCTTCTTCAAGCTCCCTTGCCGCAGTAAGCTTTGTATCCTCGCCAGCAAAATCTCTACAGCCTGCAGGAATCTCAACAGTTTCTCTCTCAAGAGCATTTCTATACTGTCTAACCATTATTATTCTTCCATCCGGAAGCACAGGAAGAACTGCCGCTGCTCCCATTCTGTGAGACACAAAATCCCATTCTTCAGAATGTCCATTAGCAAATTCCATGGTATCCTTATAAATATCAAGAATAGAGCCTTTATACATCAGTTCTCTTTTTACTCTTTTCATCTTATCAATCATATTAATCCATCTTCGAAAGTGCTACTGCAGTCTGGGCAGCAACCTTGGCGTTATTGTAAACCAGCTGAATATTAGACTCCAGGCTGTCTCCGCCTGTAAGTTCAGCAACTCTTGCCAATAAGAATGGAGTAGATTCCTTTCCTTTGATCCCCTGTTCAACACTCTCTGCTACAGCCTGATCAATTGCCTTGTTAATTACCTCATCATCCATTGCAAACTGCTCTGGAATAGGATTTGTTACAAGCATTCCGCCTTGAAGTCCCATATCCTGCTTTGCGAAAAATACTCCAGCAAGCTCTTCTGGTGTATCAAGTCTGTAATCCACCTTAAATCCACTCTTTCTTGAATAGAAGGCTGGAAGTTCTTCTGTTCCATATCCAATTACTGGAACGCCCTTTGTCTCAAGATACTCAAGAGTAAGTCCCAAATCAAGGATTGCCTTGGCTCCTGCACATACAACCATAACTGGTGTCATTGAAAGTTCCTCAAGGTCAGCCGAAATATCCATTGTAGTCTCAGCTCCCCTATGAACTCCTCCAATTCCACCTGTGGCAAAAATCTTAATTCCAGCCATTGCTGCAATCATCATTGTTGTTGCAACAGTTGTTGCTCCATCCATTTTCTTAGAAACAATAACAGGAAGATCACGACGGGAAACTTTAGTCACATCATGTCCTGCTTTTCCAAGATATTCAATCTCTGACTCTAAAAGGCCTGCCTTTAACTTTCCTCCAATAATTGCGATTGTTGCTGGAACTGCCCCATTATCACGAATCACTTTCTCAACATTTAGAGCAGTCTCAACATTCTTAGGGTATGGCATTCCATGTGAAATAATTGTAGACTCTAAAGCAACTACTGGTTTTCCAGCCTTTAATGCCTCTGCGACTTCAGGTGACACATCTAAATACTTCTCTAAATTCATTTTTTCTCTCCTTTTCTACTGTTCAATGCCTGCACGTCTAAGCACAACCTCTGCAGACATATCCTCATTTATTGTTGATGAACCTTCTACTGCAATACTTGCAGCTCCCAGTCCAGTAAGTGCTATTTCTCTTAAATCAAATCCTTCTGTCTCTGCATATGCAAAGCCTGCAACCATAGCATCACCAGCTCCTGTAGCATTTACAAGCTTGCATTTTAGATTAGGAAGTCTAAAGGAAGCTTCTCTGTTTGCGGCATATAGTCCATCTGCACCACAGGTAATAAACACCTGCTTAACGCCCTTATCAAATAAAACATTTGCCGCCTCATCAAGCTTCTCGTCTGAATCAATACTAATCCCTGTAAGCACCTCTGCTTCAAGCTTGTTTGGTGTAACCGTATGAAGCTTACCAAGTACAGGCAAAAGTTTCTTTGCCTTAGTACAGGAAACCGGATCCGCATATATTGGAACCTTGCAGTTCTCAGCTAAATATGCAATAGTCTCTTCCGGGATATTTGTATCCACAATAACCATTTCACTCTGATTTATTACATCCATACGACTTTCAATAAATGACGGAGTAATATGTCTGTAAATATTCATATCTGAAATAGCTACGGCCATATCTCCATCTCTTTCTGCAATAAACAAATAGGTGGATGTTGGATCTTCAGTTGTATGGCAGCAATGGGATATATCAATCCCCAGTTCCTTACAACTTTCAGCTACACGGACAGCACTGCTGTCCTCTCCCAAGGCTGTAATAAGCTTAACATCCATTCCTAAAAGTGACATATTGTGGGCAATATTACGCCCAACACCTCCCAAAGAACTTGTAATTCTTCCAGGATTGGAATCCTTCTCAATCAGTTCTTTATCTGGTCTGCCTCCAATATCAATATTCACTCCCCCTATTATAGTGCAATAAGTAGGTGAATTAGTAATATATCCCTTCCCCTGAATATACCCCTTTTTCATCAGGTTAGAGATATGAACAGCCACAGAAGATCGCTTTATCCCAGCCCTGTCAGCAAGCTCTTCCTGAGAGATCATAGGATTCTCCTTAATCCACTCATAAATCTGCGCCTCTCTGTTTGTCATATTTCTCTCCGTTCTTCAAACTTTTGTTGTTTGTCATAAACATTTGCTTATATACAAAATTTTAACACTGTACACTTTGACTGTCAATATATCAAATGCACAATATTATTCTGAAAATAATATCTATAAAGCTGATGCGTGTTTCGAAGCAATAACCCAGGGCATTATTTAACGCAAAAAAATAATCGTAATCCTTGAATTCTTTCAAGGATTACGATCATAATAATCTTTAAGTATGTTTACTTAGCGTAATCAACAACTCGTGATTCACGAATAACATTGACCTTAATCTGACCAGGATACTCTAATTCAGACTCAATCTGCTTTGATATATCTCGTGCCAAAAGCACCATATCTGCATCACTGATCTGCTCAGGAACAACCATAATTCGAATCTCTCTTCCCGCCTGAATAGCAAAAGATTTCTCTACACCTTTATAACCATTAGTTATTTCTTCTAACTGCTGTAATCTGTTGGAATATGTCTCAAGAGTTTCTCTTCTAGCACCTGGACGAGCAGCACTAATTGTATCAGCTGCCTGAACAAGGCATGCAATAAGAGAATCTGCTTCAACATCTCCATGATGTGACTCTACTGCATTAATCACAAGACCAGACTCTTTATACTTCTTACATAATTCAACACCAAGCTGAATATGTGATCCCTCCATCTCATGGTCAACAGCCTTACCAATATCATGTAATAAACCTGCACGCTTAGCCATTCTGACATCTTCGCCAATTTCAGCTGCAAGCAAGCCTGTAAGCTGTGCCACTTCAATGGAATGCTTTAAAGCATTCTGACCATAGCTTGTTCTAAATTTCATCTTACCAAGTAAGCGAACTAACTCAGGATGAATTCCATGAATTCCCACTTCAAGAGTTGCAGCCTCACCTTCCTCACGGATCATGTTCTCAACTTCTTTCTGGGCCTTCTCCACCATCTCCTCAATACGAGCTGGGTGAATTCTTCCATCTACTATTAATTTCTCAAGCGCAATTCTTGCGACTTCTCTTCTTATTGGGTCAAAGCTTGATAAGATAACTGCTTCAGGAGTATCATCGATAATTAAGTCTACACCTGTCATTGTCTCAAGAGTACGAATATTACGACCTTCTCTACCAATGATTCTACCCTTCATCTCATCATTAGGAAGCTGAACAACTGAGATAGTTGTCTCTGATACATGGTCAGCAGCACATTTCTGAATAGCTGTAACAACATAATCTTTAGCCTTCTTGTTAGCTTCTTCCTTTGCTTTGTTTTCCATTTCTTTAATTAATTTTGCAGTATCAAGTTTTACATCTTCTTCAATGGTTTTTAAGAGATATTCTTTTGCTTGTTCGGAGGTTAATCCAGAGATTCTTTCAAGTTCCTGTAGACGCTGTTCATTAAGCTTGGAAATTTCGATTTTCTGCTTCTTTAATTCCTCTTCCTTAATTGCGTAGCTAGCTTCACGCTTCTCGATAGATTCCAGCTTCTTATCCAGATTCTCTTCCTTCTGAACAATACGTCTTTCGTTACGCTGAATCTCGTTTCTACGCTCTTTAATCTCTTTATCAAGGTCATTCTTAGCCTTAATTGACTCTTCTTTGATTTCAAGCGTAGCTTCGCGCTTCTTAGCCTCTGCTGTCTTTACCGCATCGTCAATGATTCCACGTGCCTTCTCCTCAGCACTACTAATCTTAGAATTAGCTGCATTCTGCTGATACTTCGAAGACACTAACCATGTAACTACTGCAGTGATAATAATCGCAACTACAACAATTATCGCAGTAATGACAGGTTCCATTACAGGAGCACCTCCTTTATTAAATTTTCATTGTACATTTATCAAGCTAAACACAAAAATTGTGCTAATGCCTAACTTACAATAAATAAATTGTATACTTTTTAAGCAAATCTGTCAATATATTGTGCTTTTCATTTCTCGAAGTATATCACTACTTCTAAACCCTCTGCGCATCAGATACTGATATATCCGCCTAAATTCACCTTCATCCTTTACCTCTGGATTATAGTGCTTTTTCTCTAATAAAGCTTGGATTTGTTTACTTTCATCAGACTCATAGCCTTCTTCCAATGCTAATTCAACAATGTCTCTGGATATTCCTTTCTGCATTAACTTTGCACTGAGATTTCTTCTGCTCATCTTATTCTGAGAAAATCTGATATAGTTCTCAGCATATCTGCGGTCATCAAGATAATGAAATCTCTTAACATATTCAACAGCCTGATCTATACAACATTCAGGATATTCTCCTGCTTTAAGCTTGTCTCTAAGTTGTTTTTCTGTTCTGTCCATTTGTTCTAACAAATGCATAGCTCGCTTTGCGGCTCTCTTACCCAATACGTCCCTCAAAAGAATCTCATATTCTTCGTCTGAAAGAATCACATCTGTAGAAAGAGAGGCCTTTAAAGCCTCTCCTCTATAAAATATGCCTGTTATTCCTGTATCAAACTGTACTCTTATACGTCCCTTGCCAACAGCTTCACACTTAACTACACTTACCATATATTATCGCTCTCATATTACTTCTCAGAAATATCAATAGCCTCTTCATCTGCGTCAGCTTCTTTATTGTCTGCAAAGTAATGTTCCCTAACTATTGAATCAAGCATTGCACAGAAATCCTCATTCTCTTTGAGATATATCTTGGCATTCTCACGTCCCTGCCCGATTTTCTCACCTTCATATGCATACCATGCACCGGATTTGGAAATAACTCCCAGATTAGTTGCTAAATCTAATATATCCCCTTCTTTAGAAATTCCTTCACCGAACATAATATCAAATTCAGCTTCCTTAAATGGTGGTGCCACCTTGTTCTTAACCACCTTAACTCTTACATGGTTACCAGTAATCTCTCCTGCCTGCTTAAGGGACTCAACTCTTCTTACGTCAAGTCTGACTGACGAGTAGAATTTAAGTGCACGACCACCAGTGGTTGTCTCCGGATTACCGAACATTACACCAACCTTCTCTCTAAGCTGATTGATGAAAATAACCACACAGTTTGATTTGCTTATAACTGCAGTGAGCTTCCTTAGAGCCTGACTCATTAGTCTGGCCTGAAGACCTACATGGGAATCTCCCATATCTCCTTCGATTTCAGCTTTAGGAACAAGTGCTGCCACTGAGTCAACTACTACAATATCAACGGCGCCTGAACGTACCATTGTCTCTGTAATCTCTAAGGCCTGCTCACCACTGTCTGGCTGTGAAATATAAAGATTATCAATGTCTACTCCTATCTTCTTGGCATAAACTGGATCCAATGCATGCTCTGCATCAATGAAACCTGCAATACCGCCTCTCTTCTGCGCCTCTGCTACACAATGAAGAGCCACCGTTGTCTTACCACTTGATTCAGGTCCATAGATTTCAATAATACGACCCTTAGGAAGACCTCCCAGACCTAATGCTATATCCAGACTTAATGAGCCTGTTGGGATAGTCTCAACATTCATATGTGCTGAGTTATCACCAAGCTTCATTACTGATCCCTTTCCATACTGCTTCTCTATCTGTGCAATCGCTGCATCTAATGCTTTTAACTTATCATCCTTTGCCATGATTATTCTCCTTATACTAACACGAACAAATGTTCGTTATCTTGTTCTAATAATATTATACTTCAATCAAGTTGTCAATAATAAATATGATATATATTGTAACTCTTATTATCAGGGAATCCACTCCAATAGAAATACTGGAAATTAAATCAGAAAAAAGACAGCTGCATATGCAACTGCCTTAATTATAAATTTCTTACTCTTCTTAGTCAATAAGAGTATTGAGATATTCTATTATTGTTTCCTTGTCCTGAAGCCCTATCATTCTATTCTTGAACATGCCCTGCTTCATAAATACAAGTGTTGGAATACTTGCAATCTGATAATTCATTGCAATTGAAGGCTCCTCATCCACATTAACCTTGCAAACCTTAACCTTGTCTCCGAGCTCCTCTGCCACTTCTTCGATAATTGGTCCCTGCATCTGGCATGGTCCACACCAGGTTGCCCAGAAATCAATTACTACAGGAATCATAGACCCAACTACTTCAGTCTCAAAGTTCTCTTTTGTAATGTTTAATACACTCATAATACCTCTCCTTTTCCTTAGTTATATAATGTTAATACAGTTCGTCTAGTTTCTACTGAACTCCTCCAGTACAAGATTATCATTTCTGTCAATAGTCATTCCAATACTCCACTCATTTACGAAAAGAAGTAATGGATTGCCTTTCATGTCAATAACCTTCTTCATATCAGAGGTTCCAGTGATATTGTCAACGTCGATTTCATCCTTATTTGCAATCCATCTGATATGCTCATATGGAAGATTTTCAAGTCTGATTTCAACATTATACTCACTGTCCAGACGGAACTTAAGAACATCAAACTGAAGAACACCAACTACACCAACTATTATCTCTTCCATTCCACCTTTATATTCCTGGAATATCTGAATAGCACCTTCCTGTGCAATCTGTGTAACTCCCTTAACAAACTGCTTTCGCTTCATAGAGTCTACTAATCTTACTCTTGCAAAATGCTCAGGAGCGAAAGTAGGAATTCCTTCATATTGGAATTTATCCTTAGCTGTAGTAAGAGTATCTCCAATTGAATAGATACCCGGATCAAAAATTCCTATAATATCGCCTGCGTAGACCTCTTCAACCATCTTACGCTCGTCCGCCATCATCTGCTGTGGCTGAGCAAGCTTAAGTGTCTTTCCACCCTGTACATGGGTAACTTCCATTCCTGCCTCAAACTTTCCTGAACAAATACGCATGAAAGCAATTCTGTCTCTATGGTTTTTGTTCATGTTGGCCTGTATCTTAAATACAAATGCAGAGAAGTCCTCTGAAAATGGATCAATCTCTCCAATATCTGCCGTTCTTGCCATTGGAGAATATGTCATCTGAAGAAAATGCTGCAAGAAGGTCTCAACACCAAAGTTTGTAAGAGCAGATCCAAAGAATACCGGTGAAAGCTCACCCTTTGAAACCTTCTCCATATCAAATTCAGCACTGGCTCCATCCAACAATTCAATCTCGTCATTAAGCTGATTAAGAAATTCCTCTCCAATCTCCTCTGCTAAAGCCGGGTCATCTATCCCAATGATTTTTTCGGATCCTTCCTTTGTTCCCTTAAGTGTGTCTGCGAAAGTCATAACCTTCTTTGTATTTCTGTCGTAAACGCCCTTAAATTCTTTTCCTGATCCTATTGGCCAGTTGATTGGGCATGTTGAAATTCCAAGTTCCTTCTCTATATCATCTAAAAGCTCGAAGGTATCATTGGCATCTCTATCCATCTTGTTAATAAATGTAAAGATTGGAATATGGCGCATAACACATACCTTGAAAAGCTTTCTTGTCTGTGCCTCTACTCCCTTGCTGGCATCAATAACCATTACTGCTGAGTCCGCAGCCATCAAGGTTCTATATGTGTCCTCTGAGAAATCCTGATGTCCTGGCGTATCAAGAATATTGATACAGAAGCCATCATAATTAAACTGAAGCACTGATGATGTAACTGAAATACCTCTCTGCTTCTCAATCTCCATCCAGTCAGATACCGCATGTCTGGCGGTTGCCTTTCCCTTAACAGATCCGGCAAGATTAATTGCTCCTCCGTACAAAAGGAACTTCTCTGTAAGTGTAGTCTTACCTGCATCAGGATGGGAAATAATTGCAAAGGTACGTCTCTTTTCTATTTCTTCTCTTAAGTTGCTCACGAAAATATCCTCCAACTAAAATTCGAACTATAGTATATCTTAATTTTTTGAGTTTTTCAATGTCATTTATTTTTTATGTGTTATTTATTTTTTAAGGTTGTAATAACAATTTTCTCAGGAGAAATACCCGTTTTTCGTTTGACTATATCCTCCACCTGTGCCATTTTGGCGTCTGTCACTTCTCCCATATCAACCACCACATCACAGGAATCATCCACTATGCTCACAACAACATTGTTAAAGCCCTTGGCATTTAAAAGCATTTCTGTATTCGCTTCCTTTTCCGCTATATCTGCAAGCTTTACCATCTCATCTATGGCAGCCTTTTTCTGCTTATCAGTAAGTGCCTCGTTGTTAATTACCTCCAGCAAAGATTCCTTGTTCTTTGATCTGACCTGCTCTCTGTTCATTTTTACTTCAGCTGCATAACTGGAATTTTCAGACATTGCGCTTGTCAAAACCGTCTCCCCGGGATTTATTACTTCTTCTGTTTCTAATTCCGTATCTGCTGCTCCAGCCATAGATATTGTTGGTTTGTCTTTTGAGTTGTAATCATAGCTGATATACCCTACTATTGCCAGCAAAAGAGCCATAGTTGTAATTACCACCTGATTTTTGTGTCCAAACTTTTTCAATCCTAATCCTCCTGCATTGACATTTTTACTATTTTAATCTTATGCAGCTCTATATCAAATAATGCCATTACTGCCTCAGAAATATTATTTTGAACAGCTGTATCTCCTCCCCCTTCTGCCACCACCATTACCCCTTTAATTACCGGAGTATTTCTATTTGTAACATATGGTACAGTATTCTTATTCTCATCGTAAATGACCGTCTGCTGTTCATATCCCTTTTCATCCTTTTTAGTATTCTTGTCCAGAATCTGTTTTCCATCATCTTCGACTGTTATCATTACCTTTACCCGTCCAACTCCATCCATTTTGGCCAGCATGTCCTCCAGCTGCTGTTCAAGCCTTCCTACATATTCCTTCTGACCTGCTTCACCTTCCTTCCCAAGAGTTTTATTGTCCTTCTCTTCTTTTTCAGCATTGCTTCCAAAGGGGATAACAATTATCATAAGCAGAATCCCTGCCAGAATTAATATAATTAAATCATTCTTTTTTATTTTTCCAGGATCCCACTTTTTTATTAAGAATCTCCTCAAATCCATTTTGCCCCTCCTCATAAGATATGGAATCTATCTTCTTTTCTACCTGTTCCCAGCCGTCAAAATCTATTGCCAGTTTTTCTTCATCGTATAAATTTATCAGAGGAAGCAACAGCAACAATGTAAGAATTAAGCCTGTAATAAATCTGTAGTATTCTTTGTATTTTTCTCTTGGTGCCAAATATGAAACCATCATGAAAATGAAGGATATTAATATATAATTTCTAAACCACTCTCTCATGTTCCCTCCTAATGAACAAAGCTGGTTGCAGAGCCGGCAATTGCAATGGAAATGAAAAATAGTAAAAATCCATATGTCAGCAGCTTTAGATAAAGACTTCCTCCTTTTGCAATGCTTTCAAGTCCATCCACAATTCTTCTGTCTGCTACCGGCTGCAGCACTGCCGACAGAAAATGATAAGAAATATCAAAAAATAACACCTTTACAAAGGGTATCGCCGACAAAAAAACCAGTATGATTAGTGCGGTAACACCAATCCCATTTTTTATGAGCATTCCACATCCCAGAAAAATCTCTCCGATATTTCCTGCAATTTTTCCTACCCCGGGAACATATGATATTGATTTAAGTACAATACTGTCTGCTATTCTGTCTTTAGCTGCCCCAATCAGAGACTGCACTACACCAACCCCTGCAACTATTGCCAGGGTGCTTTTCAATACATAATTAATCAGCTTATATATCAGCCCTGCCAGCTTGGAGAAGAAATCTTCTCTATAAATATGATTAAGCAGCTCTAACAAAACATAGGAATTAATCCCCGGAATTACTATTAACTTAAGTCCCCACTCCAGCACATAGATTATTCCAAAGGTAAATGTATAAAACATTGAACCTGATGTTGCATTTCCTGACAATACCATGGCAAGAGTATATGTAGGAATTAGCACCTCAAGGAAATTTAGCATTGCATCTATTCCATTCACCACCAACTCCCCTACTGTTGAAAATGCACCTATCAGCAAAACCATCATGGAAGCATATATCATCATAAAGCTCATGTCGGCAACATAATTATTGGGCACAATTATAAGCCTGTTAATTACAGAAAAAATAAGGGCAATTCCTATAATTTGGACAAAATGACTTTTTCCCTGAGCCAATTCATTTTCAATCAGCTCAACTACATAGCTGCCTATCAGCTCCAAAACAGGTCTTTGATCATCCTCCTTAATCAGTTCCTGAAAAATCCCTTCAAAGCTCAGGTTTGAAGGCAAATTCTCATCGGCTTTCTTTGACACCTCATGGATATCTATATTGTCAATGATTAAATCTGTTATCTCCTCTTTTTCATCTGCTTTTACAGTAATGGGCATTATTAGTAAAAGCATAACCATCCAAAGTGTCACCTGTATTTTTCTTTTCATATTACCCTTTCCAATATCTGGGCAAAATACTTAAGCCCGGGAATGCTAAGTGCAATTATTGACAGCTTTGCAAAAATCTCAATCTGTCCTGCTATTGCACTATGACCTGCATCTCTGCAGAGGTTTGCTGAAAAATCAGCACAGTACGTTATGCCGAGCATTTTGAAAATAATTCCCAGATAGCCTTTATTTAATCCTGTTATTCCAAGAATTTCCTGAACAAAATCAATTACAAAAATTATTTGTTCCAACGCAAAGCCCATAATAATAGTTGCTCCTGCCAGTATTATCAGCTGGGCATAATCAGGCTTTTCCTTTTTAATCACAAGTGCAAGCAGCATAGAAATAACTCCCACTAAACAAACCTTCCACATATCACAACATAAACAATCCTTCCATAGTGCTAAACAGTTCACTAATGTATGGTACAATCCAAAACAATACTATAATCAGACCTGCCAGACTTAGAAGAAATGCCTGCTCCTCCCGTCCACTATGCTTAAGCAGCTGGCATAAAATAGTCACAATAATACCTACTGCAGCAATTTTAAATATAATAGCAATATCCATCTGTCAAATCAGTATCACAATCAGCATTAGACCGGCCAGTGCTCCCACCGGGAATACCAGCTTTTTCTGCTCCTTGCTTCTACCCTCTTCCCTTTCATACAAATCTCTAAAGCGATTTTCATATAACCTGAATAACTTTTCATTTTCTTCTGGATTTTTCCCGAAAAAAGCTTTCCCTGTTTTGTTCACTTCCAGTATCACATCTCTTCCAATGCCTTCTTCTGTAAGATGATTATCCCAGCATTCCTTCCACATCTCTATTCCGGTACCATAAGTGTGAAGTCTTATACTCTCTGCTATGTATCTGGTTCCCTCACCAATAATTCTGTTTTCTGATGAATATTCCCTAAAAAAATCACTGGTTTTTCTTTTTTCCTCTGTCAGCTCCCGCCTTCCTGCTGATAAAAGTTCCACATATCCCTCCAAAAAATTAAGCAGCCTGCATTTTCCATTCCACCAATATTGAAGACTTCCCGCAATCCCTGCAGAAATCCCCATAACCCCAAGAAGCTTCAGCATATTCTCTCCCTCTTTTCATTGTAAACATAAGCATTGCGCACTCCGTCTTCCAGTCTTTCAAGAAAGATTATTCTTTGAAAAATCCCCTTTGCAATCAGATTCCAGAGAAATTCCCTGTTTTGCAGTTCCTCAAAGGAAGAAGAATGAACACTGCAAATCAGACGCACCCCCGAGTTAACTATCTCCCTCACTTCCTCACACTCCTTCTCTCCGTCTAACTCGTCGATTGCAATAACCTGCGGAGACATGGAGCGAAGTAGCATTTTCATTCCAATAAGCTTAGGACAGTTGTCCATCACATCTGTACGGGGTCCAAGATTATTCTGTGGCTTTCCCTGATAAGAGGCTCCTATCTCTGACCGTTCATCAACAACTCCAACTCTCATCGATTTTCTTCCGTCTACTCCACCTGAGATTATTCTTATGCAGTCCCTGAGATAGGTTGTTTTTCCAACCCCCGGTTCCGAAACAATCAAAGAATTATAAATGCTGTCCCTGCAGCGTATGTACTCCATAATCTGTTTTGCACATCCTATTCTCTCATGCGCAACCCGGATATTTATTGCATTAATCTCTGTCACATTACACAGCTTGGAATCATTTCCTCTCCCCTGATAATTACAGTGTCCTGCCACTCCCACTCTATGACCTCCTTCCACAGTAAAAAAGCCGTTTTTTAATTGCTCCTGTATTGTGTACCAGGAATAATCCGTAAGAAAATTCATTACTTCTTCAAGACATTTTCTGTCAATCTCTATTCCCCAGAACACCGTTCCGTCACCTACCCTGTACTCAACAGGCTGTCCCAGTCTCATTCGTATTTCTTCTAACCCTTGTCTGTCCGCTCTTTTTGCGTCATTCCTTATATAGTCTGGAAGCAGTTCAATAACATTCATTTTACTTTCACCCACCTTTTATGTGAAATTTTTCAAACATTTTACTAAAAAAGGACACAGGTAAATATTTACCTATGTCCTATATATATGACTTGTCTATAAAATTATTCCAATTACATTCTCTCTGGCGCTGAGAAACCTAACATATCAATACAGGTTTCAAGTACCGACTTGGTAAGTACAAGAAGTGCAATATATGACTTCTGAACTTTTGCATTTTCCTCTGCAAGAATCTTTGTATCATGGTAGAAGCCATTAAATGCATTGGCCAGCTCATAAATATATGCACAAATCTTGTGTGGAGCAGTCTCCTCATATGCCCCCTCAATAGTTGCATTAAACTTGGCAAGGGCAAGCATAAGATTCTTGGCTCCTTCAGAATCAGCTGAAAGAATAGCATTCTTTATTGAGCTTAAGTCTCCACCCTTTGCCTGATACTTATTAAGGATAGACTTAATACGCACAATTGTGTAGAGAATATATGGTCCTGTATTTCCCTCAAATGATGTAAATCTGTCAATATCAAAAATATAATCCTTTGCTGCCTGGTTTGAGAGATCTCCATACTTAATTGCCGCCATGGCAATTGTCTTGGCAGTTGCAAGAGCCTCCTCCTGGTCAATTGCAAGGTCATCCTTTGACTTCTGATTTTCCTGAATCTTCTTAAGCATCTCCTCGTTTACTCCTGAAACAAGATACTCAAGACGCATTACACCGCCATCACGAGTCTTAAATGGCTTTCCGTCCTTGCCATTCATTGTACCGAAACCAAGGAATTTAAGACCCATTTCATCGCTTACAATGCCTGTTTTCTTGGCACAACGAAATACCTGTGTAAAATGAAGCTCCTGTCTCTTGTCAGCCACGTAGATAACCTGATCCGGATTATTCTCCTCTACACGCATAACAAGAGTTGCAAGATCTGTTGTGCTGTAAAGGGAAGCACCATCAGATTTAAGAATAATACAAGGCGGAATCTCCTTACTATCTGATTCTTCCTTAACATCTACAACCAGAGCGCCCTCGCTCATATATGCAAAGCCATCCTTCTTCATCTTTTCTACCATTGCAGGTACAAATGGCTGTGCATCTGACTCACCCTTCCAAAGCTCAAAGGATACGTTGAGATTATCATAATTTTTCTTAAGGTCAGTTACAGATACATTAAGAATATGTGAAAGAAGGGCCTGATATCCTACTCTTCCTCCCTGAAGCTCCTTAGTAGCCTGTAAAGCAGCTACCTTAAATTCCTCATCCTCTTTGGACTTTCCGGATGCACAAGGATAAATCTCCTCAAGCTCGGAAATTGTAAAAGGTGGCTCTACAGGATACTCACCTGTATAGTTCTCATCAAAATAAACTAATTCCGGTTTTCTCTCTTTAAGCTCTGTAATAATAAGTCCCATCTGAAGACCCCAGTCTCCAAGATGAACATCACCAATCATATTGTGTCCCATAAACTTTCCAATACGCTTAACGCTCTCTCCAATAATAGCAGAACGAAGATGTCCTACATGGAGAGGCTTGGCAACGTTTGGTCCGCCGTAATCTATCATAATTGTCTGAGGATTCTCTGCCTTCTCACAACCGAATCTTCCCTCATCTGCCTGCATATCATTAAGGTATGTAGCAAGATAAGCATTGTCCAGCTTAAGATTCAGGAATCCTGGCTTAACAGACTCTGCCATAGAGAACATACTGTTGTTCTTGAGCGCCTCTGCAATCTTATCTGAAATCATAAATGGCGCACAATGATATTCCTTTGCTGCAGCCATTGCACCGTTACACTGATACTCACATAAATCTGGTCTGTTAGAAAGCGTAACCCTGCCATATTTCTCGTCATAACCAGCTTCCACAAATGCTTTTGTCACTTCTTCTGTAATTAAATCAATTAATTTCTTCATATTTCCTCCGACTGTTGGCTTTTTTCTACTTACGCTATTTTGCTAGTTTATCACAATAGCCTGAATAAAACAACAATAAATGGGACATCCTCTATATAGAAAATGGAGGAAAACAGAATGAGTCCATATAAAGTTGAAATTTGTGGAGTTAACACAGCGAATCTGCCAGTACTTACCGAAGAAGAAAAAAATGAACTGTTCAAAAGAATACGGGAAGGGGATCAGGCTGCCCGGGAAAAATATATACAGGGCAATCTGCGCCTTGTTCTATCTGTAATAAAACGTTTTCACAATAACAATGAAAATGCTGATGATCTTTTCCAAATAGGATGCATCGGATTAATGAAGTCTATTGACAATTTTGACCCAACTCTTGGTGTAAAATTCTCCACTTATGCTGTTCCCATGATAATTGGAGAAGTCCGACGATATCTAAGGGATAATTCCAGCTACAGAATTCCCCGTTCCCTAAGGGATACAGCCTATAAAGCTATTCATACAAGAGAATTATTGTCACGAACCATGACAAAGGAACCTACCCTGGAAGAAATATCAGAAGCATGCCAGATTCCCGTTGAGGATATTGTATACGCCCTGGACGCAATTCAGACACCTATGTCACTATTTGATCCAATATATACTGATAACGGGGATGCACTTTATGTAATGGATCAGATTGCAGATAAAAAGAACAAGGAGGATAGCTGGATATTAGATATTGCCCTGGGAAATGCCTTGGAAAAGTTAGATGACCGGGACAAAGAAATTATCAAAATGAGATTCTACGAAGGAAAAACCCAGACTGAGGTTGCCGATGAAATACACATTTCTCAAGCCCAGGTTTCCAGACTTGAGAAACATGCATTAAAAAATATGCAGTATTATTTAAAAACAAGTGATTAAATACGCCACCATTAAGTATGACCGGATTAATTTTGTCTGACTATCGTTCCCATTTCTCACACAAATCATTAATCTGGTCTGCAAATTTAGCAAGATCTTTATTAGCCATGCCACGACATTTTTGTATTACGGCAACAAGTCTCTCACCAGCAGCAACCAGTCTGTCAAATACTGCGTTGCCAGTCTTCTTAGACTTCTTCTCTGCATGCTTTCGAGAGCCCATTGCAATCTGAGACCCAGTAAGAAGGTCAAATGTGTCTCCAGTATATGGGGCAGTTGCCACCATACCAAGCTTCTCTGTAACATGGGCAGCAAAGGTTTCTGCCGACTGTTCTTCTCCATGTACAACAAACACATGCTTAGGAGGATTCTTAAAGGCAGAAAGCCACTGGGTAAGATGCTCCATATCAGCATGACCACTAATGCCAGGAAGGTTAAGAATGTTTGCTTTTACATCGATTTCCTCTCCGAAGAGCTTAACCTTCTTGGCTCCATTCAAAAGTGAATGTCCCAGGGTACCAGGCACCTGATATCCAACAAAAAGAACTGTAGAATCCGCCCTCCATAGATTATGCTTCAAATGATGTCTGATTCTTCCAGCCTCACACATTCCCGATGCTGAAATAATAACCTTTGACTGCTCATCAAAGTTGATAGCTTTAGAATCTTCACTTGTTACAGAAACCTTAAGCCCCTCAAAACGAATTGGATTAATTCCCTGTGATACAAGTTCCTTGGCACTGTCGTTAAAGCATTCTATTACATTTTTATGAAAAATATTGGTAGCCTCCACTGCCAGCGGACTATCTACAACAACCTGAAAGCCCTGAAATTCCGGCAGTAATTCCTCTGTCTTAATTCTACGAAGAAAATACAAAAGCTCTTGAGTTCTACCAACTGAAAAAGCAGGAATCACAAGATTGCCGCCTCTGTTAAAGGTATCCCTTATTGCTTCCGCCAGAAGAACTGCATAATCAGGAGGTGTGCTATGATTTCTTGTTCCATATGTAGACTCAATCAGCACGTAATCTGCATCTTCAATTGTCTCAGGATCCTTGATTAAGGGACGGTTTCCATTACCCAAATCTCCTGAAAATACAATCTTTCTTGTCTCCTCTCTCTCTGTAATCCACATTTCAATAGATGAAGACCCCAACAAATGACCTGCGTCTACAAATCTCACCTTCAGGCCATCACATACTTCTATCTGGTGATTATAGTCGCATTCAACAAAGTGTCCAAGTACTCCTATGGCATCGTTCATGTCATAAAGAGGCTGAACCTCAGGAAGTCCTGCTCGTCTCGCCTTCCTGTTCTTCCATTCTGCTTCAAACTCCTGAATATGGGCGGAATCCTTCAACATAATGTTACAAAGCTCAGTAGTCGCCTTTGTTGCAAAAATCTGTCCCCTGAATCCATGACTGTACAATAGTGGCAACAGTCCAGAATGATCGATATGTGCATGGGTAATAAATACATAATCGATAAGTGAAGCATTAACAGGAATCTCCTGATTCTCATACAGATCCGGTCCCTGTTCCATACCACAATCTACCAAAAGATGCTTATCTCCAAAAGATACATAATGGCAGCTTCCAGTCACTTCCCTGTCAGCCCCCAAAAACTCCAATACCATTTTCTCATCTCCTTTTTATTTTGTATATTCACATCTAAGTACAGTATATCACATCTTTACTATTTCTCGCTTTAATCTTTCCATTATTTTTTTCTCAAGTCTGGATATATAGGATTGGGAAATCCCCAGCAAATCAGCTACTTCCTTTTGAGTCATCTCTGAATCATCTCCTCTATTCAGACCATATCTGAGTTCAATTATCTGACGTTCTCTTGGAGACAGAATCTCAAGGGCTTTTCCCAGCAGACTAATCTCAACCTCCGTCTCAATATCCCGGTAGATTATGTCCTCATCAGTCCCCAAAATATCAGATAACAATAATTCATTCCCATCCCAATCAGTATTTAACGGCTCATCAAAGGATACCTCCAGCTTCACCTTACTGTTTTTCCGCAGATGCATAAGTATCTCATTTTCTATACATCTTGAGGCATAGGTTGCCAGCTTAATATTCTTCTTAGGATTAAAGGTGTTAATTCCTTTAATCAGACCAATAGAACCAATAGAAATCAAATCCTCTACTCCCACTCCGGTATTTTCAAATTTTCTTGCAAGATATACCACTAACCTGAGATTGTGTTCAATTAGATTTTCTCTTGCAGCTTTTGCCCTGTCTGTCTCCAAATCCATAAGACAACGTTCCTCTTCTTCCTTCCCTAAAGGAGGGGGAAGCACTTCTGTTCCGCCAATGTATAACACTTCCTGATCTTCTGTGAGAAAAAAGCAAAAAAGTTTTCTTAATCTATCACATAATTTCATTTCCAATTCCCTCGTTCAACACGATTTTATATTCCTTTTGAGAAAGCAGCCCCTCCTGTGCTTTCCCAAACAGGCAATTCTTTTCATTATACTTAATTCCTTTTCCAATAATCTCAAGGTCTTCTATTCTATACGTCTCTATTATTCCTATAGAATTACCAAGGGATTTGTATTCTATCCTGTCCCATACCTTATCCACCCCAAGCTCTGCAAGAACATCTGCATCAATAATATGTACCATTTGACCAGTCTTTGGATGCCTTAGACAATTTCCTGAATCATAAAGCCCATAGCCTCTATATATGCGACATCCCTGGCTTAGTCTGATTCTAAACACATAACGCTTAATTCTGGCCTTTTCCTGAAAAATCCCAGCAACTACCGCTCCTAAAACAGCTGAAATCAAAAGCACAATCTCACAATTATCCTGAGCCTCATCCCCCCATTTAAAAGTATTTTTCACAGCCTCAGCTATGCCGCCAAGGAGAAAGGTTATTCCTACAAGAGAAACCACACAGGATATGATTCTCCTCCAGCTTCTCCCTGCAACTATTAATCCTATTAAGGGAAGAACAATTAGATAATTTGTCAAAATAAATGCTTTATATCCCCATACTAATCCCATTAAAGGAAAAATACTTCCAAGGAATATTGCCCCAAACAACTGTCTTTTACTTACATTAAGCTTATTTAATCTAAGCGTAATACAAATTATTGCTGAATTCATGAGAACTTCATGAAGAAGAAATATATCCAGATAGAATACATAGATAATCATCACCTCCCTTTCCTGAAAACAATTATAAAGGGAAGAAATCGTGTATTAGCTTGAGAATTGTCGAGAAGAACAAATCAAGAAAACATTTTGAGAAAGAGATTTTGAGGTAAAAAAACAGGATGGACAAAAGTCCATCCTGAAATATGTTCTTATCGCTTAGAATTCTTAAGAAATTCTGGAATATTAATCTCAACAGGTCTTACATTACTTACAGGCTGTGCTGGCTTCTGAATACCACTGAACTGTGAAGGAGCTACAGTTGGCTGTGAAGCTGGCTTTGGAGTAACAGGACTGCTTGTATGAATTCCTGTAGTAGCAGTTGGAGTCGCTGTTGGTCTGGCTGCTGTTGTTGAAGCCGAGTTAGGATATACCATGCGATTCTGAAGCGTTGTTGCTGCAGAAATTGATGAAGCAGGTGTTACTGTTGAAGCGCCAGTATTGGACTCAAGTCCTGTAGCAATAACAGTAATTGTTGCTGCATCTGTCATTGTCTCATCATATTTAGCACCAAATATAATGTTAGCATTATCTCCTGCAAGATCCTGTACATAGCTTGCTGCATCATTTGCATCCATAAGAGAAATATCTCCGGAAATATTGATGATAACATGTGTAGCACCATTGATTGTAGTCTCTAATAAAGGTGAAGCAACTGCAAGCTTAACAGCCTCAATAGCCTTCTCGTCACCCTGTGCACTACCGATACCAATGTGAGCCATTCCCTTGTCCTTCATTACTGTCTGTACATCTGCGAAGTCAAGGTTAATAAGAGCAGGTAAGTTAATCAGATCAGTAATTCCCTGAACTGCCTGCTGTAACACTTCATCTGCTTTCTTAAGTGCGTCTGGCATTGTTGTACGTCTATCAACAATCTCCAAAAGCTTATCGTTAGGAATAACAATAAGTGTATCAACGCTCTCACGTAATCTCTCTATACCTGAAACAGCATTAATCATACGCTGCTTAGCTTCAAACTTAAATGGCTTTGTAACAACACCAACTGTAAGGATTCCCTGCTCCTTGGCGATCTTAGCCACTACTGGAGCTGCACCTGTACCAGTTCCGCCACCCATTCCACAAGTAACGAATACCATATCAGCACCCTTAACAGCAGCAGCGAGTTCCTCTGCACTCTCCTCTGCAGCCTTTGCACCAATCTCAGGCTGTGCACCTGCGCCAAGTCCTTTAGTAAGCTTCTCTCCAATTTGAATAAGTGATGGAGCCTTACAAAGCTGTAAAGCCTGCTTATCTGTATTGATACCAATAAACTCAACACCACCGATATTCTCATCAATCATTCTATTTACAGCATTATTACCAGCGCCACCTACACCAATTACTATTATCTTTGCACTAGCATCTGCTTCTGTTGTTCTTATCTCCAGCAAGGTTCTTCCTCCTCTTTCTATTCCGAATTTATATTAAAGCATTATTATCATAACATCTACGTACAATACATTAATTATAATATATTTTTTTCCACAAAATATCAACTCTTAATTGTGATTTTTTTAATTTATTTCTTAGGTTCAAACACAATATTTGTGGATTCTTCGCTCCAATTTTCTAAATGTAGTGTTCCCTCCTTATTTTTCACCGACTCAATTATTGCAGTCAGTGTCATAATTTTCTGGGACAAATTCTTTGTATCTCCTACTGATACTTTTAGCTTATTGTAGCGAATATTAGGTGAGTTTTCTTCGCCATAGGCGATTGAATCTGGAACCAGTTCATATCGCTTTAGGGTCTGTGTCAGATTAAGAATTTCCTTAAGAGCTCCCTCTTCAATAGGAAGCCTCTCATAAATCACCACCTCATCACATTCTATCCCCTTGATTTCCGGCACCCCCTCGATTACTCTGGTGGACGTCTCCACCACAAAGCCATCTTTGTCGAAGTATGCATTCTCACCAATTCCGTTGATGTATAGATAACCCATCATACCCTTCTCATAAACCTTTATGCTCAGGGTATGAGGTCCTTTTAAGGACACTGTCATATCGTCTATAAATGGCATTTTCTCAGGTTCAAAAAACTTGTACTTCAAAAATACATATAGACTGTTCCATGATTTATCATCATTTAGCAGGGTACTCTCAATGGTTGCATCATCATAAAGCAGATTTCCGCTTACCTCTACATTTTTAACGGTAAACAGCTTTAATATGATTAATGCAATTACTGCAATTACTGCAACTACAATTAAGAAATTTCTAAAATGATGTTTTGTCTTCTGCTGTTCCTGTCTTTTTCTGTTCATAACCACTCCACTATTCTATACTTTCTAATTGAATTCCTCTTGATACGCTCAGAACCAGCCCCATCTCTCCCATAAGGAAGATAAGCGAAGTTCCTCCGTAGCTGATAAAAGGAAGGGTAACACCAGTATTAGGTATTGAATTGGTTACTACCGCTATATTCAGCACAACCTGTATTGCAACATGGGCCATTACTCCAACTACCAGAAGTGCTCCATATAAATCTCTTGAATTGTTGGCTATTATCATCATTCTCCATATCAGTATTACAAAAAGAAGAATCAGACAAATAGCTCCAAATAATCCAAGCTCTTCACACACAATTGAAAAAATCATATCGTTCTGAGACTCTGGCATGTTTCCAAGCTTCTGCAGGCTGTTTCCAAGGCCTTTTCCAAAAAGTCCACCTGATCCGATTGCATATAATCCCATCAGAATCTGGTATCCATTTTCAGCTGTTTCCGGATTAAGCCATGCTGTAATACGGTCACTTCTGTAGGAAGCCATCAAAAGAAACACGCATAAAAATGCTGCTCCGCAAATTACCAGTATAACAAAGTGAGAGTATTTTGGGCTTGCAACAAAAAGCATGCACATTGCAATAGCCATAACGATAATACCTGTACTAAGGTTATTATTTGCAATTACACCAACAAGTGGCACCAGCATCACCATTACTTTTGCAAGACTCTTAAAATCCTTTAGACTTCTTACTACTTTTTCAATTATCATTGCAAGAAATAATATCACAGCAAACTTTGCAAACTCAGAGGGCTGAAATGATAATGGTCCCAGTGACAACCATCTTGCCTGACCATGAGAAGCTCTACCCACAAACAATACTGCTGTACAAAGTGCAAATGCCAAAAAATAGATTAGCATTCCCCATTTTTTCCACCATCTGTAATCAACCCTGGCAAAGAAAACCATACATACGGCGCCCAAAAGAATATTTCTTATCTGAAGCTTAAGATAATGAGCTCCGTCACCATATGTATTATTGGCTGAATAGGCACTTGAGCTATATAGCATTACCAAACCAAAACAAAGTAAGAAAATAATGATAAACAGAAAAGTATAATCAATATATTTAATTTCTCTTTCTTTTCGCTGTCTTTTATCTGCCAATAATTACTCCTTTAACCCATTTACAATGCTCTTAAATATTCTTCCTCTTTCCTCATAATTAGGGAACATTCCCCAACTTGCACATGCTGGCGAAAGAAGAACTGCATCTCCATTTTCTGCATGTTCATAACAGTAATTTATTGCATCCTCGAAGCTTTCAAACTTCACCGTATTCATAAAGCCATGCTTATGAGCGCATTTTTCAATCTTTTCAGCGGTCTGGCCAATTAATACCAGTTCCTTTACTTTCCCATCAAAGGCTTCTATCCACTCATCGTATTCAGATTCCTTATCATATCCACCACCAATCAGCATTGTTGGTCTGTTCATTGCACGTATACCCTGAATAGCAGCATCCGGATTAGTTCCCTTTGAATCATTATAGAAACGAACCCCTCTCTTCTCTGTAACGTATTCAATTCTGTGTTCAACTGCTGTAAAGGTATGGAGTGCCTCCAAGAGCTTCTCCTTTGGAACTCCTACTGCATCAGCCATAGCACATGCAGCCATTACATTCTCGTAATTATGATTGCCGAGAATATTAAGTTCATCAACATGGATTATCTTTTCAGCCTTACCCTCAGTCACTTTATAGATTACGCTATCCTCAAGATAATACCCCTCTTCCAGCTTTGTCTTACTGCTGAAAAATACTACCTTTGCCGGACACTCCTTGGCAAACGCTCTTAGAACCTTATCCTCATAATTAAGTACACAGGTATCGTCCTTTGACTGATTCTTTGTAATGTCCTCTTTTGCCTTAATATAAGCTTCCATAGTATGATGTCTGTTGAGATGATCAGGCGTAATATTGAGGATTGCAGTAACCTGTGGCTTAAAATCATGTATTGTCTCAAGCTGGAAGCTGGAAACCTCAGCTACTGTTACTGTGTTCTCTGTCATATTAGACGCCTCTGAAGTATATGGAATACCAATATTTCCCACAACACGCACATCCTTAAAAAAGGTTCGCATTATCTCCCCTGTAAGTGCCGTTGTTGTTGTTTTACCATTTGTTCCTGTTATTGCAACAGTTGTTCCTTTTGCAAAATAATATGCAAGCTCGATTTCTCCCCAGATAGGAAGCCCCTTTTCTCTCATGGTGTTAACCATAGGAATATCAGTAGGAACTCCCGGACTAAGAACTACAATATCAAAGCTTTCTATGTCTGCCTCTGTAAGCTGGCCAAGAATAACCGGTACATTCTTAAGCTTTGGATTTTTCTCAAATAAATTATCCAAAGACAGCTCCTTGTTGGCATCAAAAAGTGTAACGCTGATTTTCTTATTTAATAATAATTCAGCTGCTGCAACACCACTAATTCCTGTTCCAACAACCAGTACATTTTTATCATTTAAAGTCATGGTTTTTCTTCCTCCATTTTTGTCCTAAACAAGTATACGTTATTGTTTTTCATTTATCAAGTTTATCCACATAAGGTAATATATTTTCAAAAATCATTTTTGCCACTGGTGCAGCAATTGTTCCACCATAGTACTGGCCTTTTGGATTATTTATCTTTACCAGCATAATTATTCTGGGATTATCTGCTGGTGCAAATCCAAGAAAAGCTGATATATATTTGTTGTCACTTCTTGGTAGCGTCTGGGAAGTAGCAGTTTTTCCACCGATTTCAAAGCCCTCAATATATGCTTTTGAACCGCCGCCCTCTGAGACAACTTTCTCCAGCAAAAATCGCAATGTCTCAGAAGTTTTCTTCTGACATACCTGCTGTTCCATTGGGTGCTCAAAGGTTTTACATACTTTTCCAGAACTGTTTATGACTTTATCTGCCAAATGAGGCGTCACACGATAGCCTCCATTAATAAGGGACGATACCGTAGTTATCAGTTGTATTGGTGTTATCTGAAAGGACTGACCAAACGCTACTGTTGCAAGTTCAACCTGCCCCATGTTTTCCTTTTTATGCATAATAGTCTTACTTTCACCTGGCAAATCTATTCCTGTCTTCTTTTGCAGTCCAAATTTTCTAAAGTAATCACAGTATCGGTCAATTCCTATTCTCTGACCAATATCAATAAAGACCGGGTTGCAGGAATTCTCTATTGCCTCCACAAAAGTCTGGGAACCATGCCCCTGCGTCTTATGACATCTGATTCTCCTGTCCTCCACAACAATATATCCCGGGCAGTAGAATCTGTCCTCCAAACCTACCAGATTTTCTTCAAGAGCTATTGCTGTTGTTACTATTTTAAATATAGAACCTGGCTCATATGTATCATTTATACAGCTGTTTCTCCACATTTGATTTACATCCGTATAATTTGCAGTCAGCTCAAAGGGCTTTGTTAAATCAAACTCCGGGTAGTCCACCATTGCAAGTATCTCACCATTTTGCGGATTCATTGCAATAATGCTAACCCCATCCGCCTGCTTTTTTACATATGTAAGCTCTGCAGCCTGAGTACAGTATGACTGAATGTTGTAATCCAAAGATAGCTGGATATCATTTCCTCTTTCTGTCTTCTGTATTTTCTCAGGATAGTTCTTTACTTCAACTCCCCTGGAATCGGTTATGGAATAAATTGTTCCATTCTGTCCCTTCAGATATTTGTCGTATATTGCCTCTAATCCAATTATCCCCTGATTATCACTTCCGGTAAATCCAATCACCTTGGAAGCCAGTTCTCCAAAAGGATAATACCTTGAATAATCCACATCTACCTTTATTCCCTTAAGGTTTTCTTTTCTGATTCTGTCGCCTGTTTCTATTGGCACATTGCTTTTAATTAGCTCAATTGAAGTTACTTTATTTATTTTTTTGAGAATTTTATCCTCATCTATATCCAATTCCCTGGCAAGCAGCTTTGCTACCCTCTGAGAATCTTCTATCTGATTATGAATTACAGACACTGTACACACTGTCTGATTATCTGCAAGGGGAAGGCCGTTTCTATCCAGTATTCGTCCTCGCGGTCCCCTGAGCTGGCGCTCACGGTATTGAAGATCTGAAGCCTTTTTACTATACTTCTCTCCCTGAAAAATCATCAGGTAAACCAGTCTTCCCATTAGCCCTACAAGACACAATAATACAATTGCGCACATAACGAAGGCTTTCTTCCTACAATAAAAAAAGTTTGTTTCCATAAAAAACCCCATAATTGCCTTAGCTTATTCTATGAAGGCACTTATGAGGTTATGTGTATTTTAGTTTGTCTCATTGCCAGTAATATCAAGTCCCTTGTTCTTTCCTGTCTTCTTCTCGTCAGGATAGATGTTCATATAAGGAAAGGTTTCCTCCAGAATTTCTCTAACAATATTCTGTGCATAGGTACTGTGAGACTGACTTTCAACGTTTGGTCTGTCTACAACACAGTATATTACCAGTTGTGGATTCTCAAGGGGTGCAAAACCGATGAATGAAACAAGGTAGTTATCCTTCTTTCTTGTATGCGTTTCTTCATCATACATTTCAGCAGTTCCGGTTTTTCCACCCATTGAATATCCATCGACCTTTGCCGTTGTTGCTGTTCCCTTTTCCACTACATTATACATATAACTCTTAAGTGTATCGCTTGTACTCTTTGATACAGTCTGCTTTACAGCAGTAGCTCCCATAGTCGAAATTGTATTGCCCTCACTATTAGTTATCTTCTTAACCAAATGTGGCTGATAATATGTTCCCCCATTTACCAATGATGAAAATGCGCTTATCAGCTCAATCATTGTACAATTATAGTTCTGGCCAAAGCTGTTTGTGGCCAAATCAATCTTCTTAATATTGTCCTCTTTAAATACAAGGGTTGAGGTGTTTGCCTCTCCCGGAAGATCAATTCCTGTTTTATATCCAAAGCCGAAAATTGACTGATATTCCAAAAAGTTTGATACACCTATCTGATAAGACATCTGCATCAGGGAATCATTGCAGGAATCCATCAGTGCTTTCTCCACAGTCTCAGTTCCATGACCGCTTCGATTAACGCATCGTACCTTCTGCCCTGCAAAGGTTTCTCCACCATCACACTCGTAAGTATTATTCTTATTAACAGTTCCTGTTTCCAGACCACATGCTACTGTAAAGGGTTTCTGTACTGAGCCTGGCTCATAGGTTGATGTAACACAGTAGTTCTGCCAAAGTCCATTTAGTGCCTCCATCTTCTTTTCCTCAGAAAGCTTGTCGCTTTTTGATTTGGACATAATAGAAGATAAATCCCTTGGATTGTTCAGATCAAAGGTTGGATAATTGGCCATGGCCAGTATCTCACCATTTTGAGGATTCTGAACAATTACAGCAATATTTTCTGCTGCATTTCCTTTTCTGTAATTATCCTTATATGCCTTGCAAAATTCCTTTATCTTTTTCTCAACAATGGACTGAATGTTGGAGTCTATTGTTGTAACCAGTGTATTTCCATCTTCAGGTTTTATTACTGTTTTTTCAAAAGCACTATCTGAATTAAGATATCCATATTCTCTTCCGTTAACTCCATTAAGGGTATCATTATAATAATTCTCCAGACCAATTGTTCCAACATTACCTGCTGAAGTAAATCCTATTACAGAGCTTGCCAAAGTGCC
The DNA here is from genome assembly GCA_036311465.1 of Agathobacter sp. Lineage (GTDB taxonomy): Bacteria > Bacillota > Clostridia > Lachnospirales > Lachnospiraceae > Roseburia. Next base: position 53,518 of record JAXJPW010000076.1, read on the forward strand.
AAATGGATAATTTCTGACATACTCTGTCTCGAACCATACCCCATTAATATTGGGGTTAACCCTCTTTCCATCTTCGTCCACTTCATTCATCATTTCGATAAAAGGCTGTGTCTCTTTATATGAAGCTTTCTTTTTTAGAATAATATATCTGCTGTCCTTTTTGTTTCTTGCATAGTCTTCCAGCTGCTTTCTGTCCAAATCCTTAAAATGCTCCATCAAAGCATCAATGGTGGGCCTTATATATTCCTGCTTGCTGGTCATAACTGAACAGTCCAGTATAACATTATAAACAGCCACACTGGTAGCTAACTTTGTTCCGTTTCTATCAACAATATCTCCACGCTGATAAGGCAAAGTCTTGCTGTCGTATGACTGTAATGCTAATACCTTTTTCTTATATTTATCACTGCTTGTATAATCGATGTACACAATACGACCTATCAGAACTATCAGTGCCAATGTCACTCCTGCAAAAAGAATAAGGAGCTTTCCTCTCATCTTTCTGTTAAACTTTGGCTTAGGCCGCCTTCTTCTCTTTCTATTTGCCACTTTCTGTCTCCTACTATTCTGGTATATCTCCATACTGATCCATATAATTGCTTGTATTTACAGTATAGTATACCACTTGTTTCTTAGAAGCGTACTTCATTCCATACTTTTTCATAGCAGTTTTTTTAATCTTGTCCATATCAACTGATGTTGTAATCTCTTTGTATTTTGCATCATTTTCTGCTTTTATATCCGCAGTTTTCGTCTCGATTACTGCAACATTCTGCATTCTTGATGTTATCTGTGCCTGCATTCTAATAAGGGAAAATGCAGCAAAAGCACACAATAAAACACAAACTGAAAGGAAACCAACATATCCCATGCTCATAGAATATGCCTTCTCACGGTTTCTTCTTGCAGCATTTCTGCGGGCCTTACGTCGATTTGCTCTCTCTATCTCTTCACGGCTTCTTCGCTCGCGTCGGACTGGCTGTGCTTCTTCTAATTCTCTAACTGTATTTCCATGTATGTAATATGTCTTACTCATTTTGAACTCCTTTTCCATAATTCAGCCACCATCCATCCTTGTAGGTGGCAACCCCTATAAATCCAGTGCCTTCTCAAACACCCTTAGCTTTGCGCTCTTTGATCTGCTGTTATTTTCCAATTCATATTCTGATGGTAGAATTGGTTTTCTTGTAATCACATGCCCCTTTGATTTATTTCCACACACGCACACTGGAAAATTGCTTGGGCAGGTGCAAGGATTTTCATTCTTTTTAAAATTGGACTTTACGATTCTGTCCTCTAATGAATGGAAAGTAATAATACAAATTCTTCCGTCATCATTGAGCAAATCAATCATATCATCCAAATTATCTCTTAATACATCTAATTCGTGATTTAATTCAATTCTTATAGCCTGATAGGTTCTCTTGGAAGGGTGTCCTCCCGTTGCTCTTACCTTCTGTGGAATAGCAGCCTTTATTATCTCATTGAGCTCCCCTGTTGTCTCAATTGGCTTTTTTGCCCTTGCATTTACAATATGCTTTGCAATGTTTTTGGCAAATCTGTCTTCACCATAATCCTTAATAATTCTGAACAGGTCCATCTCACTGTAGTCATTGACAATATCTCTGGCTGTAAGAGCTTGTCTATCATCCATTCGCATATCAAGTGGAGCATCCTCGCTTCTGTATGTAAATCCCCGCTCAGGTGTGTCCAGCTGAAAAGAAGACACGCCAAGATCAAGAATTATTCCATCTACCCTGTCTATTCCAAGGTCCGAAATCACATTCTTCATATCAGAATAATTGCTTCTGACAATGGTTACCCTATCCTTAAATTCTGCAAGTCTCTCACTTGCTGCCTTTATGGCATCTGCGTCCTGATCAATACCAATAAGTCTGCCTTTATCTGAAAGACGTTTGCAAATCTCATATGAATGACCTCCACCGCCAAGTGTTCCATCCACATATATTCCATCTGGGCGAATATTTAAATTTTCTATTGTCTCATCACGAAGTACTGAGTAATGATTAAATTCCATTTCGTCCTCTCCGTCTTTCTATAGTTTGTCCTAAATTCCGATTCCAAGTTCTGCCATGTGCTCTGCAATTTCATCCATATCATCGAAATCTGTATTCTCTGCGTATCGTTCCTTACTCCAAATTTCTACTCTGCTGTATACACCAACTGTCACGACATCCTTTTCGATCCCTGCATACTCTCTCAGATTAGCTGGAATATTGATTCTCCCCTGCTTGTCCAACTCGCATGTCGCTGCTCCTGCAAAGAAGAAACGTAAGAACTTTCTAGCATCCTTTGATGTAAGTGGTTTTTCACGGAGGTTCTCTTCGATACGATGCCATTCTTCATTGGAATAAACGAATAAACATCCATCTAGTCCTTTTGTTACTACAAACTCGTTTCCAAGCTGTTCTCTGAACTTTGATGGAACAATCAAACGACCTTTGGCGTCGATAGTGTGGTTGTATTCGCCCATGAACATGACATCTCACCTCCTTCATTAATATTGAAGCGATATGTCAATTCGGGCTAATTCCAGTTTTTTTGCTAATTCACCACTCTCCACCACTTTTATGGTCATTCGCTCCACTTTCTACCACTTTTCTATATAATACACCCCCAAATCGTCAAAATCAAGACTTTAGGGCAAAAAAATAGCGCAAGGCAGGCCGTCTTGCGTAGTACTTTCGTCATAACCACAATATCTTGTGGTAGCACAATACTATTAAAATAAAAAGCGCCCAGGCTTAAGAAATCTTAAGCCTGAACGCCTTAATTAGCAACAAAATGTTGCACATTCAGTTTCTTTGAGAGAGTCTGCATGTCTTCCGGTAATATCAATATGATTTGCTGAACATACCTGATCTTTGTTATATTTACACTTCACAGCCTCGCACTTAACCTCTGTGTTAACACAAGGACAGCCTGCACTGCTGCTTGCATTCATTTCCTTTCTCTGGGAAAAGCTTCCACAGCTTGTTTCTGAAGCAAAATGTGCAGTATCTCCCATCACTTGAATGGAATCCTTTTTACAGCATGAGTCCTGATTGTAAACACAACTCTCTACACAACATTCCAACTTTGTCATATACATACCTCCTTATCGATAATTCAATAAGTAGTATGCGCATTTATATTTCTTCTATTCCAAATTAGCGCTGCTTTTCTTCCTCTGGAAGTTCAACTCTAATTTCCTTTGTACGAATCTCTTTGCAAATCTGATCAATAAACTCTGAAAGCGACTTTGTTCCTTCGTTTCCTGCAAAACGGCTTCTTACAGAAACTGTGCCATCTTCCTCTTCCTGAGCTCCCACAACAAGCATGTATGGAAGCTTGTCAAGACGAGCCTCACGAATCTTGTATCCGATTTTTTCAGATCTGTTATCCACTGTACAGTCAACATCATTTGCTCTAAGCTCTTTGGCAACCTTCTCAGCGTATTCAGCGTATTTCTCTGAAATAGGAAGAACTCTAACCTGCTCTGGGCAAAGCCATGTTGGGAATTTTCCAGCATAGTGCTCAATTAACCATGCAAGTGTACGCTCATAACATCCCATTGATGTACGGTGGATAATCCATGGACGAACCTTCTCACCATTTTCATCAATATAGTACATTCCAAACTTCTCTGCTGAAGCACAGTCAAGCTGGATTGTAACCATTGTATCCTCCTTGCCGTATACGTTCTTAGCCTGAATATCAATCTTAGGTCCGTAGAAAGCTGCTTCTCCATCCTCTTCTGTAAATGTAATATCATTTTTGATCATTACATCACGAAGGTACTGCTGTGTGCTGTTCCAGTATTCCTCGTCTCCAAGATACTTTTCTGTATTGTTTGGATCCCACTTAGAAAGACGGTATGTTACATCTCCATCGATTCCAAGTGTCTTCATAACATAATTACAAAGCTCTGTACATCTTGTAAGCTCTTCCTCTGCCTGATCTGGTCTAAGGATAATATGAGCCTCTGTAATTGTGAACTGACGAACACGTGTAAGACCATGCATTTCTCCAGAGTCCTCATTTCTAAAAAGAGTTGAAGTCTCTGCCATACGGTATGGAAGGTCTCTGTATGAGTGCTGTTCGTTCATATATACATAGTACTGGAATGGACATGTCATTGGACGAAGAGCCATTGTTTCCTTATCCTCATCATCCTTGTTAAGGATAAACATACCATCCATATAGTGATCCCAATGGCCTGATATCTTATATAAGTCACTCTTTGCCATAAGTGGTGTACGTGTACGAACATATCCCCACTCCTTGTCCTCAAGATCTTCCATCCATCTCTGGAGCTTCATAATCATCTTTGTTCCCTTTGGTGTGAATAGTGGAAGCCCCTGTCCGATAACATCAACTGTTGTGAAAAGTCCCATTTCACGTCCAAGTTTATTGTGGTCACGATTCTTTGCATCCTCTCTTCTTGCAAGATCTGCTGCTAAGTCATCCTTGCTGTTAAAAGCTGTTGCATAGATTCTCTGAAGACGCGCTTTGTTTGAATCTCCTCTCCAGTATGCCATTGATGAAGAAATAAGCTTAAATGCTTTAATTCCTTTTGTGCTCATAAGATGTGGTCCTGCACATAAATCAACAAACTCTCCCTGATCATAGAATGAAATCTCTGCATCTTCCGGAAGGTCCTTGATAAGCTCTACCTTAAATGGCTCATCCTTTTCTTCCATAAACTTAATTGCCTCTTCTCTTGGAAGTGTAAATCTTGTAATCTTATTACCCTTCTTGATAATTTTTTTCATCTCTGCTTCCAGCTTATCAAGATCCTCTCTTGAAAATGGCTCATGATCAAAGTCATAATAGAACCCATCTTCTATAGAAGGTCCAATAGCAATCTTTGCTTCTGGAAATACTCTTTTTACAGCTTCTGCAAGCACGTGAGATGCTGTATGTCTAATTATTGGAAGGGCTGCTGGATCATTTGCAGTAATAATATTAAGATTACAGTCCTTATCCAATACTGTTCTAAGGTCAACAATTTCTCCATCAACCTCTCCTGCACATGAAACACGTGCTAAGCCTTCACTAATATCAAGTGCAATGTCATATACGCTTTTTGCTTCACTGTATTCTTTTACAGATCCATCTTTTAATGTGATTTTCATATTATTCTCCTTATTTTTTATTCTTCCTCTTCTAAAAATTCGTATTCAACATCCATATCATCATCTTCCGTCAATACGAAATTATTGCCATTGTTACAACCATATCGCTGTTCCTTTCTAGGTGATATGAGCATTCCTGCCACAACACCAGTAAGTGCACTAACAGCTACGGTTAGAAGGAGTTCAGCCTTTGACAGACGAACTTCACTTGGAATCGATTTAAAAAAGTCACTTATTCGCTTCATCCTGTATATCACCTTCTTTCACAAAAAAATCCCTGACACTATCTCTAGTGTCAGGGACGATATATCACGTGGTTCCACCCTGTTTCGCCTATTCTCATATTATGAAAATAAGCCTTATTATGATTATAACGGAATCACCGAACCGGATTAGGGTCACTCAGAGGTGGTTTTCAAAAAGCCCTTCACAAGAACACTCACACCAAACATGTTCCTCTCTGATGCTTCAAGCTAATCTACTCTTCTCTTCAACGTTTTGTCTATTGAATTTATGTAATTAGAGGTATTACGCCTCTGCCTGTTCCTTATTCATACAGCACTTCTTGTACTTCTTTCCACTTCCACATGGGCAAGGATCATTACGTCCAATCTTCTTACCTACTACAACTGTACCAGATTTCTTCTGCTCAAGATATAAGCTGCGCTTTGTCTCAGCATCAAAAATCTCATCCCACATTGGAAGCTCATATAACCAGTCAGCCTTTGCGTCAACCATGTTCTTGTAAAGCTTAACCTTATCAAATGCAAGACTTACCTTAGTATCCTCTTCCATTGTCTCTATTGGATTTGGTTCTACAAGACTGTCATTAATTCCATCTAAGAAACCTGTCATTTCCATAACAGAAAGTTCATATTTATCAGCAAGCTCCTTAACAGTTCCTTCTACAACCTCATCTGGGTTAGTAAGAAGCTTCTCATATACACCCTTCTCGAGAAGGAAATATCTCTGCCAGAAACGCTGCAAATCTCCCTGATTTGCTTTCTCATTATAAGCAATCTTCTGCCATTCTTCTAATAAAGCCATGTTGTTACCACCTTATACTATTAATAATCATTTAATCGAACAGAAAAGTTCTCTGATATTATATCAGACATACAGTTTTTTTCCAAGTGCTTTTTATCTATACATACTTTTTATGTATTCAGTATTTATTGTTATTCTCAAGGGATATTTACTTTTCCATAATATTTTGCTACGATAGTGACACAAATCAGTTATTAGGGAGGCATCATGAAAAAACTAAAGCAGATATTTGCTATTATTGGTGTTATTGGACTAATTGGATTATATATAGCAACACTCATTGTTGCCATAGTTGACTCCTCAAGTACAATGAACATGTTAAAGGCTTGTCTTGTTGCAACCATTATTATTCCTGCTCTTATGTGGGCGTACTCATTAATCTACCGTCTCACTCACAAAAAGGACGATATCGATAATGCGGATAATTCAACAAACAGCATCAAAAAAGAGACTTCCAATTAATGAAGTCTCTTTTATATTTACATAATAAGTTTGAAAACCTGTTATCTGACAATCATTGCTTCTCGGTCTGCACCAGTTCCTATGAACTTAGCAGGCACTCCAATGTATTCCTCAATAAACTCAATATATTTCTTAGCATTCTCTGGAAGCTCATCAAAGGTCTTGCAGTCTGAGATTGGTCCCCAGCCACCATCAAGCTCTTTGTATACAGGCTTTGCATTGTTAAGCACATTAAGGTTAGTTGTGAAATCCTCTGTTTCTACTCCATCAACATCATATGCTACGCAAACCTTAATCTTGTCAAAGTTTCCGATTGTATCAAGATGATTTACAGAAAGGGCTGTAAGTCCATTGATTCGCTTTGCATATTTAAGTGTAACAAGATCAAGCCAGCCACATCTTCTTGGTCTTCCTGTAGTTGTTCCATACTCATGTCCAAGCTCTCTGATTCTGTCACCTGTCTCATCTAAAAGCTCAGTAACATATGGCCCCTCTCCCACACGGCTTGAGTATGCCTTGATTACACCATACACATTACCGATATCTGTTGCACTAAGTCCTGTTCCGGTTATAATACCACCAATTGTAGGATTAGATGATGTAACAAATGGGTATGAACCAAAATCAATATCAAGAAGGGTTGCCTGAGCGCCTTCTACTACGACCTTCTTATCCTCCTCAAGAGCCTTATGGATATATGTGATTGTATCACATACATATGGCTTAAGCTGATTAGCATAATCTGTGTATGTAGAATATATCTCATCAAAGTTAATCTCTGAGCTATAATCATTCTCTGGATCATAATGCTTAAGAAGAGCCAGTCTCGACTCTGTCATAGCAGCCAGCTTCTCCTTAAAGTCTGGAGCATATAAATCTTCCATTCTGATTCCGCATCGTTCAAACTTATCACAGTATGATGGTCCAATTCCCTTGCCTGTTGTACCAATCTTGTTGGCTTTTCTTGCTTTCTCTAATGCAAGGTCCAGCTTTCGGTGATATGGGAAAATCACATGTGCCTTATCACTAATCTTAAGATTATTATCCACATCATATCCGTGTTCCTTAAGGTTATTAATCTCAACTAAAAGTACTTCTGGATTAAGAACCACACCATTTCCAATCACACCTACTGTGTGTCCTGATAAGATTCCTGATGGAATAAGGTGCATAGCATATTTAACGCCATCTACCTTAATTGTATGACCAGCGTTATCTCCACCTGTTGCACGAACAGCCAGATCAGCTCCTGTCGCAAGATAATCTATTACCTTTCCCTTACCTTCATCTCCATAAAAGCAGCCTATTACTACATCTACTTTTGACATTTAGTTGCCTCCTCGTTTTAATCTATCTTTTTTGAACAAGCGATTGCCAATGCTCCAGGTCCGATGTGACATGAAACTGATAATGACAATGGGTTCATTACTATCTCGTTATTAGGAAATGCTTCCTCTACTTCCTTTTTAAATTCTTCTGCAGCTTCGAGATCCTTTGTGTATGCAATCTCCAAATGCATTTTGGCCCCATCCGGACTATTAAATCTCTCCTCAAAATCCTTCTTCATGGTTTCAATCATGATATTCTTAGCCTGCTTTACTGTTCTGGCCTTTGCAAAAGCATCTAACTTCTCACCCTGAATCTGAAGAACCGGCTTTAGCTTAAGAAGTGTTCCAAGTGCTGCCGCAGCAGGTGTAATTCTACCACCTTTTTTAAGATAATACAATGTATCCAGCATAATATATATAGAAGATTCAAACTTTTCTGCTTCAAGAATCTCCTTTATCTCAGATGCATTCTTTCCTCTTTTCATTAATTCCACTGCATCCATTACAGACTGTCTCATTGTAACAGAAATTCTCTGATTATTTACCACCTGAACTTTTCCATCATACTCCTGTGCAAGCATATATGCTGTCTCACATGAGCTGCTAAGTCCCGATGACATTGGAATATATACAATCTCATCATACTCTTTTAATAATTCTTCCCATTTATCTGTTACATCTCCCACAAGTGGCATTGATGTTGTAATCTCACAATCCTGAGATAACTTCTCATAAAACTGCTCCTGTGTAAGATCAATGTCTTCATAGTACATTTGTTCATCAATATAAAATGGCATTGGTAATACGTATACTCCAAGCTCCTTACTCTCCGCCTGGGTTATTCCACTATTACTGTCTGTCATTATTGCTACTTTACTCATAATCTCCTCCATAGTTTCCGTTAAACCTTAAATATCTTACCATAGCTACAAACAAATGAAAAGCTAGTATTAAAAAAGGTTATATGTGGTATTAAAAACTACGAAACTCAAATGTTAAAAACCTCTCCAACTTTCTTTAAATCCTCTCTAATAGAAAGCTTCTGTGGACAGACAGTTTCACATTTTCCACATTTTATGCAATTTGATGCTCTTTCTTCTGCTTTGATATCCTCTCTCCAACGGCGAGTAGCGTCTTCTTTATTTCCATATATGCCAAATCTATTCCATATTTTGAAATTACCTGGAATATTTACCCCTGCAGGACAGGGCATACAATATGCACACCCTGTACAGCCATTATTCACACGACTATTAAGAGTAGACGCTACTTCTTTTATTAACTGGCTTTCTTCCGCTGATAATTCACAAAAATCAGTAAAGGTACTTAAATTATCTGCAACCTGTGCCTCATCTGACATTCCACTGAGAACCACCTTAACATTAGGATGTGAAGCCACCCATCGAAGAGCCCATGAGGCTGTAGATTTTTCAGCGTCAACTGCTTTTAATGTAGCATTTACTTCCTCAGGAAGGTTAGCAAGAAGCCCACCCTTTACAGGTTCCATAATAATGAGAGGAACATTTTTCTCTACTGTAAGCTTATAGCCTTTATCTCCTGCCTGTTCTTCAGTATCCATGTAATTGTACTGAATCTGACAGAAATCCCAATCACGATAATTTAGTATTTCTTCAAAAACCTGATATTCATCATGAAATGAAAATCCAAGATACTTTATCTTTCCGCATGCCTTCATCTCTTCAAGATATTCAACCACTCCCATATCCCGCATGGTCTCCCATCTTTCCTTATGAAGCGCATGAAGCAGATAAAAATCTATATATCCTCCATCAATTCTGCTACATTGAAGCTCGAATATCCTTTTGGCATCGTCCAACGATTTTATCTCCCAGCAAGGAAGCTTTGTCGCCAGATAATATGTATCTCTAGGATACCTGCTTAGTGCTTTCCCAACAAAAGGCTCACTGTCTCCATTATGATATGGATATGCGGTATCAAAGTAATTTATTCCCTCATTGTATGCTCTATCAAGCATCTTCTGCGCTCTTTCTTCATCAATTTTTCCTTCTGATGTAGGAAATCGCATACATCCAAAGCCAAGCATTGATACCTCTATCCCAAGTTTCTCAATCGATTTTTTTGTAACTGCCATCTCACCCTCCTGCATTTCATTCAAATCATTATACAGACTAATTATAAACTTTGAAAAATCTTCTGTAAACGTAAAACATCTCTGTGTGACCATTCTAAGACATGGCGAAATTATTCTTGAAGCACAGAAATAGAAGAAAAAAGAACTTCATTTGATATGTACTGGGCAGCCATGCACACCTAAATAAAAGCCAAGCATATATATTTATGAGAACCAATTTTTCAACAGTGCCCTGGCTCACAGACTAATTATTTCGTTAGTCTCAGCGAACTATCCGTGAAAGAACCAGGGTACAAACTTGAAAATTTTTTCGAATAAATCATATATGCTTGGCTTTTTATATTGATATCCATATGGGGCAGCCCCAAGGTAGTTCCCCAAAAGGGCAGTAAATTATAGTTTAAAGAAGCCCATTGCCTGTTCGAGATTCTGTGCTTGCTCCTGAACCTCATTTGCTTGTTGCGCTACCATATTGATAGTAGATGTAAGCTCCTGAATAGATGCTGTAGTCTCTTCTGTGCTAGCCGCATTCTCCTCTGATATAGAGCTAAGGCTTGAAATAATATCAATAACACTGCTTCTTGAAGCATTACAATCCTTTGCCTGTACATCCACTATGTCACTCTGATTTCTGGTATCCTGAATACCTGCTGAAACATTGGCAAATTCATTTTGTGTATTCTTAAGATTTTCCTGCTGCTCCTGCAAGTGTCTCTTTACTTCTTCCATCTTTTCGATAGAACGCTTAGAATCAGTAACTAATACAGACAAAACTTCACCAATCTGTTTTGCAGAATCACTAGACTGATCTGCAAGAGATGAAATCTCGTTAGCAACAACGGCAAAGCCTTTTCCAACCTCTCCTGCTCTGGCAGCCTCTATTGATGCATTGAGTGCTAAAAGATTCGTCTGATCTGCAATCTCTGTAATCACATTGACAGCGGCTGAAATCTCAGATACAGAACGATCTGTAGCCTCAACATTCTCCGCTACCACTTGAATAGCTTCAGCAGTCTTGGCATTTGAAGCATCAAGTGCTTCTATAATGTTCATTGCCTTCTTTCCAGCAACATCCATTCCATTAGCTACGTTGTCAAGATCTCCAATACCACCTACGATACATTCTATCTTGCCTCCCATATCAACAACCTTTTCATTTGCATGCTCGATATCTGTGGCCATTGATACAGCACCCTTTGCCATCTCCTCAACGGCATGCGAGATATCCTCTGCATTTGTCGAGGTATTGGCAGCAACTGCCTTTAGCTCGTTTCCACTGGTAAGAAGTTCTTCCGATGTATGCTGCACTGTCTCAATAATATTCTGAAGAGCTGTAGATAATCTCTTTCTGGATTGAATAATTGAGTCAATTTCTGCAATGTTACTCTTTGCTGTCTTCCATGGCTTGAGTTCACCCTCTGCCAAAAGCTCAAGGTTTTTGTCAATAATTGCAAGAGGCTCCCTGATTTTCTTTGCAACCATTATTACAACAACTGCACAACCTATAATCACAATTATTGTTGCAACACCAATCTTAGTTGTAACGGATCTTATTTCCGCATCTACAACTTTCTCTTCTTTGCCAGCAAATGCCATACCATAAACATTTCCTGAATCATCACTCAGAGGTAAATATGCAACATAATATTCTTCACCATTGATGTCAACATGATTCTGTGTCACCGTCTCACCAGCTGAAACCCTTGCCCAAATATCACTACTTGCAGTTGTTCCTTCATTCCTTCCAGATGAATTGGAAGAATCCTCAATAGACGTAATGTAACGCACATCATTCAAAAACAATGTCAGATGAATTTGTTTTTCCAATAAACTATCAACATACTCATGCTCATATTCCGAAGTATGGGTTTCTGAATTTATAATATCATCAATATAGTGTCCCTTTAAACCTTCAGCTGCAACTTGCAGTTCATGATATACATCATACTCCAAAACATTGCTCATAGATGTTGTCGCAACAAATGCAATTACTAATGCTGAAATAATTGTAGGAATAAGTGCAACCATAAGCAGTGCACTCATCATTGTCATTTTCTTCTTTCTACCCATTTTATTTTCCCCCATAAAAATGATAAAACATTATATAAATACATTACATAAATAGAATATCATTTTCCAAGAAAAATTCAAGCCTAAAGTACTATATAGGACAGACTTGGAAGCTCTAAGTCACTGCTGTAGGAAATTATTCTCTCATGAATATACTTGTCAGGAAATTTATGGAATTCCTTAGGACTTTTCTCCATAAGGATAAACAGGTGCACAGGCTTCAAATCCTTATAGGAGAATTCAGCTTGGCATTGCGACTAAAAAAACACCCTAAATCATATAAATATGATTTAGAGTGCTCTTATTTCAAATTATTTACAATTACATGCCCATTCCCATTCCTGCGCCTGCTGGCATTGGTGGAACATCTTCCTTTATGCTTGCCACTGCTGACTCTGTTGTAAGAAGTGTTGATGCTACTGATGTAGCGTTCTGTAATGCACTTCTTGTTACCTTTACAGGATCAAGAATTCCTGATGCTACCATATCAACATACTCTTCTGTTGCTGCATTAAATCCAGTTCCTTCTGATGATTCCTTAACCTTGTTAATGATTACTGCACCTTCAAGACCTGCATTTGCTGCAATGTAATATAATGGAGCTTCAAGTGCCTTAAGGATAACCTTTGCACCTGTCTTCTCATCTCCTTCAAGAGTTTCAGCGAGAGCTGCAACCTTCTTGGAAGCGTGGATATATGCTGATCCACCTCCACCGATGATTCCTTCCTCTACTGCTGCTCTTGTTGCATTAAGAGCATCCTCCATACGGAGCTTAGCTTCCTTCATCTCTGTCTCTGTAGCTGCACCAACACGGATAACTGCAACTCCACCTGCCATCTTAGCAAGACGCTCCTGAAGCTTCTCTTTATCAAACTCAGATGTTGTCTCATCAATCTGTCCACGAATCTGTCCGATTCTTCCATTGATTGCATCCTTAGATCCAGCGCCATCAACGATTACTGTATTCTCTTTCTGAACCTTAACTGACTTTGCACGTCCAAGCATATCCATTGTTGTGTCCTTAAGCTCAAGACCAAGATCAGAGCTAATTACCTGACCGCCTGTAAGGATTGCGATATCCTCAAGCATAGCCTTTCTTCTATCGCCATATCCAGGAGCCTTAACAGCTACCACATTGAAGGTTCCACGAAGCTTATTAACGATAAGTGTTGTAAGAGCCTCACCCTCAACATCCTCAGCGATAATAAGTAATCTTGCACCTGCCTGAACAATCTGCTCAAGTACTGGGAGAATATCCTGAATATTAGAAATCTTCTTGTCTGTAATAAGGATATATGGATCGTCAAGAACAGCTTCCATCTTGTCCATATCTGAACACATATATGCTGATAAATATCCTCTGTCGAACTGCATACCTTCTACAAGGTCAAGCTCTGTCTCCATTGTCTTTGACTCTTCGATTGTAATTACACCGTCATTTGTAACCTTCTCCATAGCATCTGCTACCATGTTTCCAGTCTCTTCATCTCCAGCTGAAATAGCTGCAACCTTTGCAATCTGATCTTTTCCTGATACAGGCTTGCTCATCTCCTTAAGAGCTGCTACTGCAACATCTGTTGCTTTCTTCATTCCGCGACGAAGAACGATTGGATTAGCTCCTGCCTCAAGGTTCTTCATACCTTCCTGAACCATTGCCTGTGTAAGAACTGTAGCTGTTGTTGTTCCATCTCCTGCTACATCATTTGTCTTTGTAGCAACTTCCTTAACAAGCTGTGCTCCCATGTTCTCGAAGGCATCCTCAAGCTCTATCTCTTTTGCAATTGTAACACCATCGTTTGTAATAAGTGGTGCACCATATGACTTATCAAGAACAACGTTTCTACCTTTTGGTCCAAGTGTTACTCTAACTGTATTTGCTAACTTATCAACACCAGCGCCAAGTGCTGCTCTGGCTTCTGATCCGTACTTAATTTCCTTTGCCATAATCTATTCCTTCTTTCTATATCTATATCTTCTTATTCAACAATTGCAAGAATATCATTCTGTCTTACAATGATGTAATCAACTCCGTCAAGCTTAACCTCTGTTCCGGCATATTTAGAATAAATAACCTTCTGGCCTTCCTTAACCTGCATTACCACTTCTTTGCCATCAACCATTCCGCCAGGTCCTACTGCTATAACCTCAGCCTCCTGTGGCTTCTCCTGTGCAGCGCTTGTCAAAATGATTCCTGATTTTGTTGTTTCTTCTGCTTCTAACTGCTTAAGAACTACTCTGTCTGTTAAAGGTACTAACTTCATTACAATGCCTCCTTAATCTTTTTATTAGCACTCATCTCATTCGAGTGCTAACCGTTGTTCTAATAATAGAACTAGAGCATTTTTTTGTCAATGCTTTTTTAGATTTTATTCAAATAATTTGAAATAATGCTATATTAGTCCATAATTCTCTAAAGCATTTCTTACCCCATTATCCCAAATATCTGTTGTTATATATTCAGCAGCCTCCTTTGCCGGTGTGGTTCCGTTGCCCATCGCAATGCCATGTCCAACTGCTGCCAGCATTTCAAGATCATTTATGCTGTCTCCAAGTGCATATGTGTCCTCCATCTCAACATTAAGATACTTGCAAAGCCACTCTATTCCTGCCTTCTTTGAAAATCCCTTTGGAACAAACTCAATAACCACAGGTGTATGCTCTAGAATATTGAATTCTTCTGAAAAAACTTCCTTTATTCTGTTATAATCCGTTTTTTCCAATACATCGGCAGAAAATTTATTAATCTCTATCTTTCCCTCATACCCCTCAATATTGTGAGCATGCTTTCCAAGATCAAGAAAAAGATAGTCAATATAAGGATCCTCTTCAAAACCCTTTGAATCTATCCAGTAATCCCTTGGTTCCTCAAGAACTACAGGAAGTTTTGCCTCTGAGCACACTGTAAGAATCCGGCTTACTGTTTCTTCTGATAATAATCTCTCATATAAAACTTTCCCCTCCATCTCTATGTATGTACCACAGGCAGCAATTATTCCATCAAACCCTATATCCAAAAGATTTTGTGCTGTAATGCTTGCTCTTGCTCTTCCTGAACAAAGAAATGCTTTGTGACCATTAGCTCTAAGTGCTCTTATAGCCTCTACTGTACTATCAGGTATAACCATATTATCGTCCCAGATTGTTCCGTCTATATCAAAAAATACAATCTTACTCAATTTATCCTCCTAAGGTTTGTGATTTCTTTTTTTAATGTTATGCCTTTCAAAAAAAGACACTCATGTATTATCATAATACACAAGTGTCTCTTTTTCAACGAATTAACTACTGTACTGAAAGATATGAGTAACCAAGAAGGCTCTCGTCAACCTCTCTTGCAACCTCACGACCTTCTCTAATAGCCCAAACTACAAGAGACTGTCCTCTTCTGTTATCTCCGGCAACATATACGTTCTTAACTGATGTTGCATAAGAGTTTTCCTTTGTAGCAACATTAGTACGGTCTGTCATCTCAACACCAAAGGCTTTTACCACATAATCCTCTGTTCCAAGGAATCCTGCTGCAATAAGCACAAGGTCAGCAGGAATCTTTTTCTCACTGCCCTCTACCGGAACCATATTGAATCTTCCAGTCTTTTCATCCTTCTTAGACTGGAGACTTACTATTGTAATTCCCTTAAGCTTTCCTGACTTATCCTTATGGAACTCCTTAACAGTTGTCTGATAGATTCTTGGGTCATTGCCAAACATTGCAATAGCCTCCTCCTGACCATAGTCAGTCTTAAGAACCTTTGGCCACTCTGGCCATGGATTGTCTGCTGCTCTCTCTGTTGGTGGACAAGGCATCATCTCAAGCTGAACTACTGACTTGGCGCCCTGTCGGATTGCAGTACCAACACAGTCATTTCCTGTGTCACCACCACCGATAATTACTACATTCTTATCCTTTGCAGAGATGAATTTTCCATCTTTAAGATTAGAGTTAAGTAAGCTCTTTGTATTTTGTGTAAGATAATCTACTGCAAAATAAATTCCCTTGGCATCTCTTCCAGTTGCCTTTATGTCTCGTGGGTTCTTGGCACCGCAGCAAAGAATTACTCTGTCATAATCCTTGTAAAGCTGGGCTGGCTTAATGTCAACACCAACATTTACTCCTGTTACGAACTTAACACCCTCAGCCTTCATTACCTCAACCTTACGGTCGATAATATGTTTCTCAAGCTTCATATTAGGAATACCGTACATAAGAAGTCCACCCACTCTGTCATCTCTCTCATATACTGTTACCTCATGACCTCTTTGATTTAGCTGGTCAGCAGCTGCAAGACCTGCAGGTCCAGATCCGATAACAGCTACCTTTTTGCCTGTTCTTGCCTGTGGTGGGTTGGGTCCTGCATATCCCATCTCATATGCAGTCTCTATTACACCATGCTCATTATCTCTTACTGATACAGCCTCGCCCCAGTGTCCACATGTACATGCCTTTTCACAAAGGGCAGGACATACTCTTGATGTAAACTCTGGAAAATTATTAGTCTTATGAAGACGGTTATAGGCCTGCTCCCAGTTTCCTGTATATACCAAATCATTCCATTCAGGCACCAGGTTGTGAAGTGGACAACCTGATGTCATTCCTGCTATTGTACTGCCTGACTGGCAAAATGGAACTCCGCAGTCCATACATCTGGCTGCCTGTTCCTGCTGCTTTTCCTTAGAAAGGAAGACATGGAACTCATTAAAATTTTTGATACGCTTCTTTGGTTCAACAGATGCAGCGTCACATCTTTCATAATCCATAAATCCTGTTGGCTTTCCCATCTTTATCTTCCCTCCTTACTCTCTTGTGCTGGCATAAAATGCTTCAATCTGTGCCTGCTCAGCGTTTAATCCTTTTTCTTCCATCTGAACTATTGCCATCTGCATGCGGTTATAGTCATATGGAATTACCTTCTTGAATTTTGGAAGGTACTCGCTGAAATGATCAAGTACTTCCTTACCTTTTTCAGAGTTAGTAAGCTTAACATGCTCCTTAATCATCTCTTTTAACTCAAGTACATCGTATTTATTGCTAACGTCGCAGGTAAATACCATTGACTTATTTGTACGCATGTAAAGATCGTTGTCCTCATCAAGTACATAGGCAATACCACCGCTCATACCAGCTGCAAAGTTCTTTCCAGTCTTACCTAATACAACTACACGACCTCCTGTCATGTATTCACAACCGTGATCACCTACACCCTCAACAACTGCTGTTGCTCCTGAGTTACGTACACAGAAACGCTCTCCTGCAACACCGTTAATAAAGGCTTTTCCACTTGTTGCTCCATACAATGCAACGTTACCAATGATGATGTTTTCATCCTTTTTGTATTTAACGCCTGTTGGTGGATATACAATAAGCTTTCCACCTGAAAGTCCTTTTCCGAAGTAATCGTTAGAATCTCCTACAAGCTCAAGAGTGAGACCCTTTGGAATAAATGCTCCAAAGCTCTGACCACCTGCGCCGTTACATTTAATAATGTAGGTATCATCTTCAAGAGTATCATCATACTTCTTTGTAATCTCAGAACCAAATATTGTTCCAAGAGATCTGTTAATATTAGTTACCTCAACTTCAATGGCTCTCTTTTGCTTCTTATCCAAAGCTGCTTTAAGCTGAGTAAGAATTTCCTTCATATCCTTTGTTGACTCTAACTCGAAATCGTAAATCTGCTTTGGATCAAAAATTACACTCTGCTTATCATTTGCAAATGGATTGTTAAGAATGTTACTAAGGTCAATTTTGGCATCTCTCTCGTTAAGATCCTCACGAACCTTAAGAAGATCACTTCTTCCTACCAGCTCATCAATTGTTCTGCAACCAAGTTTTGCCATGTACTCTCTTAACTCCTCTGCAATAAAACGCATGAAGTTCTCAACATACTCAGGCTTTCCTGAAAATCTCTTGCGAAGCTCTGGATTCTGTGTTGCAATACCTGCTGGACAAGTGTCAAGGTTACATACTCTCATCATTACACAGCCCATAGTTACAAGTGGAGCTGTTGCAAAACCAAACTCCTCTGCACCAAGGCAGGCAGCGATGGCTACATCACGACCACTCATAAGCTTTCCATCAGTCTCGATACGAACCTTATTACGAAGTCCGTTCATAATAAGTGTCTGGTGTGTCTCTGCAAGACCAAGCTCCCATGGAAGTCCGGCATTATGAATTGAACTGCTTGGTGCTGCACCTGTTCCTCCGTCATAACCAGATATGAGTACAACCTGTGCTCCAGCCTTTGCAACGCCTGCTGCTACTGTTCCTACTCCGGCCTCAGAAACAAGCTTAACTGAGATTCTTGCATCTCTGTTTGCATTCTTAAGGTCAAAAATTAACTGCTCCAAATCCTCAATTGAATAAATATCATGATGAGGTGGTGGTGAAATAAGAGATACACCTGGTGTTGAAAGTCTTGTCTTTGCAATCCATGGATATACCTTCTTTCCTGGAAGATGTCCACCTTCACCTGGCTTTGCACCCTGAGCCATCTTAATCTGAATCTCCTGTGCACTTGTAAGGTAACGGCTTGTTACACCAAATCTTCCTGAAGCAACCTGCTTAATTGCAGAGCAACGGTTCTTTCCATCTGGTCCAACAGTAAGTCTGTCTTTATCTTCTCCACCTTCACCAGTATTTGACTTTCCGTGAAGATTATTCATGGCAATTGCCAATGTCTCATGAGCCTCTTTGGAAATTGAACCATAAGACATAGCTCCTGTCTTAAATCTTGTTACAATTGAATCTACGCTCTCAACCTCTTCGATTGCTACTCCCTTCTTAGGATATACAAAATCCATGAGTCCACGAAGGTTTGTGCTCTTTTGTTCTTCATCTACTAAAGCAGTATACTGCTTGAAAAGGTTGTAATCACCTCTCTGAGTAGCCTGCTGAAGCATATGAATTGTTGCAGGATTATACAGATGTCCATCTGCTCCACTTCTCATCTTGTGACGCCCCTTACTTTCAAGTGTCATATCAGTTGAAAGTCCAAGTGGATCATATGCAGCAGAATGAAGTGCATTTACATCATTCTCAATATCCTTGATTGTAATTCCACCAATTCTGCTTACTGTGTTAGTAAAGTACTTATCAATTACTGACTTATCAATACCTATTGCCTCAAAAATCTTAGAGCCCTGGTATGACTGAATTGTTGAAATACCCATTTTGGCCGCAATCTTTACAATACCACCAATAACTGCCTGGTTGTAATCGTCCACTGCTGCATAATAATCCTTATCAAGCATATGCTCATCAACAAGCTGCTTAACAGTATCCTGTGCAAGATATGGATTGATTGCAGAAGCACCAAATCCAAGGAGTGTTGCAAAATGATGAACCTCTCTTGGCTCTCCTGACTCAAGGATAAGAGAAAGTGATGTTCTCTTCTTAGTCTTTACCAGATACTGCTGTAAAGCAGCAACTGCAAGAAGGGAAGGAATCGCAACATGGTTCTCATCCACACCTCTGTCTGAAAGAATAAGAATATTGGCACCATCTCTATATGCTCTGTCAGCCTCTATATAAAGACGATCTACTGCTTTTTCAAGGCTTGTATTCTTGTAATATGTTATTGAAATCTCCTCAACCTTAAAGCCTTCCTTCTTAAGATTCTTGATCTTCATAAGGTCAGTTGTTGTAAGGATTGGATTGTTAATCTTAAGAACTCTGCAGTTTTCAGGTTTCTCCTCAAGGACGTTTCCAGACTCACCTATATAAAGTGTTGTTGATGTTACTACCTCCTCACGAATTGAATCGATTGGTGGATTTGTAACCTGGGCGAAACGCTGTTTAAAGTAGTTAAACAATGGCTCCTGATTTCCTGAAAGAGCAGCAAGTGGTGTATCTGTTCCCATTGCAGCTGTTCCTTCAACACCATTTTTGGCCATTGGAAGAATTGAATCCTTAAGAGATTCGTATGTATAGCCAAAGGCTCTTTGCATTCTCTGGCGTTCTTCCTTTGTATACTCTGGAACACGCTGGTTTGGAATTTTTAACTCCTTAAGCTGAACAATATTTCTGTCAAGCCATTCTCCATAAGGCTGCTTGCCTGCATATTTTTCCTTAAGCTCGTCATCACCGATGATTCTTCCCTTTACTGTATCAACTAAAAGCATTTTACCTGGACGAAGACGATCTTTTTTAACAATCTTTGTTGGGTCAACATCAAGTACTCCAACCTCTGATGAAAGAACTAAATAATCATCGTCTGTAATATAATAACGGGAAGGACGAAGACCGTTTCTGTCAAGAACTGCTCCCATAATATCTCCATCTGAGAAAAGGATTGAAGCAGGACCATCCCATGGCTCCATCATTGTTGCATAATACTGATAGAAATCCTTTTTCTTCTGAGACATAATCGCATTGTTTGCCCATGGCTCAGGAATCATAATCATAACAGCAAGTGGAAGATCCATTCCGCTCATAACAAGGAATTCTAATGCGTTATCAAGCATGGCTGAATCAGAGCCTTCTGCGTTAATAACAGGAAGAACCTTCTGGAACTCACCCTTAAGCTTAAGAGATTCCATATTTTCCTC
The DNA here is from genome assembly GCA_036311465.1 of Agathobacter sp. Taxonomy (GTDB): domain Bacteria; phylum Bacillota; class Clostridia; order Lachnospirales; family Lachnospiraceae; genus Roseburia. The sequence goes on from JAXJPW010000076.1 coordinate 74,220, forward strand.
TCGGGCTGACATCTTATCTGAATTACCACGGATTGTATTAATCTCTCCGTTATGTACGATAAATCTGTTAGGATGTGCTCTCTCCCAGCTTGGATTTGTGTTAGTTGAAAATCTTGAATGAACTGTTGCAATTGCTGACTCGTAATCCTCATCCTGAAGGTCTGAGAAGAACTGACGTAACTGTTCAACCAGGAACATACCCTTATATACTATTGTTCTACTAGAAAGAGATACTACATATGTGTTGTCATTTGACTGTTCAAATACACGTCTTACAATGTAAAGCTTTCTGTCAAAATCAAGCCCCTGTTCAATATCCTCTGGTCTTTTTACAAAAGCCTGCATGATACATGGCATACAGTCTCTTGCCTTTGCCGAAAGCTTGTCAGGCTGAGTAGGAACCTCTCTCCAGCCTAAGAATTCAAGGCCTTCCTTCTCAACAATAACCTCAAACATTTTCTTAGCCTGATTAGTGGCAAACTCATCACTTGGGAAGAAGAACATTCCAACACCGTAATCTCTCTCTTCACCAATCTCAATACCTAATGGCTTAGTTGCCTTCTTGAAGAACTTATGAGAAATCTGAAGAAGAATACCTACACCGTCTCCAGTTTTTCCATCCGCATCCTTACCTGCTCTATGCTTAAGATTCTCAACAATTCTTAATGCATTGGCAACTGTCTCATGAGTTTTAATTCCTTTAATATTAACTACAGCACCAATTCCACAGTTATCATGTTCAAACTGAGGATCATACAATCCAACTGGTTTTGCTGTACTTTCGTTCCACTGCTTATTCATGGCCATCTCCCTTTCCAATTTATTGTGCTTATTTTCTACTTGTCTATTATTTTATTTGGCTAAAGCGACAAAGTAAATAGTGTTTTTTCTCGAATTGTCAGATAATTGCACAATTATACACATCTTCATTGCATTATCTGACTTTTTAGGCTTTTTATTCTCTATTCAAGTCAGATAGACACAATTATTTAAGGGTATTTTCCAAAAACCTAATAAAATAAAGTACAAAAAAGGACACAACATTTAAATTGTGTCCGAATTGTTTCTTATTTTTCCTGGTATATACCGTATATTCCTAAGAGCACAAGGCCAATAGCAAACATTCCAATGGAAGTTCCCCATGCAAAAGTGCTTCTATCTACCATATTAGTAAACAGATTAAACTCTGTTCTAAGCACTCCTGCTATGTTAATCACCATATGTCCCACTATGGCCCCATAAATATGATCAGTCTTTTCCATAAAGAGTGCCAGGGCAATTCCAAGCACTAATGCATATACGAACTGAACTATATTAAAGTGAATGGCCGAAAACATAAGGGATGATACTATTATGGCCATCCATTTGCGACCAGTTGACCTCTTTATTCTATAGAATACTATTCCTCGAAATACTATTTCTTCAAGTATTGGAACCATAATCCCAGCTCCCAGCAGCTCATAGAACAAATTGCCACTATAGAAATACTCATTAGCTGTCTTATAGCCCTCTGAAATATCTAGCAGAGGAGTCATTGCAATTATGTTATTAAGGCCGGTTCCAAGCAAAAATGCTATTACAGCAATGGCCAGTCCATTAATAACGGTTTTCATGTTTTTGATACTGTCTCTATCCAGATACATCCTGTCCGGAATGTAGAAACGCTTTAGCATCATAGGAATGGTCACTCCTGCTCCAAAGATCTGAGCAACCATATAGTTTTCTGCATTGGTTCCCATTAAAAACAGGGCTATATACATGGCAACCAAATTGACAGCATAATACATTGCAAAGGGATATATTACTTCCCATGCTTTAAAAAAGTAATTATTATTATTCATTGTTCTTCTCTATTTCTGTAATTTTCTCCGGAATCTCGCTCATACTATCGCAAACGCCAATTGCACCTGCTTTTTTCATTTCTTCAGTACTGCCGTAACCATAGCTTACAGCAATACAGGGAATTCCCATTTTATTAGCTCCTTCAACATCGAAGATTGTATCTCCAATCAGACACATCTCCTCCCTTGGAACATTACTCCAACGTCTGAACACCTCCGCAAGAACTTCATCCTTTGTATTTATTCGTCCGTCAGTTGTTGCTCCCACAATCTCATCAAACAAATCTATCACTTCATAGCGCTCCATAAGAACCCTGCAAAACTTCTCTGGTTTTGATGAAGCTACCCCTATAAGATACCCTGCTGCTTTTAATGCCTCCAGGCACTCCTTCACTCCTGGATATAAAGCAGATTCATACAATCCAATAGGAACATATCTCTCACGATATTTTCTTATAGCCTCCTGTGCCTCTTCTTCGGAAAAATTGTAATACGTTGTAAAGCTATGAATTAATGGTGGGCCAACAAATCTCTTAAGGTTTGAAACATCTTCCTCCTGTATTCCAAATGACTCTAAAGCATACTGAACTGATTTCATAATGCCTTCTCCAGAATCCACTAAAGTACCATCTAAATCAAATAATATTGCTTTCATCAATGTTCCTTTCCAATTCTAATTTCCAATTCTAATTTCCAATTCTAATTTCCAATTCTAATTTCTATTTTTCTCAACTGAAGAGAATGCCTCTGCCAAAGCCCCAATGCTGTACAAGGAGCCAAAAGCACAGATTGGTTTCCTGTATCCTGAAATCTCCACTGCTAATTCAACCGCTTCTGAAACAGAACCAGCCACCTCAAGCTGTTTGTCAAAGCCTATTTCTAAAAGCTTTTCCGCCATTTCTTCTGCCGGTAAAGCCCTTGGATTAGGAGGTGTAATGGTAATAATTGAATCTGCAAAAGGTAACATTTTTCTTAGCATTTCCACATAGTTTTTATCTCGAAGAATTCCTACAATAAAGACAAATTTCTTCCCTGGCAAATATGTTCTAAGATTATTCTGCAGGGCGCTGATTCCGTGAGGATTATGAGCACCGTCAAGAATAATGGCAGGGTTTTTGGAAATAACCTGAAATCTTCCAGGCCATCTTGTATTAAAAATACCATTCCTCAGTGCCTCTTCAGAAATCCTATATCCTTTTGCACGCAGGCATTCAATTATCTCTATTACAATCGGAGTATTTTCACACTGATGCTCTCCCAGGAGAGAAACCTTCAAATCCTCATATTCTTTATAATCAAACACCTGATAATCCAGCGAAAAATCTTTGATCAAAAGCTTTGAGTAATCCGTCACCACAATATCTGACCCCTGAGTCTCACATACCTTTTCTACCACATTTTGAACCTCAGCACTCTGATTTGCTAATACTACTACTCCATCAGGCTTGATTATTCCTGCCTTTTTTTCTGCAATCTCTTCTAATGTTTCTCCAAGAAAAGCAGTATGGTCATAATCTATATTTACAATTACAGCAATTTCAGGAGTAGGAATCACATTGGTGGCATCACCTTCGCCTCCCATTCCAACTTCCAGCACTACCATATTGCAATTTCTTTTTCTAAAATAAATCATTGCCATAGCGACACATTTCTCAAACTCGGATGGAGAAGTCTCCATCCGACCACATGCTTCCTCAATCTCCCTGGCAACAGCTATAAATTCTTCCTCTGAAATATTCTCTCCATTGACTTGGAACTGTTCTCTGTAATCAAAAATCACAGGAGAGGTAAAAAGGCCAACAGTAAGCCCGGCTTCCTTTAGTATCTGGGCTGTCATTGCACAGACAGTTCCCTTTCCATTAGTTCCTGCCACATGAATAAACTTTAATTCCTTGTGTGGATTGCCTAATCCTTCAAGAAGTTCTGTAATTCTTTCTAAGCCTAAGGTTATCTCCTTGTCAAGATTTTCTCTGATAAAGCGTTCCGCTTCATAATATTCACTAATCATATATAAGCCTCGTCTAGTTATTTTCCCTGCCGGAAAAATCTTTATTTTCCAAATCATCCAGCATCTGCTTCATTGTAAGCATAGAAATCGGATGTCTGTAATATGGCGCCAGCTGTACCATAGGTTTTAATACAAAATCTCTGTTTTGCATATCTATATGTGGCACCGTAAGCCTTTCTGTGTCAATCACCTCATTATCATAGAAAATAATGTCTAAATCAAGAGTCCTTGGTCCCCAATGAACCTTACGCTCCCTTTGGGCCTCTGCTTCTATCCTGTTAAGAAGCTCTAATAGCTCCTCTGGATATAATAAAGTCTGCAATTCCAGCACACTGTTAAGGAAACTGTCCTGCTCAACGCCACCATAAGGCTCTGTCTCCAAATAATCTGCAACCTTAATTACCTTGCAGAGCTTATCATCCTTAAGCTTCTGAACAGCCTGATCAAGGTACGCTTTCTTATCTCCAAGGTTAGAGCCAAGAGCAACAAATGCCCTGTGCCAGCTTCTCGAAATCTCCACGCTTACTGTGTCAACAGGAATCCCGATTGGTGCCCATGGCTTGCTTATCTTAACATCAACCTTTTTCAAAGGAGCATATGTAAGTAATAGCAGCTCTGCCAGTTCCTCTGCCACTCTCTCAATTAGCATATATGTATTTTTCTGAAAAAAAGACTGAATCAGACTGCTTACCTCACCATAATTTATTGAAGCAGATAAATCATCCGTCCTTCCGGCAATTCTGGTATCTGAATACATTATCAGGGATACCTCAAACTTCTGTCCCAGTACATTTTCTTCTTTAAACACTCCATGCTTTCCAAATACCACCAGCTTGTCAATACTTATTCTATCCATTATTATATCCTATCTTGCCAAAATAGCCTCTGTCATCTTGATAATTCTGTAATTTTCCTTTATATCATGAACTCTCACAAAGGAGCAGCCCTTCATCACACCCATAACAGTTGTTGCAAGTGTACCTTCAACCCTTTGATCTGTTGGTAAATCCAAAGTAAGTCCAATAACTGACTTTCTTGAAGTACCTAACAAAATTGGATAACCAAGCTGCTTCATTATCTCCAGATGATTAATTATCTCCAGATTCATCTCATAGGTCTTTCCAAAGCCAACTCCAGGATCAAGAATAATTTTATCCTCTGAAACCTTTGCCTTTTTGGCTATTTCCAGACATTCCTGCATATCCTTAATAAAATCCTTCTGAAAATCCAAATAGTTTGCTTCATTTCTATTATGCATCAGGCAGCATGCCGCATCATATTTTGCAGTCAGCTCAGCAACTTTATAATCATGCTTAAAGCCCCAGATGTCATTAACAAGATCTGCTCCTGCCTGAAGGGCTGCTTCTGTAACTGCTCCCTTATATGTATCAATTGATACCGGAATATCAAAATTGCGTTTTACTGCCTCAATAACAGGAGTTACTCTTGCGATTTCCTCCTCATCTGTAATCACTTCATGTCCCGGTCTTGTTGACTCTCCACCTATGTCAATTATATCAGCACCATCCTTTATCATCTCTTCTGCATGTCTCAATGCGGAATCAATATTATTATACTTTCCGCCATCTGAAAAAGAATCTGGTGTTACATTCAGTATTCCCATAATATAGCAGTGATTGTTTAAATCAAATTCCTTGTTTCCAATTTTCATTTATGTCCTTCTTTCTAGTAATCTATCTCTTTATTCTTTAATGTTTCCGCCCAATTACAGGCCTCTGTCATTTTACACTCATAGCATTTTCTGGACTTTTTATCTGCCCAAAAAAGAAGCTGTCCCAAGTAAGACCTGTCCGACTGCTGGTCTTTCCAAATGGAATTTCTATGGTGTAAAATTGCCTGCTTAATTATTTCTGTCTCCGCTTCCGTGAAGCTGCATTCCGGAAGAATCACCTCACAAAGTCCGGCACTGGCAACATCATGGGAAATCCCATTCTCAATCTGCTCAACACGACCAATATCGTGTAATAAGCCTATTGCATAAATAATCTCTTTAAGCACCTTTATGTCAAATTTCCCTATCCGAATATCCTCCTCCAGTACTCTTATATACATTAGTCTTGCCACATCCAGAAAATGAGTCATGTTATGATTGCAAAACTCCCGTGACTGCTCCAGCAGAACTAATTTTGTATACAGTTTTCTATACTGGGGATGATTATAAATCAAATTAACTCTATCCATTTCGCACCATCTGTAAAAATGTCTGTTGCAATGTATAGTCCTTTTCAAAGGCACCTCTTGTAATAATGGTAGAAGTAATAGTTCCAGGCTTTTGTGCGCCTCTCATGGTCATACACATATGCTCTGCCTCTATCATTACCATCACCCCTTTGGGTTCAAGGTTCTCCTCTATAGCCTGTGCAATCTGGGCTGTTAAATTCTCCTGAATCTGAGGTCTTCTGGCAAAAACCTCTACAGTTCTGGCAAGCTTGCTTAATCCGGCAACTTTCTCATTTGGGATATAAGCAATATGTGCTTTTCCGTAAAAAGGCAACAGATGATGCTCGCAAACAGAATAAAATGTAATATCTTTCTCTAATACAATATTGTTATTAGTAGCGCTAAACTGCTTATTCAAATGCTCCGATGCATCTTTTTCCAGGCCTCCAAATATCTCCTGGCACATTCTTGCAATTCTGGCCGGTGTTTCAAGCAGACCTTCCCTGTTAATATCCTCACCTATTCCTTCAAGAATCAGCCTTACGCCTTCTTTAATCTTATCACTATCCATTACAAACCTCTTTCTTTGTAAATCACACCAAAAAAGCACCCATTCCGTTACCAGAATGAATGCTAATATTCAAATTACCTGACAGCGGATGCGAAGGCACATCGCGAATACTCTATATCCTTCGTCCAACGGCAACTTCCCGTCCATTGGCACTTGACGCGTGACTTCTACTCTGTACAAATTATAAACTTGTATTTTTTCTAACTATATATGTATTGGAACATTATGTCAAGTTATTTATACTATTGATATAGTTATTTTATATTGGAGGTTAATATGGACAACATAATTCAAATTATTAATATCGTCCTGCCGGTAATACTAATGCTGGCTATTGGTATGCTTTGCAGAAGACATAATATCCTGTCCCGGGAAGGAATAGGTGCTCTCAAATCAGTAGCTGTAAACATTGCGCTTCCAGCAGTTATGCTCAACGCATTTTCTACAATGAACTATACTGCCAATACTGTGTTTGTCACTTTACTTATGTTTCTTGTATGTGTGGCAGGCTGGTTATTAGGAAAAATCCTTGGAAAAATCCTTCACCTTGATTCCAGATTTACTCCTTTTATTACAACAGGCTTTGAGGCAGGAATGCTTGGATACTCTTTGTTTATTCTATTGTATGGTTCAGAAAACCTTGGAAGCTTTGCCACTGTAGATTTAGGTCAGGTTCTGTTTGTTTTTACTCTGTATAAATTGTGGCTTAACAAAAATGAAAAACAGGCTGTTTCAGCAAGTCAGCTGGTCCGGGAAATGTTTACCTCACCAACGGTAATAGCCATCCTTGCAGGTATAATTTTAGGTGCCACAGGACTTTACAAGCTTATGGCACAGTCTGGAATAAATACCATAATTGATTCCTGTACTGATTTTATTAGTGCACCTACAGGAGCCATTATTCTTCTTTGTATTGGATATGATCTGGTTCCAGGTCAGATACCATGGCTTAGGGTTGGAAAGGTTTCTTTTCTTAGAATAATTATTATGCTTGTACTCAGAATTGTAACAGGATTAGTGGTACGTGCCCTAGGAATGGATAACAGCCTTGATTATGCTCTTAATGTTATGTTTATTCTTCCATCACCCTTCGTACTTCCAGTATTTGCCGATGACGAGCAGCAGAGAACTTACGTATCTTCAACACTATCTGTCAGCACCTGTATAACAATAATTGGTTTCATTATTCTTGCAATAATCAAATAGCATAAAAAAGAGCGGATAAAATCCGCTCCTTTTTTAACATTTTCGCTTCCTCCAATGGAACACCCTGTAGATAGTATCCCATCTTGATTTGTTAAAAAGACATGATATAAGAATTGTTCGTAACTCTTCTCCGGAGAATCACTTATCGATAAATTAATAATACACCCTTATACCTGTCTTAATCAACAAACGAATAGTCAACTTTTTCGACGTTTAGACAAGTCCTGCTGGGGCATCTATTACTTTTTTACCCCTTTATTGCCTCTGCCTGCTATATGAAGTCTATTTAGAGAAACCATCTTACCTTTTATTTCTACCTCAACATTCTCACCCTCACCAAGAATACTGATTTCCTTTACTTCATCACCCTTAGTAAGATCCATTCCTTTGACGCCCTTGGCAGCTTTTTTCTGTTCAGGAATTGTCATACAGTCTATTCTTAATAAATAATCTTTTTTAGACTGGAATACCATTGTTTCAATTCCGGTAAGTTTTCTTACAGCCAGCAGTTCATCCTTTTCCACCAGCTTTGTAGCCATGGATGTCTTTCTGTTAACATTGAATTCTGAACCGTCTACAAGCTTAACCAGTCCCTGCTTTGTTCCGAATACAAGCTTTCCTGAAATAATGTTCTCAAGGGCCTGAACATATACAAAGCTCTCTACCTTACTGTCATAATTACTGAGAGTATCTATCATTTTACCCTTATCCCTGAACTTGCCGTATGGAAGATCAAGCACCTTAATCATATGCATCTGGCCTAAGCTTGTAAATATACAAATCTTATCAAGGTTCTTGCAGGTAAATACATATTTATTCTCTGCATCTGCTGCTTCCTTATTTCGCTCATACACAGAAGTATCTACTGTACGTGCATATCCAAATCGGTCCATAAGGAATACAACATCCTGAGCCGGTATTTCCTTCTTAACAATAACAGCCTCAGCAAGATTGTCTATTTCTGTCTTTCTCTCTGTTGCATACTGTTTCTTAAAGTCATTAAGCTCATTAATAATAACCTTAGCCATTGAACCTCTGTTTGAAAGAATATCCTCATATTTTGCAATATTAGAAAGTGTAGTCTCATGCTCTGCAATAAGTGCCTCCACCTCTAAGCCTACTAATCTGTGAAGTCTCATATCAAGAATTGCCTGGGCCTGTCTCTCTGTAAAATGCAGCTTTTGTGCAATCTTTTCATAGCTCTTTGTCCTAAACTTAATATTGCTGATGTCTCCTGTCATAAGAGCTCTCTTGGCATCCTTAACCTCTTTACTGCCTCTAAGAAGCTCTATAATAACATCAATCACATCACAGGCCTCAATAAGACCTTCCTGTATTTCCTTTCGGTCCATCTCCTTAGCCAGAAGGGTTTTGTACTTTCTTGTATTTGTTTCAAACTGGAAGTCAACGCAATGCTTTATTATCTGCACCACACCCATTGTCTCAGGACGTCCGTTTGCAACAGCAAGCATATTAACTCCAAAGGTGTCTTCAAGCTTTGTTTTCTTATATAACAGGTTCTTGAGTGCCTCAATGTCAGCCCCCTTTTTCAGGTCAATTACAATTCTAATTCCTTCCTTGGAAGATAAGTTAGATATATCTACTATGTCTGTAGTTGCCTTTGAATCTACCAGTCCATAGACGTCACTGACAAATTTTCCAATGTTGGCTCCTACCATTGTGTATGGAATCTCTGTAATAACGAGACGTTCCTTTCCACCCTTGGCCTTTTCTACTTCTATCTTGCCTCGAATCTTTATCTTACCAGTTCCGCTTTCATATATGGCCATCAGATCATCCTTATTGGCAATGATGCCACCTGTTGGAAAATCCGGTCCCTGAATATACTGCATCATCTTTGCAGTATTGATATCAGGATTCTTCATATATGCTATCATTCCATCAATAACCTCTCCCAGATTATGAGTAGGAATACTTGTTGCCATACCTACTGCAATACCCTCTGCACCATTTACAAGAAGGTTTGGTATCTTAACTGGAAGAACCGCTGGTTCTTTCTCTGTCTCATCATAATTTGGAACAAAATCTACAACATCCTTGTCCAAATCAGCAAGATAAGCCTCCTGAGTTATCTTCTGAAGTCTTGCCTCTGTATATCGCATGGCAGCAGCGCCATCTCCTTCAATGGAACCAAAGTTACCATGACCATCTACAAGTGGCACACTCTGCTTAAAATCCTGTGCAAGAACTACCATTGCTCCATAGATTGATGAATCCCCATGAGGATGATATTTACCCATGGTATCACCGACTATACGGGCACTTTTTTTGTATGGCTTATCATATTTTACTCCAAGCTCATACATATCGTATAATGTACGCCTCTGTACCGGCTTAAGACCATCTCGCACATCAGGAAGAGCTCTGGCAATAATAACGCTCATAGCATAATCAATATAAGATTTCTTAAGATGATCCGAATATTCTGTTTGAATAATATTACTACTTTCCATTACTATCTATACTCCTCTTAAATATCAAGATCTGCATCATGTGCATGCTTATATATATACTCTCTACGAGGTGGTACATCGTTACCCATAAGCAGGGCTGTAACCTCCGATGCCATCATACCATCTTCTATCTCAATTCTTTTCATCATTCGTGTCTTTGGATTGAGAGTTGTTTCCCAAAGCTGATCCGCATCCATCTCACCAAGTCCTTTATATCTTTGAAGAGTAAATTTCTCTCCTGCATGAGCTTTACGATACTTCTCAAGGGCCGAATCATCATAGAGATACTCCTCTTCTCCCTTCTGTGGAGTAACCTTGTATAGAGGAGGCATAGCCACATATACATGTCCCTCCTGGATTAGCTCTGGCATAAATCTAAAGAATAATGTCAGAAGAAGTGTGGAAATATGAGCTCCATCCACGTCCGCATCTGCCATAATTACAATCTTGTCATAGCGTAGCTTAGTAATGTCAAAATCATTGCCGTAGCCCTCAGAAAAACCACATCCAAAGGTGTTTATCATGGTCTTAATCTCTGCATTTTCCAAGGCCTTGTCAAGGCTTGCCTTCTCTACATTGAGAATCTTACCTCTGATTGGAAGAATTGCCTGATACATTCTGTCCCTTGCCTTCTTTGCAGAGCCACCAGCGGAATCTCCCTCCACAATAAAAATCTCACATTTTGAAGCATCTCTGCTCTCACAGTTTGCAAGCTTTCCATTTGAATCAAAGGAGAATTTCTGCTTGGTAAGCAGGTTTGTTCTAGCTTTCTCCTCTGCCTTTCTAATCTTTGAGGCCTTCTCTGCGCAACTGATTACAGCCTTAAGTGTTTCAAGATTTTTATCGAAATAAAGTGGTATCTCATCGTTTGTAACCTTCGCCACCGCTTTACTTGCATCCTGGTTATCAAGCTTTGTCTTAGTCTGTCCCTCAAATCTTGGATCAGGATGCTTAACAGATATTACAGCTGTCATTCCGCTTCTTACCTCTGCACCATTAAAGTTCACATCCTTTTCCTTAAGAATACCAAGCTCTCTTGCATACGAATTAATTATTCCTGTAAAGGCAGTCTTAAAGCCTGTAATATGTGTTCCACCCTCAGAATTGTAGATATTATTACAAAATCCAAGAATATTTTCATGAAATTCATTTGTATACTGAAAAGCAACATCAACTTCAACTCCATCACTCTCTCCCTTAAAGGAAATAACCTCATGAAGCGGATCAAGATGCTGCTTCTTATTAATATCCTTAACAAAGCCTACTATTCCATCTGGTTCATGAAATTCTATTCTCTCAGGCTCATCCCCACGCTTATCCTCATATACTATGGTAAGCTTAGGATTAAGATATGCAGTCTCATGCATACGGCTTTTAACATCCTCTTCCTTGAAACGGGTTTTCTCAAAAATCTCCGGGTCAGGAAGAAAATTAATTCTTGTTCCTGTTTTCTTAGTCCTTCCCAAGGTTGGAAGAAGACCTTTTTCCAGTTTTACAGTTGGATTTCCCTGCTCGTATCTGTCATGGTGAATAAATCCATCCCTGCTAATTTCAATATCCATATATGAAGAAAGGGCATTAACAACTGATGAACCTACACCATGAAGTCCACCACTTGTCTTATAAACAGAATTGTCAAACTTTCCACCAGCATGAAGGGTTGAAAACACTACTCGTGCAGCAGATACTCCTTTTGCATGCATTCCTACCGGAATACCTCGACCATTATCCTCAACTGTGCATGAGCCATCGGCTTCGAGAGTAACCCAGATAGTGTCGCACTCCCCTGCAAGATGCTCGTCTACTGAGTTATCTACAATTTCATAAATCAAATGATTAAGTCCCTTAGTTGTAACACTTCCAATATACATTCCCGGACGTTTTCTTACAGCTTCAAGACCTTCGAGTATTGCAATACTACTCTCATCATATGTCTGCTTCTTTGCCATACCTAATACTCCTTACTATTTCGTATATGTGCCAATACCATTACCGCAATTCGGAAGGTCATGGCATCATCAAAGGTCCTAATGTCAAGACCTATTGCTTTCTCAATTCTCTCTAATCTATATACAAGTGTATTTCTGTGAACATACAGCTGTCTGGCAGTCTCCGAGATGTTAAGATTATTCTCAAAGAATTTATTAACTGTAGACATGGCCTCTTCGTCCTCAAGAATATCCGGGACTTTTCCGCCAAATACCTCTTCAATAAACATCTCGCACAAGTCAATTGGAAGCTGATATATCAGTCTTCCCAAACCCAGCTTGCCATATGAAATGGTATCCTTTTCTGCGTAAAATACTCGGCCTACCTCTAATGCAAGCTTTGCCTGTTTAAAGGATTCTACAATATCTTCTATAGAATTAATAACATTACCATATGCCACACGAACTTTAATCATAACATCCATATGTATACTGTCAACCAGGCTCATGGCAATTTCTTCCATTTCTTCCTCAAGCTCCTGCTCAGGCACGTGAGAAACATCCTTAATTAGTACTATGCTATGATTATCTACGCTTGTAACAAAATCACCACTCTTCATATTGGACAGGTTCTTTACCAGCTCCATGGCTTCGTCAGTTCCCTTGTTTCCTGTATCAATAACAAAAGCTACCCTCGCTTTTTCCTCTATATGAAGCTTTCTGGCCTTACTCTGCATATCCACATTATGCATATTGCCAAGCAAAATATTCTGAATAAAATTAGTTCTATCGTATTTCTGCGCACTGGCCATAATAAGTGTTCTTATCTGACTTGCAGCCATTCTTACAAGAATCTCATCCTGTGACTTGTCTGTGTGCATCACAAGGACATACTCTACAACATCATCAACAACAATCTTGTGTAAAGTATATCCATCCTGTACATGCTCTGTCTCATCACACTTAATGAATTCTGCCACCGCTTCAATTACACTTTGGTCAATATTCTCTGTACAGCAGATTTGCTTTCCCGAAGCAGAAAAAACAGCTGCTTCAATCTGGCTTATTTCACTTATTTCTTCTATTGCCTTCTGAATTTTTTGGTTTGTTAACATAATTTTTATTCCATCACTAATTGAAAACCGGGTGTAAATATTCACACCCGGTTTAAACCATTTACAACTATATAATTTTATCGAACTAGTTTGTAATTGTCAATTCAGTTTCCTTATCGAATACGTGAATCTTGTTTGCATCAAATGCAATCTTAATCTTATCTCCGTAACGAGCCTCTGTATCAGCATCAACTCTAGCTGACATGTTAGCACCGCCAACTGTGAAGTAAAGCATAACCTCTGCTCCAAGTAACTCGTATCCTGTTACCTCTGTCTCAATAACATATCCTGGATTCTCAGCAAGAACCTTAGCATTATCAGAGATATCCTCTGGTCTGATACCAAGAACAACTGTCTTTCCTGCGTATCCACCATCGATAAGCTTCTTAGCCTTAGCCTCTGGAAGCTCCATTGTGTAGTTATCGAACTTAAGGCTAGCCTTTGCACCATCAACAACACACTCAGCGTCAACGAAGTTCATCTGTGGTGATCCGATGAATCCAGCAACGAATAAGTTGTTAGGCTCGTTGTATAACTTCTGTGGTGAATCAACCTGCATGATTACACCATCCTTAAGAACAACGATTCTTGTTCCGAGTGTCATAGCCTCTGTCTGGTCATGTGTTACATAGATAATTGTAGCACCTAATCTGTTATGTAAAGAAGAAATCTCAGCTCTCATCTGTACACGAAGCTTTGCATCAAGGTTTGAAAGAGGCTCATCCATAAGGAATACCTTAGGGTTACGTACGATAGCACGTCCCATAGCAACTCGCTGTCTCTGTCCACCTGATAAAGCCTTTGGCTTACGATCTAATAACTTCTCAAGATCAAGGATTCTAGCTGCTTCCTCAACCTTAGCCTTAATCTCATCCTTTGGTACCTTTCTAAGCTTAAGACCAAATGCCATGTTGTCAAATACTGTCATATGTGGGTAAAGAGCGTAGTTCTGGAATACCATTGCGATATCTCTGTCCTTAGGCTCTACATCGTTCATAACCTTACCATCGATAATAAGATCTCCTGAAGAAATCTCCTCAAGACCAGCGATCATACGAAGTGTTGTAGACTTTCCACATCCTGAAGGTCCTACGAAAATGATAAACTCCTTATCTTCAACCTCAAGATTGAAGTCCTTAACAGCCTCAAAGCCGTTTGAATATACTTTACATACGTTCTTTAATGATAAACTTGCCATTTCTAAAAAAATCCTCCCTTAAAGTGTTCATTCATTTGATAAATTAATGATACTTTAAGAGAGGAAAATGCGCTATTGTCAAAACGCCAAATATTTTATGTATGTATTGTCAAAATGACGAATCCTATAATTTGGAATATCCAAAGCCGTTAACCATGGCCTCAATACTGTGTCCCTTCTTACAAAATGGGCACTCTGATGCTGGATATGCCTCATAATTAAGTACCTCTTCCTGGCTAAACAGATGCTCAATCTTCATTCCGTCAACCTGGTCAATTGTACTGAAAACAGATTCAATACATTCCACTGTTCCGCCATAATAACGAATACACTCTAATGCTCTTCTAACCGATTCCCCTGTTGTTGTAGTAGCAAGAAGAAGCACAACATGCTTTCCTTCGATTGCACCCTTATTATTATCTCTAAACAACATCTGATTATTGCTGTTAATCTCAGGAGACACAACGTAGATAGTCTCATGCTGATTAATGGACAAAAGACCGGCTTGTTCAATCTGCTGTGCAAGATATGCTCCTATTACCTCTGTTCCGTCCATGCATACGATTGTATCTGTATATACATGCTTAGGAAGTCTTGTATAAAAGCCCTTTGCTGCCTCCTTGGCTTCAGAAGCTCTAGTCTTAATACTTGTTACATCAATATAGTAATTGATGTGAGAATGACTAGTTGCAAAATGTCCGGGTATTGCATGCAGCTGCAACAGGTTGCTCTCCTTTGATTTAAATTTCACAATACGATTCTCCATAATTCAACCCTCCAAGTAAAAAATTTTGTCTATTTGGTGCCTGTACTGCCAAAGCCTCCTCTGTCTGAATTACCAAGATGTTCAACCTCTTCAAAATTAATCTTAGGCTGATTCTTCATAATACGAAACTGACAGATTCTGTCATTAGCATGTATTTCCACATCACGTGTAGCATACACAGGCATTCTCCACATATCATTATCTCCACAATATGAGCAATCCACAACGCCCATACTGTTAGTCTGAATAATTCCCCAGGTTTTAAAGGTTGAGCTTCTTGGTACAATATGAGCTTCATATCCCTGAGGAAGCTCCATTGCAACGCCTAAGGGAATAAGCTTAAATTCCCCGGCCTTTAAAGCCACATCTTCAGACGCTCTCAAATCTATCCAGTCAGATTTACCATCAATATAATCAAGTTTATCAATGGCCTCTGTAAAATACTTGATTCGTATTTTTTCTATTGTTTTTTTCTCCATTATTAATTCTCCCAATCCAGACTTGAATGCTCAGATTTCTTATCTCGTTGCATCAGGTCTGAAACTGCCTCCTTGGCTGGCTTATTCTCAAATAAAACTTTGTTAACTTCTTCAATAATAGGAATTTCAACATTGTATTTTCTGGCCAGTCCTAAGGCAGCTTTGGCAGAATAAATTCCTTCAACAACCATCTTAACTTCCCTGGTTGCCTGGTCCATGGTATAGCCCTGTCCAATAAGCATACCAGCCTTACGATTACGACTGTGCTTACTCTCACAGGTCACAATTAAGTCTCCGATTCCAGTCAGACCGGAAAGAGTCTCAGGACTTGCTCCCATGGCAATTCCAAGTCTTGTCATCTCTGCAACGCCTCGAGTAATCAATGCGGCCTTTGTGTTGTCTCCATAACCAAGTCCATCTGCCATTCCTGCTGCCAGTGCAATAACATTCTTAAGGGAGCCTCCCAGTTCCATTCCCAGTATATCTGAACTGGTATATACTCTGAATACTTCATTCATGAAAATATCCTGTACTCTCTCAGCAGTAGACTGGCTCTTAGCTCCTGCAACAACAGTAGTTGGAAGCCCTACGCCTACCTCCTCTGCATGGGAAGGTCCACACATTATTGCGACATCTGCATTTGGTATCTCTTCCTCTACCACTTCTGAGATTGTCTTTAATGATTCTTCCTCGATTCCTTTTGCAACACAGACAATTATCTGACCATCTCTTACAAAAGGAGCCATGCTCTTCGCTGTGCTTCTTGTAAATACAGAAGGAACTGCCAACACAAGCATGTCACTTGATTTAATTGTCTCCTCCAAATCAGTAGTAAAAGAAGCCTTCTCAGGAATTTTAACCCCTGGAAGCTTATCCAGATGCTCTCTGTTCTCATTAAGCATCTCTATTTCAGATTCCATAATGGACCAGATAGTAACCTCATGTCCATTATTACATAACAGTACAGATAAGGCTGTTCCCCAGCTTCCTGCACCAATCATTCCAACTCTAATCATTTTAAACTAGCCTTTCATAATTTTGCCTCTTATTATTACCCCAAAATTATTTTGCTCTATTGCCAAACTTGTTCTCTGTTCCGTTAATTAGACGAACAATGTTAGCTCTGTGTCTCCAGATTGCCATTACTGTAAAGCAGGCAGCTAAAATATTGTACTCTAACACATATGCTTCAGGTACATTAAGCCATCCTAAATAATTAAAAACTAATGTCTGAATAATGTATGCTATTACAACAAGAATTGAACCGAGAGATACATATCTTGTTAATGCTACTGCTGCCACAAATAGTACTAAGCACACTGGTGCTGCAAGTGGACATACCGCAAGAATAATACCCGCTGTACAGGCAATGCCTTTTCCACCTTTAAACTTAAGGAAAAATGGAAAATTATGACCTAACACTGTTCCAAAACCAGCATAAAGCTCTAATATCTTAATTGCCTCAGGATATTTGTCTTTAAAAATAAAATGAACTAAAAGTACCGCAATAATAGCCTTAAGCAGATCACCTGCAAAAGTAACTGCTCCTGCTTTCCATCCAAGAACTCTAAGTGTATTAGTAGTTCCGGAATTACCACTTCCATGCTCTCTTATATCTATGCCATGTCTCTTGCCATAGATATATCCAGTCTGAAAAGTACCAATAAAGTATCCAAAAACCAAAACTCCCAAACGTACAAAAATCATTACCGCTAGTCTTCCTTTCTCTCCCTTGTAATAAACTTAAGTGCAGTACCTCTAAATCCGAATGTATCTCTAATTCTGTTCTCCAAATATCTCGTGTATGAGAAATGCATTAAATTCCTGTCGTTAACAAACACGACAAATGTAGGCGGCTTAACCGAAACCTGAGTTACATAGTAAATTCTAAGTCTCTTCCCCTTATCTGAAGGTGGCTGCTGCATTGCAACTGCCTCTGCTACTATCTCATTAAGAACACCAGTTGCTACACGCATGCTGTTGTTCTCAATAACAACGTCAATAAGTTCAAATAGCTTATTAACTCTCTGGCCTGACTTTGCAGATATAAACACAATCTCCGCATATGGCATAAAGCTTAATACATCGCGAATGTCATCAGAATGCTTCTTAACCGTATGGTTATCCTTCTCAATGGCATCCCACTTGTTAACTGCAATAATAATTCCCTTACCACGGTCATGGGCAATACCGGCAATCTTGGCATCCTGCTCCGTTACTCCCTCAGTAGCATCTATAACTATGATAACTACATCGGCTCTCTCCACTGCTGTTACAGCTCTAATAATACTAAAGCGCTCAATATCTTCCTTTATCTTGCTCTTTCTACGAATTCCGGCAGTGTCAATAAAGACATATTCCTTACCATTGTACTTTATGTCAGTGTCAATGGCATCTCTTGTAGTTCCTGCAATATTAGACACGATTACTCTGTCTTCACTTGCCAGTCTGTTAATTAGCGAGGACTTACCTACATTAGGCTTACCTACAATGGCAATTTTAGGTCTCTCATCCTCTTCATCATTGGTGGCATCCTCAGGAAAATGCTTAACAACTTCATCAAGCATATCTCCCAAACCAAGCATTGCAGATGCAGATACCGGATGAGGATCTCCAATTCCTAAATTGTAAAATTCATATACATCCGGCATGAACTTATCAAAGCTGTCTACCTTGTTAACTACAAGAACTACCGGTTTCTTTGATCTGCGAAGCATATCTGCCACCTTAGAATCCGAATCCTGAAGTCCTTGTCGTACATCAACAATAAACATAATAACATCAGCAGTATCCATAGCAATCTGTGCCTGCTCTCTCATCTGTGAAAGAATGACATCACCACTGTCTGGTTCAATACCACCTGTATCAATAAGTGTAAAATTATAATTAAGCCAGCTAACATCTGCATAAATTCTATCTCTGGTTACACCAGGAGTATCCTTTACAATAGAAATTCTCTCCCCTGCAAGTGTATTAAAAAGTGTAGATTTGCCAACGTTAGGGCGGCCAACAATAGCCACAATTGGTTTACTCATATTCGCTCCTATTCTAAAAAAATCTTCGTCTGATTGTACAATATATACAAGCAGATGTAAAGAAAAGAACGAGGTTGATTTTGTCAATCAATCTCGTTCTTAATTCTACTATACTTCTATAAAATATTCAAACCTAAGCTTTTTAGAGTTTCCATTATATTTTTGCAATCAGGTGTAAAAGTAATATATTTATTAACTGTTACTCCTTTATTGCGGGAATTTAGAGGCTGGATATACTCATTATTATCGTAATAGAAAATTATATTATCGTCTTCCATATCCTCCATTGCTTTTACTTCCTCTTCAATAAATTCATCAAGAACTATATCATTACTTCTCAAATGTATGTCTGAGTACTCAGAAGGATTATCCACTTTACAAACCAAAATTATAGTGAACATATTGTCATAATAATAATCATCGTCTTCCATTTCTTCCAGCACAGATTTATAAGAAAAATATTCTTTATCAAAATTTCCTTCTGCAATATCCTTTTCAAAAGCATTATAAAGCTTTTCCATATCCTGCTTATAAAACGAAGCAGTTTCCAAATCAGCTGTTTCATCACTGGTGTACTGAATTTCTATTGATTTCAGCGTAAGATTTTTGTTATCCTCATCCTTTCCAATCAGATAATCCCTTAACTTATCTCTGCCCTCTCTGTAACTCTGAATTGGCGCATACATTTCTTCACAAATAGCATTTACGCTTGGAATATTATAATATCTTTGAATAAAATCTCCTGTATTTGTCAGATAACTGATCTTCACCTCTTCAAAAATATCTGTTTCATAATCAGTATTCCATCTAATGTAGTTGTCAATAATATTCTGATGAAATTTAAGTACATCATCTATTTCATCCCCGGACAACTCCATATTATAGCCTGCTGTTACATAGCATCTCTCTATGTCATCTTTGTCTGGAACCCAGCCTGAGACAGAATGAATAGAATTATAGAAAACTCCAAAGCTTACGGCTAATGTTGCCGAAAAAATAAATCCCTCCAGCAACCTCATTTTTTTAAATACCTTAAAGCTTTTGGCAATAAACATATCTGCAATGAAAAATGCCACAATTCCAAAAAGCAGAATCAATGGAAAAAACTGTTTTTCTAATCCACTTCTCTTATTTGCCATACATACTTTAATCAAAAATACAGTTATTGTGTATCCTACACAAAATCCAACACCCCATCTGAATATTGGCTTAACAAAAGATATGGTTAATAAATCTCCTGTATTCTCAACAGGCTTTCTGCGGTAAATCAAATATGCGATAAGAAGCAGTACCACACTTATTATGAAATAAACTAAAAGGATCTCTCCTCCATACAGCTTTGCTCCAATTGAAAAGGCATAATCTTCATCATATATTTGGGTAATGCTTACATTTCTTGCCAGATAATAAAATGGCGACAGCCAGTCCCAGGAACTTAAATCAATTGTATTAATATTGGTTCCAAAAAGAAAAATGTCTATCGTCTCCTCTATTATCTGACGAATACCTACATACAATATATTAATTATTACATAGTATACAGGGACCGCAAAAAGCTGACCGGTAAACATGGCACAAAAAATACCTATAGACAAAGCAAAAAACGAAATTGCCAAAACGCTTATAAACCATATTCCAAGTATTTTAATATCTGAAAACTGTTTTATCAGTAATACTATCTGTGCAATTACAAATGTTATTATTTGGGGAACCATCATTAACACAATTCCCGAAATAACATTAGTTCCAAAAAGCTCCTTTCTGGTAATAGGTAAAGCATGAATCATATTGCAGCTTTTGGAATTGAACAAATAACTAAACATTGCCATTACAATCACAATTGCAACAATGATAATTAATACCAGATGTGTTTCCAAATCAAGTGAATTTACCAGACTTTCATATTGCCCGGACCGTAGGCTTGCCGTTCCCCTGTTTTGCAGATAGTTTACAGGAGAAGCAAATCCAAAGAACAGGCTAACCGGAACCAGAAAAACAAGTAGTAAAAAGTATATTAATGAAATAGGAAAATACAGCTTAATGTTCTTGAGAAAAACCGTCTTATTAAAAAAGGATATCCTTGACTTCATAATCAGCACCTCCCATTTCATAAATAAATATTTCCTCTAACGTTAATGGAATCAGATCTGCCACCACAGGAGTTCTATGAGAATTAACCAGAATATTAATTGCATCCTGGGGATTTCCCTTAACTATTATTGTATATACCCTTCCTATATTGGACATATGTAATATCTTAAACTCAGGTGGCAGCTTTGGCATTCCTGTAGTACATGCAATCTGAATTTTAGATATATTTCCCTGCAATTCTGTAAGAGATTTCTCAATGATTATCTCTCCCTTATTCATAATCCCTACATGATCACATACATCCTCTAATTCTCTGAGATTGTGGGATGACACAATTACAGTCATCTGATGTTCTTCAACCTCCGCAAGAAGAATACTCCAAATCTGTCTTCTCATTACAGGATCCAGTCCATCAACTGGTTCATCAAGAATCAGAACCTCTGGCTGACAGCAAATGGCAAGCCAAAAAGCCACCTGTTTTTGCATTCCCTTGGACAGGCGGCGGATATTTCTTTTTACATCAATTGAGGGAAAGAATTCCTGCATTCTGTAGAATCTCTTCTCATTGAAATTCTTATATATCCCTTTGTAATATTTCATCATTTCGATTGTATCGGCCTGCATAAAATAAAACAGCTCGTCCGGAATATATGCCATCTTAGCCTTTACTTTCTTATTTTCAAATATTGGTTCTCCCATAATGAGAATCTCTCCGGAATTCTGGCGATAAATTCCTGTAAGATGTCTGAGTAAGGTTGATTTGCCTGCACCATTGGGTCCAACAAGACCATATATATCTCCCTTTCCCACGTTCATATTAACGCCGCAAAGAGCTTCATAGCCATCAAAGGATTTGTGTAAATTACTAACCTTTATCACGTTCTTATTCCTCTCTTATTCCTTTTTCGTTACATATATCTCTGAATCTCTATAACTAATATACCCCTCTTCTTCCAGCGAATCAAAAGCCCACTTTAAGGTCTTGGGATTAATTGCCAGTTTTGATGCCAGTTCCTTGATAGGAGGAAGCTTTTCTCCATAAGAAAAGGCATTGCAGTCTATTAATTTTTTAATACTTTCCTTAACCTGTATATGCTTTGATACATTACCGCTATAATTCAGTATAATCAATATTTCTCCTCCTAAATGGTAAAGTGCACCTATGTACTAAGTGCACTACTTGATTATTCTGTTATAGTGTAACACAGACAGAATTGTATTAAATTAAATCCCATGTAATATTTTCTTATTATTTCCTTAATCTATTTGCAATAATTCACAAGAAGCTTCAAAGTATTCTCCACTCCATCCTTATGACTTCTCTCATATCCGTGTGAAGCATATACCCCGGCTCCGATAAGTCCATGTCTTATATCATATCCTGCTCCAAGGGTAACATCTACGTCAGATCCATAAAATGGATACACATCAACTGCAAAATCAATATTATTATCTTTCGCAGCCTTAATCAGCCCTGTTACAACCTCATAATTGTAAGGTCCATTGGAATCCTTTGCGCAAACAGACACCTGATGCTCTGTGCAGGATAGACCATCTCCTACACAGCCCATATCAACCGAGATTACTTCCTTAACTCCATCTGGAATTGAGGCAGCTCCGCCATGTCCCACTTCTTCATAAACAGTAATATAGTGATACTGTCTGTTCTCCAACTCAATATTTTCATTCTTAATATACTTTGCATATCCTAACAAAATGCCCACACTAAGCTTATCATCCAGGAAACGACTCTTAATATATCCGCTGTCCGTTACTGTTGTTCGTGGGTCGAAGCAAACAATATCTCCCACCATTATTCCAAGCTTCTGTGTATCTTCTTTGGACTCAACTTTTTCATCAAGCACTACTTCCATTCCACTATACTTTCTTGCTGTGTCATTATACTGGCCATTTACATGTATAGAGGCATTATCCATTTGAAAAGTGCCCTGATACACTCCGTCAAATCTTGTTATCACACGACAGTTCTCTGCCTCTGCATTATTAGGATTCATTCCTCCTAGTGGAGAAACTCTAAGATTTCCATTATCCTTAATCTCACATACCATTGCCCCCAGAGTATCAGTGTGGGCAGCAAGCACAAGACCGTTATCCTTATTCTTTCCACCTAAATCAACTAATACACCGCCCTTAACAGTCATAATTGGTTCATATCCCAGCTTTCTATACTCATCCATAACAAATTCTGCAGCAGCCCTTGTATATCCTGTTGGACTGTCAATTGCTAATAATCTCTGAACTTCCTCTACTATATAATCTACATATTTTGTGTACTCCATATTATTATTTATCCTCCTTAAGAAACATGAATGCCCCTAAATTTCCTCTTTTACCATTTGTTGCCCTGTGCGAAAAAAGCAGCTTTGAATTACAGCAGGTACACACATCTGTAACAGCCAGATTTTCCGGTCTTACTCCAGCCTCCAGCAGCACAATCTCATTGCATTTCCATAAATCTAACTGAAATTTGTCATTACCCTTGTCAATGAGTATTTCTTTTTCATGACCTTCAAACTCTTCCATAAACTGTTCTGCAACATCGCGACTTATCTCATAACAGCTCTGACATATTGAAGGTCCCACAGCTGCCACCACATCCTGGGCTTTAGTTCCGTATTCCCGTTTCATGGCCTCAATAGTCTTTGCCCCCATTCTGCCCACTGTTCCCCGCCAGCCAGAATGACTCATTCCTATTGCCCTGTTCACAGGATCCACAAAATACAGCGGAACACAGTCTGCAAAAAAAGTTGACAAAACCACGCCTGGTTCATTTGTTATCAAACCATCTATATCAGTATATGGTTTAGGTCTGGTTACTCCGATACCGCACTCTGCTTTTCCCACCTTTATAACATTAGTGGTATGAGTCTGGTCTGTACACACAAATGCATTTGTTGAAACGCCTAAAGCCTCAGCCAGTCTTTCGTAATTCTCCTGAACGTGCTCCTTTACATCTCCTCTGGTAAAGCTCAGATTAAGCTCTGCAAAAATGCCCTGGCTGACTCCACCCTGTTTTGTTGTAAAGCAGTGCTCTACTATACCAGTCTTTTCCAATAAATCAAAATGAAAAAGGGGCATAACCCCTTTTGAAATTGTATGTTCTCTAAGTTCAAGTACTTTACTTTTCATTTAAATCTCCCAGGCATTCTGAATAAGCTGGACCTGTGAACCATCAAATGCCACCACATCGAATCTGCAGGGTGTCCATTCAGATATACCGTTTTTCATCATATAATAATTAGCCACCTGGCAAATGATGTGGCGCTTTCTTCTGTCTACTGCTTCAGCGGCATATCCACAATTATATGCACTTCTGAATTTTACTTCCACAAAACAGATATACTCCCCATCCTTTGCAACAATATCAATTTCACCATATCGACTACGAAAATTCAACTCCAAAATCTCATAATTATGTTCTTTTAGCAAATCAGTGGCTTTTTTTTCAAAATCACTCCCTAATTTTCGTTTATTCATTCTCCTCCTATTTTGCTCCATCCAGCTTTGCTTTCAGTCTGTCCATATCATCCACAAATACAAGAATTTCAGCTACCACCTCATATAGCTCCGGCGGAATCATATCGCCGATTTTAAGGCGAGATAAAGTATCGGCCAGCTTCCCATCCTTGTACAGTGGCACACTATTCTCCTTAGCAGTCTCAATAATCCTCTCTGCAATCTGTCCTTTTCCAGTTGCAAGTATCTTAGGGGCGGCTTCCCCTGGCACATATTCTACTGCGACTGCAGTTTTTTCATCCATCTTTTCAAACTGACGTGGTTTTTCCTCTGCCATACCTATGCCCTCATGTCAAACGAATATCTATGTAGCTTTCCAATAGAAGGCTGATCCTTTTTCAGAAAGTTCTCTACAAAATTAACGTGTTTCTCCTCATTAAATACAGTAATGCTGCAGTTATATCCCTTTTTCTTAAGTCTCTCTTCTAGCTGTGGAAGAAAGCTCTGCAAAAGAGCATAGGCTTCGTCACTATCCATATAGAAATTGGTAGTAACATCTTTGCCATGTAATTTAACTGACACATCAGTTCCGCCTAAATGCTCCATATCCAAATGTAGAAAGGCTGTAAGGTCCTTATCCCCTTCCTGCAGCTGTTTCTTGTTTGTATACACATAAAGCTCCCCACTGGCACTGTGTCCAGACATCTTAAGGGGTATCTGAATATAAGTATATGCCTCATTTATCTGATTCATAAACTCAACATTATTGCGAATCTCTGTAGCAAGATTTGTCAGGTTACTGCCATCCTGCCCTGTTACTTTAACAGCATTTACCAGCCGTTCAAGCTGATTTTCAATCTTCTCGTACAGTCTATTAATCTGATTTGAATCTGACACTTTTCCCGGATTAAGCAGCCATTGTTCCTGTATAGCAGCTTTGAGTAGCTCATTAAAGCTGTTTCCAGACAAAAATGCAATCAGCTTTGTTTTATCCATAGGCTGGTTGAATCTTAACAGTCTCTCAACCTGGCTTAAGGTCTGATTGGCAGTAAGTTCTTGTGACAGATTTATTCTATCCTCTGTCTTAGCAGCCTCCTGCTGTGCTACTTCCGACTGATTTTCTCCCTGATTTGCTGCTTCCGGCTGATTTTCCCCCTGCTGTTTAGCTTCCTGTAAGGTTACACTCTGCTGTGCCACTTCCTGTGGATTTCCACTCTGCTGTGCTGTATCCTGTGGGTTTGTGCTCTCCTGTGCTGCTTCCGGCTGGTTTACTCCCTGATTTGCTGCTTCCTGTGGGTTTACACTCTGCTGTGCCGCTTCCTGTGGATTTCCACTCTGATGTGCTGCTTCCCGTGGGTTTGCGCTCTCCTGTGCTGCTTCTGACTGCCCAGTCTCTGTAGCCTGTACATTTTCATTAGACAGCTGTGGAAATATTTCCTGTAATGCTTTTGTAAGAGCCTCTGCAAGCTTCCCTACAGGTTTTCCCTCCGTCTGCTGCTCCGCAATAATTGACAACACTTCTGAAGTCATCTGACACAAATCCCTCTCTGACATTTTCTCATTGGCCAGAGTTTTGCCCAATTCATCAATAAAGCCCTCTATGGTCTGGTTAATTGCCTGCTTATCCTGAAGATAGTTTTCAAACTGAGAAGCCATCTCAGGAGTCGGTTTTATTCCAAGCTTCTCCATCTGGACTAAAGTATCAATGTTAATAAACGGATTATCCTGAACCGCCTTAGCCATTGCCGCAACACTGTCCTTATCAATTGGCATATTTTCTTCCATCATTTTGTTGACCATAGAAAGATACTCGTTCTCTACCGGCAGACCAGCCGCCTTAAGTGCCTGTATTAATGTCAGATTACCTCCAACACCTTCTGCTGTGTATGGGCGAATCTCCACCTGATTTCCATTATTTGACTTTACTTGAAAAAACATTGACTGACCCGTCGAAAGCATAAGCTTACTGTCAAGCCTTGCTGAGATTTGTTGTCCGTTAGACAGAGCAAGAATAACTCTGCCTCCTTTAACTGAAACTACTGTTCCCTCGAATACATTTCCCTTGGAAAGATCAGAAATGGAGGAAACAAGACGCTCTACCCCCTTTGAGCCAGAAGCTGATCCTGACTGAGATACTGAACGATTATATTGTCCCACCAAATCTGAAATATGCATTCTAATTCTCCTTAGATAAAGTTCTTGATAAAAGAAGCTCTATGTATTGGTGATGGTCCATATTTTCTGATAGCAGCAATATGGTCTGCCGAGCCATAGCCTTTGTTAGAAGCAAAGCCATACTCCGGCATAATGCTGTCATACTCTACCATTAATCTGTCCCTTGTAACCTTTGCAATAATACTGGCTGCACCAATTGAAATGCTCTTGGCATCTCCCTTAATTATTGGAACCTGCCTGATGTTTACCTGTGGAATTGTAACTGCATCATTAAGCATTAGGTCTGGCTGTGGGTCAAGCTTTGAAATAGCCTGCCTCATGGCCTCATATGTGGCCTGAAGAATATTAATCTCATCAATTCTCTCAGGACCAATAAGGCCTATTCCTGTGGCCACTGCCTTATCCATTATCTCATCATACAGTTCTTCCCTCTTAGAAGCAGATAGCTTCTTGGAATCATTGATATATAAGATATCGCAGTCCTTAGGCAGAATAACCGCTCCCGCAACTACCGGTCCTGCAAGAGGACCTCTTCCAACCTCATCAATTCCACAAATATAGGAATATTCACTATACTGATTCTCATATTCCCATAAAGCCCTGGTGCGGGCCTTCTCCTCTTCTTGCTTCTTAAGTCGCTTTGATGCTGTCTCAACAAGCTTTCTCACTCCACTTCTTTCATCAGTGGCATATACTGCAATAAACTTTTCCAGCTCATTAACAGGAGTTGCAGCAAGCTCCTCCCTGATAACTCCGATTTTCTTCTCTTCCATTCTGATAATTACTTCTCTGGTACTTCAAGAGTGATATTGCCAAGCTTTCCACTTCTGAAATCATCTATTACCAGAGCAGCAGCCTTACTATAATCAGGCTCTCCTCCCTTTTTCATACAATTGCGGTTATCTGCCACCTCACATATTATATCGGTTACATCGTGGCTTTCATCAACCTCATATCTCTCATTAAGCACTCCCGGATAATTCTCTGTCATAAATTTGATAAGCTCCACTGCAAGCTCATCCACATTAAGAATTTCATCCTTAATTGACCCAATAAGGGCAAGTCTCAAGCCAACCATCTGATCTTCAAACTTAGGCCACAGTATACCAGGTGTATCTAAAAGCTCAATATTCTTGTTAAGCCTGATCCACTGCTTTCCCTTGGTTACTCCCGGCTTGTTTCCGGTCTTTGCACATGCCTTTCCTGCATATGAATTAATAAACGTAGACTTTCCAACATTAGGAATACCTACAACCATAGCTCTTACTGGTCTGTTTTTAATTCCACGTTTTCTGTCTCTTTCAATTTTTTCCCTGCAGGCTTCCATTACAATATCAGTAATGCTCTTCATGCTGTTCTTGGTTCTGGCATCAAGGCTTACTACAAAAAAGCCCTTGCTCTTAAAATATTCACTCCACTGCTGGGTTCTCTTTTTATCTGCCAAATCCGCCTTATTCATCAAAATAAGTCTGTACTTATTCTTACCTAATTCATCAATATCAGGGTTCCTGCTGGAAAGAGGAATTCTTGCATCTACAAGCTCTATTACAAGATCAATAAGCTTAATGTCCTCCTGCATTTGACGTTTTGCTTTGGTCATATGACCAGGATACCATTGAAAATTCATATTACACCTTCCTAATCAATTCCGCCCATTTTGCTTATTGAAGCAAACTTAAACCAGGCTTTTCCAACTATATATTCCTTCTTGATGTTGCCAATGTTGGCAAATCTGCTGTCCTCACTGCTGTTTCGATTGTCTCCCAGAACAAAGTATTCATCTTCTCCCAGAGTAATCTCGGTGGCAGCTTCACCTGCATCTTCAATGGCAGCCACATCAAGATTCTCCTTATAAAGCTCATCATTTATATATACTGCCCCATTTTGAATAAGAACCCTGTCTCCCGGAGTTCCGATTACTCTTCTAACATAGTAATGGGACTTCTCATTACCATTTGGCAAAAATACTACTACGTCTCCTGCCTTAGGTCTGGAAACAATATATATAAACTTATTTACTAATATTTGATTACCATTCTCAAGAGTTGGGTCCATTGCCTGTCCAACTACACTTGTCCTTAGTCCAAAAAAACTTATCAATACATATGCCGTCACAATAACAATGGAAAGCTCAATAACCCATGAAAGTATCTCCTTGAATAATGGCATATTAAATTTTCTTCTCTGTCGTCTAAAATTAAGTCCTGCTCGTCTTCTCACCTTACCAATCTCCTTAAAAATCTCTCTATATAATACAGGATTTATGAAATATATGCAATCCACAGCAATAACTCCAGGACATTAAAAAAAATCCCCAACGCATAACACGTTGGGAATTCTCTTAACTCATAAAATTAACGAGCTTCTTTAACCTTTGCAGCCTTACCTACACGATCTCTTAAGTAGTAAAGCTTAGCACGACGTACTTTACCTCTACGTACTACTTCTACTCTCTCAACGTTTGGAGAATGAAGTGGCCATGTCTTCTCAACACCAACACCATTAGAAAGCTTTCTAACTGTGAATGTTGTACGGTTGCTTCCGTTCTGTTTCTTAATTACTGTTCCTTCGAAAACCTGGATACGCTCACGGTTACCCTCTTTGATCTTACCGTAAACTTTTACAGTATCACCAACGTTAAACTGTGGTACCTCAGCCTTTAACTGCTCGTTCTCGATGCTCTTAATAATTTCATTTGCGTTCATTTTGTGACCTCCTAATCAACTTGACGTTCTTAATGCTACTACTATTTTCGCAACAGAGGACCATCACTTTTTTATTCACAACATTGATACTATAACAAAATATATTGCATATTGCAAGTATATTTTATCATTATTATTTTGCATTATTTATCAATAATCTCTGCATGAAGCTCCTGTAATGATTTAACTTCACTATTACCATGCTTCTTTATATCCTTAATTCCGGTAGCTGTAGCTCTCGCAGCTGCCATAGTGGTCATATATGGAATCTTCTTCTTGATAGCTGCTTTTCTTAAATAGCTGTCATCATAGATGCTCTCGCCATCTGCTGCAGGAGTGTTAATTATCAGGTCAACATCACCATTAAGGATTGCATCCATCATATCAGGGCGACCCTCATTGAGCTTACAAATCATCTCAGCCTTAATTCCATTATCGTTGAGAAGCTTGCAGGTATTCTTAGAAGCAACAATCTCGAATCCACTATCAGCAAGAGATTTTGCAATCTCAACAACCTCATCCTTATCACGGTTGCTTACAGATATAAGTGCTTTACCAGAAAGTGGAAGCTTTGACTGAATACCTTCCTGAGCCTTATAGAATGCCTCTCCCCAGCTCTGTGATAATCCAAGAACCTCTCCTGTAGAACGCATCTCAGGTCCAAGTACCGGATCCACCTCCTGGAACATATTGAATGGGAATGCAGCCTCCTTAACTCCATAATATGGAATGTTCTGTTCCTTAAGGGCTGGAACAGGTGACTCCTTGCCAGTAAGCTCTGCTGTGGCAATCTCAATAGCAAGCGGTACCATTCTGATATTACATACCTTAGATACAAGAGGTACTGTTCTGGAAGCTCTTGGATTAGCCTCAAGTACATATACTGTGTCACCCTCAATAGCGTACTGCATATTCATAAGACCCTTAACATGCATCTCTTCTGCGATTTTTCTTGTGTATTCCTTAATTGTCTTAACATGCTCCTCAGAGATATGTCTGGAAGGAATAATACATGCAGAATCTCCTGAATGCACTCCTGCAAGCTCGATATGCTCCATAACAGCAGGTACAAAGGCATGTGTTCCATCACAGATTGCATCCGCCTCACACTCAATAGCATGGTTGAGGAATCTGTCAATAAGAATTGGTCTGTCAGGTGTCACACCTACAGCTGCCTTCATATATCCAACCATGGCCTCTGCATCATATACTACTTCCATTCCACGACCACCAAGAACATACGAAGGACGTACCATTACAGGATATCCGATTCGCTCAGCAATCTCTAATGCCTCTTCAACATTTACAGCCATTCCCGACTCTGGCATTGGAATATCAAGCTTCTCCATCATTGCTCTAAAGAGATCTCTATCCTCTGCAAGGTCAATAACCTCTGGTGCAGTTCCAAGAATCTTAACTCCGTTCTTCTCAAGGTCTGCTGCAAGATTAAGAGGAGTCTGTCCTCCAAACTGTGCGATAACTCCAACAGGTTTCTCTTTCTCGTAAATGCTGAGAACATCCTCAAGTGTAAGTGGCTCAAAATATAACTTATCTGATGTATCGTAGTCTGTTGAAACTGTCTCTGGATTACAGTTAACAATAATTGTCTCAAAACCAAGCTTCTTAAGGGCAAGAGAAGCATGTACACAACAATAATCAAACTCAATACCCTGTCCAATTCTGTTTGGACCACCACCAAGAATCATTACCTTAGGCTTGTCTGTGCTGACAGGATTCTTGTCCTCAGCATTATATGTAGAATAGTAATATGCACTGTCAGGTGTTCCACTAACGTGTACTCCCTCCCATGCTTCTTTTACTCCTAACTCAAGTCTCTTATTTCTAACCTCATCCTCAGAAATCTCAAGAATCTGGCTCAAATACTTATCGGAAAAACCATCCTTCTTAGCCTGGATAAGAGCTTCATCTGCTGGGAGACTTCCCTTAGCTGCTAATAAAGCTTTCTCTTCCTCTACTAACTCCTTCATCTGCTCTAAGAAATAATGCTTAACCTTTGTGAGCTCATGAATCTCATCTGGTGTAGCACCCTTTCTAAGTGCCTCATAAATAACAAAGTATCTCTCACTTGTTGGATATGTAAGCATCTTAAGAAGCTCTTCCTTAGACTTGCAGTCAAAATCCTTAGCATGGCCAAGACCTGCACGTCCTATCTCAAGGCTTCGAATAGCCTTCTGGAAAGCCTCCTTGAAGTTCTTACCAATACTCATTACCTCACCAACAGCACGCATCTGTGTTCCAAGCTTATCCTCTACGCCCTTGAACTTCTCAAATGCCCATCTTGCAAATTTAATAACAACATAATCTCCATCTGGAACATACTTGTCTAAGGTTCCATACTTTCCGCATGGAATATCCTTCAGTGTAAGTCCTGAAGCAAGCATTGCTGATACAAGAGCAATTGGGAATCCTGTTGCCTTTGAAGCAAGTGCTGATGAACGGGATGTACGTGGGTTAATCTCGATAATAATATCTCTGTCTGTCTTTGGATCATGAGCCCACTGTACATTAGTTCCACCAATTACCTCGATTGATTCTACTATCTTGTAAGATTTCTCCTGAAGACGCTTCTGTACCTCCTCAGAAATTGTAAGCATAGGTGCCGAACAGAAGGAATCTCCTGTATGAACACCAAGGGGATCTATGTTCTCAATGAAGCACACTGTAATCATGTTGTTATCTGCATCACGAACAACCTCAAGCTCAAGCTCTTCCCATCCAAGGATAGACTCCTCTACAAGAACCTGACCTACAAGACTTGCCTGAAGACCACGGGCGCATACAGTCTTTAACTCTTCTACGTTGTATACAAGACCGCCGCCTGCTCCACCCATTGTGTAAGCTGGACGAAGAACTACAGGATAATGAAGACGCTCTGCAATCTCAAGAGCCTGTTCAACTGAGTATGCAACCTCACTTCTTGCCATCTCAATTCCAAGGCTTTCCATTGTCTTCTTAAACTCGATACGGTCTTCACCTCTTTCGATGGCGTCAACCTGAACACCGATTACCTGTACATTGTATTTATCTAAAATGCCTTTCTCTGCGAGCTCAGAACAAAGATTAAGTCCTGACTGGCCACCAAGATTAGGTAAGACAGCGTCTGGACGTTCCTTGGCAATAATCTGCTCAAGTCTGTCCACATTAAGTGGCTCGATGTATGTAACATCGGCAATCTCTGGATCTGTCATAATTGTGGCTGGATTAGAGTTAACGAGCACTATCTCGTAACCTAACTGACGAAGCGCTTTACAAGCCTGTGTTCCTGAATAATCAAATTCGCAGGCCTGTCCAATGATAATTGGTCCTGAACCAATAATTAGAACCTTGTGTATATCTTTTCTCTGTGCCATTTAAATTTCCCCTTTGCATAAAAATTCTATTTCTTCTATCCTAAAGTATAAACTCAAATGACACAACATTTTTATAAAAAAAATATATGATTTTTTCTTATAAGCTTTATAACTATTCACTTATATCTCTTTTGTGAAGCAGGTATAATGGCAGTGCAACAAAAACCATTCCACCTATGATGTTTCCGATTGTAACCGGTATCAGATTACTAATCAAAAACCCCTGTAAATCAAGTGAGTTAAGCTGTTTTACAGAAAATCCATAGGTATCAATTGCAGCCTGTTTATATGTTTCATTAGTAAGTGCTATCATCCCCGCAGGAATATAATACATATTAGCAACACAATGTTCATATCCTCCTACTACAAATGCAAGTATTGGAAAAAAGCAGCCCAGTAATTTTCCTGTAACATCCCTTGCTGCTCCAGCAAAAAGAACGGCTATACATACAATAATATTGCATAATATTCCAGAAGCTAAAGCTTTTCCAAAGGAAAGGGTAACCTTACCCAAAGCCACTTTAATTGTATAGGCTCCAAGCACTCCTGCCGACATATCCCACTGTCCACTGGCATAAACCAGGCCCACAAGTATCAGAGCACCTATCATATTGCTAATCCATACTAAAACAAGCACCTTCACAAGGGAAAAAGCAGTTATTCTCCTATCAAAGCAGCCAAATATTATCATACAGTCTCCTGTAAAAAGTTCTCCCCCAATTAATACTATCATCATTAGTCCTACCGGGAATATACAGCCTGCAAGGGTTTTGGCCAGTCCAGGATTACTTATTGTATGAACTGCAAGATTTGAGCTGGAGGCGCCTATTGCAATAAAAGCTCCTGCCATTATTCCGAGCAGCAAAATCCTCCACACCGGAAAGCTTGCCTTGCTTTGTGCCTCCTTAAGCTTAATCATTACTAAATCTTTTGGTGTATTCATTTTATGTCTTCCTTTTTCGTATTTCTTTTCATGTCCTTTTTTAGTCAACTCTATTACGATACCATATTGAGCATTTTTTTCAACTATAAAAGTTTAACTTTCCCAGCAGAATTCCATAACACAAAAATCCCGTCCACCATTGGACGGGATTACAAAACTGTTTAACTTACTTATGCAATTTCAAGTGCTACCTTCATCATATCTGTGAATGTATTCTGTCTTGCCTCTGCATCAAGCTCCTCTCCTGTTACCATCGAATCTGAAACAGTACAGATTGTAAGGGCATTAACACCTGCTTCCATTGCTATACAGTACAATGCATAGCTTTCCATCTCAACTCCAAGAATTCCCATTTGAGACCATTTCTTCCATGATGCAGTCTTATCATAAAATACATCTGAAGAAAGTACATTACCTACATGATACTTTGTTCCAAGCTTGTCGCAGGCCTCCTTTGCCTTAAATAACAGATCAAAGGAAGGAATTGCTGAAAGAGTTCCAGGTAATTCATACTGGAAAGCCCAGTTTCCATTAGTACATGCTCCTCCTGCAATAATCAGGTCTCCTACATGTGCCTTCTCATTTGCAGCACCAATTGAGCCTACACGAATAAGATTCTTCACTCCATAGAAATGAACTAACTCGTATGCATAAATTCCGATAGATGGACATCCCATTCCTGTACCCATAACAGAAACCTTCTTTCCGTTATATGTACCTGTAAATCCAAACATATTTCGAACACTGTTAAACTGCACTACATCCTCTAAAAAATTATCAGCAATAAACTTTGCTCTAAGTGGGTCTCCTGGAAGAAGCACTGTCTCTGCAATATCTCCCATTACCGCACCATTATGTGGTGTTGCCATAAATATATCCTCCTATAAAAATAATCACAAATGTCTCTTATAATCCGATTATATACCAGTAATAGCCCTTTGTAAAAGACACTTTTCCTTTTTTATAATTTTGATGATAAAAAGTAAAAACCGGAAACAAAACTGCTTCCGGTTAGTCCCTAAATTTTCTCTTTCTCATCATCAGCTGCAAGCCACTCCTCAAGAGCTTCCTCCGCTGCAGCCTTTGTCTCTTCGATTATTTCCTTTTCCATATCATCGAATTTCTTAAGGAGTTCTTCCCATTCCTCTAAGGTAAACTCCTGATTTCCAATCATAAACTTCTGCTGCACCTGGCCATTTTTGACTTTCTCCGTCATTTCTTCAATATGTTCATTAATTATTTTCTGAAATTCAAGACTTGTCTCAGGCTTTTTGGTGCCATTTATTCCATATAGTCCGGCAAGATTGCTGGCTGTTGCTACTTTTCCTACTGTTTCTGCTCCCATATACACTCCTTACTACACTACATTTTGAGCTGCTTAGTATATGTATCGGTACATATAGGAAAAATCTAAATAACAAATCTGTTATTCAAAACTATTTAGTACTATATTTTTTAAATATTACATTACGATATGGTTCAAGCACTTTTATCAGTATACTTCCCAAAATACAAACAGAAATCACTTCACCCAGTGCCACTGTAACAGTGGTAAAAATCCAGGTAATATCCAATCCCTTCCAGGTTACTGCTGGTATCTTATAAGCAAAAATAAGAATTGGTGGAATAATAAGTGCGTTTGTTATTACAGGAGGCAATGTACAAAGACGCTTATTTCTTCTAAGCAAATAGGTTGCCAAAGCTCCCAGCAAGGTTGCAAGACTTCCAAAAACAATGTCAAAAATCGATGCTCCTGTAACAAGATTAGCTATCAGACATCCAATTGTTACTCCTGGTATTGCCGCAGGTGTAAAATATGGCAACACACATAGTGCCTCTGATATTCTAACCTGAATGCTTCCGCTTGCAAGATTAAATGCAGCTATAAACACTGTTAAAACCACATAGATTGCTGCAATAATTGCAGCCTGTGTAATAAATAATACTTTCTTGTTTCTCATTAAATTTTCTCTCCTTTAGTTTTATTTTACGTCAGGAAGGTCTCGAACTGACGTTATATCCTAGCCTTCCAGCCAGAATACCTTTTCTTTTGAGGAATATAATCCCAGGCTCTCCTGAAGTCTTAATGAAACCTCATTGCTGTCTTCAACCTGACCATAGGGGATCCAGCCTCTGCTTAATGCCTCATTACAGGCATAGGTCTCCAAAGCCTTGCCAAGCTTTCGCCCTCTATATTCATTCTTTACATGAAGAATGCCAATTGAGCCCTCTCCATGAAAGCCTACGATTCCTGCTAAGTTTTCTTTACCTGATTCTTCGATAAAGGCCCCAAAAATATTGCCGGTTTTAATCCTGTCAGAAATATACTCCTCTCCTTCTCGAGAATATATCTCATACACCTCTTTGGCCATCTCAGGCTCCAGAGCCCTGATTGTAACTCCAGCCTTAGTTGGTTTACCATCTGGACGATAAAGGTTAGTAACTGACAAACGTTCCTTCTGGGTATAGACCACATTCCTGCATCCAATCTGAAGTTCAAAGCCTGGCATAGCTTCCACCAGCTTAGCAATCTGCTCCTGGTGAGCCACAAGACAGTTGACACCAAATCTCTTAAGTCTATCCTCTGTCAGTATCCCTTCATATTCTTCCCTTGCACCTGCCCATGCCTTTAGCCAGGTATGAAAATGAATACCTGTAGACATGTCACGAATCAGAATCTCATTGTCATCAAATTCAATTATCTCCGCTCTGCCTCGGTTAATTAGCTCAATCATATCAATATGATGAAGCTTTCTCTTAAGAAGCAGCTCCCTGCATTCCTGCAGGCGCTGATATTTCTCATACAAGTCAGGTCTTCTTTCCTTCGTTCTCTTAACAGACTGCTCAATTCTCCATTTGTTAATATCCTTCTGATTACCCGACAGTAAAACCTGTGGAACAGCCTTATCATGCCATACCTCTGGTCTTGAATATTGTGGATATTCAAGAAGATTACCATGGAAGGACTCCGTCTCAGCAGAAATATCATTATGTAGTACCCCTGGAACAAGACGGGCTACCGCATCTACAATAATCATTGAGGCAAGCTCTCCTCCTGTAAGTACATAGTCACCGATAGAAACATAATCTGTCACAATTTCTTCCAATACTCTCTCATCGATTCCCTCGTAGTGACCACAAAGAATAGTCACATCCTCACACTTAGCCAGTTCCTTAGCCATGTTCTGATTAAAGGTGTGTCCCTGAGGAGTTACATATATTACCCTGTGATTACTGTTATCAGGTATCCTGCATCTTACACTCTCATATGCATCAAAAACGGGCTGTGCCTGCATTAACATACCTGCACCGCCTCCATATGTGTAATCATCAACCTTATTATGCCTGTTATTGGCAAAGTCTCTGATATTTATTGTTTCAATTCCTATTTTTTTGTCCTTCTGTGCTCTTCCAATAATGCTTTGGGCAAGAGCATCTCCCACCATTTCCGGGAATAATGTCAAAATATGAAATTGCATCTTTCTTCCTAATCTCTGAGTCCTGGCAAAAGATGAACCAGCATAGTTGCTTCCTCGATATTTACCTCTTTAATGCATTCCTTGATTGCAGGAACAAGAAGATCTGGTGTATTTGGCTTTGAAATAACATAAACATCATTAGCACCAGTCTGAAGCACATCACTTATTGTTCCAAGCTCCTCTCCCTCATCGGAAGTAACTGTAATATCAATAAGATCAGCAATAAAATACTCATCCTCTCCAAGCGGAACAGCATCCTCTCTTGTCACAAACAACTCAGCTTTCTTAAATTTCTCTACATCATTAATATCGTCAATGTCCTTGAACTTAACAATTACAAGATTCTTAAAAAACCTTGTAGAAGCAATCTCAAGGGTCTCTCTAATCTTTCCGTTATCAAGGATAACCTTTTTTAACTTTTTGTATCTCTTAGGATCATCGGTAGTAGGAAAAACCTTTACCTCTCCTTTGATACCATGTGTCTGAGTAATAACTCCAACTTTAAGTAAATCTTCCATATATTTCCTTCTTAGCTAAAATCATTTCTATATTGTAAAAATAGACAAGGAGAAAAACTCCTTGTCTAAGTGATTACTGTACGATTTCAACAATAACCTTTTTGTCTTCCTTAGAGGCAGCGGCCTTAACAACTGAACGAATAGCCTTAGCAATACGTCCCTGTTTACCGATTACCTTGCCCATATCAGACTGTGCAACACGTAATTCTACTACAATTGCTTTCTCATTCTCGGTCTCAGTTACAGTTACTTCATCTGGGTTATCGACTAATGATTTTGCAATTACTTCTACTAATTCCTTCATTGCATCTACCCCGTTTATTAATTATTTTTCAATACCTGCATTCTTGAAGATCTTTGCAACTGTCTCAGTTGGCTGTGCTCCGTTAGCTAACCACTTCTTAGCAAGCTCCTCGTTTACGCTGTAAGCTGTTGGCTCTTTAGTTGGATCGTATGTTCCGATTTCCTCGATACATCTTCCATCTCTTGGAGATCTTGAATCTGCAACAACGATTCTATAGAAA
The DNA here is from genome assembly GCA_036311465.1 of Agathobacter sp. Lineage (GTDB taxonomy): Bacteria > Bacillota > Clostridia > Lachnospirales > Lachnospiraceae > Roseburia. Next base: position 112,305 of record JAXJPW010000076.1, read on the forward strand.
GGAGCCTTCTTCTGTCCCATTCTTCTTAATCTAATCTTTACTGCCATTGTTATTTCCTCCTTAAACAAATAAAAAATTAAATAATAAATATTTATATCAAAAGTTTATAACTTTTGTTATCCCTTAATGCTTCCTCCTAAAAAGGAAGTCCCTTGAATAATCCGCCCATGCCTCCGCGACGGCCCTTCTTCTTGCCAAAGCCAGGCATCTGCTTCATAATCTTCTTAGTCTGTTCAAACTGCTTTACTAATCTGTTAACCTCAGCAATATCAACTCCTGCACCCTTGGCAATTCTCTGCTTACGGCTAGGATTGAGCAGATTTGGATTACGTCTTTCTTCCAGTGTCATTGAATAAATAATTGCCTCTGTACGCGCCATCTGCTTCTCTGCAGCATCCGTATCAATTTCAGGCATTTTGCCACCGCCAAGTCCCATTCCAGGCATCATACCCATAAGACTTGAGAGACCACCCATTTTCTTCATCTGGCTCATTGAGTCAAGATACATCTCGAAATCGAATTCATTCTTACGCATCTTCTCTTCGAGGGCTTTAGCCTTTTCCTCATCAATGTTCTCCTGAGCCTTCTCTATCATGGTAAGGACATCACCCATACCAAGAATTCTTGATGCCATTCTGTCTGGATAGAACTGCTCCAAATCTGATAACTTCTCACCCATTCCTGCATACAGAATAGGCTTACCTGTAACCGCACGAATTGAAAGGGCTGCACCACCTCGTGTATCACCATCGAGCTTAGTAATTACTACACCGTCAATTCCAATCTTCTCATCGAAGGTTCCGGCTACATTGACTGCATCCTGACCTGTCATAGCATCTACAACAAGAATTGTCTGGAATACATCAACTGCTTCCTTAATCTCAATAAGCTCAGCCATCATATCCTCATCTACATGAAGTCGTCCGGCTGTATCTATGATAAGAACGTTACAATCGTTCTTCTTCGCATGTTCAACTGCTGCTTTCGCAATATCTGCAGGCTTGTTCCTGTCTCCCATTGAGAAAACCTCAACACCCTGCTTATCTCCATTAATCTTCAGCTGTTCTATCGCTGCTGGACGATACACATCACAGGCAGCAAGTAAAACTCTCTTGCCCTTCTGCTTAAGCTTTCCAGCAATCTTGGCTGTTGTAGTAGTCTTACCAGCACCCTGGAGACCTGCCATCATAATAACTGTAAGCTCATTTCCTGGTCTGAAAGCAATCTCTGTTGTCTCTGAACCCATGAGGCTAACCATTTCCTCATTAACGATCTTGATAACCATTTGTCCAGGGTTAAGTCCGTTCATAACGTCCTGACCAATTGCTCTCTCCTGAACAGTCTTGGTGAATTGCTTTACAACTCGGAAATTAACATCCGCTTCAAGAAGCGCCATCTTAACTTCCTTGAGAGCAGCCTTAACATCATCCTCTGTAAGACGACCCTTACTGCGGAGATTTTTGAAAACGTTCTGCAGTTTTTCCGATAAACTGTCAAATGCCATATTATAGCTCCTCTAATATCTGATTCGAAATCACTTCGATATCTTTCATTATCTCAGGATCATGTGACACTCCAAACTGATTAGCTAAGCTTTGGATTCTTACCACATCCTCCTTGACTGACATGAATCTGTCAACAAGATGAAGCTTCTCCTCATAGCTCTCAAGCTTTCTGCCACATCTTTTGACCATGTCTGCAACTCCCTGTCTTGATATTCCCTCTTCATTAGCTATCTCTCCCAGGGAAAGGTCATTAAACACGAAGTCCTCATATATCTGACGCTGATGTTCATTCAGCATTTCTCCATAAAAATCATATAAATATGCTTGTTTTAATTTCTCATCCATTTCAGTCACCTTGTACAATATACATCATAGGAAAACAGGTGTCAAGTATTTTTTCTTGACACCCTGTAATTCTTCGTAACCCTTATGGATTTCCAATTTCTTAAAACAAATTCTATAACTTAAGGTTTGCAAACAATGAGCCAAGGCTTGTTCCAACCTCTTCCTTTGAGACAAACTCATCAATATCCACTGCTTCCTCAGTAGTATCAATCATCTCTTCCTCAAGTGCCTTCATGCTAAGGCTGACTTTGTTGTCATTTGTGTTAAGAATCTTAACCTTAACCTTCTGTCCTTCCTTAACTACCTCACCAGGACTTGCAATTCTCTTGTGACAAATCTGAGAAATATGAACAAGACCACTAATTCCATTTCCAAGAGAAACGAATGCACCGTATGGCATAATACTCTCAACAGTACCCTCAACTACACTTCCTGGCACCATCATTGAAATTCTATGATTTCTCTCCTCTGTCTCCTTCTCTCTTGCTACTACTTTTCCAGATAACACAAGCTTTGTCTTGTCCTTATCAACAGTAATTACTCTGACCTCTATCTCTTTTCCAATCCACTCATCTGTGTTCTCAACATAATCAGATGCAATCTGTGATGCAGGAATAAAAGCTCTAATGCCCTCAAGGTATGTAACTACACCACTTGGAACAGATTCTTTGATTTTAACTTTTACAACAGTCTCCTGATCCATAAGCTCCTTAAGCTTATCCCAGGCAAGAATATCATTGGCCTCCTTCTTAGAAAGCTCAATATTACCACGTCCGTCGTCAACCTTAACTACAGTTGCTTCAATTTCGTCACCCACACTAACATCTTCGAACACAGAAAATGCAGGATCATTGCTGAGATTCTCAACTTTAATAATTCCCTGTGTATAATAATTTAAATCAAGAGTAACCTCTTCCTCTGAAACAGCGATTACAGTTCCTGTAATAATATCGCCTTCGTTTATTGTTCTAAAAGAACGCTCAAGTTCCTTTTCGTAATCCTTCATGCTTTCCATGACCTTACCTCCTCTATATACTATGTTTAACAGTGTTTCTTTAGTAATCCCAGCCTTACAGCTGCCATATTGGACTCTTTTTACACTGAAGTTCTAACCACCTTAGGCTTATAGCCTGCCTTCTCTAATGTATCAAGGATCTGCTGCTTATGCTCTGTTCCAAAGCACTCCAGTGTTATTCTAAGTTCCACTGCTGCACTTCTGTTAGTAGAAACAAACTGATTATGCTCAAGCTTGATTACATTGCCCTGTTCTGTTGCAAGCATACCAGATACCTTTGCAAGCTCACCTGGTTTATCAGGAAGAAGCACTGAAACAGTAAAGATTCTGTCTCTGAAGATTAATCCCTGCTGAACTACAGATGACATTGTAATAACATCCATGTTTCCACCACTCAGAATTGATACAACTCTCTTTCCCTTTACATTAAGGTGCTTTAGTGCTGCAACTGTAAGTAATCCTGAATTTTCTACTACCATCTTGTGATTCTCTACCATGTCAAGGAAGGCTACTATAAGCTCGTCATCCTCAACTGTAATAATTTCATCAAGATTCTCCTGAATATATGGAAAAATATTAGTACCAGGGGTCTTTACAGCAGTACCATCAGCTATTGTATTAACACCAGGAAGAGTAGTAACCTCTCCTGCCTTAAAGGAAGCCTGCATACAGTTAGCACCTGCCGGTTCAACTCCGATAACCTTAATCTTTGGATTAAGAAGCTTGGCAAGAGTTGACACACCTGTTGCAAGTCCGCCACCACCAATTGGTACAAGAATATACTCTACCAAAGGAAGCTCCTTAAAAATCTCCATTGCAATGGTTCCCTGGCCGGTAGCCACAGCCAAATCATCAAATGGATGAATAAATGTATAGCCTTCCTTTTCTGCAAGCTCTAAAGCTTTAGCACATGCCTCGTCATATACATCTCCATATAAAACAACCTCAGCACCATAGCTTTTGGTTCTGTTGACCTTGATAAGAGGAGTTGTTGTAGGCATTACAATAACTGCCTTGCACCCATAACATTTTGCCGCATAGGCTACACCCTGCGCATGGTTTCCGGCAGAGGCTGTTATAAGTCCTTTCTTTCTCTCTTCCTTTGACAAAGTGCTAATCTTATAGTAAGCACCTCTTACCTTATATGCTCCTGTAAACTGCATATTTTCAGGCTTAAGATAAACCTTGTTACCTGTCTGTTCACTTAAAAAATCACTGTATACCAGCTTGGTCTCAAGAGTGACCTCTTTGACTTTTTCACTGGCTTCTTCAAACTTGTCCAGAGTTAACATTCCACATTCCTTCTTTCTATTACTCATCCTTCTTTACATCAAATAAAGCAGAAACAAATTCATCTGAATCAAATTTCTGAAGATCGTCAATTGTTTCTCCTACTCCAATATACTTAACCGGAACTGAAAGCTCAGACTGAATAGCTACAGCAATTCCACCCTTAGCAGTTCCATCCATCTTAGTAAGTACGATACCGGAAATCTTAGCCACATCCGAGAATTCCTTAGCCTGTACCAAAGCATTTTGTCCAGTTGTTGCATCAAGCACAACAAGAGTCTCTCTGTAGGCATCAGGATATTCATTTTCAAGAATCTTATTAATCTTGCCCAGCTCATTCATAAGATTTTTCTTGTTATGAAGTCTTCCTGCTGTATCAACAAGAAGTACATCTGCATTTCTTGCCTTTGCTGCTGCAGTTGCATCGAAAACAACTGAACCCGGATCAGCTCCCTCAGAACCACCAATCATATCTACGCCAGAACGATTAGCCCATTCTCTTAACTGGTCTCCTGCCGCAGCTCTAAAGGTATCTGCACCCGCAATCACAACCTTCTTTCCCTGTTCTTTAAGCTTACCGGCAAGCTTACCAACAGTAGTTGTCTTACCTACACCATTAACGCCAATCACAAGAACAACCGACTTCTCATTCTCAAATCTGTAAGCAGTCTCTTCAACCTTCATCTGCTCCTTGATACTGTCGATGAGAAGCTGCTTACATTCAGCAGGCTCCTTAATATGCTGTTCCTTAACCTTCTCCTGAAGATCTTCAATGATGGCCTCAGTGGCTCTTACTCCCAGATCTCCCATGATTAGGATTTCCTCCAGCTCCTCATAGAATTCATCATCAATATGAGAAAAACCGCTAAACACTGCATCTATTCCAGAGACAATGCTGTCTCTTGTTTTTGTAAGTCCGGATACAAGTCGGCTAAAAAAGCCTTTCTTTTCTTCACTCATTTTATTTACCTTCCATTATTTTTAGTATGCTCTTACTCTGTAAGATCATTTTCAATAAGGTTAACTGATACAAGAGTGGATACTCCCTTCTCCTGCATTGTAATACCATATAATCTGTCTGCCGCTGACATTGTTCCTCGTCTATGTGTAATAACAATAAACTGTGTGTTCTTAGTCAGCTTGTTAAGGTACCCTGCAAAACGGGAAACGTTAGAATCATCAAGGGCCGCCTCAATCTCGTCTAACAGACAGAATGGCGAAGGTTTAAGAGCCTGAATTGCAAAAAGCAATGCAATAGCTGTAAGAGCCTTCTCTCCACCAGATAACTGCATCATATTCTGGAGCTTCTTTCCTGGTGGCTGTGAAATAATTCTAATTCCACATTCAAGAATGTCCTCATCCTCCACAAGTTCGAGAGTACCATGTCCACCACCAAAAAGCTGCTTGAAAGATTTATCAAACTCTCTTTGAATCTCGGCAAACTTCTCCGTAAACTGCTTACGCATTCCAGTGTCCAGCTCATCGATTATTCCCATAAGAGTCTGCTCAGCTTCAATAAGATCATCATGCTGAGTCTTAAGGAATTCATATCGCTCAGATACCTCTTTGTACTCTTCTATAGCATTAACATTTACATCACCCAGCTTACGAATGGCATCCTTTACCTCATTAATAAGCTTTTTCAATGCATTTCTGTCGTCGTATATCTCATTTCTATACTCAAGCGCTGCATGTGGAGTAAGCTCGTATTCCTCCCACATGTAATTAAGCTGATATTCATCTGCCTCTTTAAGCTTCTCTCTCTGAGAATTGAGTCGATATATTTCTTTATCGAGCTCGTTTCTACGCTTGGAAATTTCCTCCTGCTTGCTAAAGAAGCCCTTGTATTCCTGTGACATAGCCTCTTTTTGTGCAATACATTCATTTAACTCTTGGTCAAGCTTGCTGTTAACATCCTTAGAAGCATCAATGGTCTTTTGAATCTCTTCGATATTCTTCTGTTTTGCTGCTGCATCTTCCTTGGCAGTTGATGCATTCTCCACCAGTTCCTCTCTCTCTTTGTCAAGCTTTTCGATTTCTGAATTGATTCGTTCAATATTCTCAACTGTAAATTCAACCGTCTTGGAAAGGCTGGCATATTCAAGTCCGATTTCGGATACTGCCTGCATTGCTGAAGCCTCCAGCCCGCTCTGCTCCTCAAGAATCTTCTGGAAATTCCTGCTTTCCTCTTCAATCTCAGCCTCTCGCTTCTTTGAAAACTCGATTTCATCCAAAATCTTCTGCTTATTGGCATTTATCTCTGCCACCTGATTCTCAATCTCTGTGTTTTCATTAAGAAGTCCTGTGAACACATTTTCACTTTCAGTTTTCTGCTGATTAGCTCTGTCCACATTCATTTTGGCTGTATTCTGAAGAATGTATTTCTCCTGGAGAGTTGCCTTTGTTTCCTGAAGATCATCTGCATTAAGAGAACTGGCCATAATAATCTCATCACGTCTTTTCTCTGCGTCCTCAAGCTCCTTTTGAATATTTGCAAGAAGCTTCTCAATATCCTCAATCTGACGATTACGGGACAAAAGATTGGATTGATGCTTAAAAGCACCACCTGTCATGGATCCTCCTGGAGATAAGTATTCACCTTCAAGGGTTACAATATGTAAAGAATACTTATTCTTCTTGGCAAGTTTAATTGCATTATCAATTGTGTCAACTACAAGAACCCTTCCCAACAAATATGCAGCAATCTCATCGTACTTTGGATCACATTTGACAAGTGTATTGGCAATTCCAATAACACCCTCGTCCCCAAGAGCTGCTTCATTCTTTGGATTGCTTCTTGCTGTAACACTAGTAAGTGGTAAAAATGTTGCCCTGCCAAGACGATTCTCCTTAAGAAAAGAAATCATCTTCTTAGCAGTTACATCATCCTCTGTTACAATATTCTGAATATTTCCACCAAGGGCAGTCTCAATGGCAGTCTCATATTTCTTCTCTACATGGATAAGATCTGAAACAACACCTAACACACCCTTGTTTGTAGACTTCTGCTCCATAACCTTACGAATACTGTTACCATACCCGTCGTAGCGCTCTGCAATATCCTTAAGGGATTCAAGTCTTGACTGCTGCTTAAGAAATCTGGTCCTTGCCTCTTCAATAACCTTGTCATTTTCTCTGGCCTTCTGCTTCCATTCCAGGTTTTTGCGCTCCTGTTCCTTCTCAAGAGCCTTAAGTTCCTCTATTGAAGAATTTACAGCTTCCAGCTCCTTCTTGAAATCATCAAGAACGCTGTTAAGTCCTGCCTCCTGTGTTTTTCTATCAAGCAGTCGTTTATTAAGCTCTGACTTTCTAATATTTATCTGTTCAAGCATTGTATCGCAATGCTGTTGTCTTGACTGAATGGATGCCTTACTCTGAAGAAGTCTGATAAGCTCATTTTGTCCATTCTCAATTCCAGTATTGCATCTTGTAATCTCTTCCTGGATTGTATCAAGCTTTTCCTGGGCCGTTGTCTGCTTAGCTCCTATCTCTGCAAGCTGTGAATCTAACTGGACCTTCTGTTCGTCATATGTCTTACGAGCTTCTTCACGTTCACTCTTATCCTTATCAATAGCAGATAAACGGCTCTGTAGATGCTCATCTGTCATCTCAGCAGCATGAATCTGCTCCTGAAGAATCTGAATCTGATTTACCAGTGCCTGTCTTGTTGAAGAAGTATTATTAATATTCTCTCTAAGGGAATTAATCTTCTCATCCATATCTGTCATATTCTGGCCCAACTTCTCATACTCAATACGAATCTGCTCGTAGGCTTTTTCTGCTTCCTGCATTTCAGCATCAGCAATGGTGTAATTCTTCTCTACTTCCTTTTGCTCCTTCTCAATACGCTCTGTCTCCAAAAGGAACATATTTACATCATAATCCTTAAGCTCTTCCTTTTTCTTAAGGTATGTTCTTGCCTTCTCAGACTGTCTCTCCAAAGGACCAACCTGACGCTCCAGCTCAGCAAGAATGTCGTTAACTCTGACCAGATTCTCACGCTCATTTTCCAGCTTTTTCTGAGCTGTATTCTTACGTTTTTTAAACTTAACAATTCCGGCAGCCTCGTCAAAAAGCTCTCTTCTTTCCTCTGGCTTACCACTAAGAATTTTATCAATCTGGCCCTGTCCAATGATAGAGTAACCTTCTTTTCCAATACCTGTATCATAGAAAAGCTCTGTCACCTCTTTAAGTCGGCAAACATTTCCATTGATAAGATACTCACTCTCTCCAGAGCGATACAGTCTTCTTGCGATTGTAACCTCTTCAAACTCTATTGCCAACTGATGATCTGAATTATCAAGAGTAATGGCAACATATGCATAACTTAATGGCTTACGGTTCTCAGTTCCTGCAAAAATAACATCCTGCATGGAAGAACCTCTAAGCTGCTTTGTACTCTGTTCTCCCAGAACCCAGCGCACCGCATCTGCTACATTACTCTTTCCACTTCCGTTAGGACCTACAATTCCTGTAATTCCATTATGGAAATCAAAAACAATCTTATTGGCAAAGGATTTGAATCCGTGTACCTCTAAACTTTTTAAATACATTATTTACTCTCCTTCTCCTTAAGCGCCAATAACGCCTTATAAGCAGCCTCCTGTTCAGCTGCCTTCTTAGTATGGCCAACTCCTCCGCAAACAGCCACACCGTCAATATGAACTTCTACTGAGAAGCTCTTGTTGTGGTCAGGACCACTCTCTCCAACCAAAACATACTCTATCTTGCCATGCTTACCCTGCACAACTTCTTGCAGGATAGTCTTGCTATCATAAAAGAGCTGCTTATGTTCAATATCTGTCAAAATATACTTAAGAATAAACTCTTTTGCATTAGCAAAACCACCATCCAGATAAATTGCTCCAATTACTGCCTCTAATGCATCTGAAAGGATAGACTTTCTCTTACGTCCGCCTGTACGATCCTCTCCATTGCCTAAAAAGATGTAGTCTCCAAGATTCATCTCCTCTGTACAAAGGGCAAGTGTTGGTTCACATACAATGCTTGCTCTAAGCTTTGTAAGCTCTCCCTCCGGAATGTTCTTATAATTTTCAAACAAAAACTCACTTGATGTCAGCTCTAAAACTGCATCCCCCAGAAATTCCAGCCTTTCGTTATCTGAAAGCTTCTTCATGTGCTTTTCATTGGCATATGAACTGTGGGTAAGCGCCTGAATCAAAAGAGCTTCGTTATTAAAGTGATATCCTATTGTATCCTGAAATTTTTTTATATCAGCCAAGCTTGTCTCCTTTCAAAAATAAAAGCCCTTTTGAAAAGGGCTTTTATACTAATTAATTGCGTTTTTGATCTGCTCTACAGCATCACCAACTGTAACGATTTTCTCTGCTTCCTCGTTTGGAATCTCGATATCAAACTCCTCTTCAAGTCCCATAATAATCTGGAATACATCAAGTGAATCGGCTCCAAGATCATCTACGAAAGTTGCCTCAAGAGTAACCTCACTCTCATCAACACTTAATACCTCAACAATAATACTTTTAAGCTTTTCAAATTCCATATAGACTTCCTTTCTATTTGATAATTTTCTTAATTTAATATTTTTCTTTATTATATTTTTTCTTTTATTTTTCCATTAATGTCCTGCTCTTTAAAAGACACACACTGTAAAATTGAATTTGTTATCTCCTTAGCCTTAGAGCTTCCATGTGTCTTAACAACAAGACCATTAAGTCCGAGAAGTGGCGCTCCGCCGTACTCAGTTGCATCAAAGGCTTTAAGCGTATTCTTAAGGGCTGGTAACGCAAGTGCTGCACCAATCTTACTCTTAAGTGTGCTCATAAGTCCCTTCTTGATAACACCGATAAGTGTTGAACTAAGCCCTTCGTAAAGCTTAAGAATAACATTACCTACAAAAGCTTCACATACAATTACATCTGCCTGACCTCTAGGAATCTCTCTGGCTTCAATACTTCCGACAAAATTGATGTCAGTACATTCTTTGAGAAGCGGGATAGTCTCCTTCACAAGTGCATTTCCCTTCTCTTCCTCTGCACCAATGTTAACAATAGCTACTCTTGGATTTTTTACTCCAACAACGTTCTCCATATAAATAGAACCCATCTTAGCAAACTGAACCAAATGCTCAGCTCTTGCATCAACGTTAGCTCCACAGTCAATCAGAAGTGAAACTCCCTTCTCTGTTGGAATAAGCGGTGCAAGTGGTGGTCTCTGGACACCTTTGATTCGCCCTACAAGTACCTGACCTCCTACTAATACAGCCCCAGAACTTCCTGCTGAAATAAAAGCATCAGCCTCTCGCTGCTTAACCATATTCATGCCTACAACAATAGACGACTGCTTCTTCTTGCGGATAGCTTCAACTGGTGGCTCTGCCATTTCAATGACTTCAGATGCATGGATAACCTCAATATGGTCTTCCGGATATGTGTATTTAGATAATTCCTCTTTTACAACATCTTCCTGCCCTACTAAATATACCTTGATATCATCACGGGCATTAACCGCATCTACCGCTCCCTGTACTGGTGCTTCTGGAGCATTATCTCCTCCCATTGCGTCCAGTACTACTTTAGTAATAGTCTGCATGGTCTTCCTCCTTAAATATCTAATAGCAAATATACTATATGTGTCACCAAAATTCAATTATTAATTGTGACAAATTTAATAAATAGAATTAATAAGTAAGGGATTTCAGACTCCCCTCTTCAAAAGTGTATTCAGGAGTGTGAAAAGGGTATTCCACCTCTTCCTCAAAATACCATGGATTTTCCTCATGTAAATCATTCTTAAGCACATGAAACTCCTGGGCCGGCATATAGCCCTGAGCCAGTAAAAAGGCCTTCTTTCCTTCTGGATTCTCGCAGACATCTACAACCATAACCACATGTCCGGGACTCCCACCTTTTAGAAAAACATCCCCCACCTTGATTTGCGAAAGCATTGTCTCTTTGGTCTCGCCCTCCATTGAAAAGGTTCCTGCATAGGAAAATACAATTTTCATATACTTTACAAAATTCTCATAGGAGTCATCGTATGCTGCGCTCTTTTTCCAAGAACAATTATCTCCGTTAACAGAAATTCTATACCCGTCTCTCCATTTTGAATATTCAGCCACAAAATCTCCCGAAAAATGAAAACCTATCTTATCATACTGCCCTGTGCTCCAATAATATTCTGCATACACCCTCATAATGGAATCGGCGCATTGCTGAAGGTCATAGTTCTCAATCGGAAGCTTAAATACTGCAGCATGGTCAGACTGAATACCTTTTGGAGTGCCGTCATATAATAAAACCGGACTCCCTGCCTCCTTCAGGGGATACTTTCTAAGAAAATCCGAAAGGCTGTTTTCCTTGGCCTTTGTCCTTGTGTAGCCTTTGGGAACATTAATCCTCGACTCAAGAGTCTCACCTGTTTCTTCTATATAAATGTATTCAGCCTCTGTAGTCTCTGTCTCTGCTAAGGTTAAGTTTTCTGTCTCAGCTTCTGTGGCAGAATTTATGGATTGTGTTTCGCCATTTGGAAATTCCGAAGTTTTTTTCTCCTTAGAAGAACACCCAATAGTTTCTATAATAAATACTGTCAAAAGCAACAAAGCTATTATTTTCCTTTTCATTTTTTCTCCTTTATCAGATACACTGTCAACTATGATTATTATATTATAGTAAAACGGTTAGTCAACCTCTTCGCGATTTTGTTTGCAATGCCTTGTAATCCTGTATTTTTTTCGTGACATGCCATGCATATATTATTATAATAATCCTTATGAAGAATTTTACACGCGGAATAAAAGCAGGCATACCTATTGGATTAGGATATCTGTCTGTTTCATTTACATTTGGAATAATGGCAATATCTTATGGATTAACCTGGTGGCAGGCTGTTCTTATCTCCATGCTGACAGTTACCTCGGCAGGACAGCTTGCGGGCATCGGAATTATGGCACATCCCGGTCAATACCTGGAGATGCTTATATCTCAGCTTACAATTAACGTAAGATATTCCTTTATGTCTATTTCAATATCTCAAAAAACTGATAGCAGATTTTCAGGAATCTGGAAATGGATTTTAGGCTTTATGATGACCGATGAAATTTTTGCGGTAGCCAGTCAGGAAAAGTCAGTATCCCGCAGCTTTTTTGCCGGATTGTCTGTACTTCCATATTTAGGCTGGAGCCTGGGAACCCTGCTTGGAGCAATCCTTGGAAATATTTTGCCTGACAGACTGATGAGTGCGCTGTCAATTGCCATATATGGGATGTTTGTTGCTATAGTTGTTCCAGAAATGAAAAAATCACGACCTGTTATCCTGGTAGTGATTCTGGCATGCATTTTCAGCTGTATGTTTCAGTATCTTCCTGTCCTATGCCATGTATCAGGAGGACTGGCAATAACCATATGCTCCATTCTTGCGGCAACAATTGTATCAATACTGCACCCAATTACTCCAGAGGAAGAATAAAAATGAATACAACTACTTATTGGATTTATCTGGCCATTTTGGCAGGCTCAACATATTTAATCAGAGTCATTCCATTTGTGGCCATAAGAAAAAAAATAAATAACCCTTTTGTTCAGTCATTTCTTTACTATATTCCATATGCGGTTCTTACTGCTATGACTTTACCGGCAATCCTTTACGCAACAGACTACATACTCTCTGCTGTTGCCGGTCTTCTTGTGGCGGTTTTATTTGCCCTGAAGAATAAGGGATTAACAAGGGTTGCTATAGCAGCCTGTATTGCTGTTTATATTACTGAGCTTTTATTATAAAATCAGTAATGGGATGCAGATTTCTCTGCACCCCATTTTTTGTTACAGTATATTACTTACAATATATTACTTATAATATTCAGTTACTGTCTCTCCCTTAGTTCCAAGCTTAATCTGATGATCCAGTCCAACAAATTTATTATTTTTGCTGTCTGTCCACAATGTCTTTTTCATCATGTTATATTTCTCCATATCCCATGTAGCCCAGTCGTCCTTTAAAAGTCCGCCTGTATCTCCACCATCCATGAATCCACCCCACCAGCCGCCGTAATACTTAAGCTTATCCTCTGATGCGTTTGGATCCTGTGCTCCAGAATTATAATCATATCCCTCTCTTGGTGTCTCTTCAATTCCCTCCAGTCCTCTCAATTATTGTACTTGATTTTTCCATAATAATAGTGTGGAGGCTTTTATCTCAGTTGAGAAGTGATAATCTCCCAACTGGGATAAAAAAAAAGACTTCCTCACTAATGAGAAAGTCTTTCGTCTAGCATAATAAAATTAGTCCTGTGCGATAATCTCTTTTTTGTTGTAAGATCCACAGTTCTTGCATACACGGTGTGGCATCATTAATTCTCCACACTTGCTACATTTAACTAATGTAGGAGCAGACATTTTCCAGTTTGCTCTTCTCTTATCTCTTCTTCCCTTAGAAGATTTATTCTTTGGACAAATTGACATTTGTTTACACCTCCTTAAACTTGTTAAATATATCTTGGATTGCCGCCATTCTTGGATCTAGTTCTGTTCTCTGGCAACTGCAGGTGCCCTTGTTCAAGTTCATCCCACAGACTCTGCAAATTCCTTCGCAGTCGTCCTTGCACAGAACTTTCATTGGCCAGTTCACCAAAATCTCGGTGTAGACAAGATTGTCTACATCCATCTCAAACCCAATCAGGTAGTCTGTTTGTTCCATATCTTCATCAACAAGAGTGTCACCTGAAATAGTGAGCTTCTTTTCGATGTCGAAATGGATGTTTGTTGGAACATCTTCCAAACATCTGCCACACGGAATAGCCACTGTAAGATCAACCTCTCCAGTAATTAGAATAACTGCATTCTCCTGATTAGCAATCTTAAGACTAATCGGTGACTTTTCAAGAATAGTAAAAGTACCATCCTTAGATTCGAAGGTATCGAATGAAAACTCTACTTCCTCAGTAGTAACCTTGTTAATGGATTTAACTATTGTCGAAATATCGATTTTCATAGCACTCTCCTATTCACACCTAAACAATTATACATACTGATATATTGTTTGTCAACTTTTTTATTTAATAAGCGCAACTGTATCACGACAAATTGCAAGTTCTTCATTTGTAGGAATTACAACAACCTTAACTTTTGAATCTGGAGTAGAAATATATGCCTCAATTCCTCCTCTTGTCTTGTCGTTCACTTCCTTATCAAGAGTAATTCCAAGATAACCTAAATAGCCAAGAATCATCTCACGGATAAACTGTGTATTCTCACCAATTCCAGCTGTAAATGCAATACAGTCAACACCGTTCATCGCTGCAACATATGAACCGATGTACTTAGCTACTCTATATGCAAATACCTCACAGGCATTGATAGCAAGCTCGTTACCCTCATGGTAAGCAGCCTCAAGATCACGGAAATCACTTGACACACGGCTCATTCCCTGAACACCTGACTTTTTATTAAGAATGTCAAGCATCTCAGAAATTGTCTTGTTCTCCTTGTTGGCTATAAACTCAATAATAGAAGGATCAATATCTCCTGAACGTGTTCCCATTACAAGACCCTCAAGAGGAGTAAGTCCCATTGAAGTATCCACACACTCGCCATTTACAACAGCGCTAATTGAAGCACCATTACCAAGATGTGCAACAATAATCTTAGAGTTATTTATATCAAGTCCTGTATACTCAGCTGCAGCCTTTGATACAAAGCTGTGGCTTGTTCCATGGAATCCATATCTTCTAATCTTATATTTCTCATAGTACTCATATGGAAGACCATATAAGTATGCTTTCTTAGGCATTGTCTGATGGAAGGCTGTATCAAATACACCTACCATTGGTGTATCAGGCATAAGCTCCTTACATGCATTAACGCCAATAATATTTGCTGGATTGTGAAGTGGTGCAAGATCACTACACTCATCAACGGCCTTAAGAACTTCATCTGTGATGATAGTTGAAGCAGCAAACTTCTCTCCTCCGTGTACAAGACGATGTCCAACGGCATCAATCTCTGAAAGGGATTTTAAAGCTCCTGTCTTCTCATTTACGATGGCATCAAGAACCATCTGGATAGCCTGCTTATGTGTAGGCATGTCCGCATCAGTAATTTCTTTGTCGAGCCCGGCTTTCTGATATACAAGTCGTCCATCGATACCTATTCTCTCACAAAGTCCTTTTGCGAGTACTTCCTCTGAATCAGAATCAATAAGCTGATACTTCAAAGAGGAACTACCACAGTTAATAACTAATACATTCATGTTTTTCGCTCCTTAAAAATTTAATACATACTCTAATTAATTATAAACACATTTTTCCCCACAAACAAGGGAAAAATGTGTTATTATATTAACAAAGTTTAAATAGATTTTGAGGGAACTCAAAGTCAGGGAGGATTTATGAAAGTCGCAGGAATTATCACTGAATACAATCCGTTCCATAACGGTCATAAGTATCAGCTGTCTGAGGTCCGCAGAATTACTTCTGCGGATTATATTATAATTGCAATGAGTGGCAACTTTGTGCAAAGAGGAACTCCAGCCATCATGGACAAATACGCCCGTACGCAGATGGCTCTTAACAACGGCGCAGATCTTGTACTCGAACTCCCTACAATGTGGGCAACAGCATCTGCCGAATATTTCGCCAAAGGGGGGGTATCCCTGCTAAACAGTACAGGAGTAGTAAACCAGCTGTGTTTTGGAGCAGAGTGCACCGAGCTTTCAGTCTTGCAGGAATATTCCAGTTTAATCCTCAGGGAGGATGACCTGTTTAGGGAAAAACTAAATCTTTTACTAAGGGAAGGTCTTTCCTATCCTGTTGCACGAATGAAGGCCCATGGCATCAGTGTAAACGATGATTTTTCCTCACCAAACAACATTTTGGCTATCGAATATCTTAAAGCCCTTGAGGGACTTGATATCGAGCCAGTCCTGATTCCAAGGGTAGGTGACGGCTATAATGACAGCTCTGTTAATTCCAGATTAGCCTCAGCCACAGCAATAAGAAATTTGCTTCACAATAATAGCGCCTGGGAAGCAAAAGAATTAACACCCTGCTATGACACAATCAAAGCCTACTACAATTCTCACGGATTTGTTTCCGAGAATTATATTTCAGAAATGCTATATTACAAATTGTTATGCGAAAAAGAAAAAGGTTATACCCAATATGCAGACTGCAACGCCACACTTTCCGGTAAAATCTCCAAGATGCTTCCGCAGTACCGCAGTTTTAGTCAATTTTGCGACCTGCTAAAGTCCAAGGATATTACCCACAGCAGAATTCGTCGTGTTCTATGCCATATTCTTCTTGGAATTACAATCCAGGACATGACCTGCCTTTCAGCTGGCAATAACATACCATATATAAGAATCCTCGGATTCAGGAAGGACTCTTCGCCCCTTCTAAACCGCATGAAAAAAGAAGCAGCCGCCCCTATTATCACAAAGGTTGCAGATGCTTCTTTATATCTTGATAATGATAGTAAAATGATTCTGGACAAAGATATCTTTGCCTCTAATCTATACAATGCACTTATTAATAAAAATAATAAAAATCCTGTTAACAACGATTTCTGTCATGAAATCATTATTCTATAATTCATTGATTATCTCTCTGGCAAGCGCTTCCTCAATTGGAAGTGCAAATACGCCAGGTTCAAATTCCATTACGTCACCAATTCCTTTTTGAAGAACAAATCTAAGTTTTCCGTCTCTTACTTTTTTGTCTGTATAAAGCTTTTTAACAAGCTCTTCTCTGTCAATATACTCTGGAATTGCCACCGGAAGACCAGCCTTGTCTAAAAGTGCTACCACTCTGTCTGCCTCTTCATCAGACATATACCCCAATCTGGCAGCCATTCTTACCTCTGCAGCCAGACCAATTGCCACAGCCTCTCCATGAAGCAGTCTGTAATCACTTACAGTTTCAATTGCCCTGCCTACTGTATGTCCAAGATTTAGTGTTTCTCTCAGTCCACTTTCTCTCTCATCCTTCATAACAACATCATACTTTATGCGACAGTTATTCTCTGCAATAAATTCGCAGGCAAACTTCTGACACTTAAGAATATCTTCCATATTCTCTTCAAGAAACTCAAACATTTCAATGCTGGCAAGACAGGCATGCTTAATTGTCTCTGCCATACCACTTCTCATCTGCTCCTCTGGAAGAGTTGACCATGCTTCAATATCAATATAAACCTTCTTAGGCTGATTAAACAAACCAATAAGATTAGTGGCACGTGGAGTATCCACTGCTGTCTTTCCTCCTACTGAAGCATCTGCTGCTGCAAGCAGAGTTGTAGCATAATTGATAAAAGGTATTCCTCTGGCAAAAGTACCTGCAACAAAACCTGAAAGGTCCGTTACAACACCTCCTCCAACTGCAATAATACAGCAGTCTCTTCTGTAATCCTTATCCAGCATGGCATCCTCAAGCTTTTCCTTTGTCTCTCTTGTCTTGCTCTTCTCTCCTGCTGGAAACACGAACATCTCAACATGATAGCCAGCCTTCTTTAGTTTCTCACATATTGGCTTTGCATACAGCTTCTCAACATTTGTATCTGTAATTACAGCAAACTTCTTTATGTTGCCAACAAGTCCCTTTTCGATATCTTCAACCAGTCTGTCCTCTAGGCCATATCCTATCTCAATGTCATAGGTATCATCGACAACTCTTTTTAATTCCACATTAAATACACTCACAATTTACTCCTATCTCAGCTAAATTTTCTTACATATTCCTCATATTCCTCAAGAGGTAAAGGCTCTGAATAGTAATACCCCTGTACCAGTGTACAGCCAATTTTCCGGAGCATACATACCTGTTCTAAGGTTTCAACCCCTTCTGCAATAACTGGCATCTTTAAATTGTAAGACAAATTGACAATACTTTCAATTATTTTTTCTGCTCTGTCCTCTTCCGTAGTCTTCTCGAAGAATTTCATATCAAGTTTTATCACATCAACTGTTATATTTTTCAAATTATATAAGGAAGAATATCCACTTCCAAAATCATCAATCTGCACTATAAAGCCATAATTTTGCAGCTTTTTAACAAGCGTCATCTGTTCCTCTATATTAAGCACAAAGG
The DNA here is from genome assembly GCA_036311465.1 of Agathobacter sp. Classification (GTDB taxonomy): domain Bacteria; phylum Bacillota; class Clostridia; order Lachnospirales; family Lachnospiraceae; genus Roseburia. The sequence goes on from JAXJPW010000076.1 coordinate 130,519, forward strand.
CTGTCTCTGTTATTTCTAACACCAGATTTCTTGGCGATATTTCATATTTTTCCACCAGACTGGTGAGTCTGTTATATATATCCGACAAATAGAAATCCTTTGCCGAAATATTTACCGAAATAGTGCTTGTTTCATCTCCATTGTCCTTCCATCTCCTAAGGGTTTGGCAGGCCATCTCCCACACATAATAATCCAGCTCTGAAATCATGCCATTCTCCTCAAAAGAAGAAATAAACTCAACTGCCGGAACGCAGCCTCTCTTTGGAGACATCCACCTTACCAAAGCTTCACAGCCAACAATTTTGTTCTTTTTAGTATCAATCTGTGGCTGAAGATATATTGAAAATTCCTTATTCTTAAGAGCCAGCTCCAAATCTGAAGAATGAATCGTCTCATATATGAGCTTATCTCTGATTGCATTATCATAATAAGCTATATATTTGGCACTGCCCTTTATGCTTTCGAGAGCCATGTATGCTCTGTCACAAATCTCCGAAACACTAATCTCTCTATCTCTGATTATGTATACTCCCAGGTAAAAATGCACCGTAAGAGCATAATTTCTTTTTTCAATTACACTTTTGCAGGCTTCCACAAAACGCCTCTCCTCAAAGTCCTCTAGTGGCATTAACAACGCAAACTTGTCTGCTGTTGCCCTTGAAAAAGCCAGCCTTCTTTTTTGCGTTCCTCAAAGCCCTGGGCAATGGAAATCAAAAGATCGTCACCCATTTTTCTTCCAAGGATATCATTAAACATCTTGAACTGATGAATATCAGACACTATGCATACATATTCCCTGCCCGGATTTGCATCCAGAGTCTTCTCTGCAGCTTCAAGAAAATACTCTCTGTTCCAAAGACCAGTAAGTTTATCCCTTGTAGCATGGAAGGTAGCCTCATCTTTAAGAGACTCCTCTTTTGAAATATCATTGTAAACCATTAGAGTTCCAATAAAATTATTCTTTTTATCCCATAATTCCTGTCCATGAATAATATATGTCTTATTTTGAAGGGGAATGCTCATTGAAAATTCCTTTGTCTTTCCCTCCGCTCTTCTTTGAGGTGTCAGTATATACTTAAGATTATTACTTGCAGAATACTCCTGAAGCGTCATGCCTTTTCTAGCGTCTGTCAGCTTTTTTGCAGGCTCATTTATTACCAGCAATTCATCCTCATAGTCAAACAAAAGTATAGGGATTGCAACATTTTTTATAACAAAATCCTTCATCATATTTTTGCGTTGCTTTGGCAAATGATAGAAAACATAGAATATGGAACTCTCTCCAATTGTTAGCAAAACAACAGAAGAAAAATTCACATAATTACCAAAATATCGCATTATCATACACATAATTGAACCTATTCCAAACACCATACTTAAGGTTACATATCTGGATTTATTTATAGAATTTACCACCAATGCTTTTCTTATCATAATAATCACAAACACCAGCAGCATTATTCCACACAAAATCATATGGAGATAATAAAATAAATTAACACATGGATAAACCTCCAAAAAGCTTTCATTTTTTCTATTTGCAGCAAACTCAAAAAACTTCTGCGTAAACGAGTTATAGATAAGCATAACAGAGTCACATATACACAATATCATTGAAACAGATATGACACCTATAGTAAACCTGGTCCTGCTTTCTGCATAGTAAAGCGCAAAATGCACAACGGCAAACAAAAGCCATACTTCAAATAGCAAAACTAAAGAATGGTTTATCACCAATAAGAATTCATCATTTATAAAAAAAGAAAAAAAGTATACAAGATTCATTACTAATACCAAGTACAACTGTCTTCGCACGAGTATACTTTTTTTGTCAGCGTTCTTTCCAATATACAGCATAAATCCAATCATCACAGTTGCAATTATGGCATATACAGATGCATATTCTACTTTTGTCATATTCGACCTCTCCCAATACCCAAAGAACTACACTATCCCAACAGCTTCTTTTGCAAGCTTATCAGCCTCTTCATTACCTTCAACCCCAGAATGGCCTTTTACCTTGATAAAATTTACCTTAATCAACTGCTTTACCGACTGCATAAATTCGTAATATGCAACAGTCCCCTTCTTATTTCGCTTCCATAATCCGGTTGCCCACATCTCAATCCCCATATAGTCATAATATATATTAAGCTCTTTTACACCAAGCTCTATAGCCTTTTCTACTGCTGCCTGACTTCCCAGAATCTCTCCTGCCACATTGCGCATTGACGCCATTTCTACGTCGTCTCCTGCCCCCTGAAGCTGATATCGCTGATTTTGACATACTAAAAAACCACCATATCCGTATACTCCGGTAACAGAATTAAAGGAGCCGTCCACAAATGCAAAGGGAGCCTCTGAATCCACATCAGCTCCAGCCTGAGTGGCCACTTCTTTAGAATTTGTATCATTGTCAATAAAAGCTTCTGCCTCCTGCAGGGTCAAAAAGCTTTTATACACTGCACCTGAAAAGCCTTCTACCATCTTTTTGCACTCATCCCAGGTCAGATATATTCCAGGAGTTCTTCCCTTTTTTACTGCATAAAATTTCTTTGCCATAACCCACTTACCTCATGTTATATAGTACTATTATACCATTTCATTCTTAAATGTACTAGTCATTTTTATACTCATATGTTTCGAGCTTCTTTGCGTGACCAAATGGAAAATATACATATTGTGCTTTTGCTACTATTTTATCACGCTTTACATATGTGTTTTTCCAAGATCTGGCATCATCTGAATAATTTCTGTTATCACCAAGCATAAAATAACAGCCCTTTGGCACATCATATTCAAAGTATCCTTCTCCAATTCCCCATTCCTCACTAATATATGGCTCATCCAATGGTTCTTTTGAATCATTTATGTATATCTCTCCATCATCAATCACTACCTTATCACCTGGCAGTCCGATAACTCTTTTAATGAACAATGTGTCCGGCTCATCAGGAGCATAAAAGATTGCAATATCCCCCCGCTTTGGATCAGCCGAATTATAGGCAAGACGATTTCCAAAAACCTGATCACCTGTCATAATTGTTTGCTCCATGGAGGCACTTGGAATATTAGCAAGAATAAACACTTTACTCTTTAAAACATAGGCGATTACAAAGGCAATTGCAAAAACTGCAATCCAACTAATTATTTCTTTAATAATGCTATTCTTACCTAATGCATTATTATTTTCCTTCTTTTTCCCTGTTCCAACTTCACTATTATTATCTAACTTATTATCTAATTTATTTTCAACTTTATTGTCCATTTTTTCTTCCCTTTCTTTTATTATCCCTATTATTCTAAACTAAAAAAATGGGACAGCCTTTAACTGTCCCACCAATTTTAATCCTCATTCATCTGAGCAAGCTTCTTTGCCTGGTCCGCTGTTATGCAAGCGTCAATAATCTCCTGAATATCACCATTCATAATCTTATCAAGCTTATAAAGTGTAAGATTAATTCGATGATCTGTTACTCTTCCCTGTGGGAAATTGTAGGTACGAATCTTCTCTGATCTGTCACCTGTACCAATCTGACTTCTACGAAGCTCTGACTCAGCATCCTGCTTCTTCTGAAGTTCCAAGTCATACAGCTTTGTACGAAGTAATGCAAAAGCCTTTTCCTTATTCTGTATCTGAGACTTCTCTGTCTGACTATAAATTACAATACCAGTTGGGTAATGTGTAAGTCTAACCGCTGAGTCAGTTGTATTGACACACTGACCACCATTTCCAGAAGCTCTCATAACATCGATACGAATATCTTTATCATCAATCTCAATCTCAACATCCTCTGCCTCAGGCATAACTGCAACAGAACATGTTGAAGTCTGAATACGTCCCTGAGATTCTGTCTCTGGAACACGCTGTACACGGTGAACACCAGACTCATACTTAAGAACTGAATAAGCGCCCTGTCCAGTTACCATGAAATCAACTGACTTCATTCCACCTATTCCTGTCTCATCTGCTTCCAGAGTCTCAACCTTCCATCTACGACTCTCCGCATAATGTACATACATTCTGTATATCTCTGCTGCAAAAAGGGCAGCTTCTTCTCCACCTGCGCCTGCACGAATCTCAACAATTACGTTTTTATCATCATTAGGATCCTTTGGAAGAAGAAGAATCTTAAGTTCCCCCTCAAGCTCCTCAAGTCGACTCTTAGAATCATTAAGCTCTTCCTTGGCAAGCTCTCTCATTTCCTCATCTGATTCTTCCTCAAGCATAGCAAGAGAATCCTCTATGTTCTGCTTGCACTCCTTATATTCCTTATATGCTTCTACGATTGGGGCAAGATCACTCTGCTCCTTCATTAATTTCTTAAATCGATTTGCATCGTTTGCAACATCCGGCTCACTAAGAGTGTTCATAAGTTCCTCATAGTGATGTAATAAATCCTCTAACTTATCAAACATATTATCTACCTCTACATTCTTCCAATTACAACTCTGTCATTACGAGCCAGATCCTTAATCACACGAATTTCCTTAAATCCTGCATACTCAAGCATTTCTGACACCGCCGCTCCTTGATCACAGCCAATCTCAAACAATATCCATCCATTCTCCTTTAGATGTTCCCTACTATCTTTGATTATCCTGCGATAAAATTCCAATCCATCTGCACTTCCATCCAGTGCTTCCCTAGGCTCAAAATTTGCCACTTCAGGCATCAGTCCCAGAATATCATCTGTTGGAATATATGGTGGATTAGATACTATTACATCAAATTTGTCCGTGATTTTTTCAAACAAATTGCTTCTCTCAAATTCTACAGCCACCTCATTGCTTCTGGCATTCTCCTTGGCAACAATCAGCGCCTGCTTGGATATGTCCACACCCAGACCTTCAATCTCAGGAACGTTCTTAAGGATACTAATAATAATGCATCCGGAACCAGTACACATATCAAGCACCTTCATCCCTGGCTTAACAACCTTAAGAGCTTCCTCCACAAGGGTTTCTGTATCCTGTCTTGGAATAAGTACATTGCTGTTTACATGAAAAGATAATCCCATAAATTCCTGTTCCCCGGTAATATACTGAAGTGGAATATGTTCAGCACGCTTCTTAAGAATCGACTCATACTCCTTAAGCTGTTCCTGAGTCATGTCCTCATCCATATGAACATAATAATATGTGTGGTCTATCTTACAAGCCATGGCAAGAAGTAACCATGCATCATTTTTAGCATCCTGAATATTGGCCATATTCAGGATTTTCTCTCCTAATTCTATTCCGCCTCGAAATGTCATTATTCTAACCTTCTTCTTTCTGCCATGCCTTCCAATCGAAGACTGCTTCAACAGAAGCAATGCCAACCTCTATCATTTGGTCATCAGGCTCCTTTGTTGTAAGGGCCTGCATCCACATTCCCGGTCGACTCAGCAAATTAACAAACTTATTATCATATCTTCCTGCCAGACGAATAAATTCATAGGACACACCCGCAATAACAGGAATCAACACTAATCTTAATACCAGACGAAGTATTCTGGAGTCTACCCGAATAAACATAAAAAACACTATACTGATAAGCATAACAATAATAAGAAAGCTTGTTCCACATCTCTTGTGATGCTTTGAACTTTTTCTCACATTCTCCACGTTAAGTTCGAGTCCTCGCTCAATGCAATTAATACATTTGTGTTCAGCACCGTGATACATAAATGTTCTTCTGATATCTGGCATCAAAGAAATCAACAATATATATCCAATAAAAATTACAAGTCTGATTATTCCCTCTATCAGGGCTATCAGCATCTGCGATTGAATAAATCTGTTAAAAAAAGTTGATAAAAAATATGGAAGTCCAAAGAAAATAACAACAGCCAAAACAATTGACAGAGCAACTGTTCCACCCATCATTACTTTTTCCTCCTTTTCATTTACAGGCTTTCGTTCTTCCTTCTCATCCTCCTCTTCAAAAAAGGAAGCCGAATACATTAGTGTACTCATTCCTAAAACAAGAGAATCAATAAAGTTGAACACACCTCTGAAAATTGGAAGCTTTCTTAGCCTTGGAAAAACCTTTCCACCCTTATACTCAGATACCATTACTTCTATTTCATTATCTGGTTTTCTAACAGCCACTGCATAGTCATCCTGATTTTTCATCATAATGCCTTCCATTACAGCCTGGCCGCCTACACCCGAATATCTCATAACATTCTCCAATTCATCTCAAATATTACGCAAAAAAGGTTGAGGCATTTGCAACCTCAACCTTATCAGCAACCTTTGAAACTAGTTCATACCATATTTCTTGTTGAACTGCTCAATACGTCCACGAGCCTGGTTTGCCTTCTGCTGTCCAGTATAGAATGGATGGCACTTTGAACAAATTTCTACGTGGATTTCTGGCTTTGTTGAACCTGTAACAAATGTGTTACCACAGTTGCAAGTTACAGTTGCCTGATAATAATCTGGATGGATTCCTTCTCTCATGATTTTCACCTCGTTCTATGTCTTATCGTTAATTAATAGCTTCATTCTTTATACCCGTATGCCCGATCCGCATATGATACTTGTTGCAAGAATGACACGTTACGTCCGTTATCATCCCGATAAACAGCTTTCATATTATAGCATGTGATATACGCTATTGCAATAGATTTTTATAAAATTCTGTTTTTTCTAACCATATTCACAAATTCAGCATTATTCTTGGTATGAGAGAACATATTGATGACATTCTCAACCGCCTCATCTGATCTCATACCGTTGAAAGCTCTTCGCATATTCTCTACTGCTGCAAGCTCATCCTGTTCTAATAACAGATCCTCTCTACGAGTACCAGATTTAACTATATCGATTGCTGGAAAAATTCTCTTTTCTGATAATTTTCTGTCAAGTACAAGCTCCATGTTACCTGTACCCTTAAACTCTTCGAATACTACATCGTCCATTTTGCTTCCTGTATCAACAAGGGCTGTTGCAAGAATTGTAAGACTTCCGCCCTCTCTCATATTTCTGGCAGCACCGAAAAATCTCTTTGGCATATGAAGTGCTGCTGGATCAAGTCCACCTGAAAGTGTACGTCCACTTGGCGGAACCGTAAGGTTATATGCTCTGGCAAGTCTTGTTATACTGTCAAGAAGAATTGTTACGTCCTTGCCATGCTCAACCAAACGCTTAGAACGCTCAATAACCATCTCTGATACTCTCTTATGATGTTCTGGTAATTCGTCAAATGTTGAATATATTACTTCTACGTTATCGCCCTTAATGGCTTCTTTAATATCTGTTACTTCCTCTGGTCTCTCATCAATCAAAAGAATGATAAGATGCATCTCAGGATTATTTGTAAGAATTGATTTGGCTACTTCCTTAAGAAGTGTTGTCTTACCAGCCTTTGGCTGGGATACAATCATACCTCGCTGGCCCTTTCCTATTGGCGAAATGAGATCAACTACTCTCATTGCCACACTTGCACCTGGTCTCTCAAGCTTAAGACGTTCATTAGGGAAAATAGGTGTAAGATCCTCAAAATTAGGACGCTTATGTCCTTCTCCCGGATTATATCCATTAACCGCTGTTACATAAAGTAACGCTGAGAATTTCTCCTTCTCCGTCTTTATTCTTGTATTACCGGAAATAATATCTCCAGTCTTAAGATTAAATCTTCTTATCTGTGAAGGTGACACATATATATCATTATCTCCCGGCATGTAGTTATCCGATCTGATAAATCCAAATCCATCCTGCATTACCTCAAGAATTCCTGTCACATTATTTCCACTGTCGAGGCTTGACAAATCCTCTTTTACAGCAGCCACCTCCGGTGCCTTTGCCTGTTCCTCCTGCTTTTCTTTCTCGTCTGTAGCAAGCATTATCTCAACGAGTTCACTTTTCTTCATAGCAGAAGTACCTTTGATTCCTCTTGCTTTTGCAAGATCACGAAGAACAGTTGCAGCAAGACTTTCATACTTTGCTCTCATATATATTCTATCTCCTTATTCATAAACAAATATAATTGGGATTATTTGTCTGAACCGACCTACGATTTAGCAATATCATTATACACTATGTTTTTATAAATAGGAAGTCCTTTTTCTTGATTTGTATTTATAACAATGTTATCATGTATTAGCTAACAAGATAAAATAATAACCAAAATAATCACAATAGATAGGAGAATTGCAATGGATATCAACGAAAAATCTTTACAACTTCACAAAGAGTGGAATGGAAAGCTCGAGACCACTGCAAAGTCTAAGGTTAATTCCAGAGACGACTTGGCTCTCGCTTATACACCAGGTGTAGCTGAACCTTGTAAGGTAATTGCCCAGGATAAGGAAGCAGCTTACACATATACATGGAAATCAAATACAGTTGCCGTAGTTTCTGACGGTAGTGCGGTTCTCGGTCTTGGAAACATTGGACCATATGCTGCAATGCCAGTTATGGAAGGAAAATGTGTACTCTTTAAGGAATTTGGTAATGTAAACGCAGTTCCTATCTGTCTTGATACACAGGACACAGATGAAATTATCAAATCTGTAGTCAATATTGCACCTGGTTTTGGTGGAATCAACTTAGAGGATATATCTGCTCCAAGATGTTTTGAAATCGAAGAAAAGTTAAAGGAGCTTCTTGATATTCCTGTTTTCCACGATGATCAGCATGGAACAGCCATCGTTGTTCTAGCAGGAATAATTAACGGTCTTCGCCTCACTGGAAAGAAGAAAGAAGAATGTAAGGTTGTAGTTAATGGTGCTGGTTCTGCCGGAATCGCCATTACAAAACTTTTACTCACATATGGTTTCAAAAATGTTACTATGTGTGACCGCGAAGGTATCATCGGTAAGGATTATCCAAACCTTAACTGGATGCAGCAGAAAATGACTGAGGTTACAAACCTTGACAACGCTACAGGTACCCTTGCAGACGCGTTAGTTGGAGCAGATATCTTTGTTGGTGTTTCAGCACCTAACATCGTAACTCCAGAGATGGTTTCTTCAATGAACAGGGATTCTATCCTTTTTGCAATGGCCAACCCTGTTCCTGAGATTATGCCGGATGTTGCTAAAGCAGCTGGCGCAAAAGTTGTAGGAACCGGAAGAAGCGATTTCCCTAACCAGGTTAATAATGTTATCGCTTTCCCTGGAATCTTTAAGGGTGCACTGGAAGGTCGTGCAACTCAGATTACAGAAGATATGAAGCTTGCAGCTGCTAAAGCTCTTGCAAATCTTGTTTCTGACGAACAGCTTTCAGAGGACTTTATCATGCCTGAGGCTTTCGATCCAAGAGTTGCCCAGGTAGTTAGTGAAGCAGTTAAGGCTCACATCAAATAATGACCAGACGCTATTATTCACTTAATGACTATTGTAGAGAGACCTTTCACGAAAAGGTATATCGCCTTTCCATCAATGGTGGAATGACCTGTCCCAATCGTGATGGTTCTCTCTCTGACAAAGGGTGTGCCTTCTGCAGTGCAGGTGGTTCAGGCGACTTTGCAACAGAAGCGCACCACTCTATTTCCGATCAGTTAATTCTTGCCAGGGAACGTATTTGTGCCAAGACTGACTGTCATAGTTATATTGCATATTTTCAGGCATATACAAACACATATGCCCCTGTTTCATATCTTAGGAAAATCTTCTACGAAGCAATAAATTCTTCTGACGTGGTTGCACTCTCAATTGCCACCAGAAGTGACTGTCTCAGCGAAGAAATATACGAGCTTTTAGATGAGCTTAACCAAATCAAGCCAGTTTGGATAGAACTGGGTTTACAGACAATCCATAATGATATTTTGTCAGATATGAACACACATACCAGGGTAGAGGATTTCAACAGTGCCTGCCAGAGATTTTCCCAGCTAGGCATCAGGGTAATCGCTCACCTTATTCTTGGACTTCCAGGTGAAACAAAAGAAATGATGTTAGAATCGGTTAAACATGTTGCTTCTCTTCAAATCTTTGGTATAAAGCTTCAGCTTTTACATGTACTTAAGGGCACATCACTTGCTCAAAGATATGAAAGAGAACCCTTTAACATTTTTACACTGGAGGAATACTGCTCATTTGTAGTGGACTGTTTGGAATTGTTGCCACCAGATATGGTTATTCACAGACTTACTGGCGACGGTCCAAGAAATCTTCTTATTGCTCCTAAATGGAGTACAGACAAAAAAAGGGTACTCAACACAATAAATAAACTACTCAAAGACCGGGATACCTTTCAGGGACGCCTTTTCCAGGAATAGTTACCAGAGGCGTTCTTCTATAACCAGGAGGAAAATTATGGCTGAACCATTTACTATTTATAAACTTACCATCTTGTATATGCTGGACAAGGCTGGATTCCCTCTGACCAACACTCAGATTTCAAACTTTTTCCTGGAGCAGGAATATACCGACTATTTCCGTGTTCAGGAGGTTATTGGAGACCTTGTTGATGCAGAGCTTATTCGTTCAGAGTCTACTCACTCTAATACCCAGTACACTCTTACTGCCGGTGGAAAAGAGACCTTAGGCTTTTTCAAGGAGAAAATCACTGAAGGAATTGAATCAGATGTTAAGAAATTTTTCGAAGACAATCAGATGGAATTTCGTCAGGAAAATTTTATTCTAGCTGACTATTACAAGGATACTAACCAGCGCTACTCTGTTCGTTGCCGAGTAAAGTCTGATGACAATACAATGATTGACCTTACACTATCTGTCAAAACCAGAGAACAGGCCGAAGCTATATGCAACAACTGGAAAAATCAGAACGATGATGTATACGCCTATCTTATGGATATACTTCTTAAGTAAGCTAGGACAGGCTAAATAAAACCAAACAGCTTTATATACCTGAATATAATTAA
>JAXJPW010000077.1:0-12311 GCA_036311465.1 Agathobacter sp.
GTACCAAATCTACTGTTTTAAAGGTTAATCTTTCGATTAAACGTTCGTCAAATCTTTTCGATTTGCTTGAATTATTCATTAGAATCTTTCAAGGTTTTTCACTGTTTAATTATCAATGTTCGTTGTGTTCGTTGACCGCTCTCGCTGTCAGCTCGATTATATTACCATGTTCGCAAGTCGTTGTCAACAACTTTTTTCATGTTTTTTCGAGCTTTTTTTCGAACCATTTCTCATGCTTATTTCCGAGCATAAGAAAGCGCAGAGGGTGGGATTCGAACCCACGCGCCCTTGCGGACAAACGGTTTTCAAGACCGCCTCGTTATGACCACTTCGATACCTCTGCGTACCTCTTCAAATGTAATCATCTGATTCGTATTGTGCGCTGTCTCACGCGCAAGATATATACTATCATCTTAAACTATATATGTCAACAATAATTTGAAATAAATTTCATTTTTTTTACTTCAAAAAAAGCTCTGCAATTTGAATGTCTTCCGGTGTTGTAATCTTTATGTTTTTGTAATCACCTTCTATGAACTTTATGGGTGCACCGGTAGCATATTCTACCACCATTGCATCATCAGTTACAGCAGGAATATCCTCTCCATGTTCCTCTAATAATATAAGCTTCTCATAGGCATTTTTCACCAGGTCATAAGAAAAGCTCTGTGGTGTCTGTATCTGCCATACGTATCTGCGTTCCGGTGTCGCCTTACAGTATCCCTGCTCATCAGCTATTTTGATAGTGTCCTTTACCGGCATCCCTACTACGCAGGCATCGTTTTGGTTAAGTTCTTCCTGTATACGTTTTATTATCTGAAGATTCAGCATTGGTCGGGCTCCGTCATGAATCATTACATGGGTTGCATCTTCTATTGCTTTAAGACCTTCATATACTGAATAGTATCTCTCACTGCCACCTGGAACGATTGTCTTTACCTTAGTAAGATTATACTTCTCTACTATCTCTTTTCTGCAGTATTCTACATCATCTGCTCCCGTTACCAGTACGATAGAAGAAACATCACTATCCTGAAATGCTTTCAGACTATAATATATAACCGGAAAGCCCTTTAAATCCATATACTGTTTGGGAATGTCACTTTTCATTCTGCTGCCGGTTCCGGCTGACAGTACTATGGCTGCATACTTATTCATCTTCAATTCTCCCAATTTATGCTTCTTTTCATGTTTAAGCATTCTCTCCCTTTTTATGCATTCTCTCCCAGTTTAAGGTTAGGGACTGCATTCAGATCAAGACCTGCCCTCTTGCCTGCTTTGAAATCATAGTAGGCAGCCGCTCCTATCATTGCTGCATTGTCTGTACATAATACTGGAGATGGATGATAAAATTTTACACCCTTTTCCTTACACATTTCTTCCATTGCTTTTCTAATGGTTGCATTTGAGGCTACTCCTCCTGCAATGGCAAATTTATCCATGCCATATTCGTCTATGGCATCCGCTGCATGACCTACAAGAACATCTGTTACTGCCTTCTGAAAGGATGCAGCCACGTCTGCCTGCACTATCTCTATCCCTTTCATCTTACAGCCGTTTAAATAGTTTAATACTGCTGATTTGAGACCACTAAAACTAAAATCGTAAACCCCGTCTGCCACTTTTGCTCTTGGGAAATCTATTGCGTCGGGATTTCCTTCATGGGATACCTTTTCAATCTTAGGTCCCCCTGGATATCCTAGTCCTATTGCCCTTGCCACTTTATCAAAGGCTTCACCGGCTGCATCATCTCTTGTTCTTCCAAGAATCTCATATTTGCCGTAGTCTACAACCTTTACAAGATGTGTATGACCTCCCGAAACCACAAGACAAAGAAATGGTGGTTCCAGATCAGGATTCTCAATATAGTTAGCACTAATATGGCCTTCTATGTGATGGACTCCAACCAATGGAATATTTTTGGCATAGCTTATTGCTTTTGCCTCTGCTACGCCTACCAGAAGTGCTCCTACCAGTCCCGGACCGTAGGTTACTCCAATTGCATCTATATCATCCAGGGTCATATGAGCCTCCTGTAATGCCTGCTCTATTACCTGGTTGATTTTCTCAATGTGTTTTCTTGAAGCGATTTCCGGCACTACTCCTCCATACAAAGTATGAAGATCTATCTGAGAGGATATTACATTGGATTTCAGATCCCTTCCATCTACCACAACTGCTGCCGCAGTCTCATCACATGAACTTTCAATTGCTAATATTTTAGTTTCCATCTGTGGATGAATCTCCTTCTATCTTATAAAAACATAGTATTTTCCATCTGCCTTCAGAATCCTTTCTGAGGACAAACTTTTGGAAAGTTTTATCAAAATTCTTATTTTTCTGTATAAAATATGAAGCTGTTACATAAGCGATACTGTCGCCCTTATCCTGAGTGTAGAGTACATCATTGCTGGCACAGACTGTTGTGTTGGTAATAGTCTTCTTCTCCTTTGAGTATTCCTCTATGTCTTCCTTGACTGATTTCAGATACTCATCCTTTGGATTAGCCTTCTTTAACTCATCATCAAAAAGAAGTAATGTCTGGGATACCAGCTTATCTAATTCTTCATCTGTACATTCTCCTGCATAATAACACTTCACTATTCTGTTATAGAGCTTTACAACCTCTCTTGGAGTACTAGGATAAGATTTCTCTATCTCCTTAAGTACCAGCTTCTGGACTTCTGAAACCTCTCCCCCGTTTTCACGAGACGCAACGTTTCTTTGATTCGCCAGATAAAAACCTCCACATACGAGACCCACGCATGCAATTGCAATAATTACAATAAATACCTTCTTCATGTTAATCCTCCTGAAATACTAATTCTACACTTTTACCATCCTTACCCAAATACGAATTAGGGAAAATATCCCTGACAGCCGGCATATATTCCTCTGCTCGAACTAACGATGGAGAAAAATGTGTCAGCCACATTTCTTTAACCTCAGCTCTTTTGGCCATTTCAGCCGCTTCATAAAAGGTCATGTGCTTATACTGTTTGGCTTTGACAAGCTTCTCCTTCTCTGCATACATCCCCTCACATATAAACAAATCGGATTCTTCCGCGGCCTCCACAATACTTTCTACAGGGCGACTGTCTGTACAATATGTAACCTTCAGGCCTTTTCTTGGCGGTCCTAAAACCATGTCAGGAGTATACATAACACCATCCTGCTCCACCACATTGCCCTTTTGAAGCGGATTCCACAGCTTCATTGGAATTCCCTGCTCCTTTGCTCTTTCAACTGAGAAACGGCCATTTCTCTTAATCTCTACAGAATATCCATAGCAAACCACATTATGCTTTACTCTGAAAGCATGAATATTGTAGCCATTTATCTCAAAATGCTCATCCGCTTCACTCATCTCAATGCAGTTTATCTCAAAAGGCAGCTCTGGTGCTATAGTTCTCATAGCCCCTACAACTTTATTCAACCCTTTTGGTCCTATGATTGTAAGCGGTTCTGTTCTGTCTGCATTACCCATGGTAAGCAAAAGTCCCGGCAGGCCACTGACATGATCTGCATGAAAATGCGTAATACAAAGAATATCTATGGGTTTAAAGGTCAGCTCTGCTTCCTTGATTGCTATCTGGGTTCCCTCACCACAATCAATAAGAATACTGCTGCCATTATATCTAAGCATCAACGCTGTAAGCCACCTTCTTGGAAGTGGCATCATTCCTGCTGTTCCCAGCAAACATACATCTAACATTTTCCCTACTTTCCCTCCTGTATAATGCATTCCATTATGCAGGCGTCCTCAACAGGTTGCTCATAGAAATTCTTTCTTATTCCAAGCTCCCTGTAATTCATTGATTTATATAGTGATATGGCCGAATTATTGGAAACTCTTACTTCCAATACTATTCGCTCTACTCCATTTGCCTTGGCCTCTCTTTCGATGCCCTGCATAAGTAGTCGTCCCACACCCTTATTTCTATACTGTTCTGACACTGCAACATTTGTAATCTCACCTTCTTCAAAGGAAACATACATGCAGACATATCCATAGATTTCTCCATTTTCCTCTGCAACAACCAGAATATTATCGGTGCCCTTTAATGCTTCAATGAAGCCCTGCTGACTCCAGGGCTGAGAAAAGCATTCCTTTTCTATCTGTGCAACTTTTGCAGTGTCCTCTTCTGCCATTCTTCTTATTAGCATACTTTAAAATCTCGTTCCTTTTCCTGACGTTCTCTCTCGGCCTGGGAAAGACGAAGATAATCTGGCTTATGATCTGCTGCCGCCTCAGCCTTTCCTTCTCCGTACAATCTGCCTCCTAAAACTGCAACACTGGCAGCTCTTTGCTTATTGCTCATTGCAGGTGCAAAGGAATATGGTACAGTAATATGCTCTGTGATATATTCCCTGAATACCTCTATCCCGTCTCCAAGGAAAATTGTTTTACGTCCCGACTCATTTATTCGGGCAATTATCTCATCTATCATCACTACACATTGAGGAAGAATTGTCTTAAACTCGTCTCCCTCAAATTCATACAGACCTGTATATGTCTGATTTCGTCTTGCATCCATCAGGGGACATATCTGTTCTGATGTTCCCCAGAGATTAAAGGCCATGGCATCCACCGTTGGAACTGAAACAATCTGCTTATCAAGAGCAAGGGCTAATCCCTTGGCAGTTGCTGAGCCAATTCTTAATCCGGTAAATGAACCCGGACCTGCCGAAACAGCAATCACATCGATTGTATTTAAATCAAGCTCCATCATACCTGCTACCTGATCAAGCATTGGCAACAAAGTCTGTGAATGGGTCTTCTTATAATTCATGGTGTATTCACCAAGCAAGTTATCATTTTCTACAACAGCAACACTGGCAACAAGGCCGGAGCTGTCCAATGCAAGTATTTTCATTAAACAACCTCTTTTATTATATTTTTTCTGTAATGGTAATCTTTCTGTAATCGAATCCTTTTTCCAGATCCTTTTCTATTGTGATATCCATCCTCTTTTCCGGAAGAATCTCTTCTATCAGGTTGGCCCACTCAATCATTGTAAGCCCTTCTCCGTAAAAATAGTCTTCATAACCTATTTCGTCCATTTCTTCTATATCGCCAATACGATATACGTCAAAATGATAAAAAGGCATACGTCCTTCCTCATAAACCTGAACTATTGTAAAGGTCGGACTGCATATTGATTCTTCTATGTCCAGGCCTTCAGCAATGCCCTGTGTCAATACCGTTTTACCAACTCCAAGATCACCTACTAAAGTATACACCTGACCAGGCAATGCCTGTCTTCCCAGTTTTCTTCCAAGCTCCAATGTATCTTCAGCGCTGAAGCTCTCTATTACTTCTATACGTTCTGTTTGTCCCATTTTGTTTCCTACCTACTTAATCTTAAGACGATAATGCTCCAGCTTTTTCTTCGCAAGCTCAATAAATGGTTCATATTTATCGCCAATCTGCTCTCTAGGAATAATATACGCATTCATTCTTCCTGTAAAGACAAGAATTCTCTTATCATTGGATACAACCCTGTAAATCTGCTCCCAAAGCAGTTCTCCACTTTCCTGGCCCTGCTTAATCACTATCGAGGATTCACTTGCCTCAAAATGAAGTGGCTGCGAAAATGTATCACTTGTTGAATAAGTCTTCTTAACTCTCATCTTAAGAGATACCGGCATATAAATGATAAACATAAAACCGCAGGCGATATATAAAAAGCCATAAAGTGTCTCTCCGCCTGAAAAGCTGGTTGCTGCCATTA
This sequence comes from Agathobacter sp., assembly GCA_036311465.1. GTDB lineage: Bacteria > Bacillota > Clostridia > Lachnospirales > Lachnospiraceae > Roseburia. The sequence goes on from JAXJPW010000077.1 coordinate 5,736, forward strand.
TCCAGCATAGAATTCCAAGTACTATTGATACTATACCCTGACTGTGAGTATATGTCTGATAAATATTAAACTTATATAAATCCTGTTCTGTTATTTTTGTTTCAAATTCAACCTTCACGATATTTTCCCTTATTACTTAATAACAATTCCGTCGAAAAAGTTATTTCCCTTCTTAAATGGTTTCTTTGCATTGTTCCGTTTCTGATTCGCAGAATCTTTCTTTGGTCTGTCATTCTTTGGTCTGTCATTCTTTGGTCTGTCATTCTTTGGCTTATCTTTCTTAGCCTTCTCCGACTTCTCACTTCCACCGATTTTCATTGTAAGCTGGATTCGCTGCTTCTTAATATCTACAGTCATAACCTGTACATCAACAATATCTCCTACACTTACTGCTTCAAGGGGATGTGAAATATATCGGTCACAAATCTCCGAAATGTGAACCAGTCCATCCTGATGAACTCCTATATCCACAAAAACACCAAAGTCAATTACATTTCTTACTGTTCCTTTAAGCACCATTCCAGGTGTAAGGTCCTTCATCTCAAGGACATCACTTCTGAGAATAGGCTTTGGCATGTCCTCTCTTGGATCACGGGCAGGTTTTTCAAGCTCCTTTACGATATCAATAAGTGTAAGCTCTCCCACCTGAAGTTCCTCTGCTAATGCCTTGTAGTCTGTCACCTTCTTGGAAATTCCCACAACATTTCTGTTGGAAACATCTTCAAGGGTATATCCTAACTTTTCAAGGAGCTTCTTTGTTGCATCATATGACTCTGGGTGTACTCCTGTTGCATCCAATGGATTCTTTCCACCTGAAATCCTCATAAATCCAGCACACTGCTCATATGCTTTAGGTCCCAGCTTTGCCACCTTCAAAAGCTGTGAACGGGATGTAAATTCTCCGTTTTCCTCTCTGTAAAGAACTATATTCTTAGCTATCGCCTTTGACACTCCTGAAATATATTCAAGAAGCGACACTGATGCTGTATTAAGATCTACTCCTACCTTATTTACACAGTCCTCAACAACTCCACCAAGAGCATCTCCCAGTTTCTTCTGATTCATATCATGCTGATACTGTCCCACACCAATTGATTTTGGGTCAATTTTAACAAGCTCTGCCAGTGGATCCTGAAGTCTACGTGCCATTGATGTAGCACTTCTTTGTCCAACATCAAAATTTGGAAACTCCTCTGTTGCCAGCTTACTTGCTGAATATACTGAAGCACCAGCCTCATTAACAATAATATACTGAACTGTAACCGGTATCTCCTTAAGAAGCTCAACAATAACCTGCTCTGATTCTCTTGATGCTGTACCGTTTCCAAGAGAAATAAGTGTTACATTGTACTTTGAAATCAGCTTTTTAAGTACTGCCTTCGCCTCTTCTACTTTATTCTGTGGTGCTGTTGGATAAATTACTGTTGTATCCAAGACTTTTCCAGTTGGGTCTACTATGGCAAGCTTACATCCTGTTCTAAAAGCAGGATCCCATCCAAGTACAACCTGTCCGGCAATTGGTGGTGCCATAAGAAGCTGCTCAAGATTCTTTCCAAACACCTTAATAGCTCCGTCCTCTGCCACTTCAGAGAGATTACTTCTTATCTCCCTCTCTATAGATGGTGCAATAAGTCTCTCATATGCATCTGCAACTACTTCCTTGAGGGCTTCGCCGCATTCTGTTCCAGCTGAAGTAATAACCTGTCTCTCTAAATATGAAAGTATATCCTCTACAGGTGCCTCTATCTTAACTGTAAGAATCTTTTCCTTCTCTCCACGATTTATTGCTAAGGTTCTATGACCTGCAACCTTCTCCAGAGCCTCGCTGTACTCATAGTACATCTCGTATACTGATTCTGCCTCTGCATCCTTTGCATTAGTAACAAGCATACCCTTTTTCATGGTAAGTTCACGAATTCTGGTTCTGTAGTCTGCCTCATCAGAAATCATCTCCGCCAAAATATCCTTGGCTCCTGCTATTGCTTCTTCAGCACTTGCCACCTCTTTCTCTTCACTTATGTATCTGGAAGCTTCCTCTGCAAGGGAGCCGGAAAATTCCTGAGCCATAATAAGCTCTGCCAATGGCTCTAAGCCCTTTTCCTTGGCAATTGTTGCTCTTGTTCTTCTCTTTGGTCTGTATGGGCGATAGAGATCGTCCACTGCTACCTGTGTCTCTGCCGCAAGAATCTGCGCTTTTAATTCCTCTGTAAGCTTTCCCTGTTCCTCTATGCTGGCTAATACTGTCTGCTTCTTATCCTCAAGATTACGAAGATAATTCAATCTATCAAAAAGATTACGAAGTACTTCATCATTAAGTGCTCCTGTTACCTCTTTACGATATCGGGCAATAAAAGGGATTGTATTTCCCTCGTCAATTAGTTTTACCGCTGCTTCTGCCTGTGTTTTCTTAATTTGAAGTTCTTCCGCAATTGTTGCAATTATATCCATTTAATACCTCACTAAAATTTTTTTCCTTTTACTATTATATATGAAGTGATACAATAAATTCAAGAAGGAGGCTATATCCTAATGGATTATCAAAACTATCAAAATTATACACCCCCTACAGACAGACGTTCACCTTTAATGGAGACTGTTGCATTAAGCCTTTCAGTTTTTGCACTTATGTCCTGTGCATGGATAACTCCAGCAATAATTTGCAGTGCTTTGGCTATGATACTTGCAACCTTATCCCGTGGTGGTGAACTTAAAATGGGGATAAAAGGAACTGTTGCTTTCTATATAAGTCTTGGCGTTTTAATTATGATATTGTTAATGGTCACCATGACTTTGGCAATGTGTTGCTATTTATTTGATGGCTGGGATAATATGCTTAAAGCATTTGAAAATATGCAAAATATGAGTTTTTCAGAGACTTTCCAGTTTCTTAACGATACAATAAACCAGAAACTTTTCAGGGTATATTAATAGCGTTGCTGTCAACCCAGCAACGCTATATGTCCGAATATTAGAAATGCATTTTTAACAATGAGATTAATAACAATAACTGCAAGGATTATCCAGGTATAGACAATTCTATATCTCATTCCTATTCTTATTTTTCCACGGCTTATCCTCTCTATGGTTTGGGATATCATAAACCATATTGCCGGAATTGCCACAATGGGAACTACTGGATGAAACATGAAGGATTTAATTATATCCCCTCTTAAAAAAGCAAAGGTTGCTCTTGTTCCACCGCAGCCTGGACAATAAAGCCCAGTCACTCTGTTAATCATACAAGGTGGCATTTTGCTTAATATTTCAACTCCATTTATTCCTATTATTATTGCGAGTATTGTTATTATTCCAATACCCACCCAGCCAATGATATACATTGTGTCATCTAATTTTTTATCTGTTTTCATAATAATCACCCTCGGATAGTATAAAGGGTTTGTCTTATTTTTGCAAACGTGCTATAATTCTTTTAGAACTGATACTTTAGTCACAGAAAGGAGGCACATATGCAGGTAGGACCAGTTAGTGGATATGGTTATTCATTTTATCCAAGTAATGTAGATTATGGAAAAACACGAACAGAAAACGAGAATATAGATAACACAAATAATAAGAAAAAAAACGAGGAAAAGGCTGACGAACAGTCTTCCTCTGAGGAATGTGAGACTTGTAAGAACAGGTCATATCAGGATGGTTCAAATGAAAGCAATGTTTCTTTCAAAAGTGCCACCCGGGTTTCTCCAAATGCAGCCAGTGCTGCTGTACGTTCACATGAAGGTGAACATGTTGCCAACGCTTATAGCAAGGCAGAACAGAATAATGGAAAGGTGGTTACTGCATCTGTAAGTATACATACCAGTGTATGCCCTGAATGCGGACGTACCTATGTGTCTGGCGGAACTACTACTACCCAGATCAGGTACTACAACGAATCCAATCCTTATCAGCAAAATAAAAAGTCCGCAGACTCAACCGATTACAGAGGAGCTAACATGGACTTTATTATGTAAGGGAGTTTAGCATAATGAAATCATGCAAAGAATTGAAAAGACTTTCCCGTATTAATCTTATGGGAAGATATGGAAATTTAATGGGAGCATTAATTGTGGTTGTTCTTTTACCACTTTTGATTGAACTCCCATTTTCTTCGTTAAATAGCCCAAACGCCAACGTATCTCAGATGGCTATATTTATTATTTCTGAAGTACTTATTCAGATTGTTTCAGGCCTACTTCATTTAGGATACATCACTATCTTTTTTGGACTGGCTAGAAAACAGGAAGTTTCAACAAAGCAGATTTACTATTGTTTTAGAAACAGATCGGACCATTTTATTTTCGGATACATTATGATATTACTTTCATACCTTGTTACGGCTTCGCCATTTCTTATTGGTTTTATTTGCCTTAAAGACTATGGCAATCCCATTACAATTTTATCTCTTATAGGATTGGCCTTAGTTTCTGTATTTCTATTTACTTTATATCATCTATTCTATGGGATGGTTCCTTTTCTTCTTCTCGAGAGAAATGAATTAAAATTCTATCAGTGTTTCAGGGAATCCCGCAAACTGCTGAGGGGACACAGAGGAGAGATTTTCTATCTGTATCTAAGCTTTATCGGATTAACCGTTCTTGAAATTCTCTCAATCGGAATTGGGGCAATATACGTTGAGCCATACAGGAATATGACTTTTGTTAATTACTATATAATGCTGACAGAATCAGGAAATTCTGCCAGCTAACCGGTATTGTCTAAAGTCTGTTTCTTATTTCTGTAACAATAAATTCTGCCACGTCATCCTTTGACATTAATTCCAGTTCTTTATTGTCATCTGCTGTTATGATTGTAACAATATTGGTGTCGGTTCCAAATCCGGCACCTGATACCTTTAGATTGTTGGCAATAATCATATCAACATTCTTCTTAACCAGCTTTGCTCTGGAATTCTCTAGCATATTCTCTGTCTCCATTGAAAATCCACAGATAAACTGCCCTTCTCTTTTGTGCGCTCCAAGATATGAGAGAATGTCTTCTGTTCTCTCTAACTGAATACTTGAATCTCCATCTTTTTTCTTAATCTTTTCATCTGCCGGATTTGCCGGTCTGTAGTCTGCTACCGCTGCTGTTTTAATAATAATATCCTGTTCCCGGGCTGCCTTTTTGACAGCTTCTGCCATGTCTGCTGCGGAAACAACAGGAATTACATCAACAAACATTGGAGGCTCTATAGCCACCTTTCCAGTTACCAGTGTAACCTTAGCTCCTCTCATCATACAGTTCTTTGCAATTGCATATCCCATTTTTCCTGTTGAATGGTTTGTTATATATCTTACCGGATCTATTGCCTCCTGTGTTGGACCAGCTGTAACAAGTACCCTTTTGCCTGCCATATCCTTCTCATGGGAGATAGTTCTAAGTATATATGCAAGAAGCGTATCTGGCTCCGGCATCTTTCCAGCACCTGTATCTCCGCAGGCAAGGTATCCATTAGCAGGATCGATTATCTCATATCCATAGTGTTCAAGCTTCTTAATATTGTCTTGAACAATAGGATTTTCATACATATTTGTGTTCATTGCCGGTGAAATAAGCTTTGGACATTTTGCAGCCATAATAGTAGTAGTCAGCATATCGTCAGCTATCCCTCCTGCAATCTTGCCGATAACGTTGGCTGATGCAGGAGCCACCATAAAAATGTCTGCCCTTTTGGCAAGGGATACATGTTCTACGTTATACTCAAAATTTCTATCAAAAGTATCTACAAGACACTTATTTCCTGTCAATGTTTCAAATGTAATTGGATTAATAAAATTTGTTGCATTTCTTGTCATTATTACATTAACGTCAGCATTCAATTTCTTTAATGCGCTGGCAAGATTGGCAATCTTGTATGCCGCAATACTTCCTGTTACACCTAATACAACACATTTTCCACTTAGCATTATTGTTCTTCCTTTCAACTCAGTTACTTTATTAGAGTATATCACCAAAAAAAGGCTGCCACAATACTGTGACAGCCTTGAATTTAACTATATCAGATTAAAATGCTTCAGATTACTGAGCCTCTTTTAATGCTGCTGTAAGCATTGGAACAATCTTCTTGAGATCTCCAACAAGTCCGTAATCAGCTACATCAAAGATTGGAGCATCCTCATCCTTGTTGATAGCGATAATAAGATCAGACTCTTCCATACCTGCAACGTGCTGAATTGCTCCAGAAATACCAATTGCAAAGTAGATTGATGGACGAACTGTCTTTCCTGTCTGTCCTACCTGATAATCTACAGGTAACCAGCCGTTCTCAACAACAGCTCTTGAACAAGAAACCATTCCACCCTTGAAGCATGTTGCTAACTCTTTGAGCATCTCGAAGTCTTCTGCACTTCCAACTCCACGTCCACCAGATACTAATACCTTAGCGTCCATGATGTTCTCAACATTGCCAACTGCCTTAACGATCTCCTGGATCTCAACATATTTGTTGTTCTCCTTAAGTTCTGGATTGAACTCGATAATCTCTGCCTGACGTCCAGCTTCTTTTGGAAGCTTCTGCATACCACCTGGAGTCATGTATCTAGGCTCGTTTAACTCTGAAAGAGCTGTTACAAGACA
>JAXJPW010000078.1:0-18774 GCA_036311465.1 Agathobacter sp.
ATGTTAGATACCTCTTGTATTCTTTAGATTTTTACCAACTCGCCAGGTCAGTAATAATCTAAATTTACTTGAGGTATTTTTTCATGTCAATCTCTTGGCTTATTTAAAGTATACAGGAAGCTTTCTGCATTTGAATAATATTGTAATCAAATTCTTCTTTCAAAGATATTTTCATTGTATCACAAGTGTGGCCTTTAGGCGAACTGCAATTTCATCTATTGCATAACTTAAGTATTCCATCAGTCTATCATCTTTTTCAAAGTATCTGTCAACAATTACGCCTACAGCCCCTTTAAGCTTTTCCTTTAGGCTGCCCAGCTGCTCCTGCTGAAGTATTTTCTGCATTTTGTAATTATCAGCCGTAGCAAATGAGAGGTCATTTATTCCTTTTCCCACCAGTAGGTGCTTTACCATATTAAGGAGCATTATCTCACAGAGGTTTTCTATCATAAATCTGTAGTCACTGCTGTATTCCTCCAGCACCTCCACCACATATTCCCTTGGAAATTGCTTAAGAAACTTCTGCTCCAGCTCTATGCATTGAAGATAATCATATATTCTGTCTATCCCCTGCTTGCTCTGAAGGTTCTTAAGAATGGGATAGTCCAAAGTAAGTATTGTATCCTGGGGCTGGTATTTACAATCATACCACTTAAAAAATTCCGCCATTCCTTTTACCACCGTATCATTCAAGCATTCATTTTCATAGCAGCAGAATTCTTTCATGAGTTCATTATAAAGGTCCAGACTTTCTTTTATCTTGTTCTCCACCAGCCTCAGTCCTATATTATAAGCCTCTTTTGCTGACTGCTCTTTTGCCTCCATGAGGGAAAACTCCTGTCCTCTCTCCCTTTCGTTTATGCAGTATATTACAGCCCCCATGAGTTGCTGGGCTTTTTCGTATGTAATGGAGGTACTCTCCCCTGCTGTGTACTCCTTTGCCAGAATTGCTACGATAGGCACCAGTTCTTCCATCTTGTAAGTCATTCCCCATTCCCCCAATCAAGACTCTTCAGGCTTTCATAATAGGCTTCATAATTCCACGACTCGTGAAGCTCCAGCTTAATATACTCTCCATAACCCTCCGGGCATTTATAGCCCTCATATCCAGCTCGTATAGCTTTGGCAAAATTAGCAAGACAGGTAGTCTCCAGGTAGTCCAAATCTCCAAAGCAAAGCTTGTCAAACTGCTCTCTCATAAGATGAAGCAGCTCTTCATCTGTGATTTCATCATTCATCTCATTTTTGTACAGATAGAAAATCTCCTGCAAACGAGTAATTGTACTAACATAATTGTTCTGGTCAATAAAGTCGGAATCACAAAACTCAAAAATGATTTTAGATGTAATTCCCTCTCCGAATTCTACTCGCCTTTGCTCCTTCAATTCGTTTTTTCTTCCCTCCAGAATCAGCTGAGCCTGCTCTTGAGTGAGTGATAGTCCAAACTTTTCTGTATACTTGTTGGTCTCCACCACCTTTTCCAATTGATTTTGATCCTGCAGCATACTAATCCAGTTCTTGTCCACAATCTTCTCCCCCTTCTTAAATATGTCTTTGTGTGATTTGTGATTATATCACTGGATATGATGAAGAAACAGACTAGAATTTTTTGCCATTTTGTGCTATAACAGAAACATAAGGAGGAAGCCCAAAAGCTTCCTTCTTTTTTGTTTTCAGCTCTATTAATGTCTTATTTTCATGTATAGTTGACTAAGACTCTGACTCATGATAATATCATTATTGACCACTTAGTCAATAAATGAAGGATATCTATTTCTATGAAAAAAAGTGAACGTACCCAACTTACCATTTCCAAAATAATGGAAGCCGCAATAATTGAGTTTGGAGAAAATGGTTATTCTGGCGGCACTGTTAACAATATTTGTAAGACAGGAATAAATAAGGGCCTAATATATCATAATTTCCAAGGAAAGGATGATCTTTATCTGGCTTGTCTTAATCACAGCTGTTCAAAGCTTCTTGATTTCCTGAACCCTAAAGCTTGCAATATGGAAAGCTATCTTAAAGCCCGTATGGATTTCTTCAGTGAAAATCCAAAGGAAGCCAGGATTTTATTTGATGCGCTGCTATCCACACCATCTCACTTATCAGAGGAAATAAGTAAGGCATTGAAAAAATTCAATGACTTGAATGAGAAAATATACAGCGATACCCTGGAAGGACTTATACTTCGGAAGGGAATCAGTAAGGAAGAAGCTACTTCATACTTTCACCTGATGCAAACAATGTTAAACGGATATTTCAGTAATCCGACTTTTCAAAATACAGACATGGGGCAAAAGGTTGAATTACATGAAAAAACTGTTTCTAAGCTGTTAGACTACATGCTATATGGCATAGCAAAAGAAGAATTTTAAATTGCGAGGAATGTAATAATGATAAATAATATTATGAGCTGGCTTGCCACTTTGGCAATTGCTTTTGTTGCTGGCAAGCTTATGACTAAAATTAAAATGCCATCCATACTGGGATGGCTTATTGTAGGTATGGCTCTGGGACCTCACGCCCTAGGATTAATTTCTCCCAATGTATTGGAGGCCAGCTGGTATAAAACTATCCTTACATGGATGCAGTGTGCTTTCGGTGTAATGCTGGGCTCTGAGCTTATCTGGTCCAAACTCAAAAACTCCGGGAAAGCTCTGCTTATTACAACTCTTACACAGTCACTGGGAACCTTTGCCATTGTTTCTCTGATTTTTGGTATACTGTTCTACTGCGCCCACATACCAGTTTACCTTGCCTTTGTTTTTGGTGGAATTGCACTGGCAACAGCTCCTGCACCAGCTCTATCCATCGTCAATGAATTTCATGCCAGTGGGCCTGTCACTGACACCCTTCTTCCAATGACAATACTTGACGATATTGTTGGAATAGCTGTATTTTTCACAGTAAACTCTCTTGTTGCCCGTATTTCTTCCCAAGGAGCAATTCCTCTGTACATGATTCCAGTCATGATTTTTCTACCAATAATAATTGGAGTAATTGTTGGATTGCCAACTGGACTTGTTTTAAGAAAATGTAAGACTAAATGGGCCACACTGGCTGTACTGCTTGTGGGCATTACAGCTACAATGTTAACTGGCTGGGTAATTAACAACTATGTTTTTACCAGCATGGCACTCAATTATATGCTGATGGGGGTAGCCTTTTCTGCAGTTTTTTCCAATATGGTGACAGTGCAGCAGCTGAATAATATCAACAAATATTTTGCACCAATACTTGGGATCTCTCTACTGGCTGCAATTGTCGATTTAGGTGCTCCCCTGGACTATCATCTTATTCTGGGAGCTGGTTTATATTCTTTTATCTACATGGGCTCCCGTGCTTTTGGAAAATACTTTGGGGCAAGAGCTGGCGCCAGGCTCACACACATGCCAGGCACTGTATGCAAATATCTTGGACTGACTCTGCTTCCTCACTCGGGAGTATCTCTGGTGTTTACAGGAATCATTTGCGCAACACTGTCCTCACAATCTCAATTAGTTCAGCTTGTCCAGGGCACTATCGCAGCCGCAGCCATTATCAACGAGTTTATAGCTGTATTCGCAGCCAAAAAGGGCTTTGAACTTTCAGGAGAAATCAGTTAGTCTGTTTTCTATTCATTTTGGCAAGAATTACATCAACTACTATTTTTATTAATAAAGAATACACTAGGGATAAAAGCATAACATGCATATTGTTACCTATGGTTTCCCAATCATCCGTTCGTGTAAGTATAATAATTGTAGCCACCAGGGCGATTAGGACTCCAATAGGAATAATTATCCTGCTTATTAGCTCTAATACCTTCTGTTTGCCCCTGATTCCTGTTACCAATATTATTCCTGCTGTTATGAACACCAATAGGATTAAACTAGGTGCGTCAATAAAGACCAGTGAATACAGTCCTATTCCTTTATATCCACTGCTGGTATTAGTAAACATAAACAAAAAAGAAATGAAAAGCAGAATTATCCCAACTGCTACTGCAATCTTATTGCCTTTCCTGTCAGTCTGGTTCTGGTCAAACAATGTAATAATGGTCTTCTCTGCCTTCACAGGATAATCCTCTGGAGCAATTTTCTCGCAGGACAAGAGTTCATTGACAGTAATCCCAAAAACCTTACACAAGGGCAGGAGCATGGAAGTATCCGGCAGACTGTTTCCATTCTCCCATTTTGAGATTGTCTTATCACTGAGACCTATTATTTCTGCCAGTTCCTTTTGGGTTAAGCCCTTTTCCTTTCTTAATATCTGAATAAACTCACCAATACTATTAACCTTCACTTATTATCTCCCTCTCCAACGTCACTTCATTTTCTGTTAACGCCTTAATCTTCTCCTTGATTATTCTGGTGTTATCTCCTGCCTGTATTGACAGGACACCCTCTATAATAATCTCGCTGATTAAATACTCTGTAGCACTTTTTCTATACAGTCTTCTTGCTATAGGAATACAAATCCAGTTTGCAATAACTGAGCCGTACAGAGTTGTAATCAATGCCAATGACATTCCTGCTCCTATTCCTGAAGGGTTATCCCCCATATCCTTCATCATGTTAATAAGACCAAGCAATGTACCCACCATTCCCCAGGCAGGAGCATATGCCCCCATATCCTCCCAAAACTGGATCTGCTTTTTGGCATTCTCATATTTATGGTTCATTTCCGTCTCCAAAATGTCCTTGGTCAGTTCAGGATCCGTACCGTCCACCACCAGACCTATTCCTTTTTTCAGAAATTCATCTGATATATGTACAGCCTTCTCCTCCAGAGACAATAAGCCTTCCCTGCGGGCCACCTCGGAAAATTCGTAAATCAGCTCTATTATCTGCAGCCTGTTTGTGCCATTTTGGTAAAATGCATATCCTAATCCCTTCAAGCCGAGAATAAAATCCTCAAAGGAATCCGATGTAATCATAACTGCAAATATTGTTCCTCCCATGGTTACAATCAGTGAAGGAACATGGATAAAATTCAAGGTTGTCTGGATTCCACCATTAGTAGATATTCCGAATACTATAGCTGCAAAACAAAAAATAAAACCAGTTACACATGCTTTGTTTAATCTCATTTATATCACCCCTTGCACAAAGCATATTGCATTGGCTAAGAAGTAACAATCCACGAGTTGTAGAATCTCTCTCTAAACTAGAGAATTATGAGCCAAAAGCATAAGAGGCACTAGTGCCCCTTATGCTTTTCTCTCTTCTTCTGCTGCTTCAGTTCAAACCTTCGCGCCTCCTCCGCTTCCTTTTTTTCGCGGTTTTTTTGCTTGCGCTCCAGCTTGTTTTGCTCCTGTTGTAGCTTAAGTGCCTGTTGCGATTTTGTTCCGATGCCCTTTTCCTGCATCTGCTTTTTCGCCTCACGCTGCATCCTCTTGGGATTTTTCTTTTGCTCCTTTTTAACAAGAGTCTCAACAGCCGGACTGTACTTAAGGCTATTATAGCATTTCTGAATATACTCCTGTATCTCATAGTCCTTGGGTTCTGCCCCAAAGGTTACCTTCGCTACAGACAGCTTGCCATTTTCGATTCGCTCAAACACGCCTACCCAAAATGGATCCTGAAAAAATACTGTCAACTGCCCACTTGTCCTGTCCATAGTATCCCTCCTTAAAATGAATTAAGCAAAGAATGGACAACCCGGAGGGGCAGGTTACTTACCCTATAAAAGCATGGCCAGACACCATTGCCAGTATAGGACGGCTGGGCTACCTACCAGCTCTAGCACATTATAAAATGCACATTGCGTTTTTATCTCTGCATTATATAATCAAGCCTTTCGGCAGGACTATCATATCCTATAGAAAACTGCTCTAGATTCATCAACTGCAGCAAGGGTGGCAATTACACACACTGCAATAGAGCTGTAATATATATCAACCACTTCTAATGTAAGTGGTAAAGCAAAAAGCATAAATCCTGTTACTTTGTTGGCAATAGAATGTACTGAAACCATTCTTCTATGTAGCACATATCCCCCAATAATATTAATTATCTTAATCACAGATATTAATAAAATCCAACACCAGATTCCTCTGGAAAACTCAAGGAAGGGCAGGACTTTGTATGCCGCTGCTGCCACAAAAAACATATCTGCAACTGTATCAAGTTTTGCGCCAAACTCACTGGCTGTCCCTAATCTTCTGGCAACAGTTCCATCTATCATATCTGTAAATCCAGCCGATAGATATACAAGATAGAACGCCTTAGAAAAAGAAGGTACAAACACCATTATCAAACTTAGGATAATACGGTATCCTGTAATGAAATTAGCTAACATTATCCCTTAGTTTTCTCTCCCTATTTTCTAGTTATATGCAGGTCTAAACCAACTACTTTATTATTCAAATTATAACATATGATTTGCTTCATATTAACAGGATACACTGCAAAAAATTATTTTACACCGTATATTCCCATCTGCATATAACTGCACCAGAATACATGAACTTTTCTAAAGCCTGCCTCCTTCAATAAGCGAATATTGTCTTCCATTACATAATTGCTTCTGCTTCTACTATATAATATTTGCCGTAGGAAATCATCCCGCTAGTCGTCATAATAATCTAAAATAGATAACCTAGAATGGATATTTTAATATATAAAAAGCTTCCAGAATATTCTGGAAGCCTCTTCATATTCTTATGTAGTTTTAGAATCCTCTCTGATTATAATCAGCGCTGATATAGTTCATTGTTGTACATAACTTATGCATGTAAATAAATGGTCCAATTCCACATAAGAAAGAACCAAGAATAGCCCAAAGCCAGAATGTACCAGCATCAAAGCCTGTCTGAATTCCACGGGAACGAGCTTCCTCACCGATACGGTTGCTGAGCTTGTGCCACCATACAAATGAATAAATACCACATGTAATTGGTGCTAAAACAAATGACATAAGGCAATAGTGCATTGTCTTCTGTCCATCTCTTCTGGATGCAATGATGTTAATGTCATCTCCTACCTTAGACCAGAAGAAAATCTGATAAATTCCACATGTTACAATGGAAAGAAGGATTACTGTAAGAATACTTCTGTCTTCATGTACAAATTGTTCATTGGGTATCCCTGGTTTGGATATCCCTGATTTGGGTATCCCTGATTTGGATTGTTAAAATTGTTGTCCATAACGTTCTCCTTTGCTTTTTCCTTTTGTCAAATTTTGGTATAAATATATCATGCAGTGGCTATTTCCGTCAATAATTGACACTAGCATTTTTTTATGTTATTTTCATATTTATGAGCAAAAAAGTAAAAGATATTTTATTGTTTTTATTATTGACATTATTCATATTTGTGGTATATAAGTGCCCAATTAAACTTTTTCTAGGGTATCCATGTCCGGGATGTGGCATGAGCAGGGCCTTTTTATGCCTGTTGCGATTTGATATTAGAGGAGCATTCCATTATCATCCTTTATTTCCAATTGTAATTATCGTAGGGATTTATCTGGTATGCAAGTGGCTTGGTATATACTCTATGTCTGAAAAGGCTCAGACTATCTGGCTTGTCATCTTAGCCATTTTATTTTTTGCCACATATTTCATAAGACTCTACATGGGTACACTATTAACCAGTGTTGGATAATTATAAAAGCAGCCGAGAAAGCAATTATGCATTCTCGGCTGTTATATTTTCTCAATTCTTCCTTGTTTTATTAATGGTAAAGCTTTCTACATATTATTAGTTTCTACATATTACCAATCGATACAGCTTGCTTTATTCTACTGCCAGTTCACCCTAAAGGTTGCTGTACCCTTCGATGGTGTTGTTGCCAGGTGATTTGAACCACTTTCCCATATCACCTTGCCGCTGCCATCAATTTTTACGAATTTGTATTCAATTTTTGTTCCAGCTGGAACACTCACATCATAGAACCATGTTGGGTATGATGCAATGCTTGCTGTGGAGTTGAATAATGGTCCAACTGCCTTGGAAGTATCCCAGCTTCCTAATTCAGGCACATTTCCTACTAAGTATACATTTGAACCGTATGCTGTTTCTGCATTATTCACCATAAAACGTACTGAAACCTGCTTTCCTGTCAACACATCAAATCCTGCATATGAATCTGAGCTGCTTCCTGAAGCGTTAGTTACCTTAACAGCATATTCTCCTGCAGCAACACTAGGTACTTTAACTGTTATTCTGCTGTCAGACCAGTTTAATACACTTGCCTGTGTTTTTCCAAAGGAAACACTTCCTGTAGCATTGCCAAATCCTCTACCGGTAATTGTAATTTCATTTCCTGCAATTCCCATTCCAGGATCTACATTACCAATAGTAACCTTACTTGTGTCCTTCTTAGTATACTGCCATACAGCAGAAGCCCCTGCCCCTAAGGTGAAGCTTGAAACTGAGCCCTTACTGCTTACTGAAATTCCATTTCCGCCTAATAAACCATTCATAACATCTGAATAACTGCCTTCAGGCAAGTCAGTTAATAGTCCACTGATAGAGTAAGACTTATTCTGATTACGATTTACCGCTGTTAATACCACGCTTCCGTTAAACTCACGCTCATAAATTAATACGTCACTGTTCATCCAGCGCTCCTTTGTGCTTCCATAGGCTGCTGCCGGATTTGACTTTCTAAGTGGCGCCAAGGCACTGATTACCTTGTAGGCAGTTGAATTTTTGTTGAAGGATGGCATATCTCCTCTGTTATATGGATCTGTGCTTCCCTGTGCATACTGCTCTGAGCCGTAATAAATTGTTGGTACTCCTCTGGATGTTAATAATAGTACATATGCATTTTCAACATCCCTTGCATTGCCCTTTGATAGGGTCATAAATCTGCTCATGTCGTGATTATCAATAAATGTAACCTGATCATTTACCTCATCGTAATCAGATGCTGTATCTTCCATTACCTGATATAAATCCTTCATTGTTCCACTATCATTTCCAAGTGCATTTCTAACTGCGTTTGCGTAGCGGAAATCAAGAAGACTCATACCGCTCTTATTAGCGAAGTTTGTCATCTGGCTGTCATTGCCTGTTCCACCATTGAACCATTCACCAAATACAAAGACTGAATGCTGCTCATAAATGTTGCTAAGCCAGTTGGTCTGCCAGCCCATTGACATATGCTTTACGGCGTCCACACGAATTCCGTCTACCCCGTAGTCCAGCCACTGGTCAATAGCCTCTTTCATATATGAATCAACTGTTGGATTCTGGTGGTTTAAATCTGCTAAACCATACATGCTATGGTATACCCCATTCTCATAGGTGCTATAGTCTGTCCAGCTTTCATGGTTGAAGATGCCTGCGCTATCATTAGAAAACTTACCAACAAGGCTTCCATTTTTATATAGCCCGCCATCTTCTGGGAATGTATATCCCTTGTATTCAGCTGTTGAAGTATGATTTGGTGCAAAATCAATTACAATCTTAATTCCATTATTATGGGCTGTATTGATCAGAGTTTTAAAATCCTCTTTAGTTCCAAAGGCTTTGTTAGTTTCAAAAAAGTCCTTTGCCCAATATCCGTGATAAGACGCACAATTATTGGTTGGATCAACAGTCATAATATTTTCTACTGGAGAAGAAATCCAAAGAGCTGTAACTCCCATATCAGAAAAATATCCATCTTTAATCTTTTCTGTAATACCAGCCCAGTCACCACCGTGATATTTTTTCATATCACCTGTGTTAAAAATATCTCCTGTAGGATTGTTTCCTTTGTTGCCATCCTTAAATCTGTCTGTCACAATCTGATAAATTACATCAGTTGAAAAACTAGCTGAATTATTTGTGTCCTTATCTGTCTGTGCATAAGCTGTACTTGCGAGACCTAATGTTATCATTAATGTACATAACAAAGTACATGCCGCTTTTGTAAAAATCAGACCATGTTTTTTTTCCATAGAAATAATCCTTTCCCTTAAAAAGTTATCCTTTTACTGCTCCCTGTGCCATACCATTAACCATATCTTTTACAAGGAAGAAATAAAGAACTACGATTGGCACTGCAATAAAAACACTTCCGGCTGCAAATCTTGCAAACTCGGTTTCATCTAAACTCATTAATCCTACGGCCACTGTATATAGATTTTTCTCTTTTAATAAAAGCTTTGGAAGAATAAAATCGCTCCATGGCCATGTAAAGGATGTCAATGCAGTATATACAATGATTGGTTTTGATAATGGCAGGTTAATTTTCGTAAATACCTGAAAGTTTGTTGCCCCATCAATTCTGGCGGCTTCGTCGATGGCTTTGGGAATAGTATCGAAAAAGCCCTTCTGGGTCAGATACCCCATTGGCGCACCTGCTGCATATATCAGAATCAATCCCCACAAATGGTTAATCATATTGAACTGGGTCATCAGAAGATATACCGCAATCATTCCCATAAAGGATGGGAACATACCAAGAACCATTGTGGTTTTCATTATTGGTTTTCTGGCTTTAAATGTAAATCTGGACATGGTATATGCTGTCAGAATTACAAGAAAAGTTCCTAAGATACAACTTCCTGTTGCTACAAAGAGGGTATTTAAAAACCATCTTGGATAGTTGTAAAGTGTTGTATCTGTAAAAAGCTTTTGAAAGCTTGCCAGGCTATATTCCTTAGGGAAAAATCCTTCAAATGAATAGATAGTTCCCGACTTAGAAAAGGAAGCCAAAATCAGCCAAAGACATGGGAAAAAGAAAACGAATGCCACGGCTATCAATATAATGTAAGTAATTCCTGTGTCCGCAAGGCCAGCCAAATTCCATTTTTTTCTCATTGAAATGTGTCCTCCTCCCTATATGATGGCGATTTTATGTAAACTGCAAGTGAAATCACTGATGTAATAATAAATATCACAAGACTGATTGCAGCTCCAATACAGTAATAGTTATTATCTATTGACAGATTGTAGAGCCAGTTAATCAATAAGTCCGTATCACTCGCAAGGAAATATCCGTCCAGATATAAACCACCTCTTAAGAAGTAGAAAATTCCGAAGTTGTTAAAGTTTCCAATAAACTGTCCCAAAAGAACAGGCATAGTTGAAAAAAGCATAAATGGCATTGTCAATTTCTGGAATTGTTTCCACTTGCTGGCTCCATCAATTCTTGCAGCCTCATATAAGGAGGCGTCACGGTTAGAAAGGTGTCCGGTTGCAAGTAACATAATAGAAGGAACACTTATCCAGCAGTTAACTAATAAACCAATTATTCTAGCTGTCCACTTGGCATCCAGATCCAAAAATCCAATGGCAGTTCCTCCTCCATTAACAATCATCTGGTTAATTGGTCCTCCGTAGGAGAACATGAACTTGAATGCCAAAAGTGTAATAAATCCAGGAATTGCATAAGCCAATACCGGAAAAGCTCTCCAGAAAGCTTTTCCCTTGACGCATTCCTTTTCCAGCAGGAGGGCAAGGCCCAATCCCGCAAAGTAATTGAGGGCAGTTGAAATAATTGCCCACAAAATGTTCCAACCCAAAATCTTAAAGAAGGTTGGAGCAAACTGGGAAAGGGCTACAATCTTCTGAAAATTGGCAAGTCCAACCCAGTCCACCAACTCTGGTGGAACAATATTGCCACCGTAATTGGTAAATGCAATTAAAATCATAAATACAATTGGTAGTATATTAAAGATACATACACCTATAATAGGAAGAGCAAGAACCATAACATAAAACTTCTTGTCAAAAAGCTGTGCCATCTCCTGACGAAATGTCAGTAAGCTTCTTCCCTGCTCTTTTCTCTTCTGCATGCTGTAAGCATCCTTAAGGTTTAACCTATAAAGAATTACAAATACTGCCAGCACAATCCATGCGAAAATACCCATCAGAAGCATAACAACCGAATTGTCACCTTTGACTCCCAGCCAGGCATCTCCCTTCTGTGTTCCCAGAGTGAAGAAGCCCTGAATATCACTCCAGCCTCTTATGATAAAGTAGAAAAGGATGCTTAGCTCTGCAAACAGGAAAAGCAAGCCCTTTGCAATTCTTCCATAACAAATCTGTCCCGCTCCCATGACAACAGCCGACAGTCTTACCTGCCAGCTGCTGTCACGGCAGCATTCCATTTTCTTTTTTATTTTTTCATTCACTATATTGCCCCACTTCCATGCTAAATTCGTGCTAAATTCGTGCTAAATTCTGCCTCTTTATTTCAAGGTAAAGATTGCATCATAAATCTGCTTATCCACTTCCTCCAGGCCTTTTTTAAGGGATGTCAGATCTGTATATTTTCTCTCATTCTCAGGTCTGAAGGCGTCCTTTGCCAAGTCTGTGAAAAAGGTCTGTCCCGGTGTCCAAATCTGGGATACTTCCTGAACAGAAGGCATTAGACTAATATTTCCCTTTTCCAGATTCTCATAGAGAAGTGCTGATGTTCCACCAGCTTTCTCTGCTGAATCCTCTCTTGCAGGTGCGATTCCAAGCATTTCACTTCTCTTTAACATCATTTCATAGCTTGTTGCGAAATCGATAAATGCAAGGCAGGCATTTGGATACTTGGTGTAAGCACTAATAGCATATCCGTTTACCCCACCCATTGTTTTACTGTCCACAAGCTTTGGCTCCTTCTCTGTCAGGTCTCCACTCTCAGGAAGCTGTGGCAGGCTTGTCATTACAAGATTCTCTGTAGCCTTGGTCTTTGCATCAGCAGCGCTCATTCCCTGGCTCTCATACTCTTTTGTCAATTCATCTAAAAATGTTGAGTAAACATCTGGTGTAGAGATTGTAGCAAAATAAGTACCATCTGCTATTTTGCTATAGGCATTTGTTGTGATTGTATCATCTATACACTCCTCGTTCATTACACCAGCCAGCTGCTGTAATACCCATGCCCCCTTCTCTGCTTCACCTTTTGAAAAACCGATATCCTTTGTGTCTGTATTGTCAGAGCCAAATACATATCCTCCATAGGAAAAGAGGAAGCCACTTGAGAAATAAACATCATAAAGGGATTTCATGTATCCATACTTTGAGCTGTCCTCTTTATGTCTTTCAACAGAAAATTCATACATATCATTCCAGTTTTCAATCATATCTGGTGTATTATTTCCATTCTTATCCCAGTTCTTGGTCCAGTCTTCAGGAAGTAAATCTGTTCTGTAATAGAGCATTGGTGCCTGAACATTGACAGGAACTCCACAATAGTAGGTATTACCTTCTACCTCTGTCTTGTAAGCATTCCAGGCAGTTTCAGGAATTGAAGCATAGCATTCCAGTTTATCTGTAGGGAGTGGATAAATATGCTTTCCTGTTGCATACTGCATAATAATGTCATTTGCCTGATACAAAACATCAGGTCCATATCCATAAGGTCCGTCATTTGCCAGATCCAGATACTGGTCCATGTTGGCATCTACAGCCTGAATTCCATATTCTGCATATTTTTCATTAAAGGCCTTTATAAGCTCTTGGAAATATCCCTTAGAGATAGCAGTATCATTCTCTAATACCTGAATTGTAACGTTCTTTTCCAAGTCCCCGGTAAAAACACTGCTAGCTGATGAATTACTGCTTTTATTGCTCTCTGTTCCAGCATTATTTCCTGATGTCTTTGCCGAATCTCCACATCCAACCAGCTGTCCAATGCATAATACCGCTGCCATAGCAAGTGCAAATTTTCTTTTTTTCATTTTCATCCTCCATTTCTCCGCAAGAAGTCTTGCGGCAATTCAACCCTTTACTTTATAACTACAAACCCATTTTGAGAAATTTTTCTTCCCTCGAAGCCATTTTCCACTAAAATTGTATCTACATTTTGCTCAGGCAACTCTACCGCCTGGTCTGTCATATTAATCCAAAGACGAATGCTGCTTCTATCGCCTGTCTCTTTCCTTGCAGGTATTAAATCAGCCTTATTATCTTCTGTCTTAACCTGTATTACAAAAGCTTCATTTCCCAACTGTCGCTCAACACATAAGAGACCTGCCTCAGCTGTGATATTTACCTCACCATATGCAATTTCGTCGTTTTTTCTAAGTGCAATCAGCTCCTTCACTTTGGCCAGGAAGTCATGATCCCACTCACTTTCCTGCCACGGGAAGCATCTGCGGGAATCCGGGTCATATCCGCCTTCCATGCAGACCTCAGTGCCGTAATAGATACATGGGGCCCCTGGGAAAATCATCTCTAGTGCAATTGCCGCCAGGAGCTTTTCTTTGTTTTTCCCCACTTCTGTGAAAAAGCGGTGTGTGTCATGTGAATCTAGCAGGTTCAGCATCATGTAATTGACCTGCTCCAGGTTACGCATGAGATTGCTGTTTAGTTTTTCAGCCATCTGCTCTGCTGTAAATACGCCCTTTTTGAAATAATCAAGACAGGCTTTGGTAAAGGAATAATTCATAATACTGTCATACTGGTCCCCCCTCAGATATGGGTATGCGTCATGCCAGTTCTCGCCGATTATTACGCTGTCTGGCTTTAACTCCTTTACTTCCTGACGGAATCTTCTCCAGAAAACATGTGACACCTCATCTGACACATCAAGTCTCCAGCCATCAATATCGGCCTCTTCTATCCAATACTTTGCAATCTTTATTAGATAATCCTGGACCTCTTTATTGGCTGTATTGAATTTAGGCATATATGTACAGGCAGCGAAGCATTCATAGTTCCCCTTTTCAGGATCCGGGAAATCTCCGTCAATTATGAACCAGTCATAATATTTTGATTCTTTTCCCTTTTTCAAAACATCCTCAAACTGTTCTATCTGCATACTGCAATGATTAAATACCGCATCAAGTACTATCTTCATTCCTCTGTCATGGGCTTTCTCCACCAGTTCAATTAAGTCCTCTTTGCTACCAAACTGTGGATCTATCTGCATATAATCCATGATATCATATTTGTGGTTTGATATTGAACGGAAGATTGGAGTCAGGTAAACTGCAGTAATACCCAGGTTCTTTAGATAATCAAGCTTTTCAATGATTCCGCGTAAATCACCGCCTGCAAAGTTTTTGGGTGTTGGAACCCCACCCCACTCCATGTCTATGTAGGAGGTGTCCTTTTGGGAATTTCCTCTGGCGAAGCGTTCCACAAAAATCTGATAGAAAACTGCACTTCGCATCCAGTCAACCACCTCTATCACATCATTTTTGTTGATGTAAGGCATCTGGAAAAAGTTGTAAAAGCCTTCTTCAAAGCAATAGGTTTTGGTAGTACCATCCTCACTGAAGTAATAGGTTTCTCCGTCTTTTTCAATTTGAAATACATAGGCAAATCTCACATCCTCAAGCTTTAACTTCACCTCGTAATAATTGTAAAGCCTGTCGCTATAGCTAATCTCCATCTTAAGCTTCTCACGCTTCAATGAAAAATCGTATTTCTGCGCATATATGAGATATACTTTTGCCTCCTTATCCTCCCTGGCCATACGCAATCGCAATACCAGTTCCTTTTCACCTGTAGCAAAACAATAACGTGAGTCCGGGATATGTAAAATTGCATGTTCGTTCATAATGTCCATCCTTTAATTTTTGTAGTAGTATTTTGGCAGGATAATTTTTCTAGTTGACAAATATCCTAAAATTCTTTATAACAAGTGACAGAACTTTGTTTTTACAGAAAGGAGCCAATCATGAGTCAAAAATGCACTATTAAAGATGTTGCACGTGAGGCAGGAGTTTCCGTTGCCACAGTGTCATATGTGGTTAATAACCGCACAGATAAGCGCATTAGCGAGACTACAAAGAAAAAAGTTTTGCAGGTAATTAACCTGTTAGACTATACTCCAAATCAGTCTGCAAAAGCCCTTGCAACAAGCCGCAACCACATGATTGCTCTGTATCTGTCACCAGATGTATCAATTTTAAAAAACGCAGAACAGCTGCATTTTATTCATTTCTTATCCAAATTTCTTCATGAAAGAAATTATGATTTGATTTATTTAAGTGAAAACTATACAGAAAAATTTGACCATGCAGATGCAATTATCTGCTATGATATTTCCTCTGATTTTTTCCATAAAATCGGTGATTGTAATTTCATTCCCCTAATTGCCTTAGATTGCATGATTGATGATCCGCTTTTCTTTCAGATTAATTCTGATTATACAAAGCTTGAGCAGGATGCCAGTGAATTCTTCCAGGGAAAGCCTTTTAAGCTGGCCCTTCTGGAAAGCTGCAATCAGGAGAAAAAATCTTATCTGTCATCTATTTTTTCAGACATCTGCTATGTCCACGACTTTTCAGATGTAGCTGATTTACATGGGGAAAATCTTCTTGTAGTAGATGAAACTCTTCAAACTCTTTTAGAGAAAGAAAACAAGATCTACTATGCTCCAGCCGTCTCTTTGGCCAAAGCGGAGGCTCTGCTACAGAGCATTGAATATGCCCTGCAGAGAGTTCCCATTGAACAGCATAATGTGCTGGTATAAAGTATCGCATTGCGGTACTTTTTTATTTGCAGGATACTGTTAATACCTTAGTTGAAGGGTCGTAGGTAAAGGTATAGGTTCCTGCCTTTGAAGCCACCAAATTGGCTGTTTCTGTTCCTGTTACAAAAGAAAGACTGTCTTTATCATCTTCTGCAATATTTGTATAACGGATATATTCTGTTCCTATGCTGCTGTTTTCTCCTACTGTTACAAGGGATGTAAACATAAATTCGTCTCCCTCTGTCAGATCAACAGTTAATGTATATTTTCCGTCTTTTTCTACGAATTTGGTCTTATCAGAATATTCGTCCTTCCAATCAGTGATTTTGGCACCTTTTATGTAGTAATCAACCTGTTTTTCTTCTCCGCTTGAAGCGCTTTCTCCGTTATATGTCCAGGTAATCATGTCATATGGATTAACATTAAATGCCTCTTTGTTATCCTCAGAGTAGCTTGCATTATCTGTTTCAAAATCATCTTCTCCTGGATAAGTTGTTAATGTAAATGTATAATTTCCTGCAACTGCACACTTAATGTTAGAACGTTTTGTGCTGGCTTCGCCAAGACTTCCTGAGTTCTCAAAATAATCTTTTCCATCTAGTGAAATAGTATCAAGATAGCCATAGCCTCTTTGATAGTGCCAGCTTGAGTTAATTGCAAACTGGAACTCATCCCCTTCCTGCAAATCCAGTGTAATTGTGTAGACATTTGCACCCTCTACTTTTTCCTTGGTCATGGCATGCTCTTTTTCGATTTTGGCCCCCCAGTTGGAAGACATTAGTAATGGGCTGGTTCCGCTTCCTACTATGGAATACTCTCTGGTGTCCTCCACATATGAAACAAAACCGGCAAAGACCTGAGTATCCCCTGTTATCTCCTTTGTAAAATCAAATCT
Organism: Agathobacter sp.; assembly: GCA_036311465.1. GTDB lineage: Bacteria > Bacillota > Clostridia > Lachnospirales > Lachnospiraceae > Roseburia. The sequence goes on from JAXJPW010000078.1 coordinate 17,237, forward strand.
GTGGCTCATTTTAGGTGTTGCAAACCAGCCTACAAATGTATATCCATCCTTTTCCGGAGTGTATTCTTCTAACACTCCTCCCTTTTCAACTTCAACTGTTTTTAACTCTGTCTTACCATCCGAATCAAAGAAAGTAACCTTGCAGGTCTCCTTCTTATCAGCCTCAGAATTTCCTTCTGTTTCACCAACTGATTGCTCCTTCTGGGTTTCCTTAGTTCCACATGCTGTAGCTCCGCCAACTTCACATGCTAAAATAGTGGCTGCCAACAATAAAACTGCTACATTTTTTCTCTTCATTTTCTACTTCTCCTTCACTATTTCATTTTGTTTAACCGTTTAAGCAAATGAGTAAGAAAGTAGCAAACTATATATTTTCAAATTCAGGTCGATTCTCTTCAGTAATAAAAATAATATAGTTTGCTATAAGTTGCCGTATTGCTAGAGATTTATTGCTTAAACGGTTAACTTAATTTAAAATTAACAGTTTTTAGTAAGTATGTCAATAAAAAGAATAAAGTATATGCAACTTGCTTGGTTAAGACATGAATTCTGGTACTTTTTCCTGGCACATTTTCGGCATATTGCACAATTGCATTTAGTCTGCAATGTGCTCAATCTGAACAATCATATTTCCCAATTTTTCATATACGGTACTCTTTGTTGTTCCAAGAGTAGTTGCTGTGTCTATATTCTTTGATACATTTTCAAATTCCTGTGCCAAATGTTTAAATGACTTATCAAATTCTAAAATTTCTTTTGATGAATTGTCTGCAGCTTCTCTTATTTCACCCTGAATACTATTTACGCCCTCTGAAGCGGCAACAATCCCATCAATAGATTCATATGTTTTATCTACGCTCTTAATTGATGCGTCTAATGTTACTTCCGAATTACTAATACTAGAAGTCATTTTTACTGTACTATTTTCTACATCCTCAATTGACTTATTAACCTGAAAAACAAGATCTTTGATTACATCCGAAAGCTGTCTTACTTCTTCTGCTACTACCGCAAATCCTTTTCCCTGTTCTCCCGCTCTGGCAGCTTCAATAGAAGCATTTAATGCAAGAAGGTTTGTTTGTTCTGCCACCTCATTAATCTGAGATGTACAATCATTAATTTGCTTAACTGCACCTTCAAACTGTCCAAATACTTCTTTGATATCCGAAAAGCTCGTATACATCTCCTGTGTTTTATTCTTCAATTCTTCAACAGTCTTTTTAGAAATAATTACAGATTGTGTGATGTCTTCTTTAACATTTTTGAGACCATCCGTTGTATTGGATACTTTCTCAAATACATTCATAGCATCGTTTAATCTTTCCTGTATATCATTATTTACACTAAGTACAATATTAAATGAATCCCGTATTTCTTCAACTGCAGTAAGAGATTGAACTTCCTTTTCACACAACTCTCTTTGATGTAAAAAGCAAGCAAAAACATACATTTTTCGGCAGTTAATTTCCAGCACTTTTCGGCAGTCAAAAACCAGCACTTTCATAACCGCTTATATATCCCGGGGATTGCTCCCCGGG
>JAXJPW010000079.1:0-6249 GCA_036311465.1 Agathobacter sp.
GTATTATACAACTTATTTGCTGTTAAATCAACAAAAATATGAGTACAGTTTTTTTAAACAAATGATGGGCGATGAATAATATCACTTTTTATGTATACTGCCGTTGTAATTTTGGGTGGTGCGTGGTATAATGTTAAGGTTTGAATGAAAAAAGAGAGAAGTGGAAATTTTGAAACAAAACGGACTCAGAAACATCGCCATCATCGCCCATGTTGACCACGGTAAAACCACCATCGTCGACAAACTTCTTAAACAAGCGGGCACCTTCCGCCAAAACGAACACGTTGAAGACCGAGTAATGGACTCCAACGACATTGAACGTGAACGTGGAATAACTATTCTTTCTAAGCATACCAGCCTTTATTATAATGACGTTAAAATCAACATCGTTGATACCCCCGGACACGCTGATTTCGGCGGCGAGGTTGAACGTATTTTACAAATGGTGGACGCTGTTCTTTTGCTCGTTGACGCGTTTGAGGGTTGCATGCCGCAAACCCGTTTCGTGTTAAAAAAGGCTTTGGCCCTCGGCAAAAAGCCTATCGTAGTAATTAACAAGATTGACCGTCCCATGGCTCGCCCTGACGAGGTAATTGACGAAGTAATTGATTTGTTTATCGAGCTTAACGCCGATGATGACCAACTTGAATTCCCCGTAATTTACGCCTCCGGCCGCGACGGTTATGCGTCGCTTGACGCTTCTGTACGCGAGGGAGATATGCGCCCGCTTCTTGACGCTATCTTGGAGCATGCTCCGGCGCCCGAGGGCGACCCCGACGCAGGACTTCAAATTCTTTTCTCAAATATCGACGCTGACGAATATGTTGGTCGAATCGGTGTAGGAAAAGTCGACAACGGAACTCTTAAAGTAAATCAGGAGGCTGTTGTTGTAAACCACCATGACCCAGATAAATTCCAGAAGGTTCGTATCAGCAAGCTCTACGAATATGAAGGACTTAACAAAGTTGATGTAGACGAGGCTGGAATCGGTTCTATCGTAGCCATTTCTGGTATTGCTGATATCAAAATCGGAGATACAATTTGTTCTCCTGAAGACCCAGAGGCAATTCCTTTCCAGAAAATTTCAGACCCAACTATCTCAATGAATTTCATTGTAAATGATAGTCCACTTGCTGGTCAGGAAGGAAAATATGTAACAAGCCGTCATATCCGTGACAGACTTCTTCGCGAGTTAAACACAGACGTTTCTCTTCGTGTTGAGGAGACAGAGTCTGCTGACTCTTTCAAGGTTTCAGGACGTGGAGAGCTTCATTTATCAGTTCTGATTGAGAACATGAGACGTGAGGGTTATGAATTTGCAGTAAGTAAAGCAGAAGTATTATACAAAGAAGATGAAAACGGCAAAAAGCTCGAGCCAATGGAGCTTGCTTATGTAGATGTTCCAGATGACTTTACTGGTGCTGTTATTTCTAAGCTTCAGCAGCGTAAGGGTGAACTTCTTAACATGGGTTCAATTGCCGGAGGATATACAAGACTTGAGTTTAGAATCCCTTCACGTGGTCTTATCGGATATCGTGGAGAGTTCATGACAGATACAAAAGGAAATGGTATTCTTAACACTATCTTTGATGGTTATGAGCCATACAAGGGTGAAATTGCTTACCGTGCAACTGGTTCTCTTATTGCTTTTGAGACAGGTGAATCTGTAACCTACGGTCTTTTCTCTGCGCAGGAAAGAGGAACTCTCTTTATCGGACCTGGCGAGAAGGTTTACTCAGGAATGGTTATCGGACAGTGTGCCAAGGCTGAAGATATTGAGCTTAATGTTTGTAAGAAAAAGCATCTTACAAATACACGTTCTTCCTCAGCAGATGAAGCACTTACACTTGTTCCACCTAAAAAGCTCTCCCTTGAGCAGGCAATTGACTTTATTGATACAGATGAGCTTCTTGAGATTACTCCAGACAATCTTCGTATCAGAAAGAGAATTCTTGATCCAACAATGCGTAAGCGTGCAAACATGAAAAATAAACAGTAATTTTTACAAAGGCAGCAAATCATTTGTTGCCTTTTTTTGTTGTTACATTATATAATTTCATTATAATAATCAAAAATAGCCTCCGCAAATCCGCGGAGGCTATTATCATTATATCTTAATCCACTATTATTTAATGGAAATCAAATCAAGCCAGGCATTTAGAAAACTCATCATTCCCATTTCTTTTCCAGCTGCTTCATTTCCAGCTGCTTCATTTCCCACAGCTTCTCTGGCAGTATCACCCATCAGCTTGCAGGCATATACCACCCTTGCAATAGAAGGCTTAATTCCGTTTGCCAGAAACCGGCATATTACTGCGGAAAGCATACAGCCTGATCCAGTTACACTTTTTTGCATTTTGTGTCCCGTATCAAGGGTTACACAATTATCTTGATCTGCAATAATATCACATTTTCCACTGGCTACTACTATGCATGACAGCTTCTTGGCCAGGGCCTGCACTAGGGATGCATCACTCTCTAGCTCGCAGTCTAAGCCCTCCATGGTAGAGCTTTCCTGGTATATTGCCTTTATCTCACCATAATTTCCCCTAATACAGGTTGGACTTCCAATATCTAAAAGCTTTTTCATAAATTGGCGTCTAAATGGGATTCCGCCCACACCTACAGGATCAATCACTATTGGCCTTCCTCTGTTTATTGCCTCTTTGTAAGCAATCTCAATTGCCTGGTAATCATCTGTTGCTCCCAGATTCACCAGCAGCCCCGAAGCAAAATCCTGCACACTTGCAACCTCTTGCTTATGGTGAGCCATTATTGGAGAACCGCCTGTAGCAAGAATCACATTGGCAACCTGATTGACTGTAACCGAATTGGTTATGCAGTGAATAATCCTTTTTCCATGAAGATCCTCATTAAGCTCTTGTGTGGCTCTAAGAATATTGGAGCTTGCAAAAATTCCACTAACCACTGCTGCCCCCGCTATCCGTGCAGCCTTAAGTCTGGAAATATTAGACTTATCAATTCCTCCAATTGCTACAACAGGAATGCTCACTGAAGCACAGATCAAATTAAGCAAGTCCATAGTCATTGGTTTGGCGTCCAGCTTGGTACTTGTGCCAAAAATAGCACCGCTTCCCAGATAGTCTGCGCCTTCCTTCTGAGCCCTGACAGCCTGTTCCACAGTTTTGGCTGTAGCACCTACTATCTTGCCATTACCTAGTACCTTTCTGGCTTCAGCCACTGCCATATCGCTCTGTCCCACATGAACACCGTCCGCGTCGATATCCCTTGCAAGAATTACATCGTCGTTAATGATAAAAGGAACCCTGTAGGAATTGCATACCTGCTTCACTTCCAAAGCCAGATCCTTAAGAGCCTGTCCCGTCAGATGCTTCTCTCTAAGCTGAATAATTGTGGCTCCGCCAAGAATAGCCTGCTCCACCGCCTGACCAAGAGTCTGATCAGGTTTCAACCACTGCCTGTCTGTAATTGCATATATTTTTAATGCTCTCTTATCCATTTAGAGTTCCTTCCTAGAGAATGTCAATGTATTCACCGGATAATGCCTTGTTCATGCTTCTTACAGCACAGAATTTTCCACACATTGAACAGGTTTCACTATGGTCATCCTCAGGACTTCTGGAATCACGAATTGCCTTAGCTGTCTCTGGGTCTAATGCACACTCAAACTGTGCATCCCAGTCTAATGCACGTCTGGCATCCGCCATCTTGTCATCAATATCTCTTGCCCCTGGAATACCCTTGGCAATATCTGCTGCATGAGCTGCAATCTTAGATGCGATAATTCCGTCCTTAACATCCTGAACATTTGGAAGTGCAAGATGCTCTGCAGGTGTTACATAGCATAAAAATGCCGCTCCGCTCATTGCTGCAACTGCTCCACCAATAGCTGCTGTAATGTGATCATAGCCTGGTGCAATATCAGTTACAATAGGTCCTAATACATAGAAAGGTGCACCCATACATATTGTCTGCTGAACCTTCATATTTGCGGCAACCTGATCAAGTGGAACATGTCCTGGTCCCTCAACCATTACCTGAACATTGTGATCCCAGGCTCTCTTTGTAAGCTCACCAAGACGAACCAGTTCCTCAATCTGACAAACATCAGTTGCATCTGCAAGACATCCTGGACGGCAGGCATCTCCTAAGGAGATTGTAACATCATGCTCCTCACAGATTTCGAGGATCTGATCATAATACTCATAGAATGGATTTTCCTCACCTGTCATTGACATCCACGCAAAAACTAAAGAGCCTCCACGGCTTACAATGTTCATTTTTCTCTTATGCTTTTTAATCTGCTCAATAGTCTTTCTTGTTATTCCACAGTGTAATGTTACAAAGTCTACACCATCTTCAGCATGAAGACGAACCACATCGATAAAGTCCTGAGCTGTAAGAGTAGCAAGATCTCTCTGATAATGAATAACGCTGTCATATACTGGTACTGTTCCAATCATTGCCGGACACTCTGAAGTAAGCTTCTGACGGAATGGCTGTGTGTTTCCATGACTGCTTAAGTCCATGATAGCCTCTGCACCAAGGTTAACTGCACTCATAACCTTCTCCATCTCGATATCATAATCCTTACAGTCTCTTGATACACCAAGATTAACGTTAATCTTAGTCTTAAGCATACTTCCGATACCTTCAGGATTTAATGACTTATGATGCTTATTGGCAGGAATTGCAACCTTTCCCTCGGCAACCAGCTTCATAAGCTTGTCTACTTCCATATTTTCCTTCTTAGCTACTAATTCGATTTCTTTTGTTACGATGCCTTTTCTAGCGGCATCCATCTGTGTTGTATAACTGCTCATTTTAATCCTCCAACTTTCCCTTAAGTATTGATAATATTCCAGATTTAGCCATGATTTCCAATACCACAATGGCTATAATTGTTCCTGCTGCTGTGCTGATAAGAAAAGGCACAACAAAAGAGAATACAGCGGCCTCCTTATTGCCAAGTATAAGAGATGCAACAGGGTATGCCAGCATTCCTCCAAGAAGTGCTGTACCTGCTATCTCACCCAGATAAGCCCCCCATCTCTTTTTAATAACCTTGTATAATACACCTGCAAGAAGTGCTCCACACATGCTTCCCGGAAAAGCAAGGGGTGTTCCAAGTGCCATCAGATTACGAATCAGGCTTGAAACAAAGGCACATATCACGCCATATACCGGTCCCAGGAAAACTGCACAGATTATATTCACCAAATGCTGAATCGGTGCACATTTTGATCCAAATACTGGAAATGAAAACAGTGATCCTACCACTGCTATTGCTGCAAATACTGCTGTAAGGGTAATTTTCTTAATATTGTTTTTCTTCATATTTATGTTACTCCGTCTTGTTCCTTTGGTCGCCCCATAAGACTTATAGTGCATACATATGATTCAGGGGACCCTGACCTTTTCCCAAATCAAGATTTGCACGAATTGCACCTGTCAGATATTCCTTTGCCAGAAGTACAGCCTCCTCATAGCCCTTGCCTTTTGCCAGAAAAGATGCAATGGCACTGGAAAGAGTACATCCTGTCCCATGGGTATTTGGATTATTTATCCTCTCTCCCATAAACCATCTGCTAATTCCGTCTCCATATAAATAGTCATTAGCGTCAAGAATCCCATGTCCCCCCTTTAGCAAAACAAGAGAGCCATATTTCTCATAAATGCTTTGTGCTGCTTCCTCCACGTCTTTCTCTGTTTTAATGCTATGACCTGAAAGCACTTCAGCCTCTGGTATGTTAGGTGTAACCAAGCCCTTTAGGGGTAATAATTTAGTTTTTAAAGTGTTAACTGCCTGATCATTTATCAGGGCTGAGCCACTGGTGGAAACCATTACCGGATCAATTACCAGCTGCTTTACTCCACGCTGCTTAAGACAGTCTGCTACCACCTCAATGATTCCTGCATTTGGAAGCATTCCAGTCTTAACTGCATCCGGGCAAATATCATCAAAAACGCAATTGAGCTGGTCACTTAAAAAATCAGTATCTACCTCCTTTATACTTTTTACGCCGGTTGTATTCTGCGCAGTCAGTGCCGTAATGGCTGTCATCCCATATACACCTAAAGCTGTCATGGTCTTGATATCTGCCTGAATACCGGCTCCTCCACTGGAATCACTCCCAGCGATTGTTAATGCTGTGTACATATAAATCTCCTCCGCATTATTTCAAAATAAAAATGCAGACATACCAACAATAGGTATATCTGCACATTATCCTCATATACGTCCCTACGTTGGCATTATCCAAATCA
>JAXJPW010000080.1:0-3564 GCA_036311465.1 Agathobacter sp.
AGACAAGCAGGATTTGAGAACATTATTGTTAAAGATATAGTAAAGGGTAAAAGTTTTGTTGTGATATATACCAAGTGAGTTGTAATTATTATTTTGATAGCAAGGAAGGTGATACTGTTGTTTAGCAGATTAAACGATGTCTGTTGTAATGAGATTAGCCTTGTTTGTGTCTCCAATGAGCATGCTAGCATTGCAGTATTTATTGATAAGTCTTGGCGTGCCATCGGCTGCATTAAGGATTGCTTCAATAGCTGCATCCTCAAAGATGGCCTGATTTTTATTGGAGGAGCGAGTGCTTATGCTGCAACACAGCATTATAGTCTTTTATCACTTTTTTGAGATGAAAATGATGAGGTGAAAAATAAGGCAAGTAAATTTCTGGAAAAAGATACATATTCAATAATGGAGTTGCCAGAAACAGCATCTTTCTTAGTAAAGAACAGTATGACAAAGGAAACTCTCGGAACAGTTAGCTTTAAAATAAATAAGAGTAAATAGTATTCAAGGGTCTCGAAGCATTGTTCGAGACCCTTTTTGTGCTATAATGTCACTAACTAAAGATATATAAAAAGGAGAAGATGGTTATGAAAAAAATTCTGGTAACTGGCGGAACTGTATTTGTAAGTAAGTATGTTGCAGGCTATTTTAGGGATAATGGATATGAGGTTTACGTATTGAACCGAAATACAAAGCCACAGCTTGAAAATGTCAAATTAATCGAGGCTGACAGGCATTCCATAGGTGATAAGCTCAAAAATATACACTTTGACCTGGTGCTGGATGTGACAGCATATAATGAGGGTGATATTGCTGATTTTGTAACAGCACTTAATTCATTTGACACATACATCATGATTAGTTCAAGTGCAGTTTATCCTGAAACTGGAGTTCAGCCATTTAAAGAGCAGTCAGAGATGGCAGAGAATAAATTCTGGGGACAGTATGGTACTGATAAAATAGCTGCGGAGAAGAAACTATTAGAGTTAGTTCCAGACGCATATATCTTACGCCCACCATATTTGTATGGTCCTATGAATAATGTGTATCGTGAAGCATTTGTATTTGAATGTGCGATGAAGGACAGACCCTTTTATCTCCCAAAGGATGGAGAGATGAAAATGCAATTTCTCCATGTAAAGGACTTATGCAGATTTATTGAGTGGATATTGGAAAAGAAGCCACAAAACCATATATTCAATGTTGGAAATAAAGATTCAGTCAGTATAAAAGAATGGGTTGATTTATGCTATGAAGTTGTAGGAAAAACACCAGCATATGTGAAGGTGTATGATGATATTGAACAGAGACTGTATTTTAGCTTTTACAATTATGAGTATTACCTTGATGTGCAAAATCAATACGAGATAATGCCTTCGACAATTGATTTAAAGGAAGGATTGCGTGAAGCCTTTGAATGGTATAAGGATAATGCAGACCAGGTTAATACTAAGCCTTACTTTGAATTCATAGAAAAGAATTTTTCTGATACCAGCGGCATATTGGGTTCGAATAAATAAGCAAATGTGATTGACAACTAACATTGTTAGTTATATTATAACTAATAGTGTTAGTTGTTTTTTGCTTTTTGGAGGCTGTCATGAGAGGAATAGGATTATCACGAGAAAAGGTTATAGCAGAAGCATGTGCTATTGCAAATGAAGAGGGATTAAATGCAGTTACAATCACGAATTTAGCAAATCGTCTTGGAATTAAAAAGCCATCCCTTTATAACCATATCAAGGACCAGGAAGATATTTTCGGAGGAATTATGATTCAGGGATGGAATCATGTTTCAAATGAAATATGTCAGCATATTACCAATGATGATCCTAAGCAGGCGATTAATGAATTGTCACATGGAATATATGATTATGCTATAGCAAATCCAGGTATTTTTGAGGCAATGCTTTGGTATAACACATATGAGAATGAGGGGTTAAAGCTTGTATCAGAAGGTTTATATACCTTCTTTTTCAGTCAGACTGACAAATTAGGTATAGAAAGAAATATGGCCAATCATTTGCTTAGAACATACAGAAGCTTAATTGAAGGCTTTATTTTGCTGGTAATTCATAACTCTTTTGGAAATCCTGTGTCAATTGAAGAGAGCTTTCAAATTTCGATTGATATGTTTACCAAAGGGCTTGATATGAGGTGAACATATGAATAAAGATATACAGATAAAGGTTAATTTAGTTGAAGCAAAAAAAGAAGACAGAGATACAATGATGAATCTTCTAGAGAAATATCTATACGAATTTTCACAGTGGGAAAAGACAGATGTTAATGAAAATGGTCTATATGGATACGAGTATTTAGACTGTTATTTTGAAGAAGAAAATAGATATCCATATTTTATTAAAGTGGATGATAAATTGGCAGGGCTAATACTTGTTAGTGATTATCCAGAGGTTCCAGAAGAAAAAACAGATTATTGTTTGTCTGAATTCTTTATTATGAATAAATACAGAAGAAAGGGATATGGAAGGCAGGCAGTTTATCAGGTGTTTGATAAGCATCATGGAAAATGGCAGCTCAAGAGACATCCCCACAATATTGGGTCAGTATATTTTTGGAATAGCCTTATTGAGGAATATACAAATGGAGATTATCGACTTATAGAAAAGTATCCAAATCATGAAGTTGATTATGATGATGGAACACCAGCAGATGTTTTTTTCTTTGAAAACTAAGAAGATATATATAATTTGGCAAAAGGAGAGGTGTTATGAGAGAAATAGAAACAGACAGATTAATTCTAAGAGCATTCAGTGAAGCAGATTATGATGATTTATATGAATTTTTGTCACAGTTAGCAGATAACGAGTTTGAAGCTTATCCAGGAATAACCTATGAGAATGGACGAGAGCATCTTGCCTACAGGGTTGATTCAGAGGAGTTTTATGCAATTGAATTAAAAGAGTCTGGAAAGGTAATCGGAAATATCTATTATGGCAATAGAGACTTTGAGTCAAAAGAAGTTGGTTATATTGTAAATAAAAACTATCAGAGAAATGGATATGCCAGTGAGGCTTTAAGGGCTGTGATAGAAAATGCCTTTAAAGAGGGCATTCATAGAGTATTTGCTGAGTGTGATCCACGAAATGAGTGTTCCTGGAAGCTTCTTGAGAAAATAGGGATGGACCGGGAAGCTCATTTCAAACAGAATGTATTTTTCCATAGGGATGAGAATGGGAATCCAAAGTGGAAGGATACCTATGTATATGCAGTTCTACAGAATATGCAAAGGTGAAATGGTTATGCAACAGAGGCATTGCTAGCCTTGTTTGACTGGTGCATGAAGGTGTCAGATTTAACAAGTAATTGCAAGAATTCTCCCTCCTCTGTAGGTGGTGAGATGAATTGCAATAAAAATGAAAAGAACACTTGTTCTATTACGGAAAATGTGTTATAATAATTTCAGTCGATAATAGAAAGAAGGCTGATATATAATGAAATTGGATAATAATGCTCATTCAGTATACTTGTTGTATTATCATTTGATTATGGTGGTGAAGTACAGAAGAAAAGTAATTGATGATGATATTTCAGCTAGAGCCAAAG
>JAXJPW010000081.1:0-3755 GCA_036311465.1 Agathobacter sp.
ACCTCTATCTATTACAGGATAATTGTGAAATAGGAATAAAAGAAAAGCAATAGATAGAAAAAGACTGCTTTGGTTCCTATGTGTTTAGCATACCAGAGTGGTAGAAATACTATTACTGTAACACAAGACAGACTTCAACATTCGACATTGGGAGAATTTAACAGCAATGGAAGACTGGTTAATGGAGGGCATGGACAGGCTAATATTGATTACATGGATGCAAATGGAATACCATATAATATTGTTAAAGAATATCCAAATGGAGTTAGAGTTGGGAATATACCGAATCATAAAAATAAATTCAAAAGAACGGGAACAGGTCAGGCTTGGTTCCCGAAGAGTTGGACAGATACAGATATAAAAAATGCAGGAGAGTATGTGGCCAATCTTCCTGAGAATAAAAATGTTTCAGATGGAACATGGGTATTTGGTGAATACAATGGTGTTCGAGTAGGTATCATTAAAAATGATGGTGAAATAGGTACAATTATACCAGATAATTCTAGGCAACCATAATATTGATAGTGAGGAGATTAGTATGATTAATAATAAAGAAGTTGAAAAAATTATTAAAGAGAGGGTAGAAATGCACCCAGATGACCCACGTATTATGGAAAAATGGAATGAGTTAACTCATATTTTTGTTCGAGATGAAGAAGATACAATAGCATATTTAAATAATTGCAATAAGGAAAATATAAATTGGATTAGTGAAATATTTGAAGATATTTCAGAACAATTGCAAAGTGACAGATTTATTGAATGCATAGAACAGTTAAGTATTAAATTTCCAGAATTAGATTTAGAACAAGACATTTTATATGCAAAAGAAGTTATGGTATAATCATTTTATTTTTGTAATTTAGAGACATTAGGGTGAAATTTGCCATTTGGGTGTACATAACGACATACAAAATAAAAACTGAGTATTGTTTCTTCAAAGATTTAGAACGCATTGTAATCGGATAATCAAAGTTCTTTAGGGTTTGCCAATCTATTTTAGGGTCTGGAAGTAATGAAATAGCACAAGCTCTTACAGACGCTGGTTATGATGTCACAATTCAAAAATCAGCTAGGTCAAAAAGTGGAGCACAAATCATAAAGATAAATAATCCTGGTGGAGGAAAGAATATTTCTCAAGTACAAGTTTCGCCAGGTGGTGGAAGACATGGTGGCAATCCGTATGTGAAGATAAGCACCACAGACCAAGGTATAATTAAAATAGTTAATGGCTCAGAAAGTCTTTACAAAACAGATGGAAAAGAAACTGCAACAATTATTTTTTCAGGAGGTAATTAATATGTTGTTGGATATTACAGCTCCAATTATACCCTTTGAGGGATTTGGAGAAATAAAGCTATATAGCACAAGGGATGAGTTAAAAGATTTGTTAGAAATGGAAGGTGTTACATCAAAAATTATATTTGATGATTGGATTCAATATGATATTCAGAATAATATAGAGTTGTTGTTTCACCTTAAAAACAATAAATTATTTCGAATAACAACACTAGATAATTATAAGGGAAAGTTATTTGAAAAAATAGGAGTTGGAACTACAATAGAAGATATGTTAAAATTTGAACCATCTTTTATTTATGATGACTTTGAAGAAGTATGGGAGTCTGACAAAGGGGTGTTTATTGAAATGGATGCTGAAACAAATAAGGTTAGATGGATTTCGGTATACATACCTGAGTTGGATTTAGAAAACTTTGAAGATTGTAAATGGTAAATAAAAATTTAAATTGTGTGAAGCCAGTAGACAAAAAATCTACTGGCTTCATCATGTTCAAAATAGAGACTATGAAATAAAGTCTGTAAATTAGATCTTCTATGATAATGATACGGCTGAAGGCTGTAAGCGCTTAATTTCGGGGTAGATTTTCTACTCCGAATTTTATCTTTATAATGATTGCTAGGAAATGCTAACATTTCACTCTATTTCAAAGGAGAACAATCATTATGAATAAACGAGTTTGTAAAAAAGACCAAATAAAACTAATCATGGAGTGTCGCCAAAGCGGACTTACTGATTACCAATGGTGCGAGAAAAACGGTATTCATTCAGGTACCTTTTATAACTGGGTAAGTAAACTTCGTAAGCAGGGCTATACATTTCCAGAATCAGAGGCAAAGTCTAATGCTACACCGAATTTACAGGAAGTTGTAAAAGTTGATTTAATACCATGCCAGGAATCTAGCCAGATAATAGAGCATAATGTTAGCATTCCTACTATTTCATCAGAATCTACTGTTGCAGCTGAGCTTGTGATGGGAAATGTTACGCTTCGCCTGTATAACAATGCAAATGAACAGCTTATTGAAAAGACTATTCAATGTATTGGAGGTATAAATCATGCTTGGTGACATTTCCCTTGCAACAAATATCTATATAGTCACAGGCTATACCGACATGCGTAAGTCCATAGACGGGCTATGTGCCATTGTCGTAGATTATTTCAACGCTGAACCTAATGAAAGCTCAATTTACATGTTCTGTGGCAAACGCTGTGATCGAATAAAAGTTTTACTACGAGAACAGGATGGATATGTTCTTTTATATAAAAAACTAAAAGATGTTCACGGAAGATACCGTTGGCCACGCAATAAATCAGAGGTAAAAGCAATAACCTGGCAACAGTTTGACTGGCTAATGTCAGGGCTTGATATTGAACAACCAAAGGCCATCCAAACAACACGAAACCCTTGATTTTACTAGCTTTTTAGCCTTTTTTGTGGTATAATTTAAGCAACAAACAAAGGAGAAAAAGCATGGCAAGAAGCAGCAAAGATATCCAGCTTTCAGAGCTTAAAGATATGATTTCACAACTCAATATCACCATTAAAGCACTGAATGATACAATTGCAAAACAACAGGCTGAAAACGATAATCTTAAAGCTGAACTTGCATGGTTCCGTCAAAAAATGTTTGGTTCTTCCAGTGAACGCCGCATAGATGGTGTGGAAGGTCAGTTAAATCTATTCGATAATCTTTCTGACGAAGAAAAGGAAGTTGAACTCATTGAACCCGAAGTTATAGAACAACCAAAGAAATCTCGCAGAAAGAAACCAACCCTCCAAGAACAGTTCAAAGATATCCCAACAAGACAAGTCCAGGTTAATACTTTATCCAATGAGGACAAACTTTGTCCTATTTGTGGCAGTGAAATGTTGGCCATAGGAACTGAAGTTATCCGCAAGGAGATAGTATATACTCCGCCTAAACTTGAATGCATTGAGTATGTCGCTACAACATATGCTTGTCCTAAATGTAAGGATACTGAAGAACCACAGTTTATCAAAGATAATGGTACACCTGCATTGATTCCTGGAAGTTATGTTTCAGAATCACTGCTCGCGTACATACTATACAGGAAATACGGATTATACATTCCATTGTATAGACAGGAACAGGATTTTTTGCAGATGTCTGCTCCAATAAGCCGAACATCAATGGCTCATTGGATTATAACAGCCGCTCAGGAATACCTGCAGCCTGTTTATGATTTCTTCCATCGTGAACTTCTCAAAAGAAGATTTCTTATGATGGACGAAACGCCCATTCAGGTTTTAAAAGAAGAAGGGCGAAGGGCTCAGTCGAAATCATACTTTTGGCTGATTCGTACAGGCGAGGATAGATTAAATCCTATCATCCTCTACAATTACACTCCTACCAGGGCAGGAGAAAACGCCAAACAATTCCTCGAAGGAATTGAACCGGGCTTCTATCTGATGGCAGATGGATATCAGGG
>JAXJPW010000082.1:0-43234 GCA_036311465.1 Agathobacter sp.
GAAGAATTATTGCCATGGTCAAATAAGCTTCCAAAACATATCAGAAAATAAAATGCAAGTACAGTCGTCAATCTGGCGGCTGTAGATTTATGATAAGTACCGACTATGGAGCGTTCTCGTTTCTTTTCTCTTCTTGCCATAATAAAAGGCCTCCTATGATTTATATTTTACCATAGAAGACCTTGCTGTTATTAGCTATTTACAGAAAAAGTTTCACACACTCGAATTTTCAATAAATATAAGGCAGATTGTAGCGGTAAAATAATGCTATCTTGCTTTCAATTCTGCACAAAAATCCGAAGCCATTACTTCATATTAATAGGAGCAGCCACTTACGACTGCCCTTATTAGTTCTATATACAATCAAGAAATAATGTTTTACTTAACCTACTAATATTTTCCTAATCTCTGCTTTCCAAGAATCTATTGAAGATTGATTTAACTTTATTTCTGTTTCCCATGAATCATTTATCATACTGTTCAGCTTTTCTTTAACATCATAAATCGAAATAACTGGCAGATTTAAGTCCTCTCTCATATCTGAAGCTCTATTGTCAACCGATATAATAATTGTTCTTTTTCCATGATTAAGTGCATGTATACCACCATGAAGTCGAGAGCCAACATAATCAATACCCTCTTGTTCAAGGCACTCCTCGAAACACTTTAAGTTTCTTTCCAAAATAGTAATATCTGAAAGATCGACAAAAGTATTAAGATATTCTAAATCCATGTCACCCTGTGGCCAAAAGAATAATTTTTCATAATTACTTCTCAAACACTCTACAAGATATTTATCATATTCCGAATAATTGTAGTAACCTGTAATAGAAAAAATTACTGACCGTCCTTTTTCTTTCGGAATACTGTCTTTTGTGTTTGTAAGTCCCCATGTTGTAACACAACCAGTATTTATTACATTCAACACTCCACAAGATTGTAACAAATTGTATGAATGTGAATCTCGTACAGAATGGCAAAATCCATTATTAAAAATTGAATAATATGCTTTTCTCGAATAAAAGTTAGCCTTCTCAATTCCATCGCTTCCAACAGCCAGCAGAATGATATTTGGAATTGTCAGCATATTGCTTTTAAATTTCCATATACTTTTGACATCTAAATTATGTGAAAGGAAATTTGTTCCACATACTATAGCAACTTTTGCACTCTTTACATATTCCAATTCCTCATGAGATAGAAATCTATGCGTTGGTATATTATATACTTCTTTTCCATCTAATAATGGTGCCAATAGTTTATTGCAATAGTGCATGATAATATTGTCTCCTATATTATCCGTTTCCAAAGAAGTATTAAGAATTACTACATGGTCCTTTGTACTTATTTTAGATTTCTGAGATGAATAATATAAAAACTTACAATATCTTACTGGCATTGTTAATTTACATGCAAACAATCTTATTATTCGTTTCATTCTCTTAGTGCTAAATTTTATTCTACTATTCAAACTGTTATGCATATATTTTATCTTGCTCCTTCTTAACGCTCAATCAAATAATTTGTCTGCTAGAGGACGGCATATACCGCCTCTAAAATAATTATTCTATTATTACACAGCCCAAAATATCAATATTATATTCTTTTGCTTTATTGATTTCATTGCTAATTTCATCCTTGATGGATAAACCTATCTTCTCAACAAATACAATGTTACATACATCAACACTATTCTGAAGAGCATTAGGATCATAATATATATCATTGACGATTACAACATTAATATTCTTTGACATAAGGGATTTTTCAATATCATCTACATATTTTTGAGAAAGATTTTCAATTTCTGTTCCTGAAAGAATAACTTTTCCAATCTTCTTCTTTTGACAGCAAATAGCTATCCCTGTTGCAACGCTCTCTATCATTTGTTCATAAGTAAGATGCTTCTTATGTCGGTCTCGCATTGCAATAAGCTTTCTGTCAATAAATCCAAATATTCGCTTCTTATCTGGCTCTGCACTTATTATTCCAAATAATGCAATATTGTGTTTCGCTGTTATTTCTTCAGATATTTCAAGTTTTACTGTTAGGATATTCTTTATAAACACCCAGCAACAAACAAACATTATTCCTATAATAATACCAATAGCCACAAACTTTACTGGTATACCTGGCTTTTGAACTACAACTTTTTCTGTTTTTTCGTCTGACTTATTTTCCTCCGCAAAGATTATTTTCTTTGCAGACTCAACATATTTCTTCTGTTCATCTGTAAGTTTACTTTCAGAAGTAATTATTCCATTCTTCAACGTAGCTAACTGTGAAAAATATGTATTTCTTGTAGTAATTAATTCTGTATCCGCTTTGATAGTAACAGAGGCATTAGTCTTGATTAACTCATTCTCAGCTACTACCTGAGTTTCTTTTATCTTGCTCATAAGTAACTCGTTAATTCCATCTGCTATTGCATCTGAATCCATACCTTCTAAGCAAACTATATTAACAGTAAATACACCACTATAATTGCCACAATCAACACTGATAAGTGACGATATGTCCTTGTCATCTAAATCAATGCTTGAATTTCTTTTGATTATATCAATTCCTTCATTACTCGACGCATATCTTGCATAAATTGATGATAAATTTCCTCCATATACTTCCATCGAAGTATTATTATCTGTAATGGACGAAGATGCACCAATATCAGATAAATTCTTAAGCTTTACATAATAATTTATGTGTAATTCCTTTTTATTATATGGATCAATCTTCATAAGAACATTATTATCAATAAAATCCTGTGTGTCCTTAATCTGTTTATACATATTTATAAGAATACTTACCTCTGCACGATTATCATCATTAAGACTTGCAATAAGGTCATCAACATTATCTGTCGCTTCGTTAGCATCCATAGAACTAACCAATTTATATGCATCAACTTCCTTCTTATATTTGTAACCTCCCAATGCAAGTCCAAAAATTATGGCAAAAATAATAATGGTTCGCCAACTTAATATAATGTCCCATATTATTTTTTTAATGTTTAATGTTTCGTCTTCCAAATCTTTTCCTCCTATTCGTTATATTATTTCAAAAAACTTTTCTTCAATAATCCAACTATACTTCATCAATTATTTCATCTATATTTCGTCTAATTGAGCATGGAATTGTATTGGATTCTTTGTAATAGCCTGCTGCAACAACTACAGCAATTCGTTCACTTTCCTTAAGTCCCAAACTTTTTCTAATCTTCAAATCACTTGAATAACTATTGGACCATTGCAAACAACATGTTCCTATACCATTTGCATGAAGGCCATTAATAAAATTCATTGTACACAATCCCGCATTAAACATTCCCTGCTGACGTTCTCCTGAATAGGCAAATGCCGATAAGTCATAGCAAATAATAAAATAACTAACAGATTCGGTATTTATTCCTGAAATACCTATAATATTGTCTGTTAACAGTTTTTTTATACTTTCAGATTTAACGTGAATTATTCTACACATTTGTCTGTTACATGCAGTAGGTGCTTTAGAAAAGCAATTAATTGCTAATTGGATATCTTCTTTACTAAGAATCTCCGGCTTAAAATCTCTTACCGAGCTTCTTGAAAGCACAACCTTTTCATATCCACTAATATCTGCCAATGAAAACTCAGGAAGTGAGTACTCCTTGCTTCCGACATGTAATGACGGGTCTTGTACGCTTCTTAAATACGCTTCTGCTTCTTTATATCCTTTTTCATTATTCCATCCCTTCTCCTCGCAAAGTCTCTTCCAGGAAGAAATAGCAGACAAGCCTATCTGATACTCATATTCACTATCCTCTCCATTGTATTCCTTAAGCATGTTTATTAATTCTATTATCTTTTTGCCACCAAACGGACGCAAATTGTTCATGCACATTCCCTTTTCAAGGCTATGTGCCAACAATAAAATGCTGTATCTATAATCCCCCTTCTGCTCTGCCTTTTCGAGATAGTATCTTGAAAAACTTTTTGCATCTCTATGAAAAGCTCTATATATATTAAAAGATTTACCTATTTTTCTAATTGTTCTATTCTGCTTAATTATTTCTTTAAAGCTCATACGTAATCCTCTTTATCTCTTTCGAATCAATTTAATCATATCAACAATAGTTTTACGTTGTACTATTGCCACAAGGCAAAGTATTGTAGCCAAAATATAACGGATAATCATATATTTGTACAAGAATACGAATATTACAGAGCAACTCATTACTCCTGCTGATATTAATAGGATGGCTTTACTATCAAACAATTCAAAATTGCCAATTTCGTCCATACATACTTTTCTACTAAACCAAAAATGCCCTATACTATAAATTATATAACTTACTACCGTAGTATAGCCTGCAGCATAATAACCAAATATTGGAATAAATGCTAAATTCAATAATATATTCAAAACAGCTGCGATTATTGATGCCACCGACATAAATTTTTGTCTCTCATAGTACATTTGTGGGATAGCAAAAATATTATACAAAAAAATGAAATATACACTTGATGCTACTGGTGGTACAACATATATTGCATCATAATACTCTTCTGCTGCAAAAATTCTAATAAGTTCAGGCACAAAAAAACATAACATAATAATTATTCCGCCCAAAAACAAAAGAATACAATTAACCACTTTGCGAATATTTTTATACTCTTTCCTGTTTAGCTTATCATACATCCATGGCGTCAAGGAATTATTGATTGCATTAGTAAAAAGCTGTACTAACATTCCTACACTATAAGCGACACTATAGATTCCAACTTCCGATTCCCCTTCCATGTTTTCAATCATTATTCTGTCTCCCTGATTCAAAATAGTTCCAGAAAGATAATGTGGAATAAGTGGAATATTGAAGCCTAATGCATACTTCCAATTTGCCTTATCAAAGAATATTCTTCCCCTAACAAACTGATAAACCATTATACATCCAGCGAAAACAACCTCGACAATAACAATTGAAAGAATTCTTGCAAATGCTTTGTCATCACTCTCCGCAAACACTAGAATAAAACCAAGAACAGGATTTAGTGCTGATTTTATTAGTGTAACTGTCACCATTATTTTATATTTATATTCAAATCTCTGTCTTGCTGCCCAAAACTGAATTGCAGGCTCTACCATCAATTCAGCAAGCATTAACCATAGAATTAATTTATTTAGTCCTAATAAATCACTCCAAAATGATTGAAATGGTAAGTATACCAATGCCAGAACTATGGTTAGCGATATTGTTAATCCTTGCATTGATGATACATATCTATCACGTTCATTTTTATCCTGAATTCTATTTAACGCATTATTAAATACTCCATAATATAAATTCAATGAAGTAACAATAGTGAAAATATTAAACCAAGAAAGATATATACTATAGACACCATATTCATCAGTTGTAAGCATTCGAGTAAAAATGGGCACCGTAATAGTTGCAATTCCCTTTTGCATAACATTACAAAACACAAACCATAGCGCTGCTTTTGTTGCTACACTGAAACTAGCATATCCTTTTAATAATTTATTAATCATAACTCTCACCTATATGAACAATCTACTTTTCTTGTATTCATATTATATCTCCCAGAAAAACTGATATGGTACTGTTCCATAAAGCACAGCTGCATTGGTGTATCCCAAGACAATAAATGCTAATGTCATTAAACCATATACTGCGTACTTTACTATCTTCCTATCCAATTCTCCATTTATTGCATTAATTGCCCTTGGAACTAAAATGAAAGAATATGGCATAAAGCAAAATGACATTCTTGATATTATACTAATTCTTAATCCAACAATTCTGCAAAGGATAGTGGCTAGTAACATATACAGCAAAAAACTGTCGCTATACTCTTTTGAATTTGAAATACTCGCTTCATCTTTGTATGATGCTTTCTTTTTTTTATAAAATACTAAAGAAAGAATACTTATTGCAAAAAACAAAATAAAAATAAATACAAAGTATAGGCTTGTAATATTAATCACTGCTCCACTCGATGCATAAAACTCCGCATAGTCTCTCTTCCCAATCTGAAACAGCGACAGGATTTTAAATATGAAACTAGATAATATAAATGCTGCCACCATTCCAAATGAAGAGAGAATAATATGTATTTTCTTAAAAGGTATATACTCAAATATAGGAATAATAATAGCGACAATAGCTGAAGTATGAAATTGCATGGCAAATAGTATTATCAAAACAAATAAGATATATCTTATTATACTCAGCTTCTTTTGTTTCAATATTTCTGTTCCTATTATAATCATGCAAACAGCCATTGCCTGTCGCATAATGTTCATATACATGAACCAGGCATTTGTTGTAAAAAATAAAAATGTACTCATTACAACATTTTCTGAATTCTTATAAATAAACCAACCAGTAATTCCAACCACAAACAAAGCATGAATAGCTATCATCCACTGACCATTTGAAGTAAACAAACTTATTACTTTGTTAAATGCACTATATCCGTTTTCATAGGCTAACGCAGGAAGTTCTGACCATCCCATATTAATAACTCGATAGAAGGAATCAAAATAATGACTTTTTAAATCACGTCCTACGTTATGGCTTCGTACCATTGAAAGTACAGTCAATACTGTAAACGCAAATATTATATAATATTTTCTTCTGCTTTTTGAAGCATTGTGATTAATACATATTCCATAAAGCATTAAAATACCAAAAGCAATTAAATAAACAGTCACAACAGCACCTCCTGATTATTTTTCATTTTGATAAGCTTCAAAAACAGTTTTTAAGAATTCTCTTGTATTCTTTCTCTGCTGTTCAAAAACAATATTTACATTCTCAAAATCTACAGGTCTGTTTATCACATCAAAATCCTTATAATCTGCTGCATGTCTCTGCAAAGAATTAGTCATTCTCAAAATACTCTCTAATCGTCCACCATATTCATTTGGATAAATGCATATAGGTTCTGTATTTAAATTTAGAGAAAATGCTGTTGCATGGAAAGAATCCGTCAAAACATATTTTGCATTATCAATAAGGGTAATAAACTCGAAAACCTCAGGAATAAGTACACTTTTTCCAGGTCTTACAAACTGATCATATCTTCTACAAAAGAAATAAATTGGAAGCCCTGTTCGTTTACTTAATTCTGCTGCATAATCATCAAATTCTTTTGAACGATTTAAATTATACACAAGAATATAGTCGCCTTTTATTTTACTTTTAGGTGCGTATTGTCTCCAGAAATCACCATCATATGCCAATGTAGGGTCTACAATGTGTACTGCATTATTGTACCCATAGTATCTCTCTAACATTGATTTTGCATAATCTTCTCTAACAGAAATATAATTGTATTTCTTTATATATTCTTGAGTTTCTTTTACTTCCAGTTCTGTAAGTGAATCCTGCCCAAAGCTTGCAGCGTATGCAAATCTGAATTTATTGTCCGGAATAAAATCTAAAAACAAAGACTTGATTACGCCTCTGTTCCAACCTGAATTCCATACCTGATCACTTCCAGTGCAAAATAAATCTGCCTCAATTGGATATTTTTCAAAATCTTCCGGATATGTATACACATGCTCTGTCATTTTGAAATTTTCCTTAAGAAACCTATTAAAGACAGATTTCCACTTTATCAGGGTTGGAAACATTGCGATTCTCTTGATGGGATTACTTCCACACCATGTATCTAATAATTTTTTATCTAAACAATCCTCACGAATATAATTAATTAGTTCCACATCACAACCAAATTCCTTGAAAATCTCTTGAGTTGCAAGTGTTTGTAATACTGAACCATAATTCTTAACAGCGTGAAGTGTAATTAATGCTACTTTCATCTTAATCCTACTCTTCATTTCCAC
Source organism: Agathobacter sp. (assembly GCA_036311465.1). Taxonomy (GTDB): domain Bacteria; phylum Bacillota; class Clostridia; order Lachnospirales; family Lachnospiraceae; genus Roseburia. The sequence continues at coordinate 7,849 of JAXJPW010000082.1, forward strand.
AATAATAATTTTGCATTTTTTTACTTTCGTTTATAATGTCATATCCATTTGATTTTACTAATCCGCTATAGTTTTCCCTATTATTAATGCTACTTTCATATGACAATATTGTATCTGCCCATTTTTCCTCTGTACCCTCTATTGGAAGGAATTCAATCAAATCAGTTATGTCCATCTCTTTTGTTACTCTATCCGAAACCAATTCTTTTACTCCATTTGCCTGTGCTTCGATTAGTACAACTGGAAGCCCCTCATATTTCGAAGGCAGAACAAACAAATCAATTGCATTTAATAGTTCAGGCACATCTGATCTTACTCCCAAAAAACGTATAGACTCTGATATTTCCATTTCATCAGCCAATTTCTTAATATTTTCTTCTTCCAGTCCTCTTCCTATTATTAGCAGTACGGTATCTTTTCTCCTCTCAATTACCTTCTTATAAACAGAAAACAAAAATGGGTAATTCTTCTGTTCCGAAAGACGTCCCACAATTCCGAGAACATACTTTCCAGTAATCTGAAGTTCTTCCTGCTTTTTTATTCTAATTTCATTGGAGAATCTAAACGCAGCTGTATCTACTGCATTTGTCATTATTCGAACCTGCCCCGACTCAAAGGCTTTATTTCCCCACATGTATTTGCCAGCATCAATTCCACAGGCAAATAAATTGGTAGAATAATGTTTTGCAATCTTTGCAAGTGTTTTATTCATTAATCTTTTTGTGCCAGTAACTGGTTCGTATGCAATATGTGAATGAACAATTCTTTTGGGAACTTTATGTTTTTTTGCATAATACATAACAAAAAGTCCACGAGCACCCATGTGCGAGTGAACCACATCATAATTTCCATTTTTAATTATTTCATCAATCCCTTTTAGATAGCCTTTAATATTCTTTTTTATTCTAGGAAGCTTATATATTGTGCATCCCATATCTTCTAATGGCTTTTCATAAATACCATTTTCATAAAAATCATATATCAAAAAATCAAAATGAATTTGAGTATGATCCATGTGTCTATAATAATCATATAGTAACTTAGCAACACCGCCACCATCTAGTGCTGATAGTTCTTGTAAAACTCTAATCATTTTATTTACTCCTATTAATAATTTGGAAAACTCTTTGAACAAACCCAAAACCAAAATGTGATAATATTAATGCAACTTTAACTTTTTTCCTTGTCTTCTTGTTATGAATAACATCGCTTCTATTCTCATTAATAAAATCAATAATTGGTTTTCTATATGATTTATAGTCTTTTCCAACTGGTACCATGAATAATACTACTATTGCAATATTACAAACTCTTGATTGCACTGCTGCCTTATATTCTGGCAATGCATGAATTAATAATTTTTTTAATTCAGTTATTGAATTAAGTTTATTCTCATCAAACCCATTTCGCATTGCACTATTATCACGAATTAAATAATTGTATAATTTATTTTCCATACATGAGACAAGCTGAACATTTTGCAAAACTTTGTACATAAACTCAAAATCCTCTCCTATTCTTATGAGAGGATTAAACCTAATCCCATCTATTATTTCTCTCCTAAATAATTTTCCCCAAACTGTATTCATATCATAGCCTTCAAAAGGCTGAAAAAAATAGCATAGAGATTCAATAGCCTCATTTTGCTTAAGACAAACTACATTACTATTTTGAGTTTTACTTGTTATGCATCGGTTATCTTTCTCAATAATATGGTTAGCAGAACACATAACAATATTACAGTCATTGGATTTTATTTCATGTAACATTTTCTCTAATGCATCATGTTCCAAATAATCATCACTATCAACAAAGCAAATAAAGTTTCCCTTAACCCTGTCCAAAGCATAATTTCTTGCGGCAGATACACCCGCATTTTCTATATGAAAAACATGTATTCTAGTATCATTTGAAGAATATTCATCGCAAATTATTCCACAGTTATCTGGTGATCCATCATCAACAATTAATAGCTCAATATTTCTATACGTTTGTTCAACAATACTTTCGATTGACTTTCTTAGTAATCTTTCTTCAACTTTATAAACTGGAACAATCACACTAATTAAATCTTGCACCTTGTTCATCCTCGACTTTAATTCTCTTTCTTATTTATACTGTAATAATATATTTTCTTATAGGCCTCAGTCATAACTAAAGTATTGTACTTCTCAACCACATCCTTATAGGCATTGTCCCCAAGAATTGTTCCAGACTCTTTGGACTGATTAATTGCCTCTACAAAATCTGACACATTGTCACATACATATCCGTTATAGCCTGTTCTAATTACATCTCTATTACCGATCACATTACTTACAATACATGTCTTTTTCATATACATTGCTTCTAATAAGCTAATAGGTAAACCTTCCCATAAACTTGTTAAAATGAAATTGCTGCATCCCTGTGCATGTGAAATCACATCTTTACGATCTAACCAACCTGTAATCTGTATATTAGGAGCTAATAGCTCATCTCTCAATTCTCCATCGCCAATCCAAATAAACCTAACCTCTGGCATGGCTTCTGCGATTTCATTAAAAAGCTTGGGATTCTTTTGCTCACATATTCTACCTATTGTAAACACTGTATTTTTATTACTGGAATTTTGAGGAATTACGTCTAATATCTGCTGTAATTCTTCCATATCAATTCCGTTATTAATATAATCAGCATTCTTAGTGAGCTTTACCGATTCATCATGCTCACCTTTACTACAACTTATTGTCTTGCAGGTTCTTTTCCCACAAATCTTCTCGATAGCCTTGTAAATTCCTCTCTTTAGCTTGCTCTGATCTAACATAAGAAAGCTATATCCATGAGGAGTATAAAAACAAGGAATTTTCTTTCCGTTAATGGCAAATCGCCCTATTGCCCCAGCTTTGCTACTATGTAAGTGAACAATATCTGGCTTTACTTCCTTTACAATTTTCTTAATCTCGAAGAAAGCCTTTAAATCATTAACAGGATTAAGTGATCTACAGAAGTTCTGAACTTCAATAAGTCTTATCTCCTTATTAAAATAGTCCCTATAGTTATCAGGTGTCTGTGGTCTTGTGGCATATGCAATATACATATCAAAATCCTTAGATAATGCATTAGCCAGTTCAACAACATATGTGAACACACCACCGCCCATGGACTCTACTACATAAAGAATTTTCTTTTTGCTCATTACTATACAGATCCCTTTCTATTTAAAACTGCCTTAACAGTTCCAAATAGTATTTTAATGTCTAAACCAATACTAAAATTTCTAATATACTCGTTATCTAACTTAACAACCTCTTCAAAATCTACAATATCCGAACGCCCTGAAACCTGCCACATACCTGTCAGTCCAGGCTTCATTGCTAGACGACTCTTATGATGTTCCTCATACTGTTCATATTCATCTACTGTTGGTGGTCTTGTCCCAACCAGGCTCATATCACCCTTTAGGATATTCCAGAACTGTGGAAATTCGTCCAAGCTAGTCTTTCTAATAAACTTTCCAATTGGAATAATACGGGGATCATCATCCATCTTGAACATTAATCCCTGCATCTTGTTCTGCTCCATAAGTTCTTTCTTACGTTCTTCTGCATCCATATACATTGACCTAAACTTATAGAACTTAAACTTTCTACCGTTCTTTCCCACTCTTACCTGTTTGAAAAAGATTGGCCCCGGTGACTGAAAATAAATTATCGGTCCAATAATAAGTGTTAACAAGGCTGTAAATGCAAGGCCAATAATTGACACGAAAATATCAAGAAGTCTCTTTAACACTTTCTCCTCGATAGACATATCATTAATAGCTGTTGTTACAACTGTGTATTCATCAATACTCTGAATCTGAGCATTAGGCATATTATCAAAACGCTCATCAATACGCAAATGTACCATAATACCCATATTAATAAATCTGTCTACCACCTGCTTGTAATCATCAGCACTGTAATCTAGAAGAATCCTGTCAACAACATGATTAAGTGCATAGTCATACATTGTTAATCCAGAAGCAACAATTGCTATTCCTTCTATTGTTTCTCCTGCCTTATATTCCTTATCAGTCACTACAATTCCTTTGATTTGAAAGTCCTTGTAATTCATCGCCAGGAGCTTTGAAACAGTATCATAAACATGTGCTTTGTCAGAAATAACAAGAAGCTTATCCCCTTTTCCCTGTTTAGCACTTCTACTATACAAGACTTTTCGTCTAATTACTCTGCTGACAAATGAAAGAATAATGTTAAGAATAACAAAATATCCAAAGAATTTTCTTGAATAAAAATCTGAATTGTGCCATATAAAGGTAATAAAAAATGTAACAGCCAAAAGTTCAAGATTATATATAATTACATTCTTTAATTCTAAAAATACACCTCTTCTAATAATACCACTATAATTGTCCTGAATAACAAGGGTAGTAATGTATGCTAAAATAACCATTACATTCATTATCTTGTATCCACCTCTAAGCATTCCACCCTCATTTACTCTAAGCGCAAATGCTACAAGATATGATATTTCTAAACAACATATATCTAATAGAATAAAATCCCAATGTTTACTTAATTTTCTTCTTCTCTTGTTCATATCTACTCCCTGTATGCACAATCTTACCAAGATACTATAGCATATAACCTCCTTTTTTACAAACTGCCTGTTACTCTTCTATTATTCTATTTTTCTTCATCATTATATTTTTTTCAATAACATCCAATTCTCATATATAAACCAATTTCTGCACCGTATGCATACAAAATGCATACGGTGCAGACCTCTTTTGCCGATTTAATTGATAAAATATTATTATCTAAGGAGGTTATCCCATGGGAAAAATTGCTACAGAAGATGATTTAATTCAAATAGGAAGGAGATTAAAGAGGATTCAGACTCTTAAAGGCATATCTGATGAACAAATGTCAGAAACCTTAGGAATTACAATTGATCATTACCGCAATCGTATATTAAAGGGGAAATGTCTACTTACATCAGATCGACTTTTCTCACTTGTTGCTGAATATGGTTTTAGTCTCGACTATATAATATCCGGTGATGAGAGTCGGGGCTTATTCGTTAATAGTAAGGAAGAAGCCACCTACAGTAAGAAGCAGATTGAATCTTTCATTATTGCTCGAGAAGTTCTGGATAATTTCATCCAAAACTCAAATGAATGATAGTAAAGGAGGTGCAAATTATGTCATTTTTTCTTCAGGATCTTATTAGAAAAATATTCTTTAGACCATAATCAAAGGAGATGTCATGACAAATCAGGAAATTATTCAAATATCTGTTGAAGCTAGAGAAAAGCTTATGACAGCCCTGTCGGAATGTTCTCCGGATTCACAACAGCTTTCGCGGCTGATAGACAATGCAATCTGGGGACTTGAGGATTTGGAACAGTTTTTTTCAAAAATTTCTAGCTAGAAGCAAAAGAGCGACTAAACGGGAACCTGGTTCCCAATAGTCGCTCTTACATATTTTACTATTCTACCGTAACACACCCAATAATGTTTTCATGATACACTTCAATTAACTGAAGTGTTCTATCTATCTGTGAATACTTTACTCTTCCAATAGGTTCAACAATGATTATTTTATCTTCCATTCCGATCTTGCAGTCTCCATTAATTAGGCCTTGAGCATCCGTAAACTCTATGTTCTTTTTATCAATTTTCTCCGAAATGATTAATCCACTGCAATTATCACAGACAGCCACAAGCCGTTCTTTTTTATCAGTCAAACTAGAAATCAAAAAATTAACCTGTTTCTCATCTGTTCTTCGATTCATTTTGTTATACAATTTGCGTATTTTGGTCTTTTTGTTTCCTTCATCAATCCAGCCCAACACCTCTATGTCAAAGGAATCTACTATATTCTTTCCACTCCATACAAATGGTGTTGCACAGAATAATATAATAAACAAAAATATTGCAATTAGTAATCCAACACCTGTTCTACCTACTAGTTCGATAAATGCTTTAGAAGGACTAAATTGAGAAATACTAACCTTCTGAGTATACATTAATTTATCACCAAACTTTATTGTATCGTCTTTTTTTACTTTTTTAAGATACAAATCAGAATATTCTAATGCATTTTTACTAAGCTTTTCTTTTTCTGTCTGAATCCTATTTGTCAGTGTGGACACTGAATAAAGATTAGCTTGCTGAGTGTCACTTATGCTTTTTTCTCTTACAGAAGATGTCACATCCACTAAACATCTTGAATACAAAGTTGTAATAATTTCTTTTTTTGCAGGTACTATTTTTTCCTCAATATATTTTTTAAGATTATCACCTATCTTCTTTGTCTGCTCGTTATCCTTACCATATATATTTATGGTTGCTTGCATATTTCCATTTAACTCAAAGGAACATAATTCTTTAACAAATTGACTCTGTTCTGCTCCCAGTTCCAATGATTCAGCAATCTCAGCAAATGCTTCTTCGGACTGGACTTCACTGATTATTGTATTTACATCATTACTTGTACTATATCCATCAGTTCTTGTTACTTCATACTTGATGATTCTCTTTGATGTTTTATTAGGGTCAAGATGCATGTATAAAGAATTCTTATTATATGCCTTTTGTTCTGCGAGTGATTGCATATCCTGTATATATGGTAATGCCAGCATTTTGTCATCGCCACTTATGCTTATGGTCTTTGTCATCTTTCCATCAGGATATTTTTCTTTCATCTGCTTATTTTTACTATATTGCCCATATGAACTGATTGCTGAAAAAATCACTCCAATAGCTAAGCCACATGCAATAATCTGCTTCCACCGAAATAAAAGGTAGTACATCATCTGTTTTGTGTCCAAATATTTTCTTGTGAATCTATACTTCTTTTTCATACTTTATTTCCTCTTTATCTTTAAATATATAGCCCAAGAATAACACAAATGGATGAAATCTTAGATCAAGAACTTCCGGGTCGATAATTCCCATGATGAGTATTCCAATAATACCTAAAGCTAATGTTATTTCTCCATCTGATATTAATCTAAAGACTAATAAAGAAAACATTGTCATTATTACCAGTAAAAATACTATTCCAAAGCTTAGCCCATAGTGTAGATAAAAATTATCTACAAAGAAATATGGCTTTTTTGCTGTTACTCCAGACAAAGTCACCCATTCTACCTTCTGTCCAAACAACTTATGATCATAGTTTGCTAAAGCAGTATTTCCTAATATAAGTCTATTTGATAATATCTCATTAAGCCTAATCCAAATTATATTACTTCCATCATATGCCCACTGTGCTAAATATGATATTCCAGCAAATGCAAATGGACATATGGTCAATATTAATTTAAAAAAGTGTGACACTTGATATCTACGAAATGCTCGATTAATCAAATATATTACTATTGTAACTGCTAATACACCCAACACTACTCTTGTTTTTGTAAAGCTATACATCAACATATTTATTACTATAACAACCAGCATTTCATACCATTTAACAAATTCTCTCAGTGCCAAGTATGCCAGCGTGCATCCTAATAGAATAATTGTCGGATAACTTACATATTTGTATCCTAATGCCTGTCGTTCACCTGTTATTCTATTATATACAATACCTATCTTTGAACAGATACACGTTATTACCATAACCCCTAACGCTATTATCAAATACAACTTTAGTATTTTTTTGTGGTTTATGTTCGTTGCACATAATGCCAATAAAAGAAATTGCATTACTATTGACATTTTTGCATTGTAACTACATACATACCATAGCAAAATAAGTGTAAACATCAGAATTGTTTTACGTACATCCTGTTTGTAACTCATAATAACTGAAACACAAAAAAGAATCATAGGAACCCATTTCATTAGTCCAAACAATTCCCTAACTGGAAGACTTCTGGTCCAAAAAGTAATATATAAATTACCTAGTAGAAACCATACTCCATATACTAGCAGAAACAAATATTCTTCTATAGTTGTTTTTTCCTGTTTCATTTGCCAATCCTTTTTATCTTGCCAGGCAGATATACAATTTTATTTCCAATTCTATATGACCACGATTCTTTAATCGCTTCAACTTCTTTTTTATGTTCCTGAATCAATTTATCCTTAGCTGCTTTATTCTTTGCACGCTCAATATTAAGATTCATATTCTTTTGATTTGCCTCATCAAAAGACACTGTCATAAGGTAAAACAGTATCTCTTCTGGAGTATCAACAATAATTCTATGCAATAGCTCTGCACGCCACGCCACATAATAGTAACCCTCTTCATGTTCTCTAAGACTAAGTTTCTCTAAACCTTCCTTCTTTAACCAGTTAACCGTTTCTTTGAAAGTCTTGAGATCACTAATATTTCTAAGAATAAAAGGAATTCTAAGAAGAACTGTATTTGCAAAGCTCTGCTCAGGAAGAGCATTTTTCTCAATAAGAAATTCTCTCACTGCAACCCAGTTATCTAGGGCAATTCTTGGAGAAGTCTTTACAACCTTTGACAAACTTGTGTCCTGGTTCATTCTATAAACTACCAGAGCCTCTCTTACAAGTGTTATTCTCTCTGCAAGACAAAGTGCACTAATTGTAAAGAACAAGTCATTAGCATTTCTTGTATCCTGGAAAAATAATCCCTGTTCTTTAACAAAATCCAATCTAAACATCTTGTTCCATGGATGAGCCTTTGTAAAATTAAGAACATACTTCTCATTTGTCTTACGGTTAAATGGAATGGTATCTGGTAGATACACATTAGTCATATAACTATCTGATGCGGTCTCTATTTTCTTGTTCTGATAAAAATGACGTCCCTCGCACACACACACATCTGCCTTATCTTCCTCACACTTGTTATACATTTTCTCAAGAGCATCTGCTCTAAAATAATCATCAGAATCCCAAAAAATAATATATTTTCCTGTAGCAATAGCCATTCCGCTGTTACGTGCTACTCCAGCAAACTGATTTCTCTGAGTCAGCACTTTAATTCTTCCATCATTCTTAGCATACTCATTAAGTATCTCTAAAGAGCTATCCGTAGAACCATCGTCTACACATATTATTTCTATCTCTTGAAGAGTCTGTCCCACAACAGTATCCATGCACTGATTTAAATGCTCAGACGCGTTATATACTGGTATTACTACTGATACCTTTGTTTCCATATCTACTTTCTCCTACGTTTTTTAATGTCCCACCACCAGGATAATTCAATCATGGCTTTGTGTCCTAATACAAATGGGTTAAACAGACCTATATCCCATATCTTGATATGTTCAATTCTGTACATCCCAATTATTCCCAAAAATGTCTTAAGTCCCCATCCTTCTAGAACTACATCCACAAGTTTGCCTAATGCATATCTATCCAGATGTGCATACTTAAACATTTTCTTAGTCTCATTCTCTCTTACATAGCAGTAACGTCTTACAAACACGTCTATTCTTGCCCAGAAGTTATCCTTATTCTTCTTAGAAGTAAGTGATGCTCCACCTCTTGTAACGCAATATATTACGCCTAAATCTGCTGCAACTTTTTTGCTGTTGAAAGCACACTTTGTAATTGCCATAATGTCATTGGATGCCATTACCTGATCAAATCGAATATTATTTTCATCTACGATACTTTTCCTGATTAACTTCGACCATGGAGTACAGAAACAATACTTTAGCTCTGCAAGCCTCTTATCTGATGGTTTCTTGTAATACTTTGTTACAAGCTCCGCATACATTCTGTGTCTTGATGACACTTCACCTGTTGTAAGGTCTATACTTGTAGGAACAAAATAAACCATATCGTATTCACTATTCAAATATTTTGATACCCTGTCAAGCCATCCCTCTGTAAAATAATCATCTGAATCAGCAAATAAAAGCCACTTCCCCTCTGCATGATCAAGCCCAACATTTCTAGCCGATCCCGCACCTTTTACTCCTGTATTATTCTTATATAATTCCACCTCTTTATCATTTGGCAACTGACTTAAATACTGTTGTAGTCCAAATAAATCCTCTGTACTATTGTCATCTACGATTATTGTCTGGATTCTATTATCAGCAGGAATGCTGTCAATAAGCTTTCTAACCATTTCTGTAGAATTATAATGTGGAATAATAATACTTATCTCTTTGCTCATAGCTTCCTCTTATTTCTGTGATTTAAAATCTTCGATAATTTGGAAATATTCTGGAATATTTGTCATTACATAATAATTTCCATGCTTTGCTCCAATATATCCCTTTTTCTCCAATTCTTTTATCTTTACATTCGTAAATACTACAGCTTGTTCACCATCTTCTGGTATGCCTCTATGAATAGTCTTATCCATAAGTATAAGCTGTACAAAGTTCATCTGGTGGTCCGTTTCATACAAATAAACTTTTCCATTAATGTCATAATTAATGTCTTCTGCCTGTTCCATGAAATCATACACTACTTTTTCACCTTTGAACTTTATATAAATATTGTCTGGTTCAAGCACAACCATTCTAAATGCAAAATTATACACTACCATCAAAACTGCAATTATTGCAATCGGTCTAATCTTTAGCTTAAGCTTTTCCTTAAGCTTGTTCATTAGCTTATCCTGCGATATTAAAATAATAACTGCAAGTAAAATAAACATTACTGCTGTTCCAAACCAGAAATTAATTACCGGATCACTAATCACTCTTATATTCTGTGCTCTTGTAATATACTTTGCATTTGCACCCTTTGACATGAGTCCAAATACAAATATAAAAAAGATTCCCTCAATAAATACCAGTAAACCAAAGCTTCCATATAGTATTTTTTTAAGTTCCTCTCTTTTTGTATTCAAATATGCGGCTACAGCAATTACGAGCGGTCCACATACTGGGTAATAATATCTGCTATAACATATAGCTTTATAGTTCTTTACTACCTCGCCTGTTTTAAAGCCGTTAGTAAGTCCTACCCCCCATCTCATAGCAAGTCCTACAACAATGATAATATATGCTATTCCAAATATCATCATAATAAGCTCATCATTCTCAATCCCTTTTGAAGAATAATTTTCAGAATTTTTTTCCGAAAACTCTTCCATTTTCTTACCTTTTCTTTTGCGAATAAAATTGAATATTATTCCATTCTTATATATCCAAAAAAGAAGAACTGCTATGGCAATTACTGGCAATCCATATGTCTTAATTAACAGGGAGTGCAAATTACCCACTATTAGCGTACAAAAGGCTCTAAAACCTGCAAGACTCTTTAAGAAATATATTGATATTCCACTATATGCACTTGTATTCTTAGCTCCACCAGACCAAAAGTAAGCACAAATCAATTTCTTAATTATCTTATGAATAACTGCGCCAACTCCAACAGTACCAATAAGTGCTACCGGATTTATTATCCATTTTCTTTTGCAGATAAATACATAAATCACTGCCGCAATTACAGCTAAAATAATTGCGTTTGCTCTTTCATGTACTGTAAGTCCCCAAACTAATAGCAGTCCTACACCTACAGAATAATATATCTTTTTTTTCTTATCTGTACATTCTTTTGTAGCTAATACTGCTGCAATCAAAACCCACACAATAAAATATATAGGTATTTCATTGTCTGTTCTGCACCATGTACTTCCTGTTGGCATTGGGTTATCTCCGACAAAAAATGAAGCACTTACAGCAAGTAATATTGTTACCCAATTATTTGGAAGTTTTAGGTATTTTATCTCAATTTTATATACTAGCATTGGAATCATGCAAATTAAAACGGTGTTTATTACAAGAATTGAAAAATATACCGATTTGAATGAATTCATAAAGTAAAATAGTGGTGCAAATATCCAATAATACCCATACCCATAGTAGAAATGAACCTGTTCAATATACTCAGTCCAATCTAACCCAGCCAAAGTAGCTGGGTAGATTAGTGGACCAAAATCATCTGTTCTAAAAATAAAAGTACAATGCCTTATATGGCACAATCCTCTAAATATTATTGCAATTGCAAACACAAGAAAATAATTCCAAGCAAGCTTTTTATTCTTTTCCATCTTCCTCTTCCTTTGCTAACAATTCATAATCTAATCTTCTTACATGCACCTGCATATCCTCAAGAAGTTTTCTGTTGGCAGCAATTGTATCTGCCTGAAGTCCTATAATGTATGTCATAAATCCCATCATCAGAAGTACTGCTGCAAGAATAAGGGACTGAATATGTCCCGCTGCACTTCCCATAAACATATATACAAGATATCTTATTCCAAGGATTACGCCACCAAGGAATGGTATTGAACCTACGATTGTAAAGAACTTAAGCGGCTTGTACATAATATAAGCCCTGATAATTGTTAACATAGAACGCTTAACATATCCCATCATACTGCTAAATAGTCTTGATGGTCTAAGCTCTGCATTTGTTCTGATTGGAACTGAATCCATTGGAATACGATTTCTTCCTGCCTGTACTATTGTCTCTAATGTGTATGTATACTCATTAGTTACATTAAGCTGCATTGCTGCTTCTCTACTATAGGCTCTGAAGCCACTTGGAGCATCAGGAATTGAGCTCTTTGAAGCCTTTCTAACTACCCAGCTACCAAAATGCTGAAGCTTTTTCTTAAGTGGTGAAAAATGCGCTGTCTGATCGATTGGTCTCTCACCTATTACTATATCTGTCTTTCCCTCAATAATTGGACGAACCAGCTTCTCAATATCCTCTCCACAATACTGATTATCAGCATCTGTATTAACGATAATGTCTGCACCATTTCTAAGACACGCATCAAGACCTGCCATAAATCCCTTGGCAAGACCTTTGTTCTTTCTAAAGTTCACTACATAGTGAACTCCCCAGTTCTTCGCTACCTCAACTGTATTGTCAGCACTTCCATCATTGATAATAAGGTATTCAATCTCATCAATTCCATCTATATGCTTTGGCAAATCATTGAGAGCAATCTCTAGAGTCTCTGCCTCGTTATAGCATGGTATCTGAATAATTAATTTCATAACTGTATTCCTTTCGTACAATTTTAACATTACTTAATTTTGACTTTTTTATTTTTACCATATTCGCCATATACTATCATTTTTTCAGCTTTTCCATATGCTCTAATTCTGAAGTAATATGTCGTATTTCGCTTAAGATTTTTTATCTCAAGTGTATTCTTTGTCGCATTAATTGTCTTATACTTTTTAAAAGTCTCATCAGTAGAATAATCTATATAATAGCCTGTAGCTTTTTTAACAGATTTCCATGATAATGTCAATTTTTTATCTTTGTATTTTGCCTTAGCTATATTAACAGGTCCATAATTTTTTGCAACAGTAAGTACAGATTTTGCATGTAACACATAATAATTCTTTTTGTTTTTTATTAGATTATTATGTTGAATCTTAGCAGAAACACCATATCCCATTCTAACTGCATAACCCTTACAATACTTTATTGTATTATTTTTGCAGTTCTTAAGACTACAATCGATATTAACCTCTATTCCATTGCTTTTACAGCTCGATATGTTATTTGAAGTGAAATCACCTAATACTTTAGACTTTTCATATATAAATATTCCATATCTCTTTGCAGATTTCACATTATTTCCCTTTAGTGAACTAGCTGAAGCCTTTGCCTTAACTGCTATTCCATCTCTTCTGCTATTAGTAACCTGGTTCTTATCAATACTAATTCTATAACTCTCTTTTTCTATTGATATACCATCATATTCACCTGTACTGCCTTTGCATATGATTATATTGTTACTAACCTCTGAATCCCTTATATTCATAAGATGAATTCCATAGCCATTTGTTGTTATTTTATTATTGCTAATAACAAGTCCTGAAATATGATAATTCCCCTTCTGTATTGTTGTACTATGCCCCTCGACTTTCTTTTTCATTTGTTTAAGCTGATTATATCCTGCCGTCTTAATTGCACACAACTCAGATGCATAGCTTTTACTTCTCATAACAAAAGTATTATTTGAAATACTTGTATTAGCATTATTTACCACTTTACCTTTGTATTTAACTTTTCCATCAAAGATTGTATTATATACAGCCTGAATGCCACTTTTGTGATGCGTAAATAATACTCCTGAACCACAGTTAATCATGGTGTTGTTGTCTATCTTACTGTTAATATAATTAACTGTAATGATAGCATCACCTTCGATATTTTCAAACCTGTTATCTGTTATATTTATATTGTCAAAATATCCACCTACAAGAGTATTGTGACTTCCTACTCCTCTTGGTAGATTCTTGAATGTGCAACCAGTGATTTTAACATTCTTCATTAATGTTCCATCCTGATAGGCAAGAGGAAATACTGAGTTACATATTGGAATGTCTAACTGAAGTGCTTCTCGCCCTCCCTGTTTGTTTGACTTATTCATATCTTTAAAGGTGCATCCTTCAACGTAGAATCCGTCAATTGCACCTGCTTCCACTTGATGTGTTGAATTTCCGCCTGTAATAACGCATCCTTTTAGCGTCAATTCACTACAATGAAGAAATCTCATAATACATGAGGAATTATTTTTCGGAAAGACCCATGTACCGCCAAGTATTGTCATGTTTTTATCTTTACCATATCCAGCTGCTTCAGACGACTTATTTATCTCATTTGTGGAATTCATCATCATATTTCCACTGGATTTGGAGTAGTTTAATGTTACATCCGTAACATCAAGCGTGGTATTTCCATAAATATGTAAAGTTCTTCCGAGTTGGTATTCGCCAGGTTTTACCTTTACTGTATGTATTCCACCAAGATTTTTTCCACGCCTTCCAGCTAATTCAAGTGCCCTTATTAACGGAATAGCAATATCTTCTCCTTCTTGCACTTCAACATAAATTGTAGTGTCATTTGCGGCTTTTACTTCTGTACCGAAGCCAAACATACAAACACATAGAATAAATAAAAACAATAACTTTACTTTTTTCATTTTACAAGCCCCCTTGATACATTAATATAGTCTCATATACCCTCTTACAATTCTCATGGTCACTGTAATAGAAGAAGTCGTCTGCTCTTCTCACATATTCTTCTTTCATCTTACAATCCTGCTTCATATACTCAATCAAGGCATCGATAAGCTCATCATTAGTATGACAAATCTCTCCAAATCCCATTGTGTCATAGAAGAAGGCTCCTTCTTCATAATGCTGTGGAATATCTTCGTGATGTAAGTACACTACCGGCTTTCTCATATAGGCAAAGTCAAACTGTACCCCTGAGAAATCAGTAACCATAAGTGCTGACTCGCAAAACATATCTTCATAACTCATATCTCCAACAGAAGGAACAATATCAACGTAGTCATTCTTATCAAAGTCCTCGACCTGTGAGCTTACGATTGGATGGAGTACGTATTTGATTCTGTATCCATACTGCTTCGCTGCCTCGATTAGTCGTCTGTCATTTATCAAAGAGTTGTATACCTTGTAGTACTCACTCTCTTTAAACAGAGGATTATAGTCTCTCTGTTCCCCCTCATTGGTCTTAACTGCCATAGCCGCCTGCATTCTCCATGTTGGACTTATCATAATCTGCTTCTTATGTCGGTCCTTAAGTCCATCATACCTTGGAATACCGGTAAGCTTTAATGCATCATACCCTACATAGTCATATACTGGCTTACTAAGATTCTCTATCTCATATTTGGATGCGCAGCAATATAACTTTGTATTGTCCCTCAGACGATTCTGAGCTATTGCTATTTTCTGAACGGAAAGACCATGCTGTAAACATACTACTCCAAAATTAAGAAGGTCTCTCATATAGCTTGAATTAGGCATTCCGTAGTTATTAAAGGCGCATACTGTTGAATTAGTTGCCAGAATAACATCTGAATAAAGGAATATCAGTCTATGTAACCAGCTTCCTCTAACCAGTGGCTTATATCCTTCATCAACAAGACGTTTGTAGTCAGTTGATTTCTTATCTACTAAATAGTAATGCTTTATATTATCCTTCTGTTCTAAAGCATACTTGTACAGATATTCTGATGAATCCCCTGCCTTATACATCTTGTCCATGTACATCCATATTGGTTTAGTTTTAATAAACGGCTTAAACACAAAATATGCCATTCTTAGCAACAAAAACTTCTTTGTCTGTAAGTCTGGATAAAATAGCATGTTAAACCATAATCCTATCTCTCTAAAGAAACGAATGACTGGATTACTACGGCGGATTTTTATCTCATCTATTTTGGCCGTAGCCATATATTTTTTCTTGTTTCCAAAATACCAGTATGATAACCAAAATGCCACACTCACTTTGGTAAAGTGAGAATTATAGGAGTAATTTATCTGCAACTTATCCTGACCCACACGAGCTATCATTCTAATTCTTGCCTTGTCACATTTCTCTATTGGCACAGAAACATGATAAGTAGCATTCTTATATATACTCTTTCCGAATGCCTTTGTTAATGAGTATCGCTCATTATAAGTTAATGAATACTTCTCTCCATTTATCTCTAAATATATGTCATCTGCAATTAAGTAGAGTGCCGAATTAATACTTCCATCTATCTCTATCTTATTGTCCACATATTCAATCATTTGAATTGTATTTGCCAATTCAGCTATTGGAACCATCTTGATTCCCTTACATCCCAAGTAGCATACTTCTTGGTCCCAAATCGCTTCAAATTTTAAGTCTTTTCCATACTTGATTCTTCCTAGTATCCCTTTTAATGTTGTGGCTACAGAATAGGAATTAACCAAATCACCATTAAATATTACTCTGTCCTCAAGTTCAAGCAATAAGGGCTTCAGACTCATAAAGTATTCTTCTACCTGGTCCTTATCAAACAAGTGCTTATTCTTGTTGTTGGTATTAACACTGATACGTCTGGTAAGTGAATATATTGCCTGATACTGCATAAATAATGGGACCTGTCCCATTTTACTTTTTATTTCCTCGAATAAATCCAACCAGTACCTGACAAGTCCGTCATAATACCATTCCATATCATATGAGGGAGCATACCCAGACGCCGCTCCTTCTACCATTGTGTTAAGATAATAGAAAGACTTAGCCAAATACATTATTTTGCTATCATCTAATAAAGCACGTATAAATAATTCTCTTTCGGCATTGTATTTCTTTGACAGGTCAAATCTATAATTCTTATAAATCTTCTTGCTTATCCAGTTGCCCCAGAAATAAAAAGGAAAAATATTATACTGTTTTTCCAAATCAATAATTGTATTTCTTTTTATCAAAATGTCTGATGAGAAGGCAGCTCTTCTATGATCCATCTCATCTCTAATTCTCACTTGACAAAAAGTATTAATTTGTGGATTTTTCTTTATCGCTCTGATTGTTTTAGCTACGCTACCCTTTTTATAGAAATCACCACTATTTATTGCAGTAACATAGTCACTATCTATTTTCTCAAATACACTATTAAACCAATCAAATCTATCGTCATACTCTCCTGAGTACTCCATTACATCCACAACATTCCTAAGGCCTCTAAGCTCTCGTTCAAGGCTTTTAGCTGTTTTTTCATTTTCACTTTCAATCGTTGATTTGACCCACAGTATTGTTACTTTCATCTTCGACCTCATTTAAAATCCATACTTCATCTTTTCATTAGCAAAATCCTTGTAATGCTGATAGTAGAAATAAGCTCTAAGTGTCTCCATATCCTCAGGGGTTGTCACCTTTATGTTATTTCTTTCTCCAATAAACAGGTGAACTGCCTCACCTAATTCAATAAAGAGCTCGCTTGAAGACACCGGATTAGTGATGCCTCTCTTCTCTGCCTCTGAATGGGCCCACAGAATTCTCTCCATTGTATATCCCTGTGGTGCCTGTGTTATATACATCGAGCTTCTCTGATAGCTCTTGCAGCAGGTCTCACCATTCTCACTATAGAGGAGGGAATCTATACTTGGAGTTACAGGCACTGCTGTTCCAAACTCTCTTGTAAGTCTAATACAATTAGATATAAGCTCATGACTCAGCATTGGTCTTACTCCGTCACAAATCAGAATCAGATCCTCTGGTTTTGAATATTTATTTACTTCCATTACTCCATTGTGAATTGACTGGTATCCATTCTCTCCACCTGGGATAACAGCAACAACCTTCTGCATTCTGTATTCCTCAAGCTGCTTATTGAGCTCTGGAATCCAATCCTCCTTACAGACAATTACAATCTTGTCCACCTCAGGATGCTTTTCAAAATGCTCTGTTGTTCTGATAATAATTGACTTACCCTCAACCTCTAAAAACTGCTTTGGAATGTCCTGTGACTTCATTCTTGTTCCAGAACCTCCTGCAAAAAGCATTGCTGATATCATATATTTCCTCCTATATATCACTCTTAATCCAAACTGTCATCCTGTGATCCTTACGCTGGTTCTCCGGAGGGAGCTGCATATAATCACCAAAAATCTGACCTAGATATTTTTCCTTTCCACCAGGTGCACAAATGCTTCTTCCTTCAAAGCTAATATGCTCGGTTTGTGCCACCTCTGCTCTCAGACATCTCTCTCCCGGTCCATATATACCCATGGTAATTGCACCTACATAGTCTGAATTATCGTAATCGTATTGCTTTGCAATTGCTTCCATTTTGTCAATAATACGATTTACTCCCACTATTCTCATATATAAAATTAGTGGAGCCTTCATCAAAGCTCTCACCAATGTTGTCCCTTTTCCAAGTCTGGCTCTGCCATTTTGTATCAGGTATCTGTATCGAGTCATTTTCTCGTCAAGTTTTCTTGCTGCCTCATCATCTGATGGCCATCCATCCTGAGGCATTATATCTATAAACAGATGGTTGACCAGACAGTCCTCTCTAATATACTCTGCTGTCTCCTTTTCAACCCTTGTGTCTGTGTTTATTACTTCACAGTGTGGCATTGACAAAGTCTTATCCCTTCCTGACAATACCTTTAACTCTGGCGCAATTGGTTCTGTCTTAACCAGATCAAGAAATCTCTCATAATCCTGTCTTGGCATTCCCAAATCCACGTCATCGTCCCATGGTATAAAGCCCTGATGGCGCACTGCACCAAGTAATGTTCCGCCTACCATGTAGTATCGCAAATTATGTTTATCAAAATACTCAATAAGCCTGTCCAGCATTTCCAGCAAAACCTGTTGTGCCTGATCCTTATCCAGTTCTTTTTCCATATTACTTTCCTGTCCTCTTTCTCATATCCATAACACGCAATAACTTTTACTACTGCTAGAACTTCAACTCCATAATAGCATGTCGTTCAGGTTTTTCCTTTGGAATTGTCATATAATCACCAAATAGTTTCACAAGATATTCTTCCGGATCCCGGCTTATTCTATACTGCCTGTCTTCAAAAGGCACCAGCTTGGATGGAAAAAATCCATCCCTCTTATACATCTCCCCGAAATAATGCTTTCTTCCACTTGGTATTGTCACATACTCACTGTCTGGATTATTGCATTTACAGAGCACATTCTCTGTTCTGTTAACCCAACTGTTAAGAGATCTGAAGAAAAAGAGATGTCCAATCGCTACCTTCAGCTTAACTGTTCGTATTGTTTTCCTATCATCGAGAAATGGCAGAATTTTCTTGCTTAAATGTATCATTCTGACACATGAGCATACCAGTAGAAGAAACTCCCCATGATACCCATGCAGCTTTCTCCTAATTGGATTGTCATATGTATCCTCCACACAGAATACATCCACAAAAAGACCTGCTGTATCAGGATCAGGTTCAAAAAGCTCTACACATTTTGTTCCAACCTTTCTAATCTTCATGGAATTGTTCTCTACCTTTGGATTCTCCCTAATAGCCTGAATCCAGTACTTTCCCGGATAATCCTCCTCAAGAAACTTACCAATTCTGTCATAATCCTTTCTTGGCATTCCTATATCAAAATCATCATCCCAGGGAATATATCCACCATGACGAACTGCTCCAAGGCAGGAACCTCCGCACAATACATATTCCAATCCATGCCTCTCGCAAGTTGCATGTATATCGTCCATCATTTCCAACAGCACAACTTTAATCTTGGCCAGCTCATCATCTGTAACTATGCTTAGCTCATCATTGTTGGCTATTGCTGTTCGAAATGCAACATTGGTCTCTAACACCCTAAGCACCACCTTTACATATTATCAAGAACTGCATACTTAAGACCTTCTTCCAGTGATACCTCACCCTTCCAGCCAAGCTTCTCAAGCTTTGTTGAATCCAATACGGCGTTTGCGATAAAGGAGAAGGCTGTCTTCTCATAATCTCCTGGAAGGTCGAACTTAACATGTGAGCCCTTTTCAGGAAAAAGGCTGCAATACTGTCTTGCCATATCAACAATTGTAATTCTTGATGTAGAAGATGCAATATTATATGCCTCTCCACTCTCACCTTCTGTTAGAACTGTAAGAAGTCCTGTAATTGCATCACTTACATATGTGTATGATCTAAGTTGCTTTCCTTCGCTCTTAAGGACAATGTCCTCTCCTGCAGCAACCTTTCTTGCAAAAAGGGCACATACCTTTGAGTCGGTCTTACTCATCCCGGCTCCATAGATATATGAAAGTCTTCCGATTGATACATCAATACCATACTGGTTTCCAAAGCATATTGTAAGATTCTCACAGCATTTCTTACTCTCTGGATAACATGAACGAAGGACTGAAGATGAGATATATCCAAAATCTTCTTCACCAATTGTCTCCAAATTCTCAGTCTTACCATATACCTCGATTGTAGACACATACAGAAATTTATGTGCCTTGGTACGCTTTGCGTATTCCAGCAGATTTGTTGTTCCGAAAACATTTGTCTTAATTGTTCCTACAGGGTCTGCTGCATACTGGTCTGGTGCGGCATTTGATGCACAATGAATAATATAATCTGCATGCTGCTCCGATGAGATTGGCTCTGTCACATCTCCTACCATAAAGGAGATTCTGTCCAAATCCATATAATCTTCAAACTTTTCCCTTGCTCTCTGCTCATTACGAACCATTGCAATTACTTTGATATCAGAGCCGTATGTCCTGCAGTGTTCCATAATTGACCAGATAATAAAGGAACCGATAAATCCTGTTGCACCTGTCACAAGTACGCTTTTTCCCTCAAGCTTTTCCCACTTAAGAGCACTATCTGATATTCTCTTTATGTCATTTCTTACCACTTCACTAATCATTATCTGTATCCCATTCTAAGATATGCCTTCATAAGGTCGATGTCTTCCTGTGTTGTAATCTTAAAGTTTGTTCCCTCTCCAAGAATAAGGTGTACGCTCTCTCCAAGCTCAACAAGAAGTGTACATGTTGCAACAGTATCCTCGATACCTCTCTTAACGGCTTCTTCATGTGCCCAGATGAACTTCTCAAGTCTGAGAGACTGAGGAGTCTGTGTTCTTGCGATACAGCTTCTGTCTACTACTACATTAGAGTTATCAGGATTATCTGGTGTAATCTGAAGAAGTGCCTCTGTTGTTGGTACAGTAGTAATAGCTGTTCCATGTCTCTTAACACCTGCAACGTTGGCTGCTATAATATCCTCGCTGATAAGAGGTCTTACTGCATCATGGATAACTACAATACTGTCCTTATCGTAATGCTTTCTAAGATACTCCATTCCATTTCTAAGGGAGTGCATTCCTGAATCTCCACCTGTTACAATACCATTGTCAGGAAGTCCAAGCATCTTGGTGATTCCATACTCTCTGGCACCCTTCTTAAGTGTATCCTGCCATCCGTCAAGACATACTACCACGATAGCATCAATATTTCTGCTGTTCTGGAAGGCCTCTAAGGTATAAAAGATTACCTCTTTTCCTTCAACCTTCATAAACTGCTTTGGAATCTTGGCCTTCATTCTTGAACCAACTCCACCTGCAATGATTAATCCAATACAAATTGGATCGTTATCCTGATTATCTAAAGTTACAACGTTATTTGTTTTTTCCATTTTATTTCTCCTTTTCAAACAACTCTCCTCTAAGATCCACATCGCGGAATCGTTTATCATGGGCAGTCTCTGCAAAAAGATTCTGTCCTAAATCAATTCTTATTACATCATGTACCGATGCTCTCGCCGAAATTGGCAATAGCTCCATATAATGACTACTGTACCAATGACTCAAATAGTCATTATAGTGCTCAAGTATTGGAAAGGTATGGCCACAGAATTCTCCATCAACAGTTCCATGGAACCATTCATCCGGAACGGCTCTTACCACTTCAAGATTAAAGCCTCCATCAATTCTGTACCTCGTATTCCTCCAATTATACTTCATAAGGATTCTTCTGTATCTCTTATCTATCCAGCTTGCCGGTACAAGATGTGTTAGATCAAATAAGAGATTAAATGCCTTTGATTTCCTCTTGGTTGTTGCCCAGCGGGCACCAATAAGCTTTCTCCAGAATGCCACCTGTCTGATATGTCTATCCTGGAAGAACCTTGTATTTGCTGTCTTATAATACACAAACACATCAATATATACTCCGTTAAGCATCTCATACTTATCTGAATACTTTGTTGAGAAGAAGCTGTTCTTTAATCGAATCTTATCATGTATATAATGACTTGTCTTCTCTGTACTTACATTCTGATAGCCATACTCAACATCAAGAGCCTTTGGACATACCTTAAGAAACTTCTCATAGGCCTCTGGAAGCATTCCTATATCCACGTCATCATCCCATGGGATAAATCCCTTATGTCTCACTGCACCAAGCTGTGTTCCTGCTGCAATAAAGTACTCTATATCATTCTCTTTACATATCCTGTCTACTTCTTTGAGTATTTCAAGCTCTATCTGGCGAATTCGCTCCATCTTACCGAAGTACACATTCAAATCATTTTTCTGGAGATAATCTTCTCTCTCCAGCACCCAGTGACCTGTCTTGTCAATTGCTGTATCCAGCTTTGTAAAAAGTGTATTGGCAATTGGATTCTTATGTACCAGACGAAGCTTATTTGGATTCAGCAGTCTGTAGGTTACCTCATGCTGCTTATCATCATGTTCTGTCTCAAGCTTTATATTCTCATCCGTAAATTTCTGAAGTATTCCTGAGATTACCCTGAACCTTGTAGTTCTATGGGAGCTTACATTATAGATATTACCCTTGCGTCCTGACATAAATGCAAGAATCATTCCAACTATTGTGTCCTGCACATAAGAGGCTGAAAAATAGTTATATCTGTCCTGGTCCCTGATTACTATAGGCTTTCCCTTCTTAATATCTTCAAAAAGCTGGTTGATTCCAAGACCACAATCATCACTGATTCCTGGTCCATATATTCTGTCAAGTCTTACTACCTGTAATCGTTCTGTCTGCTCATAATGTAAACGCACCTGTCTCTCCAGGTTGATTACAAACTTCTCCAGACTGTCCTCCGGATAATCTCTGAATACCACCTCGTACTCTCTCTCTGATATTGCATTTATTCCTTCTGGCAGTGACTCCTTAATCTCAGGAATACAAATGCTAAGCTGAAAAAGATTATCCCTGTTCTCTTCATTGTACTTTAGGCATTCCTCAAGGGTTGCGGATACCTGTGCCCTTGCCTCGTTATTATTGGCATATTTATTGTCACGTAAGTTTACCAGATATAATAAACTTACAGGATTATCATTTGTAAACTGATGTGCTTTAAGCTCCTCAACTGAGTCAACTTTAATCACTTCATTATTTTTGTTCTTGTCCATAAGACCTTTATAAGTCTCCAATAATAATGGAATAAGCTCATGCTTATCCCCCATCAAGGCGATGTTATAGTTGTTTACTTCAGCGTCAATTTCAAGTCCTTTTACTTTAGTAGCTGCACTATAACACACATCTCTAGTATATTCGTTCATTAATAACACACTTTCTATATTTAATTAATCATCTCACTATATTGCTCAGCCACCTCATCAATATCGCCAAAAGCAACAAGCTTTCCATGATCAAGGATAATAGCCTTATTGCAGATTCTCTTTACCTGCTCTAATGAATGCGACACAAAAAGAACTGTTACTCCATCGTCAAACATGTCTGTAACCTTCTTCTCACTCTTCTTTCTAAACTTGGCATCACCAACTGATAATACCTCATCCAGAATCAGAATATCTGGATTAACTGCTGTACAGATTGCAAATCCAAGTCTTGTCTTCATTCCTGAAGAAAAGTTCTTAACTGGTACGTCAACAAACTTCTCAAGCTCAGCAAACTTAATTATCTCATCGAATTTCTCATCAATAAATTCCTTCTTATATCCCAGCACTGCTCCATACAGGTATACATTCTCCCTTGCAGTATACTGTGGATCAAAGCCTGCTCCAAGCTCAAGTAATGGGGCAAGTACTCCCTTCTTGGTTACCTTTCCCTCTGTTGGACGGTATACTCCTGCAATAACTTTAAGGATAGTACTCTTTCCTGCTCCGTTAAGTCCCAGGATTCCAAGTCTGTCACCCTTTTCCAGCTCAAAGCTTACATTCTTAAGTGCCCAAAACTCATCATAGCTTACACGGCCCTTAATAATTCCAATAAAATATTCTTTGAGGGAATCTAATTTCTCCTGCGCAAGATTAAACTTAATACTTACATTATCAACCTTAAGCGCTATATCCTTCTTCTTTCCCATGAAAACCTACCTCTAAATGTGTAAAATAAATTTGTCCTGATTCTTTCTGAAAATTACTAATCCAACAATTAGTGACACAAATGCAAAGCCTGTTGCATATGCAACGCCAAGCCAGTGTATGCGCTCATTCAGCACTGAAGCTCGACACATGTCTATCAGCTGATATAACGGATTGAGCTTAACCATCATACCACCCAGCTTATTATTTCCAAACATTGTCTTAGTATCGTAGAAGATTGCACTCAGATACATTATCAGCATTAAGGCAACATTCCAGAGGTACTCCACATCTCTAAAGAAAACACTGAGTGTACATAATATCAGGCCTACACCAATTGTCATTATTAGCAGAATCATTATTGCCGGAATGAAGTATAGCACTCTCCAGGTTGGCAGTACCTTACAATATATATCAACAAAAATTATTACTATAAGTGATATTGAAAAAATAACAAAATTGAACAGGATATCTGACAATGGGTACAAATACTTTGGAACATATACTTTCTTAATCATTCCGGAATTCTTACGTATGGACATAAGCGCTCCCTTGGTTCCATTCTGGAAAAATGTATACAGCAATCGTCCAATAATAATGTATAGTGGGAAGGTTGCTCCCCTGTGGTACATATTGGTAAATACTATTGTAAGTATGATTGTTGTAAGTATTGGCTCTAATAGCGACCAGAGAATTCCCAAATAGGATCTTCTGTATTTGAGCCTTATTCCTTTTTTTACTAATTCGCTTAATAAGAATCTATAATCCATAAATCCTTTAATGAATTTGAACATAACACACCCTCTTTATCTTCCTGCTTTAAGCTTTGCAAAAAGCTTAGTATTTTTCTCCATTACAGTAGTGATTACCGAAGACTCCAACCAGACAAGCCGCTTGCTCTTCCATCTAATCGGAATCAGCATTATCTTCATATAGGTGGATCTTGGTTTTGCCTTCTTCAAAGCCTCATCAACTCTTGGATTATGAAGAATTCTGTCAATCTGAGCAAGACGCTCTTTATGTGACAAAGTACATTTTGAGCTTGTTACGTTGGCAAGACATCCAACCACACGCTCTATGTATCTTCTGTTTATCATCTCCACTGATGCCTCATTGTGCACATTCCACTGGTCGTACAAATCAAGCATCCAGCCATGCTCATCCTCTCGCTTCTCATACATATCCGCTCTGTATGAGGCTGTCTCTGAATCCGCTCTGGCTCTAATAAAGTGATAGAAGCATTCTGTACTTACTACCACTCTCTCCACATTCTTTACTACAGAAATATTGAATGGAAAATCATCCCAGAAGGTCTGTGGGAATCTTAATCCGTTCTCGTTAAGATACTCCGACAGGAACAGTTTGTTCCATGGAGTATATAAAAGATTTCTGTCGAAATACTTATATGCATTTTCTCTAAAATCCTGTGAATTCTCATATACCTGATCATCCACAAATATCTTCTCTGATACGTACTTGTCTCCATCATAGTAGGTATCAATATAGAATCCGCTTACTACAAGCTGTGCAGAATTTTTTTCCGCCATATCATAAAGAGACTGGAGCATATTTTCTTCTGCCCAGTCATCTGCATCCATGAAGTACATGTAACGACCCTGTGCAATTTCTATCGCTGTATTACGAGCGCTTGGAGCGCCGCCATTTTCCTTGTGTATCACCTTGATACGGGAATCTTTGGCGGCATATTCATCACAAATTGCTCCACTACGGTCCTTACTTCCATCATCCACTATTAAAAATTCAAATTCCTTGAGTGTCTGCGCTAAAACACTCTCTATGCATTTTGCTATATAATCTTCGACATTATATACCGGCATAATTACGCTGATTTTTATGTCACTCATAATTGTTCCTTCCTAATGCTTAAGGGCTGTAGTCTGGTCACTATCAACACCTTCTGTATTCTCCTTCTGGAAGAGAATCTTGAATGTTAGAAGCAATATCTTAACATCCATCCAAATTGAATAGTTCTCAATATAAGTAAGATCAAGCTTAAGCTTGTCATATGGGGTGGTATTATACTTGCCCCACACCTGAGCATAACCAGTCAGTCCAGCCTTAACCTTAAGTCTGAACTTAAACTCTGGAATCTCCTTAGTGTATTCCTCTGTAGTAAGCTTCCATTCTGGTCTTGGTCCTACTACAGACATCTCGCCCTTTAAGATATTAAAAAGCTGTGGAAGCTCATCAAAATGAATATTTCTGATAATCTTTCCAACTGGTGTAATTCTGTCATCATCCTTCATGGTAATTCGCTCAGTATCGTCTTCCTTTGGAATCTTCATACTTCTGAACTTTATTATCATAAAGGTCTTACCATCTCTTGTAAGTCTTTCCTGCTTATAGAATACAGGTCCCCCGTCATAAAGCTTGATTGCAAGGGCAATAATAATCATAATTGGTGAAGCCAGCACTAATCCAACTACCGACATCACTATATCAGATAATCTCTTGAAAAATCTCTGATCAATTGTCAGTCCCTGATTTCTCGACAAGAGAAGTGGTGTATCAAACAAATGAATATCGTCCGCACCTCTAAAGATTACGTCTGAAATCTTAGGTGTAACGTAAATTCTGATGGACTTATCATAACAATACTTCATAATGTCATTTCTCACATCTGAAGGTAAATCACACAATACCACCGACTTATACTCTTCTATCTTCTTATACAGCTGTTCCTGGTCCATATGGCAGCTGACAGAAGCACAGATATCATACTTGTCCTTTCTTGTATTGATTTTGGAAATCAAATCATCTGGTGGATAATCACCATATACAAGAATGGTCTGCCTTGGAGGATATATGGCCTTGTATACTCCTCTTATCAGCAGGTTCCACAGGATTATAAAAATAATCTCACAGGCCATGGTTCCTACTAATGGCCATGGATTAACATAGTCACGGCAGACTAGACACAGCTCAAAGAACCCAACAAAGTTCCCCAACACCAGGGCCAGTACGTTGGACAGAATTATGTCTGTCACTTCCATGTAACCAATCTTGTATCCGCCAAAAACCTGTGTAAAGAAAAATATAAACAATATATACAGGGCAATAACTGCATAGTTTCCTCGTTTAAAGTAACTGGCTATTTCGTTAAAGTCCTTCATCTCCCAGTTGGCGTAGTACATATACCATACTACTCCAAACAGAACTGTATCTACGATTATTGTAATTAAATTTGCTGTAAAATTCAGCAAATGCTTATACGAATCCTTCATCTTCATTTCTCCAAACAAAAATAGCTTTTGCTATTTTATCACATTTCGCTAAATAGTCAAATTGACAATGGCTCTTATAAACGATTAAGTGCTGAGAATAATGCTCGTACTGATGCTCTTGTTATTGAAGAACTTTCACCTACTCCAAAGGATATATTACCATTTTTCTCGTTTCTCAGCTTAATGTATGCCACCGCTTTAGCCTTTGAACCCTGAGAAAGTGCATGCTCATCATAGTCCATAATGGTGAAATCCAAATCTGGTAATGCACTGTAAAGTGCCTGCTTCACTGCATCAAGTGGACCATCGCCCTCTGCTTCTGCATGTAAATCCTTTTCATTATATGCAAAATCCACCTTGGCGATAGATGTATCTTCTTTTTCTGAATCTGCTTCTGCCTTCTCTACTGTAAAGCCTACGAACTTAAGCTCATATGGTGCCTTCTTCTCCAAATACTCTTCCCTGAAGGCCTGCATTATTCTATCTGGTGAAACCTCGCCACCCTGCTGCTCTGAAATCAGCTGGATTACATCTGCAAATTCTCTCTGCATTGCCTTTGGTATCTTATATCCAAATACATTGCTCATGATAAAGGCAACTCCGCCCTTACCTGACTGACTGTTGATTCTTACCGGCTCATACTCTCTTCCAATATCTGATGGGTCAATTGGAAGATATGGAACCTGCCAAATCTGCATATTTCTATCTTTAAGGGCCTGCTGTCCCTTGTTAATGGCATCCTGATGGGAACCGGAAAATGCTGTAAATACCAGGCTTCCTGCATATGGATGTCTTGCATCTACATGCATCTTGCAGCATCTCTCATATACGTCAACTATCTCGTTGATGTTTTCAAGGTTAAGCTCTGGATTAACTCCCTGTGAGAACATATTGTATGCTACTGTAAGAATATCAACGTTTCCTGTTCTCTCTCCGTTTCCAAGAAGTGTTCCCTCTACTCTGTCTGCTCCTGCAAGAAGGGCTAACTCTGTAATTGCAACACCTGTTCCTCTGTCATTATGTGGATGAACACTAAGAATAATATTCTCTCTCTCCTTGAAATGTGTACTCATCCATTCAATCTGATCTGCATATACATTTGGAGTATTCATCTCAACTGTTGCCGGAAGGTTGAAAATGATTGGATTATCATTTGCATGATTCCACTCTTCCTGAACTGCTGTACAAATCTCAAGGGCAAAGTCCATCTCAGTTCCTGTAAAGCTCTCTGGTGAATACTCAAGCTGAAGATTACCATCGTAATTCTTCATTCCCTCCTTCACCATTCTTGTTCCTTCTATTGCTATCTGAATTATTTCCGGACGTTCCTTGTTAAATACAACGTCTCTCTGTAGCGTTGAAGTAGAATTATATATATGAAATACAACGTTCTTAATTCCCTGGATGGCCTCAAAGGTTCTGTCAATTAACTCCTGTCTGCACTGACAAAGCACCTGAACCTTTACATCATCCGGAATCATGTTCTCTGCAACCAGCTTACGCAAAAAGTCAAATTCTATCTGGGATGCAGCTGGAAATCCGATCTCTATCTCCTTAAAACCAAGCTTAAGTAAAAGATTAAACATCTCAACCTTTTCCTCAACATTCATTGGCTCGATGAGGGCCTGGTTTCCATCTCGTAAATCTACTGAACACCAGATTGGTGCCTTCTCGATTTCTTTGTCCGGCCACTGTCTCTGTGGATATTTCAAAACCGGATTCTTTACATAACGCTTGTAATTCAACATTTTCTCTATTCTCCTAAACCACTTTCAATAAATTTCACAATTTCCTTAATTGCTATTTCTTCATCTTCACCATCACACATAAGAGTGATCTGGTCTCCATACTTTATGCATGCTCCCAGCACACTAAGTACGCTCTTGGCATTGGCAATATTACCGTTATATTCAAATGTAACCTTACATTTGTACTTCATTGCCTCTCTGCACAAATTACCTGCAGGACGAAGATGCAGTCCTGTTGGATTAATAATCTTAACTTCCTCTGATACCATTTACGCCACCTAAAGCATTACTTTTGTGATGAGCTCTGCCAGCTTATGGGCTTCCTCATCTATTACAGCCTGATCCTTTCCTTCTATCATTACACGAACCAATGGTTCTGTACCTGATGGTCTGATTAATACCCGGCCTTCTCCTGCAAATTTTTCCTCCAACACACTAATTGCTTCTGCTATTTCGGTGTATTCCATGTAGCTTTCTTTTTTATGATTTGGCACCTTGGCATTTACTAATGCCTGTGGCAGTACCTGCATTACTTTTGCCAGCTCAGACAGTGGCTTTCCTGTTTCCACCATTACCTGAAGCAGATGCAATGCACTGAGCAATCCGTCGCCTGTTGTATTGTCATCCAGGAAAATCACATGTCCCGACTGCTCTCCACCTAGATTATAGCCATTTGCTCTCATGTTTTCCAATACATATCTGTCGCCTACAGCAGTCTTTTCTATTTTGATATCCTGTTCCTTACCCATTATTGAGAAGCCCAGGTTTGTCATTACAGTTACAACGATTGTATCCTTGGCAAGCTTTCCCTTTTCCTTAAGGTAATTGCCCACGATTGCCATTATCTCATCACCGTCTACAAACTTGCCATTCTCATCTACTGCAAGCATTCTGTCTGCATCTCCGTCAAAGGCGATACCTACATTGGCATGCTCCGATACTACCCTTGCCTTAAGCTCATCCATATGAGTGGAGCCACAGTTTGCATTAATATTTGTTCCGTCCGGTGATGTATGAATTGCCACCAGATTAGCTCCCAGCTCCTTAAGTGCCTTCACTGAGGTGTATGAGCTTGCTCCCTCTGCACAATCTACAACAATCTTGAGATTTGACAAATCTACCGGAACTGTCTTCTTCTCAAACTCCACATATTCATCTACAATGTCAAATCTGTAATCTATTTTGCCTATTCCGGAGCCTGTTGGGAATGTTACATCCTCCATATCATTTCTGATAAGAGCTTCGATTTCATCCTCCATCTGGTCTGAAAGCTTATAGCCTTCTCCATTAAAGAACTTTATTCCATTAAACTCCATTGGATTGTGGGATGCTGAAATTACTACACCAGCATCAACCTTGTGCTTCTTTGTAAGATATGCAATTGCCGGTGTAGGTGCTACTCCCACATATATTGCATTTGCTCCTACTGAACAAATTCCTGCCATTAAGGCATTTGCAAGCATGCCACCTGATATTCTTGTATCACAGCCTACTATAATAGTAGGCTGATGTGACTGCTCCTTTGTCAATATATAGGCGCCCGCCTGACCAAGCTTCATTGCAAGGTCAATGGATAGCTCTGTTCCTGCTATTCCACGAACTCCGTCTGTTCCAAACATTCTTGCCATTTATTTAATTCTCCTGTTTTTACATTATAACAGCTGGTTAGCTGTACCATTGCCTCACGGATTATCAGGATCTGTCTGATCATCTGACGAGTCAGAATTATCACTGCCTCCGCCATCATTGGCACCCTTTTTTCTAATTGTAAGCTCTACTCTTACTGTGTCAAAAGTATATAACTCATTGTCAAGGTTAAAGACAACCACAACTGAGTGCTTACCTTCATTCAATTCCGAAACATCTATTGTTCCACTGATTGAAGATGCATTAAGTGCATCCAGATCCTTCCTGGTTCCAGAAAGCTTTATATTAATACTTGGCTGACTAAACACAACCTCATACTCATCTGAAAGACCTTCTATTGTTAGTCCCGATGTATTTATCTTGTATGTTTTTGTGCCAAATACTTTTATCTTTACTTCGACAGTTACATTAGCTTCACCCGGGTCAACCAGACTTACTCCCTGTGGAAGGTACTCTGTAATGATTACCTCCTTGGTGAAGGATTTCTTGGCATCTGTAACGTCTAATACCTCTGCCGGCACCTCAATTGAATCAATGCCGTTAAGTATTGATGCATCGCCCTTTATTCTAACTGTCAGGTCATCTGGTGTAACTGATTCAACTTCATTCTGACCAGCTGGTTTACCAAATGTATGGAATACAACCTTGACTGCTTTTGCAGGAAGTACTTCCACCATAACCTTTACTTTATTAATACTAATCTTTAGATTTGAAATATCTGTGATTTTTTCATCTTCTTTATCAAAAAGTTGGATATTTACATCTTTAGTACTCTTTGCCGTAAGGTCACTTACGTCTATTATTGCTTTGGCTTTACCAATGTTCTCTACTAATGAAGCTGGTCCATAGACATTTACAACATTGTCACCAATTATTCCATAATCGCCTATTGCATATCCTTCCTGGACATCATCCTTTATCTCCAGCTCTACATTAAGCGCTTTTTCCTTACTCTGTTCCAGGGATACCTCAAGGTACTTATCCTTTGGAATATTAAAGGAATTCTTATAAATTGACTGTCTTGGGGTAATGGCTATCTTAACCTTACCCTTCTCGCCTGATGCATCCTTAACCAGATTCTTCATGTCTGCAACTGCAACAAAGCTCTCATCATCCAGCTTATCCAGCACACTTCGCTTTGCCGAAATATAGAAGGATACCTCGTTACTTGAATTCAAAACCTGGTAATACAGATTGTTGTTCTCCAGTACATCTTCGTTCTCTATCTGAACAGTAATTGTAAACTGTCTTGTGGCAACCGGGTCATTACCGTTGTAGACTGCCAGCCACATTATAAATGCGAAAAATACTGATAAAATCTTGAATTCCCAATTCTCAGTTAAGGTTTTTAGAATTTTTTTTCTCATTCTTAAACCTCCTTTTCAGCAATTCAAATCTTGTCACTTCGCTACGATTTTTCTGTAAATATAACAAATGTTCCTTAATAAACTCCGGGTCAACATTTCTGTATATCTGACCCTTCATGGCCATGGATATACCACCTGTCTCCTCTGACACTGCGATTGTAACAGAATCACTTACTTCACTGATTCCCACTGCTGCCCTGTGCCTTGTTCCCAAGTCCTTGCTAAGGGTCATGCTGTCTGAAAGTGGCAGGTAACATGTTGCTGCAACAATTCTGTCACCTCTTACTATTATGGCACCGTCATGAAGTGGTGTATTTTTCTCAAAAATATTAATCAACAGCTGACTTGTAAGTAATGCGTCAACGTCGATTCCTGTTCTTATATATTCATCAAGGCCTATCTCATCCTCTATTACAATAAGGGCTCCTGTCTTAACCTTTCCCATTGCTACACAGGCTCTGATGATTTCGTCTATTGTCTTGTCAGTAAACTTCATGGCATCATCTCTGCTAAGTGTAAACATTTTGCTAAACATTGATCTTCCACCAATGTCATCTAAGGCCTTTCTCAATTCAGGCTGGAAAATTACTACAAGTGCCATTAATCCAATGTTCAGCATATTCTCAGCAATCCACTGAATTGTGCTCATCTTAAATATATAAGCCAACAGCACAAACAACAGGATTAATATCATACCCTTAAACAGGTTCCATGCTCTGGTCTTTTTAATCCAAATCAGAACATTGTAAAAGAGAACTGATACTATCAGAATCTCTATCAAATCCTTAACCATAAATTTGCTTGGTATGCATACATATGCTGATGCTTTCGTTTGAAAATCGCTCAATAAAGCAAATAAATTCTGTAACATCGGTTCTCCTTTCTTTATTATTCTAGTATTCTATTGGCATCATTTTGGCATCATTCTGGTTTTCTTCGGCCAATTATCCGGCTTTGTTCTGCCATTTTTCTGACTTTGTTCTGCCATTTTTCGCAATCATGTCTGCTTCCTATGATTACTTCTCGTCATCCCCTATCAGTTCTTCTACAACTGACTTTCTCTCTATTCTCTTGCCCATGCTGGCAGTATTTCCAAAATGCTTTATCTTCTTATCCTCGTATGTAACCATTTTCTTAGGAACAGCCTTAACATAATAATAATATGCATCATCCTCGAACTGTACCCGCTCTGTTCTTGCGTAGTCTAGATGCATGAACATAAACTGGAATACAAATCCTACTATCAAGGCAAGAATATTTCCAAGTACTACTGCAAGCAGCTTGCCTGACACACCTAAGAAAGCATAGCCCATCAACATTCCCAGAAGCTGTATAAGCACTCCTGAAAAAATAGCAAGTGTCCACGCATGATCTGCCTTGATTTTTCTAACAAGATTAGTAACGATTGCCGAAATTACCAATATTCCAATTACCAGATACATCTCACGGTTACCTGCAATCTGTCCAATAAGAAGGTTAAACTTGTTAACTGCTCCCTTCTCTGCAGCTGCCTCTGCCGCTTGACCTGATGCGTGAAGTGTTGATGCATTCAATCTTACTCCATCAAGGAAGAAATAAGAAACTGCTCCACATGCCACTCCTACCACTGAGTAAATCTCTCTCTTAAGACCAACTCCAATTGGAAGTACATATGGAATGTTAAATCTGAAGAAAATTGGTGTTAATAATGCTACCACTCCATCCTTTGGAGCAAATCTGAAGTAAATGAAATATACAACAATAAACAAAACAAGACCTATTATTGCGGCTTCTAATGATAATGTGTATAAATCAATTAATATAATCAGTGATGAAAAAATCAATGTTGCATTGACTGGTAACAGACAACATATCAGTGATAATACTAATGCTACCGGCAGATTAGTCACCTTTGAATTATATCCAATGTTGCTGTTGATTGTCAGGAATACTGCAAGCGCAAGTATAAACTTTATAACTGGATAAATGTAAGTCTCATACTCCCCGTAGAACTTGATTATCTTATCCTTAATCTCAAGTAATTTTGTCATAACGCCTCCTAGAGTTTTATCTTCTCTTCTCTTTCATACATTTTATAAACTTTCTTAAGATGCTCTCCATTCTCGCAGAGCCTCTTTCTTGCCTTGGTATATCGAAGTGCATACACCAATATAGTCACAAATATATATGCCAGCATAAATGCTGTATACAACAATATGTATCTCATAGCAGTTCCCATTATGTCCATAGAATTAATCTCTGCTAACAAAACATCCATATTGTACATAATATAAAGAGCAAGCAATCCCATAAAGGCAATTGTTCCTGTAAAAAAGCTCTTCAAAACTTCTTTAACCAGATAGTCCTTCATATAATATCTGCTGACCTGTTCGTATTCTTTACGTTCCTTTGTATCGTAAAGAGCTACATGATAAAGCTCTTTAACTTTCTCCTCATTTATCATATTATCTCCTTTTTGGACAAAGTATCACATTCTCTGATATTATATCATACGCCTATACCATCGTCAAACTAGCCTATTTCCTATATTATGCTATTTTTAAAGGATATCCCCATCAAAAAGAAGAAAGGACCTTAATTCTTTCGAATCAAGATCCTTCCTTCTCTAAAATGAATTTAAACACTTTAACTAGACAATTTAATAGCTACAATTTATTCGAATAATTATTTCCTGCTAATATTTAATTCCTGCTAATAATTAACTCAACTTTCCCAGCAGATATTTCCAAATAAAGCTTGAACAAATGAAGCTTGAGAAGTAATCCATTCGCTTACTTTACATTTGATTACGGATGTGATATCTGCTGACAAGTTGGAAATGTGCTCAACAAATA
>JAXJPW010000083.1:0-3996 GCA_036311465.1 Agathobacter sp.
TGATTTCTGAGAAAAATACAAATACAAAGAGTAAACTTTCAGCTTGGTGAATAGTTGGAAGCATAGAAGAATTTGAAGTTTGCGGTGTATTAACAGTTTGTTCATAAATCTATAATGCGTATTGATTTGGAAATGATCAATGCGCATTTTTGTGCTATACTGAATGAAATATTTGAATTTCATTTTTGAAACAGTTAGATAAATGAATTATATTAGACAATGATTTTTTATACTGCAGATAGGCTTGCAGAGGTGGATAATAAAAACTATATACAATTACGTAACAATGTGTTAGTATGATTAACAGAAAAAAGAAAGGCACATGAAGTGAAAGGTGAGGAGATGTATAACAGATAATTTGGTTTGAGCAAGACATATATGATTTAAGCCCTGTGGTAAACAGGCTTGTTTTTGTGTACGCTTGAATTAGATTATCGCAAGAGATTTTCCTTTGTTTTCATTTGTGAGAATATATAAAGGTTTATTTGGCGGGTCTTTTTGTGTATGCAAAAAAGGCTCGTTTTTTACTTTTGCACACAGGCGAAAGGAGGAACCAATATGTTACAGATAAAAAATTTAAATTTAACACATAAAAAGGATTTAAGAGTCATACTTAGTGAATTTAACCTTGTACTAAATAAAGGTGATAAGGCGGTAATCATTGGTGAAGAAGGAAATGGAAAATCAACATTGATGAAGTGGATTTACAATCCATTACTTATTGATAATTATATAGAAGCTGAAGGAGAAAGGTTGGTCGGAAAAGAAATACTCGGTTATCTTCCACAGGAAATATCTGAAGAAGATAAAGAAAAAACTATTTATGAGTTCTTTTCTGCAGAAGAAATGTTTTGGAATAGAACACCGAAAGAGTTATCTGAAATTACCGGAAAATTCGGAATGACAAGTGAATTTTTCTATAGTGACCAGAAAATGGGAAGTCTTTCGGGTGGAGAAAAAGTTAAGGCACACCTAATGAGACTTATTATTCAGGATGTGACTGTGCTTTTGTTGGATGAACCTTCAAATGATATAGATATCAATACGCTGGAAATCCTTGAAAAAATAATAAATGACTGGGAGCACATAGTACTTTTCATTTCTCATGATGAAACTTTGATAGAAAATACAGCGAATATGGTAATTCATATTGAACAGATTGTGCGAAAAACAAAGACCAGATATACAGTCGCAAAAATTCCTTACAGAAAATATTTAGAAGAAAGATTTCATAAATTTGAGAGCCAGGAAAGACAAGCATTAAATGATCGAAAAGAAAAAAAGATTCGTGATGAAAAATACAGAAAAATCATGCAAAGTGTTCAGAACGCATTAGGGAACTGTTCCAGACAGTCACCAGCCGAAGCCAAAAACTTAAAAGATAAAATGCACGCAGTTAAGTCTATGGAACGAAGATTTGAAAAGGAAGATGAAAACATGACGGAGATGCCGGAACAGGAGGAGGCTATTTTCTTTAAACTGGGAGACAAAGATTCATCTATTCCGGCAGGAAAAACAGTTATAGAGTATACTCTTGCAAAACTTACGACTAGGGATGAGGAAAGGATTTTGGCTGAAGACATTAACTTGAAAATAAGAGGCTCGGAGAAAATATGTATTATTGGCGCTAATGGAGTGGGAAAAACGACTCTTTTAAGAAAAATAGCGGAAGAACTTTCGCAGCGAGATGATATTAAGGCAGAGTATATGCCGCAAAACTATGAAGAGATACTTGATTTGGAT
This sequence comes from Agathobacter sp., assembly GCA_036311465.1. Taxonomy (GTDB): domain Bacteria; phylum Bacillota; class Clostridia; order Lachnospirales; family Lachnospiraceae; genus Roseburia. Next base: position 1,744 of record JAXJPW010000083.1, read on the forward strand.
ATGACTCCTGTTGATTTTCTTGATAAATCCGGAGACAAGGAAGAAAGAACAAGAATTAGAACATATCTTGGTTCCCTTAAATATACTGCGGATGAAATGGAACATCCTATAAGGGAACTGTCCGGAGGGCAAAAGGCCAAGGTGCTTCTTTTAAGTATGAGTTTGAGCGGAGCAAATGTGCTTATTTTAGATGAACCAACAAGAAACTTTTCGCCCTTATCGGGACCTGTAATCAGAAAAATGCTTAGAGAGTTCCCAGGAGCTATTATCAGTATTTCTCACGATAGAAAGTATATTGATGAGGTATGTGATAAAATATACGAGTTAGATTATAGTGGATTAAGAAATTTGTAATGAATGGAGGATAAGATGGTCAATATTACAGATGTAAAACAGATTCTTCAACTCGCGATAGATGCCGAGATTAAAGTCTTTCTTGATGGTGGCTGGGGGGTAGATGCGTTGCTTGGATATCAGTCAAGAGTCCATAACGATATTGATATTTTTGTAGAAAAGAAAGATTATCAGAACTTTATAGAGATAATGAAAGCTAATGACTTTTATGAGATTAAGATGGAATATACAACATTGAACCATACTGTATGGAAAGATGCGAAAAACAGGATTGTTGATTTGCATTGTTTTGAATATACGGGCGAAGGTGAAATTCTTTATGAGGGGGATAACTTTCCGGTAGAAACTTTTTCTGGTAAAGGAAAAATTGAGGAGATAGAGGTTTCTTGTATTGAACCATATAGTCAAGTAATGTTCCATTTGGGATATGAATTTGATGAAAATGATGTACATGATGTGAAGCTATTGTGTGAGACATTTCATATCGAAATTCCAAATGAGTATAGATAACTGTAAATTCAAATTTGTAGAGGTTATATTGTGATAAGAGCAGTCAAGGAAAATGATTTATCTGCTGTTATGCAGATATGGCTTGATATAAACATTAAAGCACATAGTTTCATATCAAAGCACTATTGGATGGATAATTATGATATGGTAAAAAAGATTCTCCCACAAGCAGAAATATATGTGTATGAAAACAATGGCACAAAAGAAATAGAAGGCTTTATTGGATTGACAGATAATTATATTGCGGGATTATTCGTAAAAGAAGATATGCAGTCGAAAGGCATTGGGAAACAACTATTGAATTATGCAAAAGGCATTAAATCCAATATGTATTTGAGCGTTTATAATAAGAATATCCGTGCAATTCAATTTTATCAGAGAGAACAATTTGTAGTTCAATCAGAAAACACGGATGATAATACCAACGAAAAAGAGTTGATTATGGCTTGGAGCCGATAGACAAATTCCAATAGTTCTAATAGATAAGAATTTGACAATGCAGTAAGATGTAAAATCAAGTGTTAAAAATTATAGAAACCATTTCAAAGTAGGAGGTTTGTGTGGAAAAATTTCTTAATTATTTTAAATACATATCGCTAGTTGCAGGTATTACTCTTTTGATTTGTTTTGTATTAAGCTTTCTTTATGGATTAAGAGGTGATGTCTATTTGAAAATAGATGATAAAAATAGGAGTTTAGTTTCAGATATGTGTGAAACAGAAGATATTCCTTTGAATGGAAAATTGATTCAAATAGGTTGTAAACAGGGATTAGGTGATTGGTATTTGTATCTATATTACGATGATGATAGTTCAGAACGACGTATATTAGAAGATACTATTGGATTTGAACTGCGTATGTATATTAGAGAAAATGGACAAATTGAAGGAACTAAAGGAGTAATTGTAAATTCTTTAGTAAAGGTGTCTGCATTTATTGTTGGAATATATATAATATGTGTTTTGTATCATCGGATTATAGAAAAAAGAGTTTAAACATTAGATGAAAATTGAGTTTGTCAGAGCGATAAATTCCAATTTCGTACTATATAAGTGTAGATGTTGATGAAACATCTGCACTTATTTTTATATAATGAGGGAAGCAACTGGCCTGACGTAATTCCAATAGGGTTATCACATCCGTTCGACAAACAGTCAGCCATTCCCTTGTTATAAAAATTCGGTTAAGCAGGTTGGAACCTCTGAGTAGGCTTCCGTGTCACTAACGAAAATGAATCGTAATAAGTGTGGATGGAAACAGTTACAAATACAATAGAGGAGGTTACCAATGATAAGTGTAGGGATTGATGTCTCTAAAGAGAAAAGCACCGTATGTGTACTCAAGCCATACGGAGAGATTGTTATGAAACCGAAAGATGTACAACATACA
>JAXJPW010000084.1:0-1865 GCA_036311465.1 Agathobacter sp.
GCTGCATTCTCGCAATCCTGACGTTTGGCAAATGCGCTTAATCTTACATAGCCTTCACCACCCGGACCAAAAACAACACCCGGAGTACAAATTACTTCGGCACTGTATAGCATGGATTCAAAGAACTCCCATGATGACGATTGTCGGGGAATCTTAATCCATAAATAGGGAATATGCTCACCGCCATATATTCTTAAATTCAATGGAGACAAAACACGTCTCATCATACGAACATTTTCCATATAATATTCTATGGTCTGGCGAAGTTGCTCTTTCCCTAATACTGAATATGTCGCAGTTGCTGCACATTGAGTGACATACGACACTCCATTGAATCTGATATTTTGACGGCGGCTCCACAAAGTATTCATCTGAATTTTCCGTCCATCCAATTTCTGTATAGTTAATTCTTTTGGGATAATGGTATATCCACATCTTAATCCAGTAAATCCGGCAGTACGGGAAAAACTTCGAAGTTCTATCGCAACTTTCTTGGCTCCACGAATTTCATAGATAGAATGAGGAATATTGGGTGATTGTATATATGCTTCGTAGGATGCATCAAACAGTATCAACGTATTGTTTTTGATAGCATAATCCACCCATTTCTTGAGTTGACCTTTACTGTATGCGGCTCCAGTAGGATTGTCAGGCGAACATAAATATACTATATCTATAGGGAATTCCGGAGGCATTGGTGTAAAACCGTTACTTTCATTGCAATTCAGATAAAAAACATTGCTCCAACGCCCCTTGTCAAATATCCCTGCACGTCCTGATATGACATTGCTTTCTATATAAATAGGGTATATCGGATCAATAACTCCGATAGTATTGTCATTGCGCAAAAGGTCTCCGATATTACCAATTTCACTCTTTACCCCGTCATTTATGAAAACTTCATTAGGCATCAGATGGATTCCTCTTGTATTGAAATCGTTTTTGATGATTGCGTCTCTAAGAAATTCATATCCTTGCTCTGGGCCATATCCGTGAAATCTTGTTGAATCCGCCATGTCATCAACGGCTTTGTGCATAGCTTCTACAACAGATGAAGGTAAAGGGCTGGTGACATCATTTATTCCCAAGTCAATAAGTTCTGCATGCGGGCGCAAGACTTTGAATGTATTGATTCTTTTCTTCACATCCGAGAATAAATCTTCGCTTGGTAATTCTAAAAAGTATTCATTCAAAAGTGCCATACGCAAGTGCATTAAGTGTTATAAGATTCTGTCAGGCAAGAGTACCTTAAAGAAATAGGGAAAGACATTATCATACACATACTCAATTTTGTAAATAGAGTATTTTGTTGATGATATATTTGATGTTTTTTTCATTTCTGCCTGAGTTATCATTATCACGCTGCAAAATTAGTGAGATAGATTAAAAGTTGTAATATTCGCACCGTGATATTTCAGAAATAAAATTGAATAATTTGAAATATTCGACAAAATGTTGGTTATTCGCTTTAATAATTCAATTAAATACACATATTAGCTTTAATAATTAAAGTTTTTCCATTTTGTTTTTTCAAAACATTCCTTTTGAAGAATATGATTATGTCATATAGAGTAATTTTGCATCATAATTCAATAGATATGGAACAGTTAAAACATGAATGTGGTGTGGCTATGGTGCGTTTACTCAAGCCATTAGAGTACTACCAACACAAGTATGGAACTTGGATGTGGGGGCTCAACAAGCTCTATCTGTTAATGGAGAAGCAGCATAATCGTGGACAGGAAGGAGCAGGAATGGCTTGCGTAAAGCTAAATGCCTCGTCCGGCGAAGAATACATGTTCAGGGAACGGGCTATCGGTACAAATGCCATATCGGAAATATTCAATACGATACATCACCATTAC
>JAXJPW010000085.1:0-30080 GCA_036311465.1 Agathobacter sp.
TAGCCTGCTGAGGCTGAGGAGCTGGCTGTCCGAAGTTAGTAGCCTGCTGAGGCTGAGGAGCTGGCTGTCCGAAGTTAGTAGCCTGCTGAGGCTGAGAAGCCTGCTGACCAAAGTTAGTAGCCTGCTGCTCGAAATTAGGAACACTCTGAACTGTCTCAGAGTTTGTAGTTACTTTGCTTCCGCACATGTTACAAAATACTGCGCCTGGAGCAAGTTCTGCTCCACATGAATTACATTTTGACATTACTATATTCTCCTTAAATTATTTTTTCATATCAAAGATATACCATTTTCCACTAGACTTACATACAATAAAATTCACCTTATAAGAAAAGTCTGCACCTTTATAGCCGTATGAAAAAGTGGTTGCAACAGAATAACCTTCTGTTATGTTCTTACCGTAATCACCAAAGCTGCTTTCGAAATCTTCTTTATATTCATTGAGTTCATCTTCTGATAATTTAGTGCCCTTTCCGATATCAAAGGTGAACTTGCTATCCTCAGGAAGAGAAAAATTTCCATAAGTGTTCAACAAAGCAGAAACCTTTGAATTGTCAGCAGGAAATGCATCTAAAGCATCAGAAATTTTCCCGTCGTTAAGTGCCTTCTCAACCTTCTTAATTGGCTGCTCATATGGCTTTGTTCCCATAGGTCCAAAAAGGAAGAGGCATACCACTGTAATAATGGCAATTAGTCCGACTACAGCAGCAATAATTAATCCAACATTACTCTTCTTCTTTGGAGTATATCCGGGATTCTGTTGTCCAAAGTTAGGAGCCTGCTGATTAAAGCCAGGGGCCTGCTGGCCATAACCATTAGTCTGCTGATTGAAGTTAGGATTCTGCTGACCATAACCATTAGTCTGCTGCCCGAAATTAGCAGCCTGCTGACCATAGGCAGGATTCTGCTGACCATAACCATTAGCCTGCTGCCCGAAGTTAGTAGCCTGCTGGCCATAACCATTAGCCTGCTGCCCGAAGTTAGTAGCCTGCTGACCATAACCAGGAGCTGGCTGATAGAAGTTTGGAGCCTGCTGACTAAAGTCAGGTGTCTGTGGTTGTGCTACATTATTTATCTGCTGTGCCTCACGAACTGAGGAATCAGCTACAGCCTGACTGTATGCATTGGCCTGAGGTGCTGCTGTTTTAGGCTGAGCGCCATTATCAACAGGAACGTATGGCGCTGGCTGAGTATAATTGTATTCTCTAACATTAGTTACATTTGGTTCTGACACCTCTGATACAGGAGCACTTGCAGTTGGAGCTTCATTCTGAGCAGCTGTAGCTGTCTCGGCAAAGGAAGCGCCACAATTGGCACAGAATTTTGAACCTTCGACAATATCTGCACCGCAAATATTACATTTTCTCACTTTTATTCCCTCCGAAATTTTTTCTAATATGAACTATATTATCATATGGTAATAATTTGGTAAACAATTCCTTTATACAAATTGATGTAAAAAAAGTGGCGAATTTTTGGGAAATAACCCTACAAAAAACGCAATAAAATGCAAAATAAGGTCTAAGCATGTAAATACTGCATAATCTTCTGGAAATATTGCGAAACTGCAGGGAGTTGCGCAGGAAAAACCATGTACATTTTTATATAGGACTATGGTAATGGTTTAGTGAATGTGAATAAAATATGACCTCAATCCTTGGAAACTATTACAGTTGATACAAATGGAGAGTAGATGATAAACTACAGATACAGTTTGAGCAACCGTTTGCTCAATGAGTAAGAAATGGAGAATGGAAATGATGAAAAAGTTTTATGTGAAAAGGGCAACAGGAATAGCTCTTGCCGCAGCCTTAACAATGTCGCAGTTGGGCATTTCTGAGACAGTAACAGTTAAAGCTGAAGAAAACAATTCAGGGCTGGAAGGTTTAACCTGGCAGGCAACAGACCTTGTTGTTAATGGTGATTTTGAAACAGGTGATGCTACTGGCTGGGAGATTACTATGCCTGGTGCAGATGGGAATTCGGCAGGGCATAAAGTCTATATGAATGAGTGGGCAAGTAATCATACCAACTTTTTTAATTTCTGGAATGATCACAGTAATGCTGAAGCCTTTAGCATGAGTCAGGAGATTGAATTATCTGAGGGAACCTACAAGCTGGGACTTCTTAAGGAAGGAGAAAATGCCCAGACAGGATTAGTTTTATCCATAGGAGATACTGAACTTGAACTAGGTTCAACTTCAGGCTGGGACAAATGGGAGCAGCTTGAAACAAGCGAGTTTGTTGTATCTGAACCAGGAAAAGTTACTCTTAAGATAGCTGGAGAGCTTTCATCCAAATACTGGGGAGATATAGATGATGTAGTTATTTATAAACTGGGAAGCACTAATCCAGAAGATAAGCCTGTAGAGGCAGATGTAACAGTTGAGAAGGTTAAGAATCTGTCAGAGGATTTCATAACAGGTGCTGATGTGTCCTCATATCTTTCTGTAATAAACAGTGGAGCAAAATTCTATGATAAAAGCGGAAATGTTCTGACAGAGCAGGGCTTTTTCGATTTGCTGGCTGCCGGAGGAACAAATTACATCAGAGTTCGTGTATGGAACAATCCATATGATGACAACGGAAATGGATACGGCGGCGGAAACAATGATCTTGAAACTGCCAAAATAATTGGACAGTATGCTACTAATGCCGGAATGAAGGTCCTTGTTGATTTCCATTATTCTGACTTCTGGGCAGACCCTGGAAAACAGAAGGCACCAAAGGCATGGTCCTCAATGAGTGCAGCGGAAAAGGCACAGGCAGTTGGAGCATATACCAAAGAGTCTGTGAAATACCTTTTGGACAACGACGTAAATGTAGGTATGGTTCAGATTGGAAATGAAACTACCAATTCAGTGTGCGGAATTAATTTCGGAACAGAAACAGAAGCAGCATGTGCCTTGTTTGATGCAGGCTGTGATGCGGTTCATGATTTGGCCAATGAATATAGTAGAGAAATTCTTACAGCAATTCATTTTACCAACCCAGAGCGGGCAGGAAATTATGCAAGATTTGCTGAAAGACTTAAGAAATATGATGTAAGCTATGATGTTTTCGCATCATCTTACTACCCTTACTGGCACGGGACTCTCAAAAACCTCACATCAGAGCTGAAGGGAATTGCTGACAACTATGGCAAGAAGGTTATGGTTGCAGAAACATCCTGGGCCTGGACATTAGACGATGGAGATGGCTGGGATAACACAGTAAGAAAAAATAATAATGATTCAAATAATTCAGAAAATTTCAGATTTTCAGTTCAGGGACAGTGTACAGAGCTTAGAGAGGTAGCCCAGGCTGTTGCCAATGTAGGTGAAGCAGGAATAGGCCTTTTCTACTGGGAGGCAGCATGGATTCCTGTCCAGTATGCCTATAATGAGGACGGAAGTCTCAATACAGACATCCTTGCTTCCAACAAAGAAGCCTGGGAGACAAAGGGTTCAGGCTGGGCATCATCTTATGCTACAGAGTATGACCCAAATGATGCAGGAAAATGGTATGGCGGTTCTGCAGTGGACAACCAGGCTTGGTTTGATTTTGCTGGAAAAGAGCTGGCTACTGTAAATGTATACAATTATATTAGAACCGGCTCAGTTTCAAAAGCAGAGCTTGATGAAATTCAGGTAGAGGACATTACTGTTGAAGAAAAAGATGCTGCAGCTGTTAAGCTTCCAGAGACCGTTACAGCAATCTATTCAGATGAAAGCACAAAGGAGCTTGCTGCTAGCTGGAACAATGATGAGCTTGCGGCAGCAGTTAAGGCAGGTGTTGGAGAATATGCTATCACTGGAAGCGTGGAGCTTGATGGCAAGACTGTCAGCATAAGCCTAAAGCTGATTATCGTACCGGATAATCATATTGTTAACGGAGATTTTGAGAATGGATTAAATGATTGGGAGATTTCAGACGCTATTCTTAATTCAAAGGATGCAGCATCAAATTCATACAGTGGCACAGGCTGTCTGCATTTCTACACTTCAAATGAAGGGGACAGCGCCACAGCAAGTCAGAAGCTTGTTCTTAATAAAGGATACTATGATGCCCAGGTAATGCTCCAGGGTGGAAATGCCGGAGAGCAGGACGAATATGGAATAAAAGTTACAGTTGGCAATGATACCTACAAGGGAACTGCTACATTAGATGGCTGGAAGAGCTGGACAATGCCATCAATAACCAAAATCAGAGTTCCTGAGGACAATACAGAAGTAGTAGTAGAGATTTTTGTAAGTAATATGAAGGCTGGAGCATGGGGTTCCTTTGATGATGCTAAACTCTACAAGGTTGCAGATTTAGAAGAGTCAAGCCAGCCAGACCAGCCGGAAGAGCCAGATCAGCCAAATCAGCCAGACCAGCCGGAAGAGCCAGACCAGCCAAACCAGCCAGACCAGCCGGATCAGCCAGATCAGCCAGACCAGCCAGATAAGCCAGACCAGCCGGACCAGCCGGAAGAGCCAGACCAGCCAAATCAGCCAGAAAATCCGGAAGAACCAGATAAGCCAGAGCAGCCAGCCCTCAAGGATAACAAGATTACAGGGGTTAAGAAGTCATATATATTAACTCGCTCTAGTAAGCCTTTTACCTTGAAAGCAAGTGCCAATGGAGCAAAGATAACATTTGCATCATCCAACAGCAAAGTTGTAAAGGTTGATAAGAACACAGGCCGGGTAACAGTTAAGGGAACAGGAACTGCCACTATTATTGTTAAGGCCCAGGCTAATGCAAGCTACAAGCAGGCTACACTTTCTATTAAAGTAACAGTTAGACCGGATAAGGCTAAGCTTACAAAGATAAGCAGAGCAAAGAATTCTGTTAGCCTTAAGTGGAAGAAGCTTTCGTCAGTATCAGGCTATAAGCTTCAGATTTCAACAGACAAGAGGTTTGGAAAGAAATACACAAAAACAGTGTATGTTTCTTACAAGAAAGCTAACTTAACTATGAAGAAGTTAAGGTCTAACAAGAAGTATTATGTACGCATTTGCGGATATAAGAATATTAAGCTTTCAGGAAAAACAGTGAAGCTTTATGGAGAATGGAGCAAGGTGACTTCATTTGTGACAAAGAAATAATTACATAATATATACCCAATATGCCCTGGTGTTACACAGCAAGAACACCAGGGCATTTTTGAATTTGCCAGATAAAATAGGTCAATCTTACAAATGTGTAAGTTGTGGCCTCGAATTGTAAGGCAAATCTATGGAGGACATTTTTGGATTTTTCTATACTCTATTTATCAAATGAAAGTAACGGAGGAAACAAAAATGACTACATGGTTAGAGAGTATAAATGCAGGAATTACAATAGCAATGGTATATGGGCTTTTCCTTTTTGTACCAGGAATACTTGCTTCAATAATATTGAGCGGAGGAAAAATTAATCTGGCAAAATACACTCTAAATGTGTTGTTTTTCGTATATATGTGCTGTGTGTTTGCGCTTGTTTTCTTACCACTTCCAACAATGGACACACAATTAATGGGACACAGAATTCAGTTAATCCCTGGATATTGCCTGTATGATATTGCAAAGAATCCAAGTGCACGTGCAGTGGCCCAGGTACTTTTCAATATTGTAATGACAATTCCATTTGGGGCATATCTCAAATATTTCTGGAAAATGGATATGAAAAAAATTGCATTAATAAGCTTTGCTCTTACAGTTTTTATAGAGTTTGGTCAGCTTACAGGACTTTTTTTTATGTACCCTGGCTCATACCGTTTGTGCGATGTCGACGATTTGATTTGCAATACACTTGGGGGTTTTCTTGGCGCATGGATTACTGGAAAATGCGCATTTTTACCAGAGCTTGAGAGATTTGACAGAGTGGTAATTAAGTTCAAGCATAGAGTTCATGCATAGAGATAGAAATATAGGAAATCAATGGGTATAATATAAATAACGCTAAGGCGTTTTTAACAAGATAGCTTGGAGGTAGAGTTATGGTAAAAATTATATCTGACAGTACATGTGATTTGTCCCAGGAATTATTGAAAAGATATGACATTGATATAATTCCTTTGCACATTGTAAAAGGGGAAGAAGAATTAGAGGACGGACCACAAATTGACATAGAAGCACTGTATGAGTGGGCGGATGCCAACAAGACTACGCCAAAGACCTCAGCACCATCAATTGAAACAGCAATGCAGATTATGAGGCCTTACATTGAAGAGGGCAGAGAGCTTATCTGTTTTTCCATTTCAGGAGAGATGTCAACATCCGGAAATGTAATAAGAATGGCAGCAGAGGAGTTAGAAGCCCAGGAAAAAGTCACAGTAATCGATTCAAGAAACCTTTCAACTGGAATCGGACTCCTGGTGATAGAGGCGGCAATCATGGCGGCAAAAGGAAGCAGTCGGGAGGAGATAGAAAAAAGGATAGGTGAGCTAATCCCAAAGGTTCGAGCAAGCTTTGTGGTTGACACACTTGTCTACCTGCACCGCGGGGGCAGATGTGGCGCAGCGTCAGCACTTATCGGAGGCGCCCTGGCACTTCATCCTATGATAATTGTAAAAGATGGAAAAATGGATGCAAGTAAGAAGTATCGTGGGAAAATGGGCAAGGTTATCAAGAATTACGCTAAGGACTTAGAAGAAGATATGAGGAAGGCGCTCCCGGACAGGGTATTTATTACACACTCTCAATGTGATCCAGCAATCGTTGATGAGGTGAGAAGTTATATTGAATCGTTGGGGGTGTTTAAAGAGATTCTGGAGACAAGGGCTGGGGGAGTTATTTCTTCGCATTGTGGACCGGGGACTTTGGGGGTGTTGTTTATTGAGGGATAGGTTATTTACTTAAATAATACAGGAATTATAGGAGAAAATGATAATTATTTAATGAAAGGGGAATAGAAATTAATTATTATTCCCTGGATGGAGGCTTTGGAAGCCCTTATTATGGAGGAAATAAGATATTGAACTCTGTTCATATTACAAAAGTATGTGATGCCAACTTTTCTCCGGCTGATTATAACGGCAAATCATATTCTTCCTTAGGCAAATTCGTTGTTGCAAAATTAAAAGTTTATTCCTACGATGATGGAATGACAGAAGACGGAGAAATAGAATATAATGGACCAACATATTATGCCATAATTCCGGAAAGTTACTTGGGGGACAATGTTTTTTGTGGAATGGGATACTGGGATTTATGCTCTTTTGATTATGTGAAACCAATGGTAGTATTGGCAGATTCGCCTGATGGAAAATATTCGGAAGAAGAGGAAAAACAAGTTATTCAGATTTTGGCTTCGTTCAGACTTTCCTAACCTACTTTCATACAGGAATTATAGGAGAAAGAGGAATGTCGTATAAAAAATTTATAATAGAGAGCAATTTCTGATAAGCTATAAGCAATTTAAAATATTAAAATAATACTCAATATGCTATTGAATAGAGGATGGTGTTTGTTTGAAGCAGAAGAATGTGACTATAAACAGAAGAACAGTGTTGATATGTGTAATAATAGCGATAGTATCTTTGATTTGTGCTTGCCTTATGAGGATGTTGCTTAGAAAATATTATTTTTATTGCCTTGATAACGAGTATTCTTTAGCAATGATAGAAAAAAATTTGGACCACTGTTTTGGCGATATAGAGATTAGGTACCTTGATAAGGAAATGAATGTTATTAAGGATGATGATGGTAAATATAGATTTGAATATATTGCAACAGTGACAGATGGGGATGTTACCTTTGAGGTGGTACAAACCATGCGTGATGAAAATATAAACGGTGGACATCTATATAAGAATGAATATGAGCTTGCCCGAAACAATTATTTAAGGAAAAAATTTGAAATGCAGGGAATAGATATAAAACCTTACGAAGTTGATTTTAGAGAAGCAGTTGCCAAACATGAACCTGATTGCGAATTTTATATTTCTAAGACAGAAGAAGATAATGAAAAAGTAGAGTTAATGTCAACTATTATGAGTGAGTTTATACATAATGGGATGTATAATTTCTGGTTTGAAGTCTATACAGATGATGGAGAGGAAATAATTGATTCTTATAGATTAATGGAACTATACAAAGAAGAGCAAATAGACGAGTCTGACTTACAGCAGTTTATTAAAGAAAAACTGGAATTAGAATCCAGGTAGAGTGAGATTCTGTCAGTGGATAATTAGGATTATCACCCATTAAATAACACCCATAAAATGATTTGTTGCCTTACCAATACCGGTGTGCTACAATATTTACATATGATGAATCGTGTAGCATAGGAGATGGGAAAATGACAGATGTAGGATTCTTGGTTGCATTTTTTATTATTATTTTCTTAGTAATAATATTTGCATTAATAGCAGTAATCGGAGCGGTTACAGGTTCAATAGCCGGAATCGTTGATGAGGAAGACGAGGAAGAATAACGCAGGGGCGTTGTTTAATGTGGAAGAGGTCGCAGAAATGCGGCCTCTTTTTCTGCATATCTTTCTCTTTCCTTAATTCTTTCTAAAAATGTATAATACCCTCTTGATTTTTCGGTCTACGGTACTATAATGTATTTACTGACCGACCAGTCGGTCAGTGTTTCAATAGTTAAATAAATTAGGAGGATTTGTATGTTTTCAAAATACAGTGTTAAGAAACCCTATACTGTGCTTGTAGGCGTAGTTCTTGTTATTGTATTGGGAATTGTTTCACTTTCCAAGATGACAACTGACTTACTGCCGGACATGAGCTTTCAATATGCCCTTATTATTACGACAGATATTGGAGCAAGCCCGGAAGAGGTGGAGTCTGATGTTACATCACCCATAGAAGCTTCCATGGCCACCACCTCCAATATTAAGAATGTAAGCTCAATCTCATATAACAGTTATTCAATTGTAACATGTGAATATGAGCAGAACGCTAATATGGATTCAATTGTTATCGAGATTCAGCAGAAGCTTGATCAGCTGGATGCATCCTGGGATGATACGGTTGGGTCACCAATTATTATGAGAATTAATCCAGACATGCTTCCAATTATGATGGCAGCAGTGGATGTAGATGAAATGAATGCGTCTGAGCTGACTGATTATGTTGAAAAGGAAATAAGACCTGCGCTTGAAAGCGTAGAGGGTGTTGCTTCTGTTAATGCAACAGGTGAGCTTGAAGAGAAGGTAGTTGTAACTCTTAATCAGAAGAAAATTGATGAGGTAAATAAGCGAATCAGAAAAGCAATCCTCAGTAAATTCGATGATGCTCAGGGAGATATCGATGATGCTTCTAACAAAATAAAGAACGGCCAGGATGCATTGAAATCTGCTTCGGGCAAGATATCTGATGGAGTAGACCAGATTAATAAAAAGAAAAAAGAACTTGAAAAGACAGAGAAGAGTCTTAAGAAGCAGCTTAGTGAACTGAAGACTCAAAAGAAAAATCTTGAAGCTGTGCTTAAAGGAATCAACACATTCATGGCTTCAGATGAATATAAGGCTCTTGCTGATCTTGAGGCTCTTATTGCCCAGTATGAGCAGGCAGGATATGATACAACAGAGCTTAAGAAACAGCTGGATACTGCCAATAAGGCTATTGCAGAACAGTTTAAGGATTTAAGTGCACTTGGAGTTGAGATAAAGACTTACAAGGACCTTAAGAAAGCAGCATCAACAATTAGTAAGACCTTGGTTCAGGTCAACAGTGGAATTAAGACAATAGAGGAAGCCTTAAAGAAGATTCCTGCTGGAAAGGAAGCTCTTAATGATGCTATGGATTCAATCAATTCCAATGCCGCAATTGCTGCTCTTGAGACAAGTAATACAGCAGCCCAGCTTGCCACAGCAGCAGAATCCCTGAAGGAGGCGCAAAAGAGTCTTGATGAGTCTAAAGATTCCGCTACAGAAAATGCTGATTTGAACAATGTTCTTACAATGGATACCATATCAGGTCTTCTTGTAGCACAGAACTTTGATATGCCTTCCGGTTATGTAATGGACGGAGATGAACAGTATCTGGTAAGAGTCGGAGAGTCTGTCGAGTCAATAGAAGAATTAGAGAAGCTTATACTTATCGATATGAATCTTGAGGGAATAAGCGCAATTAAACTCTCAGATGTGGCTGATATTGAAATAAAGGATAATGCAGGAGAGACCTACGCCATAATTAACGGCAATCCGGGAATCTCCCTTTCAATGGAAAAGCAGACTGGTTACTCTACAGGCCAGGTAACAGACCGATTACTTGAGAAGTTCGAGCTTCTGGAGAAGGAAAACAGCAATCTTCATTTCTCTGTATTAATGAACCAGGGAATATATATTGATCTGGTTGTGGATAGTGTCCTTCAAAATATGATAGTTGGTGGAATTCTTGCAATTTTTGTCCTTTTATTATTCTTAAGGGATATTAAGCCAACAATCGTAATTGCATGCTCTATTCCATTATCGGTAATAGTTGCAATTGTACTGATGTATTTTACAGGCATTACCCTTAACACGATTTCCATGTCAGGACTTGTGCTTGGTATAGGAATGCTTGTTGATAACTCCATTGTAGTAATTGAAAATATTTATCGACTTAGAGGAGAAGGCTACTCTATCAAAAAGGCAGCAGTAGAGGGAGCACACCAGGTGGCAGGAGCAATCATTGCTTCAACACTTACAACAGTCAGTGTATATGCACCTATTATTTTTACAGAAGGTATTACAAGGCAGCTTTTCGTGGATCTTGCCTTAACAACGGCATTTACACTTGGCGCCAGCCTTTTGGTTGCCCTTACATTTGTTCCGGCAATGTCATCTGCAACCCTTAAGAGAACAAAGGAAATCAAGCACAGCTGGTTTGACGCCTTTAAGAATGCATACGCAAAAGTACTTGAATTTTCTCTTAGAATTAAGCCAATAGTATTTATTCTTGCAATTGCTTTGCTTATTGGAAGTGGCGCGGCTGCTTTATCAAGAGGTCTCGACTTTATGGACATGGATATGGAGACCAATCAGATGTCTGTAACAATTGGTCCTAAGAAGGAGCAGAAGCTTACATTTGAGGAGCTTACAGGCTTTTCAGATCAGGTTATAGAAAAAATATCAGATATAGAAGGTATTGATACTATTGGAGCTACAGCAGGTGGAAGCTCAACAATGAGTCTTATGAGTGGTGGAAGTGATTCAGTTTCCATGTATATTCTCCTTGATGAGGAAGCTGATGTTTCCATTAAGGATGTGGCTGCAGAAATAGAGGAGAGAACAAAGGATTTAGATTGTGAGATTACCACAAGTACTTCATCTATGGATTCTTCTTCTATGTTCGGTTCAGGAATTGCAGTCAGAATAAAGGGAAGTAAGCTGGAGACTCTGCAGAAGCTTGCCGCCGATGTGGCTGACACTTTGAAAAATGTTGAGGGAACTAAGGACGTTAATGATGGACTGGATAAGGCTACTCCACAGTGGACAATTACTGTTGACAAGGCTAAAGCAGCTAAGTATGGATATACAGTTGCACAGGTTTACCAGCTTGTAATGGATAAAATGTCAAGTAGCAAGAGTGCCACAACAATCACCACAGATATTAAGAATTATCAGGTATATTTACAGTCTGAAGAACAAAAGGACACAAGTCTTGAGGATATTAAGAAGATTAGCTTCAAGCATACAGACAACGAGGGTAAGGAGAAGACAATTCCTCTTACTGATATCTGCAAGATGGAAAAGACTACTACACTCAGTACCATTAGCAGAGATTCACAGATGAGATACTTACAGGTATCCTGTGGAATAGATGAGGACCACAATATTACTCTTGTCAGCGATGAGGTAAAAAAGGCGATTGATAAGATGGATATTCCTGAAGGATACACAGTGGAAATGACAGGTGAAGACCAGAACATCAATGAGGCCATGGAGCAGATGATGCTTATGCTGGTGCTTGCTATAGTATTCATATATCTTATAATGGTGGCTCAGTTCCAGTCCTTATTATCACCATTTATCATTATGTTTACTATTCCATTGGCATTTACAGGAGGCTTTATGGGTCTTTTCATCTCAGGAATGGAAGTAAGCGTTATCTCAATGCTTGGATTTGTAATGCTTTCCGGCTTGATTGTAAATAATGGTATCGTTTTGATTGACTACATAAATCAGGCAAGAAGAGCAGGTTCCGGCAAAAAGGATGCCATAATAGAAGCAGGAAAGACCAGATTAAGACCTATTCTTATGACAGCGCTTACAACTATTCTGGCAATGTCAACTTCTGCAATAGGAATGGGAAAAGGCTCAGAGATGATGAAGCCTATGGCGATTACGATTATTGGTGGACTAATTTATGGAACAATTCTTACACTTATTGTAATTCCTTGTATTTACGATGCATTCAACAGGGAAAAGAGTATGGTTGAGGAAGAATTGTAATAGGTGGATGATATGGATATTATGGTAGAAAATATGTTTAATCCACCAGATAAAATGCGACTAATGTTTGAGGCGGTATCTGAACTGATTAAAGAACAAAAAGAGATTAGTCGCATTACGGTGGCTGAGATTACTTCAAAGGCAGGCATTGGAAAAGGAACAGCATACGAGTACTTTTCCAGCAAAGAAGAATTAATAGTCAACGCACTTATGTACGAATACTGCATTAAGATTCAAAAACTTGCCAAGTCAGCCTTTGAGCCGGAGCAGTTTAAGGACAGAGTGTACAAAATAATGGACTGGCTAATGGATAATCGTGAGTACAATCAGATGTTTACAGCTGTTATTAATTCAGTTATGGGTGTACCGGGACATGATTTTTTCAATGCTCATTGCTGTGCAAACGAATTTGTGATTGCGGCCAGGGAATATATCCTTGAGATGATAGACAAATTTATGGAGTATGGATATCAGAAGAAGGCCTTTACTGCGGAGAGCAAATGGAAGAGAAGTATGGCCCTTATGACAGCAATGGTAGAATACTCCTTTGTAATCACAAATCCGAAACCGGTAAGACGTGGTGAGCCTGATAAAATAAGTCACAAAGAGGTAAGAGAGTTCATATACGAGAGTCTTATTAAGTCATTGTCATAGTTTTATTAATATTGGCTTGACAAAAATATTATTACTAAGTAATATAATTTAAAGATATTGGAAAAGCGTTAAAGGAAGAGGAGTACGTAATTGGCAGTTCTCAGAGAATGATGCCCGATCCATCTGGACGGCTGTGAGGCATCTGAACTTAAGATTATGGAAGGTAGCTTCCCAGCTGAAGGACCCAGAAAGCCTTGAGGCATAAGTTCTTCCGTTTCAGCCGCGTTAAGGAAATGAGCCGTTCGAGAATATCTCCGACGGAAACGAAGGTGGTACCGCGATAATTCGCCCTTCATGTGCATTTGCGCATGAAGGGCTTTTTTAATCCAAGATTGCACAAAATAAGGAGGACAAAATGAGTAAAGAGTTGAACAAGACTTACGATCCAAAGGACATTGAGGATCGTCTTTATGAGAAGTGGGAAAAAGGTGGATATTTCCACGCAGAAGTAGATAGAAGTAAGAAGCCATTCACAATTGTGATGCCACCACCAAACATCACTGGTCAGCTTCATATGGGACATGCCCTTGATAATACAATGCAGGATATTCTTACAAGATATAAGAGAATGCAGGGCTATTCAGCTCTTTGGCTTCCGGGAACAGACCATGCTTCAATTGCTACAGAGGCCAAAGTAGTAGAGAAGATTAAAGAGGAGGGTCTTACTAAAGAAGACCTTGGACGTGAGAAGTTCCTCGACCGTGTTTGGGACTGGAAGGAAGAATACGGCGGACGTATTGTTAAGCAGCTTAAGAAGATGGGATCTTCTGCAGACTGGGAGAGAGAAAGATTTACAATGGATGAAGGCTGTAACAAGGCTGTTAAGGAAGTATTTGTTAACATGTACAATAAGGGCCTTATCTATAAGGGTGAGAGAATCATCAACTGGTGTCCTATCTGTAAGACTTCAATCTCTGATGCAGAGGTAGAGTATGAGGACCAGGCTGGACATTTCTGGCATCTTCGTTACCCACTCGCTGATGGCAGCGGATATATCCAGATGGCTACAACAAGACCAGAGACTATGCTTGGAGATACTGCTGTAGCTGTTAACCCTAATGATGACAGATACAAGGATTATGTTGGTAAAATGATTGATCTTCCAATCGTTCACCGTCAGATTCCAATTGTAGCTGATGACTATGTTGATATGGAGTTTGGTACTGGTGTTGTTAAGATTACTCCAGCTCACGACCCTAATGACTTTGAGGTTGGACTTCGTCATAACCTTCCAGTAATCAACGTACTTACAGAGGATGCCAAGATTGTAGATGATTATCCAGAATTTGCCGGAATGGACAGATATGAGGCAAGAGAGGCAATCGTAAAGGCCCTTGATGCAGAAGGTGCCCTTGTAAAGATTGAGGATTACTCACACAACGTTGGAACCTGCTACAGATGTCATACAACTGTTGAGCCTAGAGTATCTAAGCAGTGGTTCGTTAAGATGGAGGAGCTTGCAAAGCCAGCTATCGAGGCCGTTAAGAATGGCGATACACAGTTCGTACCTGAGCATTTTGACAAGACATATTTCCATTGGCTGGAGAACATCCGTGACTGGTGTATTTCAAGACAGTTATGGTGGGGACACAGAATCCCAGCCTTTTACTGTGATGATTGCGATGAGTTAGTAGTAACTAAAGAAGATAAGTGCACATGTCCTAAGTGTGGTAAGGAAATGAGACAGGACCCTGATACTCTTGATACCTGGTTCTCATCAGCTCTTTGGCCATTCTCAACACTTGGCTGGCCGGAAAAGACAGAGGAACTTGATTACTTCTATCCAACAAGTGTGCTTGTAACAGGATATGACATAATCTTTTTCTGGGTAATAAGAATGATGTTCTCTGGACTTGAGCATATGGGCAAGATTCCATTTGATAAGGTTCTTATCCATGGACTTGTGAGAGATTCCCAGGGTCGTAAGATGAGTAAGTCCCTTGGTAATGGTATTGATCCTCTTGAGATTATTGATCAGTACGGAGCAGATGCTCTCCGTCTTACACTCATTACAGGTAATGCACCTGGAAACGACATGCGTTTCTACATGGAAAGAGTAGAGAACTCAAGAAACTTTGCAAACAAGGTATGGAACGCTTCAAGATTTATTATGATGAACCTTGAGGGCGTTGACCTTAAGACACCTGCAAAGGATGAGCTTCATGCATCTGATAAATGGATTCTATCAAAGCTTAATACTCTTGCTAAGGATGTTACAGAAAATATGGACAAGTACGAGCTTGGAATTGCAGTTCAGAAGGTTTATGACTTTATCTGGGATGAGTTCTGTGACTGGTACATTGAGATTGCCAAGGTTCGTACTTATAAGAAGGACGAAGACGCAGTATCTGCCAATGCAGCACTTTGGACATTAAAGACTGTTCTTTCTGAGGCTCTTAAGCTTCTTCATCCATATATGCCATTTATTACAGAAGAAATATTCTGTACACTTCAGCCTGAAGAGGAGACAATCATGATTTCCCAGTGGCCTGAGTTTAAGGATGAATGGAATTTCCCTGAAGAGGAAGCTGCAATTGAGAGATGTAAGGAATTAGTTAAGGGTATTAGAAATGTACGTTCAGAGATGGATGTTCCACCTTCACGTAAGGCAAAGCTTTTCATTACATCAGAGGATGCTAAGGTAAGAGAAATATTCGAGGCTAACAAAGAGGTATACGTTAATCTTGCATTTACAAGTGAGATTGCAGTTCAGGCCGGCAAAGAGGGAATCAGTGAGGATGCTATCTCAGTAGTTATTCCTGATGCAGTAGCTTACTTACCACTTGAGGATCTTGTAGATTTCGAAAAGGAACGCGAAAGACTTAACAAGGAAAAGGAGAAGCTTACTAAGGAGCTTGCCCGTTCCAAGGGAATGCTTTCAAATGAGAAGTTCCTGGCAAATGCCAAGCCTGAAAAGGTTGAGGAAGAAAAGGCTAAGCTTGCAAAATATGAGCAGATGATGGCTCAGGTTGAGGAGAGACTTGCTCAGCTTAAGTAGTTAAATTTGACAGAGAAAATGCCGATAAAAGACACGAGAGGAATATATTTATATTTTTCTCGTGTTTTTCTATTATTTGCATTGCATCAAATGTGAAGAAATAGTATGATAGTACTATAGGAAACGAATTCGGAGAAGGATTATGGGTGGAAATCAGAATACAGCTGCCAATCAGATGGCAAATCCGGTAGTTAGAATTTCATATGATGAGATGGAAGCGTACATCACAATGCCTATGTTGCCAATGGATAAAAACCATACAACCGCAGACATTGTTGCTGCCCTTGAAAAGAACAATGTGAGATATGGTGTTATTCAGGACACCCTTATTAGCATGGTTAAAAAGAGACTTTACGGAAGAGAAATCCTGATTGCAAAGGGTGAACCTGTAGTGGATGGAACGGACGGTTATTTTGATTTTAACTTTGACACTGAGTTTAACAAAAAGCCTAAGGTTAATGAGGATGGAACTGTAGATTACTGGAGCATTCATGCTGTTGAGGTGGTAGAAGAAGGACAGGTAATTGCAATTTATAATCCTCCGGTAGCCGGTAAAAACGGTATGACAGTCACCGGAAGGCAGCTGGTTGCCAAGATTGGCAGAAACCTGCCACCGTTATCAGGAAAAGGCTTTGACCGTTCAGATGACAACATGGTTTATACAGCCAATACGTCAGGTAAGATTGAGTATGTAAACAATCGAATTATGATAACCGGCGTCTATGAGGTATTCGGCAATGTGGATGTACAGGTAGGTAATATTGATTTTAGAGGTGATGTTATTATTCACGGCAATGTTACTACCGGTGCAACAATCAATACCACAGGTTCCATTACCATTGACGGAACTGCAGAGGGCTGTACCCTGCAGGCTGGAAGGGATATTATCCTTCGTGGTGGAATGATTGGCGGAGATAAGGCTATGATTAAGGCAAAGGGCAATATTTTTGCCAAGTTCATTGAATACTCTACAGTAGAGGCTGATGGATTTATTCAGGCGGATTCTGCAATGAACAGTACAATTATAAGCTATGACAGAATTTTCTTTAACGGAAGTCATGCCAGTGTTGTAGGAGGCTCAATCTTTGGCTGTGGTGGAATTGAGGCCAATAATTTTGGCAACAGCAGTGAAATTAAGACAGAGATTTGTGCAGGAGTCCACAGGAAGCTGCTGGAGAGAGTGCTAACATTGCAGGAACAGGCAGATGAGCTTGAATCTTTGATTAATAAAATCAACGTTGGAATAGAGCAGTTTGATGAGATGACAAGGCTTCATAACCGTGATATGAAAAATGATGAGAGAAGAGTGTCTCTTCTAAGGGCTCGTATTGCAAAAAAAGCTGAATTTGCAACTGTTTCGGAGGAGCTTGACAGAATAAATGCAATACTTGCCCGTTCAAAGGGTGCCACCATTAAGGTGCTTCATGATGTTTATCCTGGAGTTCAGATTGCAATTGATGATTGTAAGGTTAAGGTAAAGGAGAAACAAAAATGTATTGAATTCAGACTTAGAAGAGGGTCTATCATAATGGAATCAATGCTTTAGTAGCGTGTCAGATAATTGAATAATTTGCGATATCTTTTCTCGAAAGATAAGGGAAATTACTTGCATAATCAAGCCACTATATTATAATAATGTAATGTAGTGGCTTAGCTTATGCCACAAGGAGGATGAGATGATTAATTTTGAAGAAGAACTTAAGAGCTATCAGCCTAGCTTAGAGGTTGAAGATGCAGAGTCTGCTATTTATGATCGTGATCTTACAGATGTTACAGATATTATTGCGGAGCTGTTAAGAAAGCAGAATAATTAGTTGATGAGGTTGTTATGATTTGTTATAAATGTGGTGAAAAAGTTGGCAAGGAAGATTTTTGTCCAACATGTAATGCAGACCTTTCTATTTTCCAAAGGGCTGTTAGAATTTCGAATGAATATTACAATGACGGTCTTCAGAAGGCTAATGTGCGTAATCTTTCAGGCGCCATTGTCAGTCTGAAGAAGAGTCTTAAGATATATAAGTACAATACAGAGGCAAGAAACCTTTTGGGACTTGTTTATTATGAAGTTGGAGAAGTGGTATCCGCTTTGAGTGAGTGGGTGATAAGCACAAGCTATCAGCCTAATGACAATAAGGCAAGCCAATATCTTCGGGAGATTCACAATAACAGGAACCAGCTGGAGGCCATTAATCAGACCATTAAGAAGTATAATCAGGCATTAATGTACTGTAAGCAGGGAAGCCGTGATCTTGCAATTATTCAGCTTAAGAAGGTGCTTTCCCTTAACAGTAAGCTTGTCAGAGGACACCAGCTTCTTGCATTGCTTTATCTTCAGGAGAGGCAGTATGACAAGGCAAAGAAATCCTTACGTAATGCCGGTAAGATAGATACAGACAATACTACTACACTTCGTTACCTGAAAGAGGTTAACAGATGTATTAAAGAAGACAAGAAATACAGAAAGACTCAGAACACAGATGATTTAATCTCATACCAGAGCGGTAATGAGATGATAATTATGCCAAAGCGCTTTAGAGAGAGTTCCCTTGGAGCTACACTTCTATATATCCTGTTAGGAATAATTGTGGGTATTTCTGTAACATGGTTCCTTGTTGTACCGGGAATTAAGGACAAAGCTGCAGAGAATGCCAAGAATAAGCTTTTGGAGGCAAATGATACTATTACAACTGATGGCCAGACTATAACAGGTTTGGAGAAGGATATAGAGGATTTGCAGAAGAAGCTGGATGAGGTGACTGAGGATAACGAAGAAGTTATGAAGCAGAGGAAGCTTTATGAAGGACTTATGACATCCTTTACCAAGTATACAGATGGAGATGTCGTGGCTTTAGGAGATACACTTAATGAGATTAATACCAAGTATCTTAGCAAGGATGCCAAGAAGTCATGTGATAAGCTTAAGGAATCAATTAAGGAACCATATCTTGAGAAGCTATATGACACAGGATACAGCTATTACAATAACGGTAACTGGAAGAAAGGAATTGAAGCCTTCAATAAAGTTACCAAGATTGATAAGGATTACAAGGATGGCTCCGCTGTATACTATCTTGCGCAGTGTTTGAGACTGGCAGATAAGAAGGATGAGGCCAAGAAGCTTTATAAATACATTATAGAGAACTATCCTGGAACACAGAAGGCGCGTACAGCCGAAAACTATGTTAATGAGGAATAAAAGCCTGCCTGGGACTGCAGAAGGGCTTAATATTTACAAAAGACGTTGAGTAAGTAACTCAGCGTCTTTTTTTTGCGAAGCCTTGAATAAACGAAAAGAAGAATTTAAATGAAAAGAAGAATTTAAACGAAAAGAAGAATTTAAATGAAAAGAAAATATTAAAAAGGAGACATGTAATGGAAAGGAATTTTATTATTGAAGAAAACAGGATGACTTACTTTATGCCAACGGAAATAGATCATCACAGTGCAAGAATTATTGCAAGGCAAATAGATGGAATGGTTGAAGGAAAAGGCATAAGAAGTGTAACCATGGACTTTGGAAGGACAGAGTTCATGGATAGCTCAGGGGTTGGGGTAATAATAGGAAGGTGCAGGAAACTAAAGTTTTTTGAAGGACAATTACTGGCACAGAATATGTCTGAGAGAGTAGAGAAGCTCTTTAGAACAGCAGGATTACATAAAATCGTGGAGGTGAAAACGGTAAATGAATAATGAAATGAAGCTAAGATTTAAGGCTATATCAGAAAATGAGGCTTTTGCAAGAATGACGATTTCTGCATTTATTGCTTCACTTAACCCAACTTTAGAGGAGATTGCAGACGTAAAAACCGCAGTCTCAGAGGCTGTAACAAATGCAATTGTGCATGGATATGAGGAAATGGAAGGCATAATAGAGCTTTCGGCGGTCTACAAAGAGGGACAGCTTACCATTCGTGTCTGTGACAGAGGAGTGGGGATAAGCAATATAGATGAGGCTCTGCAACCCTTTTATACTACAGCAGCGGATAAGGAGAGAAGTGGTATGGGTTTTTCCTTTATGGAGGCCTTTATGGATGAGCTTAAAGTAATATCCAAACCTGCATCAGGAACAATAGTGATTATGAAGAAATACCTGAAGGACAAGTCTAAAACTGATATAGATACTGATATAGATGTTTCGCAAATACGTAATCAGAGAGCCGACATAAAATGACAAGAGAAGAGATGATTTTAGACAATATGGGGCTTGTGCATATGGTGGTAAAGAGATTTCTAGGGCGAGGTTGTGACAGGGAAGATCTGGTTCAGATTGGATCTGTAGGTCTTGTCAATGCTGTTGACAGATATGACGATAAAATGGGGTATAGCTTTTCAACATATGCTGTTCCAATGATAATGGGGGAGATTCAGAGGTTCCTAAGGGATAATAGTATGGTGCACATCAGTCGCAAAATTAAAACAGATGCAAGAAAGATTGCAAATGTCAGAGAATATATTGAAAAGACAGAAAATAGAAAGGCCAAAATAGATGAGCTGATGGTACTATGCGATTTAACAAAGGATGAAATCATTATGGCAATGGAAGCAATGCAGCCTCTTAAGACGGAGCAGGAGCTTCAGAATCATGTAAGCAGGGATTCAGATAAGATAGATTCAATGATAGATGAGATGACAGTGAAGAAGCTCCTTGATAATCTCTGTGAAACCGACAGAAAAATTATTACAATGAGATATATGGAGGAAAGAACCCAGTCAGAAATTGGCAGGAGCGTTGGAATGACCCAGGTTGCAGTGTCAAGACGGGAGAAGAAGCTTTTGGCATTAATGAAGCAGCAAATTAAGTGAGTGATTTAAAAGGAAACTTATCATTTTCGAAGAATTAGTGTATAATTTTCCTATATTATTGAAATGGAATAAGAGGGAAATAGGAATAGGAGAAAATATATGAAGTTAGATAAAGCAGTACTTCCAATGGACTATGAAAATTATGTTTTTGATTTGTATGGAACACTTGTGGATATACATACTGAGGAAGGAGAACTGGAGCTTTGGGAAAAGCTTGCAATGTTTTATGGATATTACAGGGCAATTTATACTCCAAAGGAGTTACAGAACCGATATGGTGAGCTGATTAATTCCAAGGAGAGAGAGCTTAAGTCATCTTTGGAGAATAATCCGAAATATTCCCATGAGGCTTCGCCTGAAATCGAAATAACAGATGTTTTTACTGAACTATTCAGAGAAAAGGGAGTTGAGCCAGGTCATGAGCTTTCAGTTCATGCCGGACAGTTTTTTAGAGTGCTTTCAACTATATATATAAGGCTTTACCCGGGAACAGTGGAAATGATTAAGGCTCTTAAAGCGGCAGGAAAGAAGGTGTATCTGCTCTCTAATGCCCAACGAATTTTTACAGAATATGAGATGCACACTTTGGATATATTTAAGTATTTTGATGATGTGCTTATTTCATCAGATTACAAGACACGAAAGCCGGACAAGCGCTTCTTTGACCAACTAATTTGTCTGCACTCAATTGACCCTGAACAAACACTGTTTATTGGTAATGATTCAACGACAGATATTAAAGGAGCCAAAAGCGTAGGCTTTTCAAGCTTTTATATTAATTCAAATATTTCACCACAGAATGATAAGACAGATGCGGCTGATTATAACGTGGTGAATTTCGAAAAATGGGATTATTAAATTTAAAAATAATAAAATATCACACTTTTTTATATAATGACAAAAAATACTTTCTATAAAATAGCATGTTTAAAATAATGGATAAACTAACGAAATTAAAAGAGGAATTAATTAAATATGACAAGCTAGCTGTTGCATATTCCGGTGGAGTGGATTCTACCTTTTTGCTAAAGGTGGCACATGAGGTGTTAGGGGATAAAGTGGTGGCATTAACTGCAGATTCATGCTTTTTTACAAAAGATGAGAGGCGTTCTACAAAAGACTTTTGCAATAAAGAAGGGATTCAGCATGTCTTTGTGGAGGTTGATGTGCTTTCTGATAAGAACATTAAATTGAATCCCCCAAACAGATGCTATTATTGTAAGAGCAGGATTTTTTCTGCAATGAAGCAGGCGGCAAATAGTATTGGAATTACTACAGTGGCAGAGGGGTCTAATATGGATGATCTCTCAGATTACAGGCCTGGTTTGAAAGCTATTCAGGAACTTACTGTCATAAGTCCCCTGAGAACAGCAGGTCTATATAAGGAAGAAATACGTATTCTGTCCAGAAACATTGGATTAGATACATGGCAGAATCCATCAATGGCCTGTCTTGCCTCACGAATAGAATATGGGGAGGAACTGACGGATGAGTCCCTGAGGAGGATAGAGCAGGCGGAAAAGCTTTTGAGAGATATGGGCTTTTCACAATGCAGAGTCAGGAAGCATGGCAGTATTGCCAGGATAGAGGTCCTGCCAGAAGAAATAAAGAGCTTGTTGGATGATAATCGCAGGACTCTTGTGGTGGAGGGACTGCAGGCAATGGGATTTTCCTATGTGACAATAGATATGAAAGGCTTTAGAGCTGGGAGTATGAATGAAACTATTTCTAAAAATGTATAATATTGTATAAGTTTGTTAAAAAATAAAGGAAACTTATTTAAGAAAATTAGTACTTATGCACTCTTACATAAAAAAATAAATAGTGCTAAAATTGTCTATAGAGGTGTAGAGCATGTTTAATTTAGGTGAATTTGTAGTAAATGCATCTAGTGGAATATGCGAGATCAAGGATATTGTAGAGTTAGATATGTCGGGGGATAAGACTCTCAAATCTTATTATCTTCTCGTTCCAGTAGATGAACAGACGGCTAAGGTCTTCATTCCAGTAGACAATGCCAGTCAGAGAATTAGGAAAGTTATCGATTCTGATAAAGCTAATCAGGTCATTGAGGAGATTCCAAGCATTAGTGAGATTGTTGTCCCAAGCGAGAAGGAAAGGGAACTAACATACAAGAATGCGATTAAGAGCTGCGAACCAGAGCAGTTGGTTGGAATTATCAAGAGTCTCCATCGCAGAAAGCGTGAGCGTTTTGCCCAGGGCAAGAAGTGCACAGCAGTAGATGAGAGATATTCTAAGCTTGCCGAGAATCATTTATATGCTGAACTTGCTTTTGCATTGGGGATGCAAAAGAGCGATATGATTCAGCTAGTTTCAGAGCGCTTAGAAATGGTAACTGCATAATAGAATATGGTTATGTGAAAACTGATGTACTTTATTACAGGTACATCAGTTTTTTTGGTTGTATTGATTAAAATGCACAAATAATTGGTGAATGTGTTATAATATATTTAATAAAAAATATTAGGAGGGAATTTTTATTTATGGCACGTTTTACATTACCAAGAGATTTATATCATGGAAAGGGATCTCTTGAGGCACTTAAGACATTTGAGGGTAAGAAAGCTATTATTTGTGTTGGTGGAGGCTCAATGAAACGCTTTGGATTTCTAGACAGAGCGGAGGCTTATCTTAAGGAAGCTGGCATGGAGGTAGCTTTTATTGAGGGTATAGAGCCAGATCCATCAGTTGAGACTGTTATGGCAGGAGCGCAGAAGATGATTGAGTTCCAGCCAGACTGGATTATTGCTATGGGAGGTGGATCTCCTATTGATGCAGCTAAGGCTATGTGGATTAAGTACGAGTATCCAGAGGTTACATTTGAGGATATGTGCAAGGTATTTGGTCTTCCAAAGCTTCGTACAAAGGCTCATTTCTGTGCTATTTCTTCTACATCAGGTACAGCAACAGAGGTAACAGCCTTCTCTATCATTACTGATTATAAGAAGGGAATTAAGTATCCAATCGCAGACTTTGAGATTACACCTGATGTTGCAATTGTTGATCCGGACCTTGCAGAGACTATGCCACAGAAGCTTGTAGCACATACCGGAATGGATGCAATCACACATGCAATTGAGGCTTATGTTTCTACTGCCAACTGTGATTTCACAGATCCTCTTGCAATTCATGCAATTGAGATGATTCAGAACAATCTTGTTAAGTCATACAATGGGGATATGGAAGCAAGAGACAGAATGCACAATGCACAGTGCCTTGCAGGAATGGCATTCTCTAATGCTTTACTTGGTATTGTTCATTCAATGGCACATAAGACAGGTGCTGCTTTTGACGATTTTGGAGCTCATATTATTCATGGAGCTGCTAATGCAATGTACCTTCCTAAGGTTATTGCATTTAATGCAAAGGATGAGACTGCTAAGAAGCGCTATGGTGTTATAGCAGATTATATGGGAATTGCCGATAAGTCTGCATCAGATGATGATAAGGTTGCAGCTCTCATTGCATTCCTTCGTAAGATGAATGATGATCTTAACATTCCACATTGTATCAAGAATTACGGAGCAGACAGCTTCCCAACAGAGCAGGGCTTCGTACCAGAGGAAGTGTTCTTAGAGAGACTTTCTGATATTGCAGCTAATGCGATTCTCGATGCATGTACAGGTTCTAACCCACGTATTCCAACACAGGAAGAGATGGAGAAGCTCCTTAAGTGCTGCTACTATGATACAGAGGTTGACTTCTAAGATAGCTAAGCTATTCTAAGGGGATTTAAGATAATCAAAGAGAATTAAGATATTCGAAAAGGATTAAGATATTCTTAAATTGTGTGTATAAGTAAATAAGAGTATAATCAAAGACCAGGGTAGAAATACTTTGGTCTTTTTTTACGGAGGTGTGAACTATGTTTAAAATAAAAAAGGGTATGTCCATGCTCTTAATTACAACAGTAATTCTTTCCAATTTATCAGGATGTTTTTTACAAAAAAAGAAAACTGTTAACGAGGCAATTCAGCATGATGTCTGCGATATATTAGCCTTTGTGGAGGACAGGTATCCGATGAAGGATGGTCATGTGACACCACTGTCTGATTCCTATGACTTTTCCTCTGAGATGATGGAGTCTGTGAGTGATTTTGTTGCTTTGAAAGAAATGGGAACAAGTGCAAGAGAGTACATAATTGTATCGGCTAAAGATTCTAATGAAGCGGTAAAGGCGGTGGAAGAAGGTCTTGAATCATATAGGAATAACCGTCAGTCCGATTTTGCCGGATATGCTCCGGAAGAAACAAAGATAATTGAGGAGTCTAAGGTCCAGGTTTTTGACAATTATGTGGCACTTTTTATTGATGAGGACTCCAAAGGAATGGGGGCATATTTTTCCGATGCACTTGTAAGAGACTTTGAGTTAAATGATGAGCAAAAGCAAAGGGCTCAGGAGTTTTCAAAGGAGCTGGAGAAGCTTGCTACAACTGAAAATGAATCAGAAAGTGAATCAGAAACAGATAAAACATCAAATACAGATAAAACATCAAATACAGATAAAAAAGATGATTCATCAATAAAGCCAAGGACTAAAAAAGCTCCAGATGGGGTGACTCTGGTGGAGGAAGTCTTTGGATATATTGAAGTATATGACACATCTCATATAGTAGAAGCCTATAAGGCAGATGATGTGAGTATGCTTTCCAATGAAAGAGATATTGCTGTATATAACAAGCTAAAAGAGATTATTTCAAAGATTATTAAACCTAATATGACACAATATGAAAAGGAAGTAGCTGTTCACGATTATATTGTGGAGAACACAGAATACGACAGTAAGTGTCTTGAATACTCTAAGTGGTATACAGAATATGCAGATCAGCCCTATGGATGCCTGGTGGAAGGACAAGCGATTTGTGTAGGATATGCAACAACTTTTAAGCTTTTTATGGATGCTCTTGATATAGAATGTATTGTTGTGACTGGTAGTGCCAACGATGATCCAAGAGAAAACCACGGATGGAATCTTGTACATTTAGATGATGGTAAATGGTATGCAGTGGATGTGACATGGGATGACCCAATTGGATGGGAGGGAGATACATGTCATGATTATTTCAATGTAGACAGTAACTGGTTATCAGATACTTCACATTATTGGGAAAAGGAAGATTATCCGGAAGCAACCGGAGGAAAGTATTCTGGCTTAGAATACTAACATAAAAGAACCCGAGGTACACACCCCGGGTTCTTTTACCTTATTTAGCAATCAAAACTATTTGACTTTTAAACGTGTAATGGTGCTCCAAGGACCATAATATTTTTTGCTGCCACTTTTTTTGAAGCTTCGAATTCTAAAATAAGTAGTTCCCTTTTTGGAGGTAGTAATTGACTTTGAGGAAGCTTTCGAGGAATTTACTGTAACGGATTTTACTCCAGATGAAAACTTACCTGATAAGCAGTACTGGATTTGATATCCACTTACATTGGACTGCTTTGCCCAGGTAATCTTAACTTTTTTCCTGCCACATGCAACAAATTTTGTTTTGCTTACCGGATTAAGTCGATAAAGGGTAATGGCTTTTGTCTTAAGAGTTTTATTATTACCTGAATAGTAGGCGGCTACATAGTAGCTGTATTTTTGACCAGTCTTAGCACTTTTATCAAGGTACTTAGTTGCTGTCTTAGTTAGTGTTTTGATTGCTTTGCCGTCGCGATAAACCGTAAGCTTACTACAAGTGGTAAGTGGTTTCCACGAAAGCTCAATACCCTTTGAGGTTGATCTGGCAGCAAAATTCTCAGGTGCTTTTTGGGCAGGAGAAACAGTGATGTATAGGGTTATTTTGGTTCCCTCATTATAGCAGTCATCTCCTTTGGCCTGAAGAATTACAGTAGCAAATCCAGCCTTTTTGGCAGTAAGAACAAGATTTTGATCTATTGTAAGTATGCTTTCGTCACTAACATTGGAGTAAATTGTTCCATGAGCATTTGTGAATTTTAATTTGTATTTTGTCCGACAAATATTCCATTTACAGGCAAAACACAGGTATTTACCTGTGAGGCTTTATTAATTGAGAATTCCAAAACCTTCTTTCCTGTAAGTGCTCCATTTCCTTTCTTTGAAGTAAGTATCATTTTACCGGTTCCAGGCTTTATATTATCTGAATAAGAAATGGACAAGCAGTCAGGGTATTTGGACAAAATATCTATGGTGCCATATTTAAGGGAGGATAGCTTTGGCTTAAAAGCTGTTCCATTATAAGTGAAAAAGAAGGAATCCATTTGTCCCTGACAGTCCTCAAGATAAATAAGCTTTTGTGCGGTATTATCAATTGTTCCATCTGATGTAACATTTACATATTGGGTTACATACCACTCAGAATAAAGAGGATGTCTCATAATAATATAGCAGCTTCCAAGACCCTTTGCGGTAATTTTTCCATTGGAATCAACAACTGCCACATCAGAGTCGCTTGTATCCCATTGAACCTTGTAACTGGCATTTGCCGGTTCAACTTTATAAGGAACCTGCATAGTCTGACCAGACTTTAGACCAATGGTGCTGTTAGCCTCAAAGAAAAATCTTGAAATAGGAATTTTGACAGTGATTTCAATAGAAGCACTGAGATTACCACTTTCTGAGGGTGCCGTAATTATTGCGCTTCCTCCACTATTAGCAGTTACAAGGCCCTGCTTTGAGACTGATGCAACTTCCGGATTACTGCTAGTCCATGTTACTCTGTGATTACCTGCCTTCAATGGAAGGGTAGCGGACAAAAGGGTAGTATTGTCGCCTATATCCATACTGAGCTTTCCTGTATCGGTTAAGGAAATAGATGAAACAGCAACATTAGGCTTTGAAACAGTATTGGTAAAAGCTTTTATTCTGATATTTGAATTGTTTTCCTTTCCAAAATCGTTCCAGGAATTTCCCAAATAGTAGAAACTTTCTCCAGCCTTAGCAGAGGAAACAAAATTATACCAATAGCTTGAGGCAGAACAGTCTGATACAATTTTAATAGGGCTGTCAGAGCTTGCCTTCTCTTCAATAACAATGGAAAAAGTCTCGTTTTTGGCAAGATTGACAGGGGTAGTCAGCTTTACAGTATAGATTCCTTCAAGGTTTGTTTTTCCGGAGGTTGTTGCACTACTAATCAATGTACCACTTGTAGGGTTGTTGAGGTTCTTCAGGTTTTTATAAATCTTAATAGTGTAATTTAGGTTTGTGTTGGCAGTTTCAAAAGATACTGCCTTGAGAATTTCGTTAGTGTTACAGGTCTTAAAAACATTAGCCACTTTAATTGAACTCAAATTGGAATAAGAATATGTGCCTGATGCAGAGGAACCATCATACTGGTAATTGTTATCATAGTATTCGTTGCTTGATGAGCTTACTGCATCAATGGCATATGCTGTTGGATAAATAGTATTGTCATAATATGAAAGCCAAAAATATCCATTAATAGAGTAATCACTGCTTCCCCAGCTATTACGAATTAACCAGGCGCCGTTGCCAGGTGCTTTTTGTTCGAATTTGTTAGCAGAAAAAGTATCATCCCAACCAACAATATTTACAGAATGGTTTGGTTTGTATGAAGAATTTGATTCATACTGGCAGTTGTTTTCAGAGTTATAACGCCCGCCGGCATAATAGCTTATGCTAACAGAACCAAACTGCTTAACCATATTTTTTACAATAGTAGGATTATTTTTTATATCAATATAATAAGCATTTCTAAGGTGAGCGGAATTACAGTAATATGAATACTGTTCAGGTAGACCGCGGCTTAACATTTTCGAAGCATAAGAGTATGGTACCTGGTCCTCTGATATCATTCCATTCCAATTCCACAGAACTTTAGTTGAAAAAATCAGATTGCCTCCTATGTTAAGATACTTGTCTGGATTAGGGGTTTGATTTTTGTCACCAGCAGTAAGACCTAAAGGGTCCTTTACAGTATGAAAGGAATAATATGCAAGCTGGAGTTCACTTAAATCAATAGACTTATTCTCGTTTTTTAAAATGGAAAACTCTGCAAGACCTACGGTTGAAAATGCCCAGCACAAACCATAGTCACCTTGATCCCTAACATCAGGTAACGAAGAAATGTCAGGAATATATTTTGCCTCAGTGCTTGCTTTATATAATCCCGGGATATCCCTTGTATCAATACTGCCAACCTTTTTGTCCACATGAATGTATCCGGTTTTCTGCAAAGCTGTGGAATTATCAATATTGACAACTTCTATATTAGAAGCAGAAGCAGCTCTTGCAGAATCATGTGCCCCAAATAGAAAAATGCTGAAAAATAATAAAGCAGCACAAAAGATGGATGCAAGCCCGTGCGTTTTAAATGATTTTCTCATAAATGATTACCTCCCTATAATACCGTTAGCTCCCAAGCTAGTTTCTTTATGAATAAGTTTATCATGTGAAATTGAAATAAGCTAGTGCGAAAGGACTAAAAAAGTATGCAAAAATAAAATAAAATAATTTTCCACTAAATATAGTAAGAAAAGGGAAGGAGAGAGATTATATCTTCCATATATAGATATATGAACAAAAGATGAAAAAATCTTTGCTTGTGTGGGATAGGAAATAAGTCTATAATAATTAGTATCTTAGTACTAGTTAGGACAGTTAAACATATTTCCGTAACAAGGAGGATATGTATGTTATATGGTAAAGATTTAATTGCAGAGAGAGATGAAAAGAACAGGCTCCATAGTTCTGTAATTAAATGGTGGAATGATATAAACTATATAAATATGGTAAATAAGCAGATTGAGGCATACAACACCGCCTATCTGGCCCAGACCCAACAGCAGAATGAAAAAGCAGGCCAAGCTGATTCGGATTATAATGCAGCAACGGGATCCTTTTCTGGAGCTTACGGAAAAAATGAGGAACTTCTTAATGCAAAGGAAAAGGATCAGGTCAAAAGTATCCTGGCTGAAAAAGAGGACAGCATTGCTGCAATAGTAAATTGTAATCATATGGGAAACTGAAATGAAAGTACAATTGGTAAATTGTGTGAATTGTCTGAAAAAACACCTTCAAATAGTGTAATTTTACAACTTAAAAAAATATGTAATTTGGGGTTGCATTATGTCGAATGAGATGCTATTATAACTAAGCTGATTCGTGAGGCGCATTGATTTGGAGATCTCCGAATAGACTAGCAAAAGTTAATCAAAAAAGTTCTTGACAAAAGGAGCTAAACTTGATAAACTAATCGAGCTGTCGCAAGTGACAGCGAAACAAAAAATCAAAAAAGTTCTTGACAAAAGAAACTGAGTTTGGTATTATAAA
>JAXJPW010000086.1:0-18404 GCA_036311465.1 Agathobacter sp.
CCTCCAGATGTCATTATAAACATCCTTCGGAGTTATTTATATGATTGCTAAATTTTTGTCTTAAAAAACTGCTGGTTTTTCACTGCCGAAAACTGCTGGTTTTATTATACCGTTTACATGATGTTTATAGCAATGATTCTGATGTTTTTTAATACAGTTTTCCCAAATAAAGGCTTAGGGATTGTTTTGTCATCAATATTTGTTATTTTAGAATTTATGTATACATTAACAGGAAATAATATAATTCTTTGGATTTCACCCATTTCGTGGATTAATATTTCAAATATGTCATATTCACGTGAAAATTTTGTACCATCAATAAAGTATGGAGTAACTATGATGATTGTATTGAATATGCTTTTAATAATAGGAACCTATATGAAATCAAAAAGAAAAGATATAGCAGTTATTGTGGATGAGATATAGATGGAAGGCATGAATAGTATGGAAAATAATATTATAAGTATTGAACATTTGAGTAAGAAGTTTGGTAATACCACAGTATTAAATGATGTGACAATTTCTTTTGAAAAAGGAAAAATATATGGGATTGTTGGAAGAAACGGAAGTGGAAAGACAATGCTTATGAAGTGCATCTGTGGTTTTGTAAATCCAACATTTGGAAAGATTACAGTATCAGGTAAAGTGGTTGGTAAAGACGTTGAAATACCAGAGGATATAGGGATAATAATTGAGACACCTGGATTTGTTCTAAATTATTCAGGATATAAAAATTTAAAATTGTTAGCCTCTGTAAGAGGGAAAATTACAAATGACGAAATTATTGATGCAATTAATACTGTAGGTTTGAATCCGGAAAGTAAAAAACATGTAGGAAAATATTCTTTAGGTATGAGACAAAGATTGGGAATTGCTCAAGCAATTATGGAAAAGCCTAAAATACTTATTTTGGATGAACCTATGAACGGATTAGATAATGATGGGGTGGCTCATATAAGAGATGTGCTATTAAAACTAAAAAAAGAAAAAGTAACTATAATTTTAGCATCGCATAATAAAGAGGATGTTGAAATCCTTTGTGATGAAGTTTGTTATATGGATAAAGGACAGATAAAAGATCAATTTTAAAAGGATGTGTGTCTATATCAGGCACACATCCTTTGTTTTTTACATATTAGCTATTAAAGCTGCAATTTCTTCCGGACTCATTACTTTATTGGGATCTGATAGATCTGGCATCGGTGGAGTTTCCTCTTCTGGCGCTTCTGCTTCTACCGCTTCTGCTTTTGGCGCTTCTGCTTCCTCTCTCAAATTATCCTCCAGTTCCGGCTCATCTGTTGCAATGGTATCTGAAGTTTCTGGTGTATCTACACCCATGCTTGCAATTAGTGCTGCTATTTCGTCTGGATCCATTTTCTTATTTGGATCTGACAAATCTAGTGCTGGTGCTGTTTCTTCTACAGATACTTCTTCTGCGGCAAAATCATCCACAAAAATATCTTCTATCAGCTCTTCATCTTTGTTATTCTCTAATGAAACCTCTAACGAAGCCTCTTCCAGCTCCTCCTCTGGACTTTGATCTGCAGGCTGATCTGCTGTCAGGCTTGCCAATAAAGCCTCTATCTCATCTGGTTCCATCTTCTTGTTCGGATCCGATGTATTATCCACAATTGGAATTTCTTCAGGTTCTGGTGCCTCGTCCACTAATATAGGCTCTTCTGCTAGTACTGGTGGATCCTCTAGCACTGGCTCTTCCTCTAGTACTGGTTCTTCTACAAGTACTGGTTCTTCCTCTAGTACTGGTGCTTCCTCTAGTACTGGTGCTTCCTCTAGCACTGGCTCTTCCTCTAGTACTGGTTCTTCCTCTAGTACTGGTTCTTCTTCCAGCACTGGCTCTTCTGCTACTATCGCTTCTTGAATTTCCATTGACTGTATAGATGGAACCTGTTCCTCAGTTGTTTGCTCAACTGGAGCTGCCATCTGAACTGGCATCATTGCTGCCGGCATCTGCGGTATCTCAACTCTAGTTGTCAGATTAACCTGTTTTCCATTAATTGTCTGCTGTAACTGCATAATGGCCTGGTTCAGTCTCAATTCCATTTCCTTCATTTCATTTGAAATCTCTGACTGCTTTATTATTACCTGACTTATGCTCTCAGAAATATTATTTTTATTTCCTTCCACAACCTTATCATTATTTGATTCAATGGAACTTATTATTTCATCAAGCTTTTCAAAAACAAGATCATTGGAATTCATCATGGCTTCTGTGTTTTCACGATTTCGATTCATGATAATCTTACCAACAGCCTTCTGAACATTTACAATCTCATCTATTGGAACCTTAGAAGATGTCATAAGTAAGTCCAGTTTATTATCAATCTGCTCAAAATACTTCTTAAGCAACAGATATGAAGCTTTCTCCGACTTGATAATGTTATTGTATTCTTCTGCTCTTCGCTTCTGCTGTGTTCTCCGCAACGAAAGCACGCTTTGCAAAGTCCAATATAAAAATATAATCAGCAGCACCGCAAAGACGCCGATGAAAATATATTGTGTTGGAAAATTTATCGCGGCATATATTTCCGCCACCAGACACACTGTAAATAATATTGTCGAAAAAATTATTTGAAGCGTATACTTCGCATCCTTCTCCCCATGCATCCTTGAATCTCCTTCCTATCCTTTCAGCCCACGAAATAACCCCTTACTACTTCATGGCAATAGTGTAAATGACACACTTTTCTTTATATACTATATATTATATATTTCAAAACGTAGGATGTCGATGATTTTTAGCATTTTTCTGTTACTTTTTTACTATTTTTTACTTTTCAAAGCTATTTTCCTGAAAATGCAATATGCAATAAGGCCTTGGCCCTATTGCATACCCTTCTCAATTTCTCCAGAGTAATCAATAATTCCTCCAAATTCAATAATGTCTGTATACCCCAATTCCGCCAGCTTCTTGGCTGCCTGCTTGCTTCTGTTTCCACTTCTACAGTACACATAGACTGTCTGATTTTTGTCAGGCAATTCTGCAGGCTCATCTGTTCCAATGGTTTCATTTGGAATATTAATTGCTCCGGGAATATGTCCTTCTTCAAACTCATCTATTCTTCTGACATCCAAAAGAATATAATTTGAATCCTCCTTCATAAGATTAAGCCCTTCTTCCATGGAAACCTGCCTGTATTCCGACTTTTGGTCTGTGTTCTGCGCCGAGTCCGCCTTTCCACATCCAGAAAAAATACATGCCATAATGAAACATATAAGTATTACTTTCTTCATTGCATACCTCCATTTCTGATATATGTTAATTATAGCATGACTTTTTCCTAATTTTTTATACAATAGCTTTCCTGTGGTCCCAGATAGCTTTCCTTCATGTCAGTGTCAGCCCTATATAATACCAGCTTTTCCAATATAACTCCTGGTTCTCCTGCATAGAAGTATATATCATTCTGCCCCTCTTTAAGAGATACTGTAGTTGTCACTGTGCGGGCATGATCCAATACCCCATCAGCCCATTCAGCATTAAACCACTCTGTATAATAGTTCTCTGAAACACCGTACATATCCTGTGGTTTTTCATCATTTATGGATATTGCAAATCTCATTCTTCCACCCTTTACTGCAGGGTTTCTGCTAAGGAGGTAACATACCAGGTTATATTCCCCGGTTTTTTCCGCCAGCATTGAGTATTTAACATATGGTGCATTTAGAGGGTCTGGATAGACCTCCATAGCTGGAAGTGCTTTTACTGCTGCACCTTCCCGACCTAAATAATTGATAACTTCAAAGCCTTTTCCATCAATATCCTTTTTCTCACTATAATGCTCTGCTCTGATTGCGCAGTACCCATGATTCTCCAGAAACAGGTTTTGACCCTCTCCCTGATAATTCATTGCTTTAATTAATATATCTG
The DNA here is from genome assembly GCA_036311465.1 of Agathobacter sp. Taxonomy (GTDB): domain Bacteria; phylum Bacillota; class Clostridia; order Lachnospirales; family Lachnospiraceae; genus Roseburia. The sequence continues at coordinate 3,890 of JAXJPW010000086.1, forward strand.
AATAAGTCTTTTCTCCGTTATCAAATTCTATCTGTACCTTGCATAATGCTTCATCCTTCGACATTAACTCTTTGCGTTCAATATAAAAATGTACTTCATCATGTCCACTTTCATTTATATCAACTCTTCCATTCTTCCTGTCGCAAAGCAGCCATGGGCAGTCATATTCCAGCTGATATTGGAAGGAGACATTTCCTCTACTGTTAATGTCAAGAATTACCTCTTTCTGGTCAGGTCTGATAAATTCCTCATTTACCAATGGGCCATTATCCTGCCAATGGGCGCCCAAATGATATTTTTCGTCCCCTCTAAAACCAACAAGTACTTTTCCTCCCGGTATCGGATAGACTGTTGATGTGGTTGGATATACCCAGTCATTATCATCCCAGTTTCTAAAGCCGGTATGGGCAGAGCTCATGCAGTGATTCCACTTTTTATTATTACTGTTATGGAATTCTTCTACGATTTTTGAATCATTTTCAATACGTTTTCTTATACTTTTTGCATATGTATTGGCGTAGAGGCATCCTCTTCTTGCCAATTCTTTATTTAATCCGGTTTCCAAATACATCATCACCAGATTTAGGGAAGCCATAGCAGGATAGTAAATCATATTCTGATATGTAATCAATGCTGGCCCTGACAACTGACAGTTAAGCGTTTCCGCTGTTTCCATGATTTTCAACACTTTATCTATTGCTCTGTCAGTTTCTCTAAAATGAACAGGATGATAGATTCCTTCGTTCATTGCCTCAGGAGTTCTTAAGGCATTCCATTTTGTATATCCCTCAAGTACTTTTCCTACCAATTCCTTTTGCTGAGCGGAAATAGCATTACCAAACTGTGTATCAATCCATTTTTTTGCAAATAGCTCTGTTTTGTTGATGGCAGAGCTTCCCCAGCTTTCAAAATCATAAGCCAGCTCCATAAAATAACACAGCGGATATTCCACAGCCTTCAGGTCTCCCACATTAACTATCCACATTTCTCTGACACCTGATTCATATGCCTGTGTCATCATTTCCCAGGTTTTTGTAAGACGATTACAGTTTGTCCACTCATAGCTTATTGGTGCGCCATGGTAATCAAAATGATAGTACATTCCATAACCACCAGAATGATTTCTGTCCTCATCTGTTGGAAGTGCACGAAGATTTCCATAGTTATCATCACTTAGCAGGAAAATTACATCCTCAAGTTCCTTCCAGTCCTTCAGACCCTCACAGGTTTCGTCACCAAAATAGTAATCCTCCACCTCTTTGTAGATTGCCAGCATTCTTGGAACCTCTTTTAAATCCTGATTCATGTAATCCTTAATCAGTCTGTGCTGTGTGCGAATCGCTTTTTTAATTACCTCGATATTGTCTTTAAGAGTTGCATCCTCAGGCATCAGCTTTGAATCGTTTTCTCCTCTCATACCTATGGTAACAACATTCTCAAAATCCTTGTTTCTCAGGATTCCATCCTTCCAGAATTCCGTAATTTCCGCCTCATTTGTAACAAAACTCCAGGTTGAATCCGTTCCGTACTGACTATATATTTTCTGCCATTCCTCTCCGGCCCTGCACATAGGTTCATGGTGAGATAAGCCAATTACTACTCCCAGCTTATCTGCAAGTTCTGCGCTTAACAGTCCTGGTCCATCCTCGGAAAATGTTGAAGCCCACATAGCGGGCCACATATAATTTCCCTTCAGTCGAAGCAGGAGCTCAAATATTTTCCTATAAGCCTTTGCATTAATACCTCCAAAGGTTTCCATGCACCAGTTTCCAAAGGCTGGCCACTCGTCATTAATGAAAAAACCTCTATATTTTACTGAAGGCTCCTTCGATACAAATTCATCTGTAAAAGTGATTAGCGGCTCACTGTTTTTATCTGGTGTTGCATCTCCGAAGTAAATAAGTGGAGAAACTCCGCATAGCTCAGATAATCTGAACATTCCATATATTGTGCCTCGTTTATCACTTCCTGCAATGACAAAGAGCTCCTTGATTGATGATACTTCTGCAAAAGGGAATTCAATATGTTTGAGACAATAAACCTCTCTTTTTCCACGCAGGGCTTCAAGCGAAATTTTCCCCTCATTTTCCAGTCGGTCAAGCAGCTCACTGTGGTCTAAAGTTGCCATAAGGATAACCCTGTCTGACTTGCATTCCCCTATATCTGCCGTAATCTTTGCAACCATATCTGTTACAGCCCTAAGGTCCTCCCTTACTGTTTCTGCAATCAGCTTTACTCCTTCAAGACTTTCCTTCTCAACCAGAAAGTCTGCTATTTTCTTTTCCTTTGCTACGTAAAAACTACTCATATATCCCTCCATATTAACATTTGAATATCTTTTGATATTATGTTAACATTTTTTCAAACATGTTTTATTGCACATAATATAGAATTTATTGCGTGAAATAGGAGTATTTATGAACAGTAATAAGATTGCAGCCAACTTTGAGCCTTACAGCGATGAGTTTTCATTTTTTTATAAAAAGACTAATTATAATGCAAGCTATGCATATCACAGACATGATGGATGTGAGATATATCTGTTTTTGTCAGGCAATGTCCGACTTTATATTGAACAAACCAGTTTTCTTCCAGCCCCTGGAAGTCTTGTTGTGCTCAATGAAAATGAAATGCATCGTATCCAGACGTTAGATGACTCCAGCTATGAACGCATTGTCATCAGTTTGAAACGCAGTTATATTGATAAACTTTCTACCCCAGGCACTTCACTTTCTGAATGCTTTTACGCAAGGCCTCATGGCACCCAGAATCTTCGCCGTCTTTCAGCCAAGGCTTTAGAGGAGTTTCTGACACTTTATAAGGGACTTTCATCCTCTGACTCACCCGACTGCTTTGGTAGCTCAATTGTTCAGAATGCCTATGCCTCTTTACTATTATTATTCGTAAACCAGCAATTTCAAAGTGCACCTTCTTACTACCAAAATACCATGCCACAATATATTACCGGCACCATGCAATACATAGAAACCCACTTGAATGAACCAGTTCGCCTCTCTGTTTTGGCAAAGCGCTTTTCTGTGAGCGAAAGCTATTTAAGCTCCCAGTTTAAGCACCACACTGGGCTTACACTGAGAGCTTATCTGTTAGACCGAAAGATTAACTCAGCCAAAAAACTGCTTCAAGAGGGACTGAGTGTAACGGAAGCCTGTTATCAATCCGGCTTTAATGATTATGCCAACTTTATCAGAAGCTTTAAACAGACTGTTGGCATATCTCCCGGAAAATACCGCAGGGAATATGAAAAATAGTGGCCTATTTTCTAACGTTTCTAATAAATCCCACATAGGTTGGCAAGTTTTCCCTGGAGCTTGTCAGAAGGCTCTTCTGTCAGCTTTGCAACATAAAGGCTGTAATATGGTGTCAGCTGGTCCTTTACTGTGTCAGGGACTACAATGACAAAATCAGCACCGTTATGTCCATTCTGTGAAAAATCATCTGTATATATCTCCGACAGTTTCAGCTTAACACCTCCCATATCAATTGTCTCAGACTTAATATCCTCGCCCAGACACTTGGCAACTCGAGGCTTCACCTGAATAGCATATTCTTGCGCTCTGTATGGTAAATGTTATATACTAAGTCCTTTTGAATTGGGCTGTCCTGGCTTACAATACTACGCTCCTCCTCAAACTGATAATCATCCTCCTGATTAAATATTATCACATCAAATGGTAATACATTATTCACTGCTGTATCCTGATATTTCGCAAACATCATAGCTATTGTTCCCCCTATCAGGGCTATGCAAAGCAGCAATGAAATGGTTCCCATTGTAAAACGCATAGTGCGAAGCTTTGAAGCAAGCTGTCTCATAATAAAAATGTTATGCTTTTTGTATGTTCCTTTACCTTTTTTACTAAGATAGCAAAACAGTGCAGAGGACAATCCAATATAAAAGAAATATATTCCCACAGTAAATGCAACTATAAAGGCTGCTACCACTTCAAATGATAATGGCAGCTTACAAATAATAAAATATGCTCCTCCCAGCAAAATAAGACCCAGTGGAAACAGCAATTGAAGAACTTTGTCCCTGCCCCCCCTCAATCTGCTCATTTTCCTTATCCATTCTCATTAAATCTGATATTGTCATATTCCTAAACATTTTTCTGCTTCGAAGTAAGGTTCTAAGATAGCAGACAAAGAAGCAGACAAATGTCACAATAAGTCCAATAAATGAGAATTCAGAACGAATCTGATATTCTTTGCTAAAAAGCTGGTATAGCAATACCAGTAATCCCTGCTCTAAAAAGAATCCCACAACTGATCCGATTACAAAGGCGATACCGCCCATTATAAGATTTTCTCGCATATACAGCTGCGCAATTTCCTTTTGATTCATACCCAGAATAAGATATGTACCAAACTCTTTACTTCGCTTTTCCAGCATAAACCGAACCATATAATTTATCAGCCAGGATACGATTATTATGATAAAAACAGTTGCTAATCCTATCATTGCTCCCATTACCGAAGCATTTTCACACATTTGGGCAATATCCTTTGAAAATACTACAGAATCAAAGGCAAACATCAGGGCTGCTACTCCTGACATGGTAATCAGATATATCAAATAATCACGAATTGATCTCTTCGCATTTCGAAGGCTTAATTTAGTCAGCATATTCACTGTCACCTCCTGTCAAGGCAAGTACATCCAGGATTTTTGTCAAAAACTCTCTACGATTCATATCTCCCTTCAACAGTTCATGGAAGATTTGGCCATCCTTTAGAAACAGTATTCTGTCGCAGTAGCTTGCCGAAAATGCATCGTGAGTTACCATAAGAATTGTTGCATTTAACTCTTTGTTCATTACAGTAAATGTATCAAGCAGCATCTTTGAGGACTTGGAATCCAAGGCTCCTGTTGGCTCATCTGCTAATACCAGCTTGGGCTGATTTACCAATGCTCTGGCACATGCACAGCGCTGCTTTTGTCCCCCTGACACCTGATAAGGAAATTTGTCAGCTATTTCTGAAATTCCCAGCTTCTTCATCATTTCTCTTACTACCGGATCAGTTTCCTTCTTTTCCTTTCCATGCAGGGTCATAGCCAGTCTAATGTTTTCTTCTATTGTTAACACATCTATATACTTTATATCTTATAGTCTATATCTTATAGTTTATATTTTATATCTTATAGCCCAGTCCTCGCTTAGATTCTATGAATCCATCAAGCCCCATTTCCATAAGCTTATTTCGTATTCTTGTTACATTAACACTTAATGTATTGTCATCTATGTATATTTCCTGATCCCAAAGTCTATCAATAAGTGCAGACCTGCTTACAAACTCACCCTTGTGTTCAAACAAAACCCCCATTATTTTCAGCTCATTTCTGGTAAGCTCAGCCTTCTTATTACCATATTCCAGCTGGGCTGCCATAGGATTAAGTATTACTCCCTTATGCTGAAAAATAGTATCTGTGCTTTCTTTTTTCATGGTTCTTTTCAATACTGCTGCAATCCTTGCCATGAATCCTCCCTGTTCTTTCTACTGCTGTTCTTTCTACTGCTTGCCTTTCTATTCAAATCAAAATTACTGTTCAAGGTAAACTTCATCTGTCACTACATTTTTTCTAAACAGAGTAACATGTTCCTCCAGATTTTTTAGCAGCTCCTTTTCTTCTCCACCTATTGTGTGATACATAAAAAATGGGCTGTATAAGTCCATAGCATAAACCTTTGGATTTCCCTGCTTCATATATCCCTGTTCTATCAGAGTCTTGAACATGTCCTCCATATATGATAATGGCTTGGTTATGAACACTTCTCTGTAGATTTTCCCAAGCTTCTCATTCTTAAACTGCTCGATAACCAGAAGCTTTCTGAAGGGAACAATCCATGGGTCCGTAGTCTGGAACTCAAACATATCCAGACATATTTTCTCAACTTCCTTCCAGCACATACTCTCCAGTTTAATCTGGCTGGATTTCTCAATAAGCCTGTTGGAACAAAAGTCAACAATAGCATCCAGTATTTCCTGCTTACTTTTGAAATGCTTATATATCACAGCGTCTGAACAATTAATGCTGCGTGCTATGGCTCTTGTTGACGAAGCCTCAAAGCCATCCCTTGAAAAAAGCTTTAACGCTTCAAATACTATTTTGTCCTTGGTTGTATTAATTGTCATTTTGTCCCCTTTAGCCTGTATACCATTCCAATTGCAATTCCAATTGCCGTTAGCATTATCCAGACCTTAATGCTCATCAGTTTTATTGAAGTAAATCTTGATGAGATTGAAATTGCCAGCTCATTTATTCTTGGATAGGTATGTAAGGTCAATAAAATAATTGTGTTTTCTATTATATCACATATCCCACGTAATATAGGCGCTCCATATATTATAATAGAAATTATCTTATTCTTGTTAAACCAAAAGACATCATTTATTATCATTAACTGAAAAGCTCCAAAAAATATTATGAATATATAATCCATAATATAATATTGCCTGTATACTTCTATCCCTTTATGATTCATTGACGAAAGGACCTTCTGTACTATATCCGGATTATAATGCTTCATGTCCAGAGTCCCAAAACCATTATTGTATTTTGCAACCACCCTACCTCCGCAGAATCCTGCTTCCACAAAGTATAAGGATGTCAAAAACAGTATTGTAATTATTACTCTTATGATAATTCTGCTTTTGCCCATCTTATAACCTCCCTTACATCTTTTCCGGCCATGCATCCATAAGTGCAGGCTCCACAGCCTATACAGGCTGTAGGATTAAATGATTTACACATCTCAACCCTTTTCATACCCTTCTTTTCCACATGTTGAACGATTTTATGCACCGATACTCCTGCCGGACAGTTTCTGCTACAGGCTTTACACCCCTTACATTTTGCTGCATACTGATACTTTGGCATGTCTCCAATTGCAATATAGCCTGTGGTGTCTTGAATCTTTTCCCCTGGTGCTGCCTCATGGCAACTAAATGCTCCACCTCCTGCATATATTCTTTTTGAATCACATTTTGAATCACATTTTGAATCACATTTTGAATTACTTTTTGAATCTCTTTTAAAAAAACAGCTCTCCGCCACTGCCTTTACCGAATCTCCTATTCTTACTCTTACCACCTTTGCCTCAGCAGTATAGAGATTTGCCACTGTAATATACTTATATTGTGCCGCCATAATATTTTGAGTCATTTCTGCTATTGCAATTACAGTCTGAAGGTTCATTACTATTATTCCCTTTTCCTGTGGCAACTCATTTGCTTCAAGCCTTACACCTAGCACATTCTGTATCAGGTATTTTTCATACCCCATTGGAAAACGATCAGCTACTTTTACCTCTTGTATTTCATTAAATGCTCGTAATGGCTCCTTGGTAGCCAGTATTACCTTATCAAGTTCAAGGGCATTTCTGAGAATTCTTGCTCCCTGTTCAATAAGTTTTTGCCTGTTCCTATATAGCCAGGAATCCGTAACCAGACCCGGGTCGCATTCTACTCCATTGATTATCAAGGTTGCTTTTGTCCTCATAATGGCCTCAAGCTTCCTTGAAACCTCAAAGCCATTTCCACTTCTTCCGGTAAGTTCAGTTTTTCTACAAAATGCAATTAGTTCATCCTTTGACAGCTGTGCTTCATGTTTTTTCTCCATTTGCTCTATATCAGAAAAAACCTTGTAGTCCACCCTTCTTAAATCAGCCAGCTTTCTGATTTTTGCTTTAGCTGACTTTGCCTCTTTCGAAGACTTCATAAATATTTTTTCCTGATAATACTTTCTTGCGCTTTTCTGAGCACTTTTTAGAGCTTTATTCTTCTTAATGCTTTGTCTGTTTACTACACATTTTATTTCCATTTTTCTGTTCTTCCTTTCTTTCTTGGTATTATATTGTATTATTGGTAAGCACATGCTTACCTTGTCTAAAGTATAGTAAGCACTCGCTTACTTGTCAATATTTTTCTTTATCCGTGACAAATATATTTCTACTGACCACTTATAAAAGTGGGAGTCTTTCCAACAGAGATAAAAAAAGCGATATCATACAGCTATCTCTTATCTGTACAATATCGCCAGGGTTTTTGCCGAATGCTTACGCTATATTTAGTTATCTAAAATTTGTCCTTCAATGCCTATTGTCACTATCTGCCATGGAATAAATTTGCCACTGTCCTGTATTGCCTTCTTTGCCGCCATTTCTAATCCACCACAGCATGGAACTTCCATTCTTACAAGGGTTACACCTGTAATATTGTTATTTCTAATTATTTCTGTAAGTTTTTCTGTGTAATCCACTGCATCAAGCTTTGGACAGCCAATTAATGTGACCTTTCCTTTTATAAATTCCTTATGAAAATTCCCATATGCATAGGCTGTACAATCTGCTGCTATTAGAAGCTTTGCTCCATCAAAATATGGTGCCTGCACTGGAGCCAGCTTTATCTGCACCGGCCAGTTTTGTAGCTGTGAAATAGGACAATTTTCTTTTACTTCTGCACTGTCTGACAGCTCTGATGACTTATTCATCTGTCTCATCATTGATCCAGGACACTGATGAGGGACCTGAGCCGCCTCCTTTTTCTGCTTTGCAGCCATCACTGCCTGTTCATCATACTCTGGGGCTTCTCTCTCTTCAAATGTAATTGCGCCTGTTGGACATCCCGGCAGACAATCACCAAGTCCATCACAAAAATGCTCTCTTACAAGCTTTGCCTTTCCATCAATTATATCAATGGCACCCTCATGACAGGCACTTGCGCAGATTCCACATCCATTACATTTTTCTTCATCAATTTTAATAATCTTTCTTACCATTTATTCAATTCCTCCAATATTTTCTTATAACTTTCCATATCCAGTTGGTAGCCCAGATAAGCGATTGCCTTATAGGCTATCTCCGGTAATTGTCCACTTGATTTGCAGGCTTTCGCCACCTCAACCAGGCTTTCTATTATTTTCTGCTTAATCAGCTTCACCTCTCCGGTCCACTTATCCATAGCATTTATGTCGTAGTCTGAAGTATTTCCACAAGGGGTCTGACAGGTCTCACAGTTTGGTGATATCAGATACTTTTCCCTATGAATTTTAGCTATTGCCTCTTCTGAATCCTCCGACAGTAAAGCGGTAATAATAATACTGTCTGTATTCTCTGTCTTTTGATTATTGCTGACCGCACCTACAAGTCCAATCAGCCCGCAAAGTATTTTCTTATTATTCATGGGCCCTCTCTTTTCATAAATTAATTAGCGCTATGATTTACTTTATGATGACATAATACTATAATTATTTTAACAATTCTGTTGGATTTCCAACAAAGGAGCATTTATGGAAAAATATTTTGATATTTTAAAAGATTTAACTTTATTTGAGGACATGGCTTCAAAGGATATTCTTGAAATGATGACTTGTTTTGCTGCCAAAACTGAGTCATATCAAAAGGGTACCTATATAAAAAATGAAGGGGATTCTGCGGATTTCATTGGAATTGTTTTGGATGGAACCATCCAGATTCTGAAGGATGACTATAATGGAAATCGAAATATTACTTCAGCCTTTGGTCCAGGGCAGCTCTTTGCCGAGGCCTTTGCATGTGCCGCAGTTCCGTCACTTCCCGTAAGTATTCTGGCCGCTACAGACTGTACAATATTGTTTATTAGTATTGAAAAGATCCTGTATCCTTGCACTCAGGCATGCTACTTTCACAGTAAGCTGATACAGAATCTTCTTAAAATTGTTTCCAGAAAAAATATGCTGCTCAACAAAAAGCTAAGCTACGTTTCTCACAGAACTACCAGTGAAAAACTAATGGCTTATCTTCACGACCAGGCGAAAGAAAATAATTCTCTTGAATTTACTATTCCCTATAATCGTCAGGCTCTTGCCGATTATCTTGGCGTGGAGAGATCTGCCCTTTCTGCAGAAATTGGTAAGCTTCAAAAACAGGGTATTCTTGAGACCAATCGAAGTTATTTTAAACTACATTAACTGTTATCTGTTACTTTTATATAATCTATATCAAAATGGTTCTCATAATTCTTTATGTTTTTTATTCCCAGAATCCCTCTATTTCCTTAAGTATCTCTTCTGCTGGAAGTATTGTAGCTTCAACAATACTCTTTCCTGTTTTCTCCAAATAGTATTTTACCATATGATATCCACAGGCATATCCTTCACAATATGGCATTCCTACCGGAATATAGTTTTGCCTTCTCTTCCAACATTTTTTCCACTATTTCAGTTGCACACTTTATCATTTGAGGACAAATAGTTTGAAATAGATTAAGTTCCATAATCTTTTGCCTGTCTTCCGTTTTTGACAAATCATATCCCAAAAGTTCCCTACAGACTACTGTTCCTTTCTTCTCAATAAATTTGTCCATGAACTCTTCTGCAATCTTATAGGCATTTGCTTTTTCCTCAGGTGCATTATAGTGATAGTGTCCGTATTTTAGTCCTAATACCATCAATGCACCTGATACTGCACCACACATTTCTCCTTTTCTTGCGCCACCACCAAACTGTGTTCCTATCTTAAGTGCCATCTCTTCTGACATTCCTAATTCTTCTGCAAATGTTGCTAATACTGCCTGGGAACAGTTAAAATGATTGCTGAAATAGTTAACTGCCTTTTCGGCCTTGCTTTCTAGCCTTAATTCAAACAAAGTGGTATTTTGCCAATTGCCAAAACGGTCTTTAGCAATTCTTTCCCGATATCCGATTTCTCTGAAGCCACATTTTTTGTGTAATGCAATACTTGCTTCATTTTTAGATATGATTGCTGAAAAAATACTCCAATATCCTTGCTGCTTTGCCTCGCTTACTAATGTTTTAATCAGCTCTGTTCCTATTCCTCTTCCATGATAATTTTTATCAATATATATGCTCATCTCAACGCTGCCTTTATACACGCAACGACTTGAAGTCGGACTAATTGCCACCCATCCAACAACTTTCTCTTCTTCAACATACACAAATCTACAGCTTTTGATATGTCCACTATCCCATTCTTCATAGGAAGGACATTCCGTATTAAAGGTAGCTAACCCACTTTCTATTCCCTGTAAGTATATTTCAGCCACCTGTTCCCAATCATTTTTATTCATCTCTCTAATCATAACTTTTCACCCCTATCTTTTGGTCTGACACTGTTTGATTAATTCCAAAACATGATTTTCTATCTCTTTAATTACTATTTTGAATTCTTCATCAGATTTTCCTGTTGGGTCCTCAAGGCCCCAGTTATCATCAAATTCTCTACCAATATATGGGCAAGTAACATTGCATCCCATGGAAATTGCTATATCAACCTCAGGAATCTTTGATATAAGTTTGCTGTGCTGTCCATTCGCTTCCATATCTATACCATATATTTCCTTCATCAAACGAACAGCGTCCTGATTAATCTGTGGTTTCCTTTCTGTTCCGGCAGAATAGCATTCAAATACATCTCCTGCCAGATGTCTGCCAAGGGCTTCCGCTATCTGACTTCTGCAGGAATTATGAACACAGATAAAGGCAACTTTTATCTTTTTCATTGTATATACCAACCCTTCATCTTTTTCGCATAAAATAATAAAAATATATTATATTCTGACATTATATTATCAAATACTGTATTGCATTAAAGAAATATCCCACAACAATAATTCCAGCTGTACATATTGCTATAAAAACACCTAAGAGCTTTGGCTTTATAGCTTTTTTCAGCATAATCATTGAAGGAAGACTAAGTGTTGTTACCGCCATCATAAAGGATAAAACAACTCCAAGTCTGGCCCCCTTTGCCAGCAAGGCTTCCGCTATTGGAATACAGCCAAAAATGTCTGCATACATTGGAACTCCGGCAATTGTCGCAAGGATAACTCCAAATGGATTTTTGTTTCCAAGGAAATTAACAATCAAATCTTCCGGAATCCAGTTATGGATAAAGGCACCAATAGCAACTCCTATAAGGATATATGGAAATACTTTTTTGAATGTCTCTCCAACCTTTTCCCCAGAATATTTCAAACGTTCTTTAACTGTAAGCTGCTCCTGAGGCAAATCAATACGTTTTGCATTCCTAATAAATTCCTCCACCTGATTTTCCATATGAAGCTTCTCAATTATTGTTCCGCCCACTACTGCAATCACAATACCAAGCGCAACATAAATAATGGCTACTTTTGCTCCAAAAATACTTGTTAGAAGCACCAGGGAGCCCAAATCCACCATAGGTGATGAAATCAAAAATGAAAAGGTTACACCAATTGGAAGTCCTGCACTTGTAAATCCAATAAAGAGGGGAATTGATGAACATGAGCAAAATGGAGTAACTGTTCCAAGCAGTGCCGCAATGATATTAGCCCCTATTCCATGAAACTTTTCCAATATATGCTTTGTTCTTTCCGGTGGAAAATAGCTTTGTATGTAACTTATTACAAAAATCAAAAGGCAAAGTAAAATGACAATCTTTATCACGTCATAGATAAAAAATTGAAGTGTTCCTCCAATCTTTCCATTTGTATCTAATCCTAATACCATTATTAGTTGTCCTATTAGAGTACTTAACCATTTCATTCCAAGAATCTGATCCTGTATAAATGTCCACATTTGCAGCTATAAGTGATAACGCATTATGTATTCAACCAGTCCAAATCAGTGCCAAGTATTTATTTGTTCATCTGTAACTTCCAGTGATTGACGATCAATCAGATAAAAATCCAGAATAACCGGCGAAGATAATTGTGCGCCGTCCGTTCCATAATGATATTCTTCAAGAACATACTCGTTTCTCAAATCATCATAAGCCTCATTAAAAATCAGATGCTGTTCGATTCTTTCTCCAGAAGTAACCTCTGTTTCAGATAAAATCACAGCATAAGGACATCCTTTGGCAGACAGATAGCACTTGACCTCAGCATCCGTGTTTTGAGCTATCTCTCCAGCAATTCTCAATAATTCGCTTTTATATGCCTGGTATTCTTCCGAAAGCGGATAGCCGTCTTCATCGGTCTGCTCCTCGTCACAATTATCTAAAACAGAATCGTCTGTTGTTTGAGAATCCACTCCTGGTTTAGTTTCGTCCCCCTGCTGTTGCCGGCTTTCCTCAAGTCTCTGAAGATCTTCTTTTCGACGTTCTTCATCAGTCTTTCCATACTTCGTTTCCAGCTGATTAGAGTCTGTTTTTCCATCAAAATATAGAATGTACTGTTCATCATTCTGCTCTTCCCCACTAATCACAGCCTCCACGCTATCTTCCTTCCAGGTAACCTGCCATGAATCGGAATGAACAGAAGCACCATCATTTCTTACATCAAAAGAATACTTTGCAATCGTTCCTAATTCATCTTTAAGAACCAGTCTGGCATGTGTATATCCAAATGGCCAGTCTGGGTCTCCTATCTGTTGAAACAGTAATTCATACTTCCCATCTTGAGAGATGGAAGAGTCAACTGAATTAACCCGATATCTTGTCGTATAGGTGAAGCTACCAATCAGAACCGTAAGCATTAAGCCCAAAGCAACTATGATTCCAAGTCCAATCCTTACCGCAGGTTTCTTTATGCAAACGCATCCAACCAAAGAAACAATAGTTATGACAACCACTATTGTAAATATCATTTCCTTCAACTCCCATATATAGCAATAAATTTAAAATTTGTTATCGTTCCAAAAAACTGGAAGTTGTTCCTTACTCTAAAAGTAATCTTTCAAGATAAATCTTATAGATTTGCTGCAATATTTACTGCATCATATATTTCGTCGAAACACACTTTTTTTGCTCCTAATTTGATAAGCGAATTTAAGCCTATCTTTTTTTGCTCTGGTACACAATCATTTAAAACATTAGTGCTTAGAACATAGAATTCCCATTGTTTCAAATCTAATGGATTAGCTGTTTTGGAATCCATGCTAGCAAAGAGACAAAATACATATACATCGGCACTTCTAAGCTTTGTTTCACTGTACAAATTAGTAACACTATCCCAGGATTTCTTGGGTGCTATATCAAACTGAATACTAGAAAACTTCTCCTGACTCCAAGCTTGTAAGTAAGCAGATGATTTCACTTCAACTTTGATACCATTCGAGGCAACAACATCAACAGAATCCCATTCAATACGATACTGAGAAGATGATTGTAATGCACAGCTTACGATATATTCCGCAAAACGTCCACGTTCAGCATTCGATATCATATCAGAATGTGCCCACGACCAAAAATCTAGCAAAGAATGGTTCATTCCCAAAAACATTTCTGCTCCAGTTTTCTTTTCAATCACAATACGGTCTATCATAATATACCCTCACTCTACTAATGTTATCTTTATGTTTCAAAATTACGTCAAGAAAAATATTTTGAATTATAAATTAGCATTTTAAAACAATTTGTAAAATTCAAATTCATGCATGCTTTCAATCTCTCCGTAAGACTGAAAGTTTCCGTTCCCCCTCACCGTTGTTTGGCAGTTTACGGTTACACGCTGACTTTTTACCAATCCACCCGTAAATATTTTTACACCTTACGGGTCCTATTAGTAATAGTGGAAA
>JAXJPW010000087.1:0-2586 GCA_036311465.1 Agathobacter sp.
ATACATCCTTGCATAACACTTTTTTTGATATGGTGTAAACGTTGCCTTCCTTGCCGGCAATAATGATAAGGTGCGGTCTATCGGTGATATAAAACTTGGTTCCCCGTATTTAAACATAGTCTCCAGTCTTTCTCTGCTAAAATCCTCTGAAATGGTATCCAGTCTTTTAAACCGCTTCATCCCCGGAACCTTTACAGCGATATGCTTACCCTGCTTCACTTCAAATCCGGACTTTTCCAGAAGGAAAATAAAATGCTCCATATTTTCCGCATTAATAGCACAAACAAAAGCATCCTGTTTTATCCACTCGGAAAATACCTGCTCTCGTTCCCACTGTGGTCTTGCCATGTTCTTCGATTCCTTACTGTATTCAGCAACCTGGTAATATGTCAACAGGTTTTCTCAAAAGTTTTTGAAGCAAATTCTTGAAATAAAGTGCACTTAACAAACCTTCAGGATTATAAGCAAAAATCCCAAAGGCATGTTTGTAAATATTATGCTTGGCCTACTCTGTTTCTGGAGTAGAGCTGATTCCTGGCCAGCAATCCAAAAATCAACTTTATGGCTTTACGAGCTGTGAGAGCGAGTGCACGTTTATGCTGATGGGTTTTCACCTCAGCGTATTTCTTGGAGTAATATTCCCCGTATTCGGGGCAATGGATTCTAATATGGCTGGTCGCTTCCAGTAGATAATATCTAAGATAGGAGTTACCGGCCTTGCTCATGGGTGTATCATCAGCTTTGAACTGACCGGATTGGTTTTCATGCCACACCAGGCCAGCATACTTGGCTAACGATTCCTGAGATTTAAAAATGTGTATGTCTCCGATTTCAGCCATGATTCCTGCAGCCATAACCGGGCCAATGCCAGGGATAGACTGTAGCGACAGGAAAGCATTTGGATTGAGCCCTTTAATGGTTGTTTCGATAGCCTTATTAACCTTCTTGATTTCCGCATTGTATGTAGAGATCATGGTGAAGGATGAGGCGATTGCGACTGTAAGAGGCTCATACAGACACTTATCCAGACGATAGGAATTTCTTGCAGCTGCCTGCAAGAGATTGGCTGTTTTCTGAGGATCTGTAAATCTATTGCGGCCTTTCTCGCAGATGAATTCAACAAGCTTTTCCATAGGCATGTCAACAATCTCTTCAGTAGAGAGGAATTCGGTAAGAACCGCAGATGCTGTAGCTCCGAACTCATTGGAGAATGGCTGCTCCTCTGCATCCAGCATGGTAAATTCGCTGAACTTGAGGAATATATTAGAGAGCATGTAGGTCTTTTCCCTTGTAAGGGCTTTGACCAGATGAAGGCGATGGCGTGTCAGCCTTTGCAAAGCGAGATACTGGCACCCGCGCCATGGTTTAGTAGTAATCCTGCCAACACGGGCAAAGTCGGCAATGATGAATGCATCAACGTAGTCGTTTTTGCCAAGCCCAATATAGGACTTCTTGTAGTTGGCAATACTTTTAGGATTTAAACAGTACACTTCGGTGTGAAATGGCATAAGGATGCGGCATGTAGACAAGTAATTGGCGATATGCACTCCATAAAAGGATGTAGATTCCAAGCTGATTACAAGTCTACGAAGACCACTTTCAGGTGTAAAAAACTCTGATATTTTCTTAGCCATTTTCTCGGCACCTGGCTCATTATTGGGCACTGCAAAAGATGCAATTGGCTTAGTGGATTCAAAGTCCATGATGGCCACAACATTTTCCCTTGAGCTGATGTCGATACCGACAAAGAGAGTAGAAAGAAGATCCGCCTTCTTCAAAGTAAACACCACCTTTCCGGCTAGTGATGGATGATGGGCAAGGATTATCCTGATCTTAATCGCTGACTGCACCCTCGCTAATAAGCAGTCACCTGTGAGAGTAATGCTTGCTGGTAGTGCTCTCGCCCAGGGCTGCAACACCTGTGTAAGCAGTATTTGACGATTAAGGCAGGCGTCAAGCTAATTAAGCAGTCATACAAAGATGCTGCGAGGAGTGAAAGACGTTGCCTTTGCCGCATAATCTCTTTGATTATTGTAGCATCAGGAAATCCAATTTCATAGAAAAATATTTAGTTGTAAAAAGAAAAATAAGTTTTGTATACAAGGCGGATATCTTGCTTACAAAACTTATTATACGAGGAGGTGACTGTGATGAGTAAAAAAATGAAAAACATTGCGCAAGCCGAGGTTCTGACGCTGAAGGAGCAGATCTCCTATCAGGAGGGGCAGGTAGTCAGCAAGACGCTGGCGCAAAATCCGGCAGTAAGTATTACCCTGTTCTCATTCGCAAAGGGCGAGGAAATCAGCACCCATGAATCGGGCGGCGACGCTTTCGTAACCTGTCTGGACGGCGTTGGAAAAATCACCATTGACGGCACAGAATATCTGTTGCATGAAGGAGAATCCATCGTCATGCCAGCTGGACACCCTCACGCGGTATATGGACAGGAAGCGTTCAAGATGCTTTTGGTCGTTGTATTTTAATCAAACGTAAAATTGACAGAGGGATGTGATTTTATCTTAATGTGGCAGAAGACTCCCTGCCTCTATAGGCGGGAGATGAATGCCACGTCCACCGAATTTACGC
>JAXJPW010000088.1:0-138550 GCA_036311465.1 Agathobacter sp.
CCTCCAGATGTCATTATAAACATCCTTCGGAGTTATTTATATGATTGCTAAATTTTTGTCTTAAAAAACTGCTGGTTTTTCACTGCCGAAAACTGCTGGTTTTATTATACCGTTTACAATATTTTTATTGCGTCGGAAAGACATTTAGTTATAAAGAATAATCAGTTAGTAATAGATGAAGCAGAAGAAATATTATTTCCAGTAGAAGATATAAACAGTATAATTATTGAAAATGGTTATACATCATTGTCAGCAAGTGCAATTAGAATCCTTGCTGACAATGAAGTTGTAGTCTACATTTGTGACGAAAAACATATTCCAAGTGCAGTTCTTTTACCAATGGTAAAACATAGTAGGCACTTTAAAATGCTAAAGGCACAGTTTGAAACGACGAAGCCCCTATATAAGCAATTGTGGCAGAGTATTGTAATAAAAAAGGTTCAAAATCAAGCAAGATGCTTAGAAATTCTTAATATAGAGGGGGATAAAGAACTATATGCCATGAGTAAAGAGGTTAAATCAGGAGATACAACACATGTTGAAGCAAAAGCTGCAGCATTTTATTTTCGCCGGTTATTTGGAGCAGATTTTGTACGTGCAGATAATAATATTATTAATTCAATGCTTAATTATGGATATGCTATTATTAGAGGAATGATTGCGAGAACTATTGTTGCATATGGATTTGAGCCATCTGTGGGAATATGGCATAAAAGTGAGCTTAACAGCTATAATTTGGCAGATGATTTACTTGAACCGTTTAGACCTTTTGTTGATTTATATGTGGCTACTTTTATGGATACAAATAAAGTAGAACTTGTGTCTGGAGATAAGAAAATGATAGCAAAGATAATGAACTATGAGATGATTTTAAATGGTGAACATAGGATTGTAAAAAACTGTATTGATATGATGGTTTCTTCATTTTCTTCTTCAATAAAAGAGAAGGAAAACAAAATCCTATTACCAGATTTAGGTATATTAAGAGAGCATAGGTATGAATAAGTTTATGAGAGTAATGATTTTCTTTGATTTGCCGGTGAAAACTCCATGGCAAAGACATGAAGCAACTAAGTTTAGAAACTTTTTGATTAAAGATGGATTTAGTATGATGCAATGGTCTGTTTATACTAGGATATGCAATGGGATGGATTCTGTTGAAACCCATAGAAGAAGAGTAAAGGAAAATCTTCCGGCAAAAGGATCTGTTCGATTATTAACACTTACAGAAAAACAATTTGAAAATATGGAAGTATTGCTCGGAACTCGTACTAAGAGTGAGGACAGAAAACAAACAGCCACTTTTTTAGAATTTTGATAAAAATAATTGTTTTTTATGTAAATTGAGAAGTTTTTTAGAAGAGAAAAAAGTCTGTATTCATTGAGAATACAGGCTTTTTTGATACCCAATTATACCATGCCAAAAAATAACTGGGAACTACAACTCTAATTTCCAATCCTCAGCGCGCTTAGTTATTATACCATGCCAAAAAATAACTGGGAACTACAACCTTAGGCGGATCAACTTTGATCCGGTTATATTATACCATGCCAAAAAATAACTGGGAACTACAACCGCCACCTCGAACACTGGTAAATCCAACATATTATACCATGCAAAAAAATAACTGGGAACTATTATGAGGAGTCATATTATGTTTTAAATACTGTTCAATTTGCACTAGCTATCCAACACCCCAAACGGATGAATATATCCATAATATATTATTATGAAATAATAACTTTGTCACCTGCTGGATTAGTCAAAGAATAAATAGGGTGGGGATTATGCCTTTACTTTTGTAAAAAAATTTTAAGGTGATTTCTATAATATTACCAATTCTTTCCGATATATTATTTAACAAGCCATGCTAAATTCTTGGAATATGAATCATGGCATAATGTAAATCAAAGATAATAATAATTGGAGGGGCATTCATGAAAATAAACGGAGTAGATAATACATATGGTAATTTAGATTCAAGTAAAAATCAGTCTAATTATATTCAGGAAAATGATTCTGTCAGCAAAAACCTTCGCAACCAAATTGCAAACGCTCAGAAACGCTTGCAGGAATTGAGCAAGAATGAAGAGATGCCCTTGGAAGAGAAGATGAAGAAACGTCAGGAAATCCAAAGGGAAATAGTAGACTTAAATAATCAGCTTAGGCAACATCAAATCGAGCTACGAATGGAGAAACAAAAGTCAGCCGATAAATCTGCAGAAGAGTCTGATAATAGAAAACAGATGCCACAGGATTCTTCCCAGAAAAAGGGTGCAATGTATAGTGCAAATGTGGAGGCAATTATTTCTGCTGACTTATCTGTAAATCAGGTTAAGCAGCTTGCTTCTGTCCGTAAGAGCATGGAGGGAAAGGCAAGGGTGCTGGAGGTTGAAATCAAGCTTGATGCAGGCCGTGGAGCAGCTACTGACAAGAAGGTTGAAGAACTGGAGGATGCAAGAAGAAAGGCTGGAAATATCACTGGTTCTCAGATGGATATTCTCGCGCAGGCAGAGAAGAAGATGGAAGAAGCTAAGAAAGAAGACTATTATGAGAACAGGGATAAGCAGGAAGAAGATAATAAAGAAAAGAGAGATAAAGAAAAGAACCGCTTTATTTAGCGGTTCTCTTTTTATATGCAAACATTGAAATCAATACTGTAAGTGGAACTGAAATTATAACCCCAACACTACTTGCTATTCCGTGAACTAACTCTGTTGCAACAAGATTTGAGCTGAGCAATTCATGAATAGGAATATTTAGTGAGGATATATACAATACTAATACGAAGCTGCTACCGATAAAGGCAAGAATAAGGGTGTTGGTCATGGTACCAATCATATCCTGTCCAATATTCATTCCTGACTTCCATATGTCTTTGGCTGTAAGCTCTGGATTAACAGTGACTAATTCCTGAATAGAAGATGCAATACTCATTGCCACATCCATAATAGCTCCAAGGGAAGCAACAATCATTCCGTCAATGAGAAGTCCTTTAAGCTCCAGCTGACTTCCTCCCTGCTTAAGCTGTAGCAGGGCATCTACATAATCGCCAATTCTCATTCCGTCAACCTTAACAAGGGACTGGGCAAGAAGACCAAATCCTATGGCAAAAAACAGGCCTAAGGTGGTGCCTAGCATGGCGCATACGGTCTTGCGAGTTATTCCCTCAAGAAGGATATAAGATACAAATGCAACATAAAGACAAATCAATAATGTGGTAATAATTGAAGGTGCACCTGACATTAGTAGAGGTATAAGAATTCCAATATAGCAGACTATTGTAAATATTAATCCTAAAAGTGAACGAAGGCCTTTACGACGGCCAATAAGGACTGTAACGGCAATAAATACTCCCAGGATAATTAGTATGGGAATAGAGCGGTCAATCTCATATACAATTATAGACTGAACATTACCATTTTCCACATATAAAGAAGTGACAAGGGGGTCCCCTTCTTTTAGCTTTGTTCCATATAATGCACCCAGAAAATTCTGGGCTGTCATCAGCATTCCCTTGAATTCACCAGTTTTAAGTGTAATCATAAGGTCCTGACTTCCCACATAGTTGTTTTCAAATAATTCTTCCTTTTTAAGATCTTCTGAAACCACGGACTCAACCTTAGCAAGTTCATAAGTGGTGTAGCTGTTTTGATCCTCTGAAGCAACTGTCTTATTATTTCGAACAACAACTAGCAGAACTACAAAAATTATGGCACAAATACTAAGACTAATTATGGTAGGTAGATGTTTTTTTATTTTCATATGTATATCTCCTCTTATCTTATGCAAAATCCTTAATTATAATAGCATGATTGCAAAATAAAAAATAGGTTTTCTTGAACAAAATTGGGTAAAATGGTAATATCGAATAAGCGAGGATAAGATATGTGTAAGAGGAACAAGTTAGATAGACAGGAAATTGATAAAGTAATACACGAAGTCATGGATAAATATAATAAAAGTGCTATATCAGCCTACTCTGGGGAGACAGCATTTTTTATGATGCTTTCTTTTTTCCCATTTATGCTTTTTTTCTTTTCGCTGCTTAATATTACACCAATGTCAGAGCAGGATTTTTTCATGTGGACCTATGCCATTATTCCGGAGAGTTTTCAAAGCTCTATGACTGGTTTCGTGTCTGAGGTATATAGTGGAAGCAATACTACAAGAATTGTTACAGTGATAACTGCTTTATGGCTTAGTTCCAAGGCCTTTATGTCACTACAAAGAGGTCTCAATTCAATGTATAATACACAGGACCATCGTAATTATTTGGTTTTGAGGATTAAGTCGGTGATATACAGTGCATTGTTTGCAGTGCTGTTACTTATTATGCTGGGGCTACTGGTATTTGGAAAAGCTATTAGAGATATTTTGTTCAAAGATGTATCATTATTGGAGGACATTATTGCCTTAAGAGCAATCATATGTGTTCCTGTACTGTTTTTGTTTTTCTGGCTGTTATATATCTTTGTCCCAAGCAGGAAGCAGAAGAAAAAGAGGCAGCTGCCGGGAGCAGTCTTTGCCACTTTGGGCTGGCTGGGATTTTCTTTTTTCTTTTCGATATATGCAAATAATTATAATAATTATGCTTCATTTTATGGAGCAATGACCACTATTGCATTAATTATGGTATGGCTGTATGGCTGTATGTATGTGGTATTTATTGGTGGACTGATAAACAGTTATATGGAAGAGAGGAGTATGAAGTGATTTATTTTAATTGTGACTACAACGAAGGCGCCCACGAGAAGGTCATGAAGCGCCTGATGGAAACTAATATGGAGCAGACAGTTGGTTACGGCTGTGATGAACATTGTGAGAATGCCAGAAAGCTGATTAAAAAGGCAACAGAAGCTCCAGAGGCTGATGTTCATTTTCTGGTAGGAGGAACTCAGACAAATGCAACAGTTATAGCTGCTTCCCTTAGACCATATCAGGGGGTTGTGGCAGCTGATACAGGTCATATCAATGTTCATGAGACTGGTGCAATCGAAGGAACCGGCCACAAGGTAATTGCTCTTCCCTCAGTGGATGGTAAGATAACAGCGACTCAGATTGAGGAGGTGTACAGGGAG
Source organism: Agathobacter sp. (assembly GCA_036311465.1). Classification (GTDB taxonomy): domain Bacteria; phylum Bacillota; class Clostridia; order Lachnospirales; family Lachnospiraceae; genus Roseburia. The sequence goes on from JAXJPW010000088.1 coordinate 5,083, forward strand.
CATGCAGGCAATTCGAGCGCAGAGCATGAGGTTCAGCCAAAGATGGTTTACATTTCCATGCCCACTGAGCTTGGAACCATGTACAGTCTAAAGGAGCTTAAGGCAATTTCAAAGGTCTGTAGACAGAGTGGAATGTTTCTTTTTGTAGATGGTGCAAGACTGGGATACGGACTTGTCTCTACAGGCAATGATATTACTCTTAAGGACATGGCTGAGTGTGCAGATGTGTTCTATATAGGAGGAACCAAGCAGGGACTTCTCTTTGGGGAGGCTGTAGTAATTACCCATCCTTCCCTTAAAGAGGATTTCAGATATATGATTAAGCACAATGGCGGAATGCTTGCCAAGGGACGTCTTCTTGGGGTACAGTTTGAGACAGTTTTTGAGGATGGACTGTATATGGATATGGCAAAGCATGCAATCCTTCTGGCTGACATGATAAGAGCGACTCTGAAGAAGCACAATGTGGAATTTTGGGTTGAAAACAACACAAATCAGATATTTCCGATTTTTGCAGACAGTGTTCTTGCACAGTTGGGCAATAAATATTGTTTTGAATATCAGAAGAGAATTGATGAAGGCAGAAGTGCTGTTCGAATTTGTACAAGCTGGGCAACCAGGGCGGAATCAGTTCAGCAGCTTTGCACAGATTTGGAAAAAATTCTATAATCTATGTACTGTCATATAGTATATTAATAAAGTAATTGAGGAATGAAATATGAAAAGTGAATTTAAAAGCGAGATAGATGAGATTGTCGCTTTAATACTGGAGGATTATAAGGATGACAGGGTAATTAATCAGGAGGCTATGTTTACACAGCCGGACTCTGAGATTGTATCCGACATACTTCAGAAATTAATCAAAATAGTATTTCCAGGATTTTTCCGGGATAAGGAGTACAGATTCTACAACCTAAGCAGTAGAACTACAGTATTGTTAGAGGATGTAATGTATAATCTTAATAAGCAGATAGCATTAGCTCTGCCACAGGATTGTGCTAATCAGGATAAATGCAGGGAGCGTCTTGAGGCTGAGGCCAGTGAAATATGTCTCAAGTTCTTCCGCACAATTCCAAAAATCAGAGAGTATGTGGAGACAGATGTGCAGGCATTTTTCGATGGGGATCCTGCTGCCTACAATTGCAATGAGATTATTCTGTGTTATCCGGGACTTCTTGCAATAACTACCAACAGAATTGCCCATGAGCTTTTGCTGCTTGGAGTTCCACTTATTCCAAGAATGATGACAGAGTATGCCCATAGCAAAACTGGAATCGATATTCATCCAGGGGCTACCATCGGCAAATACTTTTTCATTGATCATGGAACAGGAATTGTTGTAGGTGAAACTACTGTAATCGGTGAGCATGTAAAGGTGTACCAGGGTGTTACACTTGGAGCACTTTCAACAAGAGGTGGTCAGCAGCTTAAGGGAGTGAGGCGTCACCCAACAATTGAGGATAATGTTATCATCTATTCAGGAGCATCAATTCTTGGAGGAGAAACTGTTATTGGAAAAGGCGCAGTTATCGGAAGTAATGCTTTTATCACCTGCTCAATTGAGGAGGGGGCAAGGGTTAGCATTAAGAATCAGGAGCTTAACATTAGAACAGGACAGACAAAGAACTTACAGACACAGGAAATGGAGGAAAAAGGACCGGAAGACATCTTGAATTTGACATCACAGAAGACGAAGGGTTCTATGTAATAAAATGCCAGTATTTGATTTTAACAATTCAACAGACAACAAAAACCTTGCAATTTGTACATATACAGTATTTAAATCCAGTGAGAGAGTTGCAACACCAGAGATGCCTATTATGATTTTGGATAATAAGAGCAGACAGTGGAAGCATCACTCAAGTGGAATGTTTACTAATCCGGTTAAGAGAAGTACCTTTGAATTTGATGATGAGGACGGAATTATTACTGCAGATATTCTTAAGATAGATGCACGTTTTACAAGTCTTCTTAAGTGGCTTGGAGAGAATCATATTAAGGTTCGTCTTTCAGGAGAAAACCGGGAGGAAGGGTACTGCGTGTACAAAATCCGTGAAATGGGATTTGGAACAGGTAATAAGCTTTCGGCAGAAGACGGCTTCCTGCAGTTTATGATGGAACGTCTTTTTGCAAGCGATGCCCCAACAGATGAGATAGAGGACGAGGAGATGGAAGAAGAAGGGGATGAGATGAAGCTTACCAGCCTCCAGAGCATTACTGATTTTATGAACTGTGCCGGAAGAACTCTTCCAGACAATATTCGTGTGTGGGCAAGACGTAACCTTGCAGTAGCACGCTCTAATGAGGTTACACCAGAGGAGCGTAGACATGCCCAGAGAGCTCTCTCCATCATGATGAACATTCAGTGGAAGAGCAACTATTTCGAATCCATTGATCCGGTTGAGGCAAGAAGAATTCTTGATGAGGAGCTCTATGGAATGGAGCGTGTTAAGCAGCGTATCATAGAGACAATTATTCAGATTAACAGAACACATACTTTGCCGGCCTATGGAATACTGATTATTGGACCAGCTGGAACAGGAAAATCTCAGATTGCTTACGCAATTGCCCGAATTCTCAAGCTTCCTTGGACAACGCTTGACATGAGCTCTATCAATGATGCAGAGCAGCTTACAGGTAGCTCAAGAATCTATGCAAATGCCAAGCCTGGAATCATTATGGAGGCCTTCTCAATGGCAGGAGAGTCCAACCTTGTATTTATTATTAACGAGCTTGACAAGGCGGCTTCTAGCAAGGGAAATGGTAATCCGGCTGACGTACTGCTAACTTTGCTGGATAATCTTGGATTTACTGATAACTATATGGAATGTATGATTCCAACCAGCGGGGTATATCCAATTGCTACTGCCAATGACAAGGATATGATTAGTGCACCAATTCTTTCAAGATTTGCCGTAATAGAGATTCCAGATTACACAGCTGAGGAGAAGAAGATAATTTTCTCAAAATTCTCTCTTCCTAAGGTGCTTAAGAGAATTGGTCTTAAGGAAAATGAGTGCAGTATTACAGAGGATGGTCTTGATGCCATTGTAGACATTTTCTCAGAGACTTCAGGAATTCGTCTGTTAGAGCAGGCTGCAGAGCACATTGCTGCCAATGCTCTCTATCAGATAGAGGTAGATAAGCTGGAAAAAGTAGTGTTTGACGGAGAGATGGTAAGACAATTGCTGGTATATTAGTTACCAAATTAGTTACTATATTTCTTAATAAATTTCTAAAAATTTCGCGGACATATTAAGAAAATATACAATACATCCGGGATAAGTGTAGGGTATACTTTTTCTGACAAATATACGTGGAGTGTGAAGAATGAAAAAGAGAGAAAAAATCATATTTATTATTTTGAATGTTATCGCGGTGCTTTGTGCTGCCTATGGAATCAAGGTACTTAGAACGGGATATGGAACTGCATTTTTCGTAGTATGGTTAGTTGTAGGAGCCGGATTTTCAGTTCTATCCTTTGTGTACAAATACAGGCTTTGGTTAAGGCTTCCCAAAGTTCTTAGAAGAACAATAATTGTAGTAGTTTCAATTGCATTAGTTTTCTTTGTCAGTGTGGAGGCAATGATTGCTACTCAGTTAAATGCTAAGGGTGATAAAGGACTGGATTATATTATTGTTCTTGGAGCTCTTGTTAATGAGGACGGACCAAGCTCAATAACTGCGGCAAGGCTTAACAGTGCAATCGAATATCTTGAGGCAAACCCTGATACAAAATGCATTGTGTCTGGAGGGCAGGGATTCAATGAGCCATGGTCTGAGGCAGAGGGAATGAGACGATACCTGGAGGAAAAAGGAATAGATGCTGACAGAATAATAATGGAAGACCAGTCAACAAATACTATTCAAAACATTTCATACAGTATGAAGCTTATGGATAAGGACAATCCAAGGGTTGGAATTGTGACAAGTAATTTTCATGTATACAGAGCAGTGAAGATTGCAAGAAAGCAGGGGCTTAGCGACGTCTGTGGAATAGCAGGCTATGTGGTACCGGTCTACCTGCCTAGTAATATGTTTAGGGAATTCTTTGGTGTAGTTAAAGATACAGTTAAAGGAAATATGTAAAAAAATGGGGCTGTAAATACAGCCCCATTAATTCGTTACCCCTATACCTCTTAGTTGCAGTTCATGTTGTCAAGACTACATGTAGTGTCTTTATCGTCAGTTACTGAATTCATGTTAGTGATATCAGCCTTCTTATCTGCATCACCTAAGCAATTCATATCCTGGAAACTACAAGTTGTTTCATCAGAGTGTGTCTCTCCGTTCATATTTGTAATTCCAATATTTTTGTCTGCCATAGTATTATCCTCCCTTATTAATATACTCTAATTATAAATTATAAAATGATAAATTCAATAGTTGGAAGTGAATTTTCTGAAAAAAACATTGAAACTATAGAAAAATCAAAATATAATTAGATTAGCATAGACAAAAAGGAGGAAATATATGCAGTCAATGATTAATAAGAGTATAGAACAATTTGAGGTTAATGCTTTCTGGAATAATGATTTTATAACCGTAACAGACCAGGATTTATTAGGTCATTGGTCTGTTCTATTTTTTTATCCTGCAGATTTTACCTTTGTGTGTCCTACAGAGTTAGCAGATTTAGCAGATTATTATGAGGACTTCAAGAAGGAAGGCTGTGAGATATACTCTGTTTCAGAGGATACTCATTTTGTACATAAGGCATGGGCTGATGCGTCAGATCGAATTAAGAAAATTAAGTATCCAATGCTTGGAGATCCAGCTGGAGTGCTTGCAAGACAGCTTGGTGTATTAGTTGAGGATTTGGGCCAGGCACTTAGAGCAACCTTTGTAATTGATCCAGATGGTAAGATTAAGGTATATGAGATTCATGACATGGGCATTGGAAGAAATGCCAAGGAGCTGTTAAGAAAAGTGCAGGCAGCCAAATTTGTCAGGGAGCATGGGGATGAGGTATGTCCGGCAAAGTGGTCACCAGGAGAGGAAACATTAAAACCTAGTCTTGATTTAGTAGGTCTGTTATAGAATTGCAGGGGGGAAATATGAGCGAGAGAAGTGAATTAATATCTCAGGAACTGGAGGAGCAGTTAAAGGAGCTATTTCAGAAGCTGGAAAAAAGAGTAATTATAAAATGCGTCCTGGACGAGAATCAGAAAGCGTCTGAGGAGATGAGAGGGATGATATCCCATATGGCATCACTTTCTGATTTGATTAGCATAGAGGAAATTGACAAATCAGAGGCTTCATTCTCAGATGTTGAACATTTGCCGTTGACCATGATATGGACCGACAATGGATATTGCGGTAACTCTTTTCATGGTGTTCCGGGTGGGCAGGAAATGAATTCATTTATTATATCAATTCTTATGGCAGGTGGAGCAAAGAAGGTTGATCCGGTTGCAGGCATCAAGGGTGAGCATAAGATACAGGTGCTTGTTTCTTTGGCTTGTCATCATTGTGCAAAGCAGGTTATAAACTGCTTACAGATTGGATATATGTGTGACAACGTTGATGTGGCTATGTATGATGCAAGACTGTATCCTGATTTGGTGGAAAAGTATAAGATTGAGAGAATTCCGCTTACAGTCATAGATGATAAGATTAATTTTATGGGTGTAAAGGAGATAGAGGAAATAGTTGATATTCTTAACACATAATTGCGCAGGAATTATTGACTTTGGGAAAAAGTTAGGATAGACTAACTTTAAGAGGTGATTATGATGTTAGCCAATATTATTGTTATAATTTTACTGCTTGCTATGTGTGGATATGGCATTAGAAGAATTGTTAAAAACATAAGGTCAGGGAAAAGCATATGTGGCTGTCAAGGTAACTGTAGCAAGTGCAGCGGATGCAAATAGATGACAGTGGATACTAATAGAAGGCAGAAGATTAAACAGCCCCCGGGATATATTAATCCCTAGGGGCTGTCTTTTATTTTATGCTTTTTCTCTTTCTTGAAATGTTAAGAACAAGATATATACAAAAGATTGCTACTGCAAATAATAACTGAATAAATATATTATTCCAGAAGGTGGTCATTGTAACTGTCTCCCCTGAGAAACCGGAAATCATATTATTGTTGCGAATGAACCAGTAGGTTGGCAGGAATTTAGAGAAGGTTATTACCTTGTCTGACAGCAGCCAAAGTGGAACAAAAATACCACAGAGGAAGCTGGTTCCTAATCCGATTACATTGGCTACCAGGCTAAGTGCTGAAGACGACAGCTTAAAGGAGCCGACAAGCAGTGTAATTGCAATTACTACAATAGTATATATAAAGCTGTTAATCAGACAAAGTATTCCGTTTCTGGAAAATGCCTGTTCTGCGCCATAAAATATGATTGAGCAGATTACCATCACAAGCCACTGGGCAAGTGAATATGTTAAGCAGCCTAAGCCTATTCCAATAGACTGTTTTGTTCTTGAATATGATGAGCAGCTTATTCTTGCACTTAAGTCTGCCTGGCGGAAGGAAATCAGAATTGGACTTATTCCAACCAGAAGAATGGAAATAATAATATATCCAAAATACTGGAAGAAGTAGAAGATTCCGTTTTCTTTCTGGCTTGCAACCTTCTCAAACTTAATTGTATCAACCTCTGTATCAGTGCTTTTTACAGTGTCAGCTGTTTCCTTAACTGCTTCTTCAAGACTGTAGCCGCCATTTAGGTTAAGGCGTAATGTGCTTATGTAGGAATCCAAATCCTGATTGAAAAAGTATCCTGCAGCAGAATCTGATTTCTTTGTATGAGAGAGAAGATTATCAAAGCTGCCTTTCTCAAGTTTTTCCTGAAAATCCTCTGGAATATTGAGAATGTAAGAGATTTCTTCGTAATAAAGGTTATCCTGAAGAGATTCCTTATCGTAGGATTTCATCTCAATTAATTCATGCTTTGAGGATAGATATTCAATAAGTGCTTTGCTGGCTTGGGATTTATCCTCATCTATTACTGTAAACTTTACGGATTTAGCTGAAAATCTGTCATTTCCTTCTTTGGAACTGATCATACTCATGCATACCATAAGAACCATGAAGACAGTAAGGTAGATTAAGCAGCCACCTAAATATTTTTTTGCTATTTTAAAAAATGTTTTATAAACTTGCATATTTTTTTCTCCTTGTCAACAAGAATCCTGCAATTATGAATAATATGATTAGTCCGACTAAGGTAAGTATATTAGTTATATATCTATCAAAGGACTCGTATACTGATAAGCTGTAGAAGCTGTCAGTAATTAATGTAGCAGGGTTGATTTTATTAATAATTGGTGCATTATTCTGAATGATAATTTTCATATTTCCAATCATGAGTCCGCTTAAGAAGCAAAGAGGCATTGTGACTGCAAATACGACTCCCTGTTTGAAATCCTGACTCTTTTGACCAAAGCAACCGATAAGGAAGCCCAGTGATACACCTGTGAGACATCCAAGGAAGGTTGTCAAAATGGCAAGAGGAAGTCTTGAAGCTATATCAACCTTAAGTACATATGCAACGTACAGAAAACCTAGAAAATTTAGTATAAATTCATATGTGGATGTAGCAATAAGCTCTGCAAAAATCGATTTTAGCTTATGAGTAGGTGATAAACATTTTCTCATACCTAAATCTGTGAGGTTTGCCTGGTTTTCTGTTGCAACTAATACTCCTCCAATTGAGGTATATAAGCAGGCCATTGCAAGAAGATTGAAGAAATATTGGGCATAAGGATTAGCGTCCTGATTTCTGCTGAGTGTAACCTCGCTATTATAATCTGAAACAGAATCAAGACTGCTGAGTGCCTTTTCAATGTTTTCAGGATGATCAGCGATAATCTTTGTTATTGAATCCTGAATCATATTGTACTCAGATACAAAAGCCTTAAGAATACTCTGATTCATGGATTCATTTGTCATGTTTGCTGAAACAGACAGTTTTACAACTTTTCCTGAATGAATAATTCCTACTATATCCTTTTCTTTAAGTAAGTCTTTGGCTTTTTCTTCATCACAGAAGGTTGGATCAAGCATGGCATCCTCTCCGGAAGAGAGCTCCTTAACTGATTCCTTAAGAGTATTACCATATTCATCATCTTCACAGATAACAGCCACTTTTATTGTGGAAAAACTGTCTGCAGCTGCCAGATTAGAAAATGCAATATTAAAAAATGTTCCTAGAACCACTGGAAAGCAAAGAATCCAGAATGTATTTGCCTTATTTCTTAAAAGCCTTTTCCAGGCTGTGATAATTATGTTTCCCATGTGTCCTCCTAATCTCGTAATTCTTTTCCGGTAATTTCAAGAAATACGTCATTCAATGTTGGAAGTTCAGAGTGAACGTGACCAAATGAATATTCTCTATCCTGTAAGAATCCCAGAACTCTGGTTAAATTGTGCTTTCCACCGTCACAAAGGATTGTAAGCTGATGATTGTCAAAGTTAACCTCGTAAACATGTGGAAGCTTTCTAATTTCTGCCAGATCACTTCCGCTAATATCTACTATATCAATAGTGATTATTTCACGCTTTTTGATAAGCTTCTTTAATTCATCCTTGGTTCCAAGTGCAAGGTTCTTTCCCTTATCTACAATTGCAATTCTTGAACAAATCTGTTCAACCTCCTCCATGTAGTGAGAAGTGTAGATGATTGTTGCACCTGCCTGATTAAGCTCCATTATTCCCTCAAGGATTTTATTTCTACTTTGTGGATCAACAGCAACAGTTGGCTCATCAAGAATGATTAGCTTTGGCTTGTGAGCTATTCCGCAGGCGATGTTGAGTCGTCGAAGTAAACCGCCGGACAATTTCTTTGGATAGAACTTCTTGAAATCATTAAGTCCTGCAAAGTTAATTGCTTCCTCCACGTACTGTTCTCTCAATTTCTTATCTGAGATGTATAATCCGCAAAAATAATTAATGTTTTCATAAACTGTAAGTTCATCAAAAACAGCAACATTTTGCATTACAACACCAATCTGTGATTTAAGCTTGTAATTGTCTGGTGCCATTGGCTCACCGAAAATCTCAATGTCTCCCTTGTCATAGGCCAAAAGAGAAAGAATACAGTTAATTGTTGTTGTTTTTCCAGAACCGTTAGGACCAAGTAATCCAAAAACCTCACCCTGTTTGATATCAAGGTTCAAGTGGTCAACGGCTAATAATTCTTTATATCTTTTAACAAGATTTGTTACTTTTACAGCTGATTCGCTCATATTTTTTCCCTCGCTTATGATTTTTTATTTGGTACAATATAATAATATTGAAAATGAATGTCATATGTTAGTGTCGTCAGTCAGAATGTGATATGACAATTGTCATATTTAGTCATATATGATAAATTTTTATTATGATTAAAGTGATTGAAAAGAACATAATTTTACTGTCATCATTATTGGTGCTTATAACTTCATACGGAGACAGGGTGATAAAAAGCAATTCAGTAATACTCATCTTTTTGTGCTCACTAATTTTTACAGAACTGGCAATCTACATAGAGAACAGCAAAGTTAGGCTGGGGATACTGGTGGCATATATAGTAGCTTGTCTGGTGTGCTGGCAGTTTACAATTTTTCTTCCTGTAGCTGTATTTTTTGTAGTGGAAGAGAGGATAAAATATGGCTGGTCAATTCTTCTACTGTATATTATGTTGTACGGCAAATGTGATTCTTCTGTAGTGCTCTTGGCAGAGCTCGTACTATGCACCTGCTCTGGTCTCATGTCCTATGAGACACGTAATGCCAGTTTTTATAAGCAGAAATATCAGGAGACAAGAGATTCATCTACTGAATTGGAGAATATGCTTAAGCAAAAGAACAGGGAGCTGATAGAAAGCCAGGATGCCAATGTATCCATGGCTACTTTAAAGGAGCGTAACAGAATTGCCAGAGAGATTCATGATAATGTGGGACATATGCTTTCAAGAACAATTCTTCAGACTGGTGCCCTTATGACAATTTATAAGGAAGAACCTTTACATGAGCAGATTAAGAGCATTAATGAATCCCTTAGTGAAGCCATGAACAATATCAGGGAGAGTGTACATGATTTGCATGATGAATCGGTGGATTTGAAGCTGTCCATTCTTGAAACTATAAAGCCCTTGAAGGAGAACTTTAATGTAGAATTTGAATACGATATGTCAAGCATGGCTGGACGTAATATTAAATACTGCTTTATCTCCATAGTTAAGGAGGCTACCTCCAACATTATCAAGCATAGCAATGCTACCAATGTGTATATATTAATGAGGGAGCATCCCGGCTTTTTCCAGTTGGCGGTGGAAGATAATGGAGATTCAAAAATCGATGCAATGCATGCAGGAATCGGACTTTCTAATATGCGTGACAGAGTAGAGAGCCTTATGGGTAACATATCCATATCAGACGAAAAAGGTTTTAAGATATTAGTTTCAATACCGAAGAATGAGGAGAACCTGTAATGAGAATAGTGGTAGTTGATGATGATCAGATTGTTGCAATTTCATTAAAGACAATATTGGAGTCAGACGAGGAAATAGAAGTAGTAGCCTGTGGTAACGACGGGGAAGACGCAATAGAATTATACGACAGAGAAAAGCCGGATATCCTTCTTATGGATATTCAGATGAAGAGAACTTCAGGACTTAGTGCGGCAGAGCAGATTATGGAGAAGTATCCTGATGCAAGGATTTTGCTGCTTACCACTTTTTCTGATGATGAGTATATTGTTAAGGCTTTAAACATTGGAGTAAAAGGATACATACTCAAGCAGGATTTTGACGGAATACTTCCGGCAGTTAAGGCTGTGTATGGTGGTCAAAGCGTTTTTGGCGGAGAGATTGTCAGCAAAATTCCTGTCTTGTCTTCATCAAATAAAAGCGGATTTGATTTTGAAGCATATGATATCAGCCCTAAGGAACAGGAGGTTATGGCCCAGGTAGCCCTTGGAAAGAGTAATCGTGAGATAGCGGAGAGCTTATTTCTTTCAGAGGGTACTGTGCGAAACTATATAAGCTCTGTACTTGAGAAGCTGTCCCTTCGAGACAGAACACAGCTGGCAGTGTTCTATCTTAATAAGGTTGTAAAATAAAAAAAGCAAAGCAAACTGCTATATAAAAAGAGACAAAGCTGCTTAATATACAAGTAGCTTTGTCTTCTTTTTTTGTTTATATAATAAATAAAACCGTATGTATTATTTAGAATGTATATTTGTGATAGTAGAACTCAGCACCTGCCTGTGACTTCACTGGAAGAATAACTACCAACTTTCCCTTGTTGTTAATATACATCTGTGAAGAGAGAACAACTTGAGTAACAGTCTTCTTTGCAGGTACATAAATATCACATTTCTGTTTTGCAAGCTTTACAAGCTTTTTCTCTGTTAATCCAGCCTTCTTGATAAGCTGCTTATTAGTCACTGCTTTAGCTGTTTTGTAGTTGTAGCTAAATGTGTAGTAATCTGAATAGTCCCAATCAGTGTCGGCCTGAATACAGATAGATACAACATCTTTTTTACTGTAATACTTGTAACTAATGTTAGTGCAAACCAGAGAGCAGCCATCTTTAATATTCTTGAGCTCTTCATTAATAATTGGAATTAGCTTGTTCTTAATCTTCTTGTTTAACTCCTTGGCAGCCTTTGTGTTGTAATTGAACTTTGGAAGCTTGTAGCTGTATTTCACTTTATTCCCTAACGAATCTGTGTATGAACCAGATTTGCTGTATGCGGTAACTACCTTTTTCTTAGCCTGTACGATAGCTGTGCTTTCTGCCTGAGCCTTGTCTGAAAGTGGAAGTGCGCTAACTGATAGTGGTGTAATGATTGTTGTTACTGCTAAAACTCCTGCTAAAATAAGTGATTTGATTTTTGAATTTTTCATAATTGAATATCCTCCATTTTGAAAATATTTGTTTTTTATTTGTTTTACATATATTAGATAGCTTTATGTCTGGAAATGTCTCAAAAAATAAAAAAAAAAATTTTCATGGAAAGTATACTTGACATTTTATAGGGGTGGTGGTATAACTGAAGCATGGAAAGTATACTTTACATGAAAGGAGGTTTACATGAAAAATCGTTTGGAAATGCTTCGCAAGGAGCGAGGAATAAAGCAGGAAGAACTGGCCAATGAGCTGGAGGTGTCAAGACAGACAATAGGTTCATTGGAAAATGGCCGTTACAATCCGTCAATTCAGTTAGCATTTAAAATAGCAAGATACTTTGGATTAACTATTGAAGATATTTTTATTTATGAGGAGGAAGAAAAATGACAAAGGCAGGTAGATTTATTACAACAATAATAGGATTATTATTTCTGGTAGCAGGAACATATTATATTAAGGCATATGGAGCACCAGAAGGAGCAATACGAGTATTGCCTTATCTGGCCATAGGAATTGGGTGTGGACTATTTGGTCATGGATTTGGCAGGTCAGTATCAGATATGGCTATCAAGAGTGACCCTGCAGCACAGAAGAGAGTGAGAATAGAAGAAAATGATGAGAGAAACAATCTGATTGCCAATAAGGCAAAGGGTAGAGCCTTCGATATGATGACAGGTGTTTATGGGGCATTAATGGTAGCCTTTGGAATTATGGGGGTTGATATGATTCAGTTACTCCTTATGGTATTTGCATATCTTATTATTCATGGTGCAGCCATATATTATCGAATCAAATTTGAGAAAGAAATGTAAAAAAGAATATGGTTAATGGTATAATAGAACTATATTTGGGAAAATGATTATTCAAGACTGAGGTGGACAACATGCCGGATTTTAACTCCATGCGGGAACTGAATATAGGACTATTGACGTTTTCGTCGCTTGTGACCATGTTCCTTTATTTTGGAACAGTGACCGACCAGAAGGGAAAGATTCCTTTTATGAGGCACTTTTCTTATCTGCTTTTTAGCAATATCATCATGCAAACAGCAGAAATAGGCATTTGTATCTTTGATGGCTCGAAACAGCGGGAACTTCTCTATCTGTTCCTCTGTCTGTCCTATGGAGCTGGGGCAGCACTTATGACAATTTACACATACTGTCTGACAAGCTTTATCAAGGAAAATGCTGTGGTTACCTATCACCTTGCCAATATTGTAGGAGCAGTCTGTGCTGTCTATTTAGTTATGATTCTGACTTCTCCATTTACAGGTGCTGTTTTTACCATTGATGCCGGTGGACATTATCGGGATGGAACATTGAAAGTAGCTTCTTATCTGTTAGATCCAATCGTAATGGTCGTGGTTGTAATCCTGATTTTGCGGTATCGCAAGACCCTGAAAATAGAAGGAATCCTGTATCTGGTCAGTATCAGTGTCTTATCAATTCCAACCATGATTCTGTGGGATGTATGGTATCCGGAGCCAGAGTATATGATGGCTACCTTATATTTTGTTCTGGTGTTCATCCTGTTTCATAGGGAACTGACCAAACAGCTTGTGAAAAAAGAAAAAGAAATGGCAGAAAGCAAGATTACAACCGCAATTAGCCAGATACAGCCACACTTTATCTTTAACAGCCTTTCCACCATCAAATTTCTGGTGAAGAAAGATCAGATGGAAGCTGTAGAGGCCATTGATGAATTTTCAGATTATCTTAGGGGCAGCATGGATTCGCTGACCAGAAAATGCTGTGTTCCTTTTTCCGAAGAATTAGAGCTGGTCAATCATTATATGTATTTGGAGAAGAAACGATTTGGAGATAAAATAAATATCAAATATGATATACAGCTTGATGGATTTATGGTTCCGGCCCTTAGTGTCCAGCCTATTGTAGAAAATGCAGTAAAGTATGGAATCCGGGGACAGTTAAAAGGCGGTACCATAGAAATTGCAACGAAGGAAGATACGAAGAATTTTATCATACAGGTAACAGACGATGGTGCAGGCTTTGACCCACAGGCCAAGAAGGAAGATGGAAAAAGCCATGTGGGAATTACAAACGTACAGAAACGATTAGCACTGATGTGTGAAGGAACTATTGAGATAGAAAGTGCACCGCAGAAAGGTTGCCAGGTAACCATTCGTATCCCAAAAAGAAAAGGCAGGTCATGATATGAAGATACTGATTGCAGATGATGAAATGATGATGTTAGAAGAAACAAAGGAAAGCGTCTTAGCGGCAAGTCCGGAAAGTGACATTACCTGCGTCGATAATTATGTGGATGCATTAAAAGCGGTAGAAGAAACGGCTTTCGATATTGCATGCTTAGATATTGAAATGCCAGGTATGAATGGGTTAGAACTTTCCAAAAGGATTAAGGATAAATGTGCAGATATCAATATCATCTTCGTGACAGCCTATTCGGAATACGCCCTTCAGGCACACGAAATATATTGCAGTGGGTATCTGCTTAAGCCAATCCGAAAAAGTGCAGTGGAAAAAGCATTTGCCAATTTAAGATATCCGGTGGTGGAGGAGAAAAAAGACGAAAAGCTATATATTCAGTGCTTTGGTAAGTTTGAAGTATTTCTGGGAAATAAAGCCCTGAAGTTCGAAAGAGAAAGGGCAAAAGAAATCTTCGCCTATCTGATTAACCAGAGGGGAACTCCAGCAACCACACAGGAAATCTGCAATGCACTGTGGGAAGATGAAGCTGATACGAAAAAAAAGGATTACGTTCGTGTGCTCATGGGAGACCTTCGAAAGGCATTAAAGAAAGCAAACGCAACGGATTTACTAATTGCAGAGAAGAATCGATACAGTATTGATGTGGAAAAAGCGGACTGTGATTTCTACCAGTTCTTAAAAGGCGATATCCGTGCAGTAAATAAATATTATGGAGAGTATATGAACCAGTATAGCTGGGCGGAGATGACTTTGGGATATCTGGAACAGCAGAAACAGACAAGATAAACACCTTGATGGCAGGATTGAATTCCTGTCATTTTTTTTGCTCATTTATGATACGGTTTTGATACAGTTCGTATGTTAAACTAGGATAAAAGCACTATAGAAAAATGAGAAAAACTAACCAATTGAATAGATAATATGGGGGAAGGATAATGAATAGAATAAGAGAACACATCACGAAAAAGAAAATCATGAATGTAGTAGTCATGATGCTGTTTCTTGCATTTCTTGCAGCAGTGGCAGGAAATGTGATACTGCAGCCAAAAGAGACGACCGTCCTTGATGCGTCCATAGAGGCTGTGAGTGAAGGTGCAGTCCCGGACGAAGCGAAATTGGAAATCAGCGTGCTTTCCGTAGAACAGTCCGGCAATACAGTGGACCGGATGAAGGCAGACGCGGAGGATTTTGCCTATCAGGCAATGCTGTCAGAGACACCGGTTGTCTTAGACATGTCAGAGAGCAGTGCTGCGCCAAGCAGAAGTAAAGAGACTGTTGATATGGACGTATTAGTTGCCATTCAGCAGATGGATGAGAGAATTGCAGGAAATCCAATGGTTGCAGTGCCATTAGAAATCAATCTGGTTCAGAGCGGAAAAACAGTAGAACCAAATGGTGCAGTTCGTGTGACCCTCGATCTTCCTGAAGGAATGAGTGGAGACTATACTGCTGTGTATTATGTCGCAGAGAATGGTTCTGTAACAAAAATGGATGGAGAACTCATCACAGATGGAGATAAGAAGCAGTACAGCTTTATGACCACACATTTTTCCAAATATGTAATCGTAGACGTTGCCAATACCACAGGTGAATCTACAGAGCTGACTCAGGCAAGCGTGGGTCAGACGCTTAATGCTGGAAAGGTTTATACAGTATCAGAAGATTTGACATTGGATGGTGCAATCAATAAATCAAACGGTCTTGTGGTAGGAAGCGATACAACGGCTGATAGACCGGCGGTTCTTTGGATTAAAAATGGTGTTACCTTAGAGGTAAAGGGCGCAAGTGGAAGCTCTAGCGGAGCACCGGGCTATGCGGCAATCCTGTTACAGAGCGGGGATTACCTTTATGTACGAGGAAGCGGAAGCTTAGAGGTAACAGGCGGTAATGGCGGAAAAGGTGCAAGTGCTGGAAGCGGAGAAGATGCTGGTGACAGCGTAGATACCTTAAGCAAGAAAATATTAGGTGTAAGTATTCCATATGGACTGAAGTTAAACTCCCATGCTGGTGACGGTGGAGCTGGTGGATCAGGCTCTGGCGGCGGTGGCGCAGCAATTGGAACCAATGGTGCAAAAGGAGGTACAGGAGGTTCAGGTGGAACCGGTGATGAAGGTGGCGCAAGCGTACTCTATGTTTGCCCGGCACCACCAATTCTTCATAATATCAAGACAGATGGAGAAAACGGTCAGGCATCTTCAGGAAAAGACGGTGCAAGCAGTGTGGGCGCAGGAACCTTATATGTGCTGGATAATATCAGGCTTTCCGGTAAAGGTGGAAGCGCAGGAGTGGCTGGTTCAGCCGGAGGCAGTGGTAACAGCGGCTCACACATGACCTGGTATCTGATGTTTGAAACCGGAGGCGACGGAGCCGGCGGTGGAGCCGGTGGAAAAGGCGGAGATGGTGCCTTTATCGGTTCCGGTGGAGCCGGAGCCGGTGGTGGCGGCGGCGGTGGAGCCGGTGGCTACTACCAGTGCTATTGGAATTTAAGAGACGCTTTTGGTACTGATTTGGATGATTATTCTACCGGAGGAGGTGGAATCGGAGGTACTGGAACTACTTCTGTAAGAAATGGTGCTGGTACCTGGAACGAAGGATTTCGAGGCGTCGAAGGTGGAAGAGGCGGAGCCGGCGGAAGCGCAGGAACTAGTGGAGCTGGTGGAAACTATTATCTTGCTTCTACTGTAGAATGTGATGGAACAGGAAGCAGCGGCGGAGCCATCCATGGCAATCCTGCTACAAAACACGACATAGAAACAACCCAGACAACTTATGCCAATAATGCAAAATATACCTTGGCTTTAAATACTGCAAAACCGGAAAAGGCAAGCTCTACACCGGTACCGGCGAGCATTGACGATATTGAAGTCGTAGCAGGAATCAACTATAACACGGCAACAGGAAAGACTTTCACAGAGACACTGAAAGGATGGACCTTTAACGGATTCTATAGTGAATCATCCGGCGGAGAGCTTTTGATTAACAAGTACGGATATTTCCTTACAAGCTACACCAGTGATTATCTGGATCGTGATGGTGCATGGTGTTATCCGGACGACTATACCCTCTATGCCCAGTACGAACCAAATATCTATGAGATTAAGCTGGACAACATGGGAGCCGAGACAGCAGGCACGGAAAGTCTGTACTTAAAATACGATCACGACTGGTATCTGTCCAGAGCAAATGCAAAGGCTGATACGGACGCAACTACAACCATAGAGATTCCGACCCTGCCGGGTTATACCTTTGATGGCTACTATACCGGTATGGGCGGTGCAGGCGACTGCATCATAAAAGAGGTCGGTTCATTAAACATGGCGGCAGATGGAATTGCAACACATAACCGTTGGGATTCCTCTGCGAGACTATTTGCCAACTGGGTTCCTGTTCCGCAGAAGGCAGTTGTGAACCTGACCTTAGATGGCAGTGGATATACAGGACAAACGGTGGAATTGTACCAGAATGGATATCTGAAATTTACCTTACAGGAAGAAGATACAAGCGGAATCTACAGTCATTATCTGGATGATAAGAATGACAGATACCATGGTGTAGGAATCGGAACCTACGATATCTATGTGAATGGAAGTGGAACCGGAAGAACCATAACCATTCCGGCAAAGCCTGACAAAGCAAATGTGTTTACTGAGACTCTTACATATCACAGCGTAGAGGTAGAGACAACCATAGACAATGCACCGGCAGATATTGGAAACGTAGTATTGCGACAGGACGGTCTGAATCAGGCTTATCTGAAATATGATGAGGGTCCTAAGAAATATCAGGCAATCGTATTGGAACAGATAGGGGAAAATGCCAACTATAAGTATGATGTGTATGTAAACAGCGAGGATGCGGGAAGCCAGTATCAGATGGATTTGAAGGAAGAGTCAACCTTAAGACAGACGATTCCATACTATAACGTGACACTGAAGCTGACCTACGATTCAGCATGGACGGATGCATCTGTTTCCTTACAGCAGAATGGTATGGCAAAGCATTACCTTGAGTATAAGAGTACAGATGGCAATCAGACGACCTATACCAAGCTGATGCAGGGAAATACCGGTGATGATGAGTTTGAGTTATTTATCAATGGTATTACAACCGGGGACAGCTATGTCGTAAGTCAGGAAGGCTATGACGATGGTAAGACCAAATTAGAGGAAGAATATTATAAGATTACCATGGATGTGAAAAAGGATGACGTACCTTGGGGTGGCGCAAGTGTCAGCCTGTGGAATGGCACTGAGCAGTCCTATGTCTTAAGATATGATACCTCTAGTCAGAAATACGTTTATAATTATGTACATAAAGTGTCAGATGTGGACAGCTATCAGGTAAAAATTGGTGGCTCTATCTCCGGTTCGGATACCGGAATTACCGTTGGAAAAGTGAACCAGAACGGAAGCGCAGAATATTATTCTGTCAGCTATTATGATGCAGGAAGTCTGATGCTCACTCAGGTGGTGAAAAAAGGAGAGGTTGCACACGCTCCGGGAGCACCATATCACAGCGGTAGAACCTTCAAGGGTTGGATGACTGGCAAAAATGTGGAAACACTCATTGGAGTAGAACCGGCATATGACTTTGGCATACCTGTAGTGACTGAAACGACGCTTTATGCAGGATATTCCGAACCGGCAGTGGCAATTCAGGGTGAGGAAAAAGATGTTGAAATTACTACTGGCTATGTAAAATGTGATGCAGATGGAACCGTAAATGGTGCAGGTGACTTCTACAAGTTACAGAATCTTGCCATTACAGGATATCCAACCGTTGGAGCACCAATCAGCTTTGCAGTCATCGATGTGACTAATGGAAAAGTATACTTAACAGGTATCGGTAGCGATGGAAATATTTCCTCTGATGAAACAGATAAAGGCTATGCAATCTATGATGCCATCGATCCTGCAACCGGAAATGGAAGTGTAGCAATCAGCTTCCCAAGCGGAGCTACTGTGACAGAGGCAGAGAACTTCTTAAGAACGGGACTTGTCATGAAAGTGAAAGATCCTGAACAGAATCATACGCTCCAGATACGTATCTTTGGTTCGACCGTAGAATCTGATACCAATGCACTTACCATGGCATATTTTGGATTGAACTTTGATGCGGCAACCTTTGGATTGGAACGAGCAGTGGATTCTGTAGAGGAAACCATAGACGAAGCCGCCGAGGAAAGTACCGAGGAAGCATCCGAGGAAAGTACCGAGGAAGCCGCCGAGGAAAGCACCGAGGAAACATCCGAAGATACTACAGACGAAGAAGCCACAGAAGATACTACAGACAAAGAAACCCCAGAAGATACCACGGACGAGGAACCAGCAGGAGTCATTCCGCCAGCAGATGGTGGAAGCGGAACTGGAAGCGGAACAGGTGGAAGTGATGGAAGCAGTCTTACGGACACACTGACCAATTCGAATCTGGTATCATTCGCCTTCTTACTTGCATTACTTTGCGCAGGACTGGCAGGAATCATTGGATTGCAAAATGTACAGGGAAATGCAGGTGTGTTGTGGTTACGCAGAAATAGGAGACTGCGTCAGGGATTGGCAGGAGTTCTTGCAGTAGTTATGCTACTTACCAGTACCTTGGCAAGTGTAGATGTACAGGCTGCAACCATTTGGTATAAGAAGGGTACCTGTCTTGATGACACGATAGTTGATAATGCAACAAATAAAAGCTATACCCTGCAAGCAGGTAATACATATTATCTGACTCAGAGTAAAACCTTTACCGGACAGATGAAAGTAGGAACGGGAGACCCGGTAGTACTCTATCTGGAAAAGGGTGTGGAGCTTAATATTACAGGAAAAAGTGGAACCAAAGGATATGGAACAGGCGGCCAGGCTGCGATTAACCTGCCGAAAAATGCGACCCTCATTCTCCGTGGCGAAGGAACAGTAACGGTTACAGGAGGAAATGGAGCTGACGCCGGAGCAGGAGGAAATGGAGAACGTAGCAGAAATTACTCCCAAGCTTTTGAGGTATATTCATACAAAGGCGGTGTTGGTGGAAACGGAGCCGGAGGTGGTGGCGCAGCCATAGGAACGGATGGTCAAACCGGCGGAGGCGGCGGAACAAGTGGAGCAGGGGTCTTCTTGGAGAGGGAATTAAAAACACAATACGCAAGTGGAGGTGATGGAGGAGCCGGAGGAGCCGGAAACGCTGCTAGTCCAGCCGGAAATCTGATTGTCCTTGATTCTGTTTCGGTTACTGCGACAGCGGGAAAAGGTGGAAGTGCGGCTGGAGCAGGAACACCTTTAGAAGGCAACTTTTCTTATGGAGCAGGAGAAATCGAAGGCGGAGGCGGCGCCGGCGGAGGCGGCGGTGCAGGAACCCATGCCAGTGCCATTGGCTCCGGAGGTGCCAGTGGCGGCGGCGGAGGCGGCGGTGGCGGAGGCGCCGCCGCGATGGAGGGAGATTCCCATAATGCTCCGGATGTGATCGTAAGGAAGGCACAGGGAGGAAATGGTGGTACTGCACCAAATAGTGCCGGTCGTACGGATGGATTGTATATTACAGATAAATGTTCAGATGGCAAGGGAGGTGAGTCAGGAACAAACGGACAATTCCAGAAATCCGGAACCTATTCGGTAAGTACTGATACAGGCGCAAGCGTAACGATTAACACGAACTATCAAGAGAATGCCACCAAGGAAGCTAATCCGGGAATCGCAACACTTACCTACGACGCCAACGGAGGAACATTAGGTTCAGGTTTCGCTGCTCAGCAGACTGTGTATACGAATTCATCTTATGCGAATGCTTTGACCGATAAGAAACCGACCAAAACAGGCTATAAATTCATGGGCTGGCACTATAACCAGACCACTGCTAGTCAGGGTGGACTTTGTAATTCTGATTGGGACGCAGAAGGAAATGGTACCTATTATTATGATGCGAACAACACTACCCTTTACGCTGTATGGGAAGCGAAAAAGTGTACGCTGACTCTGGATAAGAACCATAGTGATACCGCTGGATGGGAGTCTGGAACCACGACTGTTTATCAGAAATATGATTCCGGCTGGTATTCAGATTTAAACTGTACGCAACCGCTTGGATACATCACGAACGGAGCGCCATCAGGAACTCCGATCACGCCACCGACAAGGACAGGCTATGATTTCCTGGGTTATTATGATACCGCAGGTACACAGTATTTTGATGCAAATGGATATCTGACCTTAGATCCGGAGTCTAACGTGGATGATGATGGGGATTCTGATTTCGGAATCACGCTTTTGGCAAAATGGGAGCCTCATCACTATACGGTTACCTATTATGAGAATAAATCTACGGAAGATCAAGATATTTTGGGCGGCGGGTCGATAACCTCTACCTATGACGTAGAATACGATTATCCTACGGCAGACTCCAAGGAAGGCTATGACTTTATTGGCTGGTCAGAAAACAGAAGTTCCACGACAGGTTCTGATCTTGGAATCACGCAGATGAAATATAAGAATCTGACTGCTGATGATGGAGGAGAGATTAAATATTATGCTATCTGGAAGGAAGAGAGCAATGTCATTACCTATAACACAGGAGATGTTGGTATAAAAGACGGAACCGGACCAAGTAATGGAACCTACATGTATTCTGCAACCACCGTGACGATGCCAAAGGCACCGGTTGCCAGTGGCGGCAAGCATTTCTTTAAGGGCTGGCAGGTAACCACACCAGGCAGCGCCTATAC
Source organism: Agathobacter sp. (assembly GCA_036311465.1). GTDB lineage: Bacteria > Bacillota > Clostridia > Lachnospirales > Lachnospiraceae > Roseburia. The sequence continues at coordinate 26,833 of JAXJPW010000088.1, forward strand.
AGGTGGAAATATGGAGGATGGAACTACGCCGTTTACGCAGGATGCTATTTATGTGGCAGGCGCAGTGCTTCCTTTAAACAGAGCATATGGCGATGTTACCTTAACGGCTGTATGGGTAGAGACAGAAGGTGTGGAAGCAAGAAGTGGAGTGCTTAAGATTGAAGGACAATCCTTTGAGCAAGAGCGCACTTATGCAACAGCAACCGTAGAAGTATATCAGGACGGGGAGAAAGCAAGAGCCGACAGTGTAGAACTTTATCAGGATGGCAATAAGAAATTTGCCATGGCTTATGATGGAAAGAACGAGCACTATACCTTTATGGCAGATACCTCGGAAGCAGCCGGAGAGTACAATGTCTATGTGAATGGAAAGGATAGCGGAAAGAAGGTAACCTTTGGCGGAGATACTGCCGCTGTATATTACCAGAGCATCGATGTCTATACCAATATGAACGGACTACCTGAAAATGTGGAATCCATTGAATTAAAGACAGATTCTGATACACGTACTCCGGGTCTTAAGGATGAGGGAAACTATACCGACAATAGGCAGGTATCTACCATAGATGGTGATGATACCATCTGGCATGTGTGGGTAGACGGTGAGGACACCGGAAAGACCATTCAGTATAAGAATGGCAATAATACCGCCACCGTTGACCGCTACAAGGTAACGGTGAAGGTATATCAGGATGATGAAGGAACAGACCGTTTAGGCAGGGCATACTTAAAGGCAGGTGAGGAAACCCTTACCATGTCCCAGGTACAGCCGGGAGAGTATGAGTTATTGGGCAATGGCTCCGATACGGCATATCAGGTATGGTTTGGAAATAACAATTCAGGAAAAACAGTAAGCTTTAGTGCAAATGGCAACAGCGCAGAGATTCGCTACTATACAGTAGTTATCAAGACAAAGGTGGATGGAAGTGAAGCTGATGTGGATTCTGTAGAAATGAGAGCCGTAGGCAGCGACCAAGTCATCCGCCCGGTAAAATCCAACAAAGGAATCTACCAGGTAACCTCCCTTGGAGCAGATACCATGTATCAGGTTTATGTCAATGGAGAAGATATTGGAAAAACCGTAGGATTTTCGACCGGAAATACCATAGCAGCACTTGATTTTTACACGGTGACCTACGCTAGTGGCTCTGCACTTGGAAGTGTACCGCAGGATAGTAAGCTGTATCTGGCAGGCCAGAAAGCAACCATTTTGACACCGGGCAATCTGTATAAACCGAATGAAAGCAATGGAGTAACCTACAGCTTTGCAGGCTGGAGCGGTTCAGATAGTAGAAACTACACCTCAGGTCAGAAGGCAGTTATGAGCGGAAAGCTGGTGTTAACTGCACAATGGTCAGCAAGTGAAGAAGCAGAAGCAAAATGGACGATTGCAGGACAGGCAGGTACCTATTATGGAAGTCTTGCAGAAGCAATTGCAGTTGCAGAAGCAACCGGACCGGCAGTGTCCATTACTTTACGGAAGTCTACCACCTTATCGGATTTTGCGGGAACACTCGGAATCTCTGATAAGCTGACATTAGAAAGTGGTGCAGACTTAAAGTTAGTAAACACAACCATTACCAACCTTGGAATAATAAATAATGGTAGTGCAACCATAACATCTTCTACCGGCTCCGTCCTTTACAGTAAGGGAAGCATTGTAAGTGCAGACCATACAGCAACAGAAAATGGCGGAAGCATTCAGGTATGGGTGACATTTGATGCCAATGGCTATGGAACAGCACCAGAGTCAGGCTATGTAGAACTGAAATCAAATATTTCAGCAACCCTTAAACCAGCAGATATTCCTGCAAACCGTGTATTTGACTGCTGGGCAAGGGACGATGAGGGCCAAAACCTTTGGAACTGTGATACGGATATCGTGACAGATTCTATGACACTTTTTGCAACATGGAGTCCATTCACCGTGACCGTAACCTATAATGGAAACGGACATGGCAATAAGATACCTGACGCAGTAGCGGCAGAGCCGGGAACTAAGTTAGAACAGCCGACACAGCCGACAGAGAAGGGCTATACCTTTGGTGGCTGGTACAAGAGTGCAGCAGTAAGTAGCAGCGACAAGTGGAATTTTGATAATGACACCGTAGGGGCAGAAGGATTTACCCTCTATGCAAAGTGGATTCCAAATGAATATACTGTAATCTTTGACAATTAGGGACATGGAAGAGCTCCTGAACCTGTAGATGCAGCTTACGGAACTACTATAGCAGAACCAACAGCACCAACGGAGACCGGATATACCTTTAATGGCTGGTTTGAAGATCCTGATGGATTTAATGAATGGGATTTTGACAGCAGTGTGATTCCGGCAGAGAATGTAACGCTTTATGCCAACTGGTCAGTCAACCAGTACAAGGTAGAATTTGATGCCAATGGACTTGGCTATGATGACTTTGCAGCCAAAGCGGAGACTTTGGGCGGACGCAAGAACAGCCCATTTACCGCAAGAGTAGATTATGGCGCACTTATTACAGAGCCTGACTTTGATCCGACAACAGCCGGTATCCAGAAGCCAACCGAACCGGGCTATGATTTCTTAGGCTGGTACGCAGATGAAGAAGGCACTACTCCATGGAATTTTGACAGCAATACCATGCCGGCAGAAAACATCATGATTTATGGCTTATGGGAGGCTAAGGACTATAAAGTAACCTTTGATGACAATGGCGGAACAGGCGGCAGCGAAGGAAGAGAGCTTACCGTAACCTTTGCCACAAGTCCGGAAGCCGTAACAGTACCAACCAAAGCCGGATACACCTTCCTTGGATATTTTACTTACGATGGTTCATCCTTTGGAAAGCAGTATTACAGCTATGATGGCAAGCCTGTCGGCACCTGGGATATTCCAGATGATACCACCCTTTATGCCAAGTGGATGGACGGGGAAGCAAATGTATTCTTTGATATGCAGGGACATGGAGATGAAGCCGTTGCACCACGTATCCTTGCAGAAGGAGAACTGATTGAAGAGCCTGAGAAACCATTCGAGGATAGAACCATTTATGTATTTGATGGCTGGTATACAGATGAATCTTTCGAGACAAAATGGAATTTTGCCACAGATACAGTACCACAGGGCGGAATCACCCTTTATGCAAAATGGAAATCCGATTATGCAGATGTTACTTTTAACAATAATGGCGTGGGTGTAGCCCCAGCCAATATGATGGTAAAGATTGGAGATCATGTACTGTTTGAAGGTGCACCAACGAGCTCAGTGGAACCGGTATTGTTAGAAGAAGAGCAGGGCTTTTACAGCTTTGAAGGCTGGTACACAAGTGCAGCATGTACGGACGATACAGCATGGGATGTTGCAAATGACCAGGTTCCGGAATCCGGCGTTAAGCTATATGCGAAATGGGAGACTCTTGACCAGTCAGCTCCAGTAATCAGCGGAGTCACAAATGGTAAGACCTACTGTGGAGCGGTAACTTTTAAGGTAACCGATGACAACCTGAAGGATGTAACAGTCAATGGAACAAAAGTGACCTTGGATAGTGAGGGAAGCTACACCATTCCAGCAGGAACAGGTCAGGCTGTGATTAAGGCAACTGACAAGGCAGGAAACGTCGTAACCGTGACCATAACGGTGAATCGTGACCACGACTGGAACGCAGTGACCTATCAGTGGAGTGATGATAACTCACAGGTAACCGCAACACGGATCTGCAGGACAGACGAAAGCCATGTGGAGACAGAGACTGTAAATACAACATATGAAGTGACAAGAGAAGCAGCCTGTGAGACAGATGGAGAAAGCATCTACACGGCAACATTTAGCAATGTGGCATTTGCAGCACAGACGAAGACCGTGATAATCGAAAAATTGGGACATGACTGGTCTGGTGCATGGACAGTTAAAAAGGAAGCAACAGCGACAGAAGAAGGAAAAGAAGAGACATTCTGTACAAGAGGCTGTGGATGTAAGAAAGTCAGAACCATCTCGGCACTTGGAAGTACAGAAGTTCCAGGTACCGGAACATTAGAAAAAGATGCAGAGGTATCAGCTACTGCACCAATTGAGTCTGCAAGCCTTGATAATTCGAAATCAGAGCTTTTAGATGCTCCTAATATTTTCACACCTGAAGAGAGAACAGCTATCCAAAATGGAGAAAATGCAAGAGTCTGGATGGAAGTAAATAGTACAGACGAAAGCAGGATTTCGCAAGAAGATAAGCAGACTATTCAAAACGCTGCGGCCGCTGTTATGGGAGATAATCCAACGATTACTTACTTCGACATAGAACTGTTTAAGCAGGTAGGTGACAATGAAAAGACACAGCTTCATGAACCTGGAATTGCCATTAAAGTAATGATTCAGATTCCGGCTGATTTGCTGAATCATGATATTAATCTGATTCGTGAATACAAGATTATCAGACTTCATTCAGATGAAACTACAGGTGAAAGCTTGGTAGACACTTTAAGCGGAATATTCAATGAGGCAAGTGGAGATTTTACATTTGAGACAGACAAATTCTCTACTTATGCAATTGCCTACAAGGATATACCGGCAGACCCAGGTCCAGGCGATGAGTCTGCGAAAGTTACCGGTGTTAAGCTTAATAAGCACAAAGACACTATTACAAAAAAGAATGGAACCACACAGCTTACTGCTACTATTACACCAGAAAACGCAAGCAATAAGAATGTTACATGGTCTTCAAGTGACACAAATGTTGCAAAGGTAAACCAGAAGGGTAAGGTGACTGCAGTAGCAAATGGAACCACAATCATCACAGTTACCACAGAAGATGGAGGAAAGACTGATACCTGTAAGGTTACAGTTAAGCTTTCATCTGACAGCGATAGTGACGACAAAGATGACAATGGCGACAAGGACGACAATAGAGACAAGGACGACAATAGAGATGATAATAATGTGGATGACAGTGATGATGACAGAAGAGACAATAATAGCGCGGATGACAATAATGGTAACACTAGTGATAATAATAACACCGATTACTCTTATGGCAATAATGATGATGGCAACAAGAATAATACCTTACAACCTGATAGTAAGACAGATACCCAAGACGACAACAGTACATCTCAGGATGATAAGAAGAGCGTGGACAGTAGAGACAAAGAGAACTGCTTCTGGCATTGGATTATTCTTGCAGTATCCATTACAGCTTCAATTATAGCTTTAATTATCGCCTTTGCATTAGGCCAAAAGAGAAATAAACAGGCATTGCTTGTACTGACAATTGCCACAGCTATTGATCTGATAATAGTAGTACTTGGAAGCTGTTATCTGGATTTAATCTTTGCAATTGTAGCTATACTGATTATGCTGATAATTGCAGTGCTTCTAAACAGAGGCGAGGATAAAGACAGATAGGGTCAAACAGCAACAATAGTGTAATTTAAAAAGCTCCCCAAATTTCTATTTGTAGAAGTTTGGGGAGCTTTATATTTAAATCAAATTATTTGTTGTTTTCCTGCTGCTTCTTAAGATTCTTCTGAGCAGTTGAAAGCATAAGCTTAATTCGGTTAAGCTGATTAACCTCTGAAGCACCTGGATCGTAGTCGATTGCTACAATATTTGCCTCTGGGAATTCATGACGAATTTCCTTGATTACACCTTTTCCAACAATATGGTTTGGAAGGCAGGCGAATGGCTGTGCACATACAATGTTAGTTGCTCCCTGGTGAATAAGCTCAAGCATCTCACCTGTAAGGAACCAGCCTTCACCAGTCTGATTACCAATTGAAACAATTGGCTCAGCAAGCTTAGCAAGATCTTCAATATATGCAGTAGGCTCAAAATGCTTACTCTTTACAAATTCATCACGAGCTGCTTTTCGCATCCACTCGAAGAATTTGATTAATCTGTTGTTTAATTTCTTAACCTTCTTAGAAGTTCCAAGGTAATCAGCCTTGAAGTTGTTGTTGTAACAGCAGTAGAGAAGGAAGTCTGTAAGGTCAGGTACAACAGCCTCAGCTCCTTCTGCCTCAAGAAGATCTACTACATAGTTGTTAGCAGCAGGAAGGAATTTAACTAAAATCTCTCCTACGACACCAACTCTTGGTTTCACTTCATCAGTCATTGGAAGATTGTCGAAGTCACGAATGATTTCACGACACATCTTTTTGTACTTGCTATGTGAAAGCCATTTTGTACTGCTTACAAATTCAATACATCTCTTTTTCCACTTCTCATGAAGGGCGTTGGCACTTCCCGGCTCAAGCTCATATGGTCTTACTCTGTAGAGACATCTCATGAAAATATCACCAAACTCAAGGGCATATAAACCATGCTGGATAAGGCTTGGTGAAAGCTTAAAGCCCGGATTCTTTTCAAGTCCTACCATGTTAATTGAGATAACCGGTACGTCTGGGTATCCGGCCTTAATCAATGCTCGACGGATAAAGCCAATATAGTTAGTAGCACGACAGCCACCACCTGTCTGGGAGATAAGGATGGCAGTATGTGTCATGTCATAATCACCTGACATGACAGCGGCCATTATCTGTCCAATAACGATAAGTGAAGGATAGCATGCATCATTGTTAACATATTTAAGACCTACATCTACACATTCTCTGGCAGGTACATCCGGAATAACAAGATTATAGCCGGCAGCCTGGAAAGCAGGCTCGAGAATGTCAAAATGTATTGGTGACATCTGAGGACAAATAATAGTATATCCATCCTTAAACATCTGCTCTGTAAATACAACACGCTCATAGTTTGCAGGGCGAATTGTACGCTTTTCCTGTTTCTTTTCCTTAACTCGGATAGCAGACAGCAGCGAACGTATACGAATTCTTGCTGCACCTAAATTGTTTACCTCATCAATCTTGAGGCAGGTATAAATCTTATCTGAACCAGTAAGAATATCACTTACGCAGTCTGTTGTAACAGCATCAAGTCCACAACCAAAAGAGTTAAGCTGAATAAGATCAAGATCCTCCCTTGTCTTAACGAAGTTAGCTGCAGAGTAAAGTCTCGAATGATACATCCACTGATCCATTACAATAAGTGGTCTCTCCAGATTGCCAAGGTGTGATACCGAATCCTCTGTAAGAACACAGATACCGTAGGAGTTAATAAGCTCTGGAATTCCATGGTTAATTTCTGGATCAACATGATATGGACGTCCGGCAAGAACTATACCACGACGGCCATTTTCTTCCATATATTTAAGAACTTCCTCGCCTTTTTTCTGCATCTCTAGACGAGTCATTGCCAGTTCCTTCCATGCTTCAGAAGCTGCACTTCGAACCTCTGACTCCGGAATGTCGAATTCTTTCTTAAACACATCAACAAGCTGCTTTGAGAGAACCTCTTCACTTGTAAATGCCATAAATGGATTAAGGAAACGAACCTCTCCATTTGTAATTTCGTCCACGTTATTCTTAATATTTTCAGAATAAGAAGTAACAATAGGACAGTTGTAGTGGTTATTAGCATCTGGAAACTCATTGCGCTCATATGGAATAGCAGGGTAGAAAATAAAATCTACTTCCTTACTAATAAGCCAGCTAATATGACCATGGGCTAACTTGGCAGGATAACACTCTGATTCTGAAGGAATAGAATCAATACCCAGCTCGTAAATTTTGCGGGTTGACTGTGGTGACAGTACAACTGAGAAGCCCAGCTCCTTGAAGAAGGTAGCCCAGAATGGGTAATTCTCATACATATTAAGAACTCGTGGAATACCTACAGTACCACGTTTTGCTTCCTCCTTTTTAAGAGGCTCATAGTCAAATATTCTTTTATTTTTATATTCAAAAAGGTTTGGAATGTTCTCTTTATTCTTTTCTTTTCCAAGTCCTTTCTCACATCTATTACCTGTAATATACTGACGGTTATCAGAGAACTTGTTGATGGTAAGGAGACAGTGGTTGGTACATCCCTGACATCTTGCAAGCTTTGTAGTATATGAAAGCTGGTTAATCTGCTCGATAGTGAGCATTGATGTCTGATAACCTGCCTCGTGACGCTCGCGGGCAATAAGTGCTGCACCGAAGGCTCCCATAATACCTGCAATGTCAGGTCTTGTTGCATGAACTCCGGCAATGCGCTCGAAGCTGCGGAGAACTGCATCATTATAGAAGGTTCCACCCTGTACTACTATGTTCTTGCCAAGGTCACTGGCATCAGAGAGCTTAATAACCTTGAAGAGAGCATTCTTAATTACAGAGTATGCAAGTCCGGAAGAAATATCTGCAACAGATGCTCCTTCCTTTTGAGCCTGCTTAACCTTTGAATTCATAAATACCGTACAACGTGTTCCAAGATCAATTGGATGCTCTGCAAAGAGAGCTTCCTTGGCAAAATCCTGAACTGAGAAGTTCAACGACTTAGCAAAGGTCTCAATAAAGGAACCACAGCCTGAAGAACAAGCCTCATTAAGCTGAACAGAGTCAACAGTCTGGTTCTTAATCTTGATACACTTCATATCCTGACCACCGATGTCAAGAATACAATCTACCTCAGGGTCAAAGAATGCAGCAGCATAGTAGTGTGCAACTGTCTCAACCTCTCCGTCATCAAGCATAAGAGCAGCCTTAAGCAGGGCTTCTCCGTAACCTGTTGAGCAGGAATGAACAATGTGTGCATCCTCTGGAAGCTGAGAATAAATCTCCTGAATTGATCTGATAGCAGTAGCAAGTGGGCTACCGTTGTTATTACTATAGAAGGAATAAAGAAGATCTCCATCCTCACTTACAAGAGCAATCTTGGTGGTTGTTGAACCTGCATCAATACCGAGATAACAGTTACCCTTATAGCTTGCCAAATCAGCTGTCTTAACATGGTTGTTTCCATGACGCTCTGTAAATTCATCATATTCTGCCTGATCCTTGAAAAGAGGTTCAAGTCTCGCAACTTCGAATTCCATCTTGATTCCACTTGAAAGTCTCTTAAGAAGAGAAGTCAGGGATGAAACAGAATCTTCCTTATAATTAAGTGCAGAACCAATAGCTGCAAACAGATGAGAATTATCTGGTGTAATTGCATGCTCATCATCCAGATTAAGAGTACGGATGAAGGAGGCTTTTAATTCTGACAAAAAGTGCAGTGGTCCACCGAGAAATGCAACATGTCCTCTGATTGGCTTACCACAGGCAAGTCCACTGATAGTTTGGTTTACTACAGCCTGGAAAATTGAGGCAGATAAATCTTCTCTTGTTGCTCCCTCGTTAATAAGTGGCTGGATATCTGTCTTGGCAAATACACCACATCTTGCAGCGATAGGATAGATAGCTTTATAATCCTTGGCAAACTCATTAAGTCCAGAAGCATCTGTCTGAATAAGTGCTGCCATCTGGTCGATAAATGAACCGGTTCCACCAGCACAAATACCGTTCATACGCTGTTCAACGTTACCACCTTCGAAGTAAATAATTTTGGCATCCTCACCACCTAATTCAATTGCAACATCTGTCTGTGGCGCATAGTATTGAAGCGCTGTTGAAACAGAGATTACTTCCTGAACAAATGGAACCTCAAGATGCTTGGCAAGAGTAAGTCCACCGGAACCTGTAATCATTGGGGATACTTCAAGCTCTCCTAACTGATCATAGGCTTTGCGGATAAGGTCTGCCAATGTTTCCTGTATATTAGCAAAATGTCGCTCATAATCTGAGAACAGTATGTTATTTTCCGAATCTAATACTGCAATCTTAACAGTAGTAGAACCAATATCAATTCCCAACTTATGTAAACATTTCATTTTCATAGAATATCCTCCATATATAATTTAAATGCAAACTTTAATAATTATACGACACAAACTGACAAAAAACAATGGGTATTAATTCTAAAGAATTTGTTAATAATATGCCTGTTCGTTGACAAAAATGAATAGAAATAATTATAATGTTGCCTATATCAAATAATATTGGAGTGAAATGATATGAGTAAATTCGAGAGGAAATTCGGCAAATATGCCATACCAAATATTACAAGACTTTTTATTATTTTTACACTGATCGGTTATGCCTTCTATGCATTTAGTCCACAGGTTCTTAATCTTCTGGTCTTTGACATGGCTTCCATACTTAGGGGGCAGATATGGAGAATAATAAGCTGGGTATTTATTCCAGTGGGAGGGGCTTCTTTATGGACCCTTTTGTTTATTGTTTGTCTATTATCACTGGGGTCAAGCCTTGAAGCAGCTTTTGGCACCTACAGGATGAACCTTTACTTTTTCACAGGTATATTAATTAATATTGTTGGTTCAATTCTTATTTATATAATTACAGGCCACAGTGTTGATCTTAATATGTATTTCATTTTGTTCTGTATGTACATGATGCTTGGTCTCTTTATGCCAGAGGCAGAGGTGAGATTATATTTTGTTCTGCCAATTAAGATGAAATGGCTCTTGATACTGTTTTTTGCAGAATTTGGATATGAGATATTTGCTTCTATTAAGAAAGCCGTAGCTCTGGCAAATCAGTTTGGCCTTCCTGTTAGTCAGGGAGTTTTATATGGACTCGTTAATGTTTCCTTAATGATTTTTGCACTCATTAATCTCTTCATATTTGTGTTGAAAAACAAACCACATGTATCTTTCAAGCAGAAGAGAAGACAGAGACAGTTCCAGTCCCAGTTTGAGCCTGCAAAGCCAAGACCAGGTTCAGGAATTGGGCATCATAAATGTGCTATTTGTGGAAGAACTGATGAGGATGACCCAAGTCTTACATTTAGATATTGCTCAAAATGTGCAGGAAACAGGGAGTATTGTAACGAGCATCTGTTCACTCACGAGCACATTATTATAGGTAGAAAAGAAGAATAGAGATATAGGAAAAAAGTCACAATAAAATACCTTTCAAACCTTGTAAATGTTTTCCCCACAGTATATAATGGTACTAGTGATACATTATTGCGAATAAAATTATGGGAAAAGGTGAAGAATATGGGTGACTTATTTTCAGGACTTGAGAAATTTGGATTGGGCTCTTTGGATATGGACAATCTTTTTGATGATGAGCCAAAGAAAGAAGAGAAAAAGGTAGTTGAAAAAGAGGAAAAAGTTGTGGAAGCACCTAAGGAGCAGGATTATCTGCTTCAAAAGACTGTGACCTGTCCAGTTTGTGACCATGCTTTTCAGACAATAGCAGTAAAGGCTTCAAAAGCAAGAAGAGTAGGAGCGGATAGAGATTTACGTCCACATTATCAGGGGATTGATACTCTTAAGTACAATATTACTTCCTGTCCGTACTGTGGATATACATCCATGAACAAATATTTTCAACACTTATCACCAGTTCAGATTAAGATGATAAGAGAAGGTGTTTCTTCAAAGTTTCAGCCTTCAACTACATTTGTTCCTGAAGTTTATACATACGAATATGCCTTGGATAAATACAAATTGTCCCTCTATAACACTGTAGTTAAGAGAGGAAAGGTAAGTGAGAAGGCATATACCTGTCTTAATATGGCGTGGCTGTGCAGAGGAAAAGCAGAGGAGATGCTTGCTTCCGGAATGGATGAGTCTTCACATGGAGTAATGCTGACACGTAAAGAAGAGATGGAATACTACCAGCAGGCTTATGATGGCTTGCTTAAAGCAGTAGCCTCTGAATCCTTCCCAATCTGTGGAATGGATTCATCTACGATGGATATGCTTCTGGCACAGATGTCATTTACATTGGGCAAGTTTGAAATGGCATCAAAGATTGTTTCCAGATTGCTTACCTCCAGCAGTACAACCAGAAATATCAAGGATAAGGCATTGGATTTGAAACAGGAAATTATTGATAAATTAAAAGGACAAGGCTAATAGCCTTGTCCTTATTTTATGTCCTGTCTACATGTCTTATTTCTGATTCTTTTCCATTTCAAGCTTCATCATAGCTCTTACTTTAAGTGGAAGACCAAATAATGTGATGAATCCATCAGCATCGTGGTGGTCATACATATCTCCAGTAGTAAAGCTTGCAAGAGATTCACTGTAGAGTGAGTATGGAGAAGTTGTACCGGCTTTAATGATGTTACCCTTGTAAAGCTTGAACTTAACCTCACCAGTTACACATTCCTGTGTTGTCTCAACAAATGCCTGAAGTGCTTCACGAAGAGGTGTAAACCATTTTCCTTCATATACAACCTGGGCAAACTTGTTAGCAAGATCCTTCTTAACTTCCATTGTGGCACGATCAAGAACTAATTCCTCTAACTGATCATGTGCTTCCATAAGGATAGTTCCGCCTGGTGTCTCATATACACCACGTGATTTCATACCAACAACACGGTTTTCTACGATATCAACAATTCCGATACCATGCTTTCCACCAAGTACATTAAGCTCGCGGATAATATCCGATACCTTCATGCTCTTTCCGTTGAGAGTCTTTGGAACACCCTTTTCAAATGTCATAGTTACATACTCACCTTCGTCTGGAGCCTTCTCTGGTGATACTCCAAGAACGAGAAGATGATCATAATTTGGCTCCTGAGCTGGATCCTCAAGCTCAAGTCCCTCGTGGCTGATATGCCAAAGGTTACGATCACGGCTGTAGCTTTGATCTGTTGAGAATGGAAGATCAATTCCGTGTTTCTTACAATATTCAATCTCATCCTCACGAGACTGTAATGTCCAGTTATCCTGACGCCATGGAGCAATAACCTTGATGTCTGGAGCTAATGCTTTGATTCCTAACTCGAAACGAATCTGGTCATTTCCTTTTCCGGTAGCGCCGTGGCAGATTGCAACAGCATTTTCTTTTCTTGCAATCTCAACAAGCTTCTTGGCAATTCCAGGACGAGCCATTGAAGTTCCAAGTAAGTATTTGTTCTCATATACTGCACCAGCCTGTACGCATGGAACAATGTAGTCATCACAGAACTCATCTACGATGTCTTCTATATATAATTTAGAAGCTCCTGAGTATTTAGCTCTCTCATCGAGACCGTCAAGCTCTTCGCCCTGACCACAGTCGATACAGCAGCAGATTACATCATAATCATACTGTTCCTTTAACCAAGGGATAATTGCGGTAGTATCAAGACCACCTGAATACGCTAAAATAACTTTATCTTTCATAGTCGTGTCCTTTCTTTCATAATCCTAAAAATAATATATACTAAGTAAATTATATATGCAAGTGTAAAAATATACATTATTAATGTATAAATATTCAAAAGTTTGTATATTTTTTCTCTTTATTTATTTTCAAAGCTATACTATATTATAATAAGCTACATTTTAAAGAAATGAGGAATGAAATATGATTAAAGTTGGAATTATTGGTGCTACAGGATATGCAGGTGCAGAACTTGTGCGTTTGTTAATGAATCATAAAGAGGCAGAAGTGGTTTGGTACGGTTCAAGGAGCTATGTGGATCAGGATTATTCCGATGTTTACTGTAATCTTTTTCAGATAGTAGATGCAAAGTGTCTGGATGATAATATTGACGAACTTGCAGATCAGGTTGATGTGATTTTTACAGCAACACCTCAGGGATATCTTGCAGGAATTCTTACAGAGGAGATTCTTAATAAGGTAAAGATTGTAGACCTTAGTGCTGATTACAGAATTAAGGATGTTGCCACATATGAGAAGTGGTATGGTATTGAGCATAAGAGTACTCAGTTTATAGAGGAAGCTGTTTATGGTCTTTGTGAGATTAACAGAGACAAGGTTACTCCAGAGACAAGACTGATTGCAAATCCTGGATGCTATACAACCTGTTCAATTCTTACAGCCTACCCATTAGTTAAGGAAGGACTTATTGATATTAGCACACTTATTGTTGATGCCAAGTCAGGAACATCAGGTGCCGGAAGAGGGGCTAAAACACCTAATCTCTTCTGTGAGGTCAACGAGAATATGAAGGCATACGGAGTGTCTACCCACAGACATACTCCTGAGATAGAGGAACAGCTTGGTTATGCTGCAGGAGAGCAGGTTCTTATTAATTTTACGCCTCACCTGGTTCCTATGAATAGAGGAATACTTGCTACAGAGTATGCAACTCTTAAGAAAAAGCCAGACGGTTCTTACCCTACATACGATGAGGTTAAGGCTGTATATGATAAGTATTATGCAAATGAAAAGTTTGTAAGAGTACTGAAAAAAGGAATGTTACCTGAGACAAAATGGGTTGAGGGTAGTAATTATGTAGATATCAATTTTGTAATCGATGAGAGAACAGGCCGTATTATTATGATTGGAGCTCTTGATAATCTTGTAAAGGGAGCTGCTGGTCAGGCTGTTCAGAATATGAATATTTTATTTGGATTTGATGAGGCAGAGGGACTTAACCTTGTTCCAATGTTCCCATAATAGATTAAATCGGAATAGGCAGGAGATATGGAAAATATTAATTTTAAAATCAGAGTAATGAAGGTTGAGGACTATGAGCAGGTTTATGACCTTTGGATGAGTATTCATGGGTTCGGAATTCGTTCGATAGACGATTCTTTGGAGGGAGTGACAAGATTTCTTAAGAGAAATCCTACAACAAGTGTAGTGGCAGAGGCTGATGGCAAAATAGTTGGCGCTATACTCTGTGGACATGACGGAAGAAGAGGATGCATGTACCATGTATGTGTTAGTGAGAATTACAGAAAGCATGGAATTGGTAAGTCTATGGCTGTTACCTGCATGAGAGCACTTCAGGCTGAAGGGATTAATAAGGTCAATATTATTGCCTTTAAGAATAATGAATTAGGTAATCAGTTCTGGAAGGGAGAGGGCTGGACCTTTAGAGAGGATTTAAACTACTACGACTTCATTTTAAATGAAGCCAATATTACAAACTTTAATCAATAGATAGAATTTATACAAAATAGACCAATGTCAAATGCATGGAATCAGTACATGTAAGAATAGGAGAATAATATGTCAGAGAAAAATATGGATAAAGTATTAGAAAAAGCAGAAGTGCTTATTGAGGCACTTCCATATATACAGAGATTTAATCGTAAGATTATTGTTGTTAAGTACGGTGGATCAGCAATGGTAGATGAACAGCTTAAGCATCAGGTGATTCAGGATGTAACTTTACTTAAGCTGGTAGGTTTTAAGCCAATTATTGTCCACGGTGGTGGAAAGGAAATCAGCAAATGGGTTGAGAAAATCGGCATGGAGCCAGAGTTTATCAATGGTCTTCGTAAAACTGATGAGGCAACAATGGAGGTTGCTGAGATGGTGCTTAACAAGGTTAACAAGTCTTTAGTTAAGCTGGTTCAGGAGTTAGGAGTTCTCTCAATCGGAATAAGTGGAAAAGATGGCGGTCTTCTTAAGGTTAAGAAAAAGCTTTCAGACGGACAGGATATTGGATTTGTAGGGGAAATTACAGAGGTTAATCCTAAGATATTATTCGATATGCTTGAGAAGGATTTCCTTCCTATAGTTGCTCCTATCGGAATGGATGATGAATATAATACATATAATATTAACGCTGATGATGCTGCATGTGCCATTGCAAGAGCAGTGGAAGCTGAGAAGCTTGCCTTCCTTACAGATATAGAGGGCGTTTACAAGGATCCAAAGGATTCAGGCACATTAATCTCAGAGCTTACTGTATCAGAGGCAAGAGAACTTATTACAGACGGATTTATTGGCGGGGGAATGCTTCCTAAGCTCAACAACTGTATCGACGCTATTGAGAACGGAGTTTCAAGAGTGCATATTCTTGATGGAAGAATTGCTCATTGTCTCTTGCTTGAGATTTTTACAAACAAGGGAATTGGAACAGCTATATTAGGAGATCAGGAGGATAAGTTCAATCATGAATAAACAGGGGTACATTGATGGGGCAGAGAAGAACCTGCTTCACACATATAATAGATTTCAATTGGTTTTAGACCAAGGAAAGGACGTGTATCTTTACGATACAGATAACAAGGAATATCTTGATTTTGCAGCAGGAATAGCAGTATGTGCTTTGGGATATGATAATACAGAGTACAAGGATTCCTTGAAGAAACAGGTGGATTCACTTCTTCATACATCTAATTTGTATTACAATACTCCAATTATTGAGGCTTCTGAAAAGCTTCTTGCTGCCAGTAAAATGGACAGGGTATTTTTTACAAATAGTGGAACAGAAGCTATAGAAGGTGCCATTAAGGCTGCAAAGAAATATGCTTTTACAAGGGATGGACATGCCGGACATGAGATAATTGCAATGAATCATTCCTTCCATGGAAGAAGTCTTGGTGCTTTATCTGTAACTGGCAATGCACATTATCAGGAGCCTTTTGAACCACTTATGCCTGGAGTAAAGTTTGCCGAATTTAATGATTTAGAGAGCATAAAAAGCCAGGTGACAGACAAGACCTGTGCCATTATTATGGAGACTGTTCAGGGTGAGGGCGGAATATATCCTGCTGACCCGGAATTCCTTCAGGGGGTTAGAAAGCTTTGTGATGAGAAGGATATACTTCTTATCTTAGATGAGATACAGTGTGGTATGGGACGTACCGGCCAGATGTTTGCATGGCAGAAGTATGGTGTAAAGCCTGATATTATGACTAGTGCCAAGGCATTGGGCTGCGGAGTTCCGGTTGGTGCTTTTCTTATGACTCAGAAGGTGGCAGATAAATCACTTGCTCCTGGAGACCACGGTACAACATACGGCGGAAATCCTTTTGTAGGGGCAGCAGTTTCAGCTGTATTCCAACAGTTTGAGAAGCTTGATTTACTTAAGCATGTTAATGAGATTACACCATATTTTGAGAAAAAGCTTGATGAACTGGTGGAAAAGTTTGATTGTATTACAGCAAGACGTGGAATGGGATTAATGCAGGGCCTTGTATGTACTCTTCCTGTAGGACAGGTTGCAGCAAAGGCGTTAGAAAATGGCCTGATTGTTATTTCAGCAGGCAGCGATGTTATTCGTTTTGTTCCACCACTTATCATTGAAGAAAAACATGTTGATGAGATGATAGATAAATTGACAAAGACTCTTGTAATACTTCAAAAAAATAGTTAGAATAATAACAGACACCGAATCTCCTTCCTTTTCATACAGGAAGGAGAATTAAATTGAAGAAAATTATTAATTTATTGCTGTGCATGTGTATGTGTACGGTTTTATTTGCTTGTGGTGGTAATTCCATTGAGGATTTTGATGATAACAGCCAGAAGGTGATGAGGTCTGAAGAAAGTCAGGGGACTAAAGATTCGCAAGAAACAGGAGACTTAGATAAGACAAGGTCTTCAGAAAATGCAGGCGAGTCTTCCCAAGCGGCATCAGATACTTCTGATAAAGCGGCAGGCGAATCTGGCTCTGAGATTTGTATCTATATCTGCGGCTGTGTTAAGAACTCAGGGGTATATAATTTACCTGCTGGGTCAAGAGTTTGTGATGCCATTGAGGCTGCCGGTGGATATACTAAGGATGCAGACCTGAAATACTGGAATCAGGCACAGCAGATGAGTGACGGAATGATGATATATGTACCTTCAGTGGATGAAAAGCTTGAGACCCCTGAGCAGAGCGGGGCGGCTTCCACAGAGGAAGGTAAGATTAATATTAACACCGGAACCAAGGAAGAATTAATTAGTATCCCTGGTATAGGAGAGAGTAGGGCTGAAAGCATAATAAAGTATCGTGAGGAAAATGGTGATTTTTCTTCTATTGAGGATATTATGCTGGTTTCAGGTATTGGAAATTCTCTGTTCGAGAAGATGAGGGAATATATAACTGTTAATTAAGGAGTATTAATATGGCAAAGAAAGTGCTTGTTGTTGATGATGAAAAACTAATTGTAAAAGGTATTAGATTCAGCCTGGAACAGGATGGAATGGAAGTGGATTGTGCATATGATGGGGAGGAGGCTCTCAATATGGCCAGAGCCAATACCTATGATATGATTCTTCTTGATATTATGCTTCCAAAGATGGATGGATTTCAGGTTTGTCAGGCAATAAGAGAATTTTCTGATATGCCAATCGTAATGCTTACAGCAAAAGGCGATGATATAGATAAGATTTTAGGTCTTGAATATGGTGCCGATGATTATATTACAAAGCCTTTTAACATTCTTGAGGTAAAAGCACGTATCAAAGCGATTATGAGAAGAACTTCTCCAGCTAAGCCTAAGGAGGTTAATTCATCTGTAATTGAGAAGGGTGATCTTAAGCTGGACTGTGATAACAGAAGACTGTTTATCCTTGGCCAGGAGGTTAATCTTACTGCAAGAGAGTTTGAGTTATTAGATCTTTTGGTTAAGAATGAGAATAAAGTTTATAGTAGGGAAAGCCTCTTGGAA
Source organism: Agathobacter sp. (assembly GCA_036311465.1). GTDB lineage: Bacteria > Bacillota > Clostridia > Lachnospirales > Lachnospiraceae > Roseburia. Next base: position 45,048 of record JAXJPW010000088.1, read on the forward strand.
TTAGTTTGGGGTAAGGATTACCCAGGTGATGTTCGTACCGTGGATGTTCACGTGCGAAGACTGAGAGAAAAGGTGGAACGTAATCCTAGCGAGCCTAAGTATGTTCATACAAAGTGGGGAGTAGGATATTATTATACTCAGAAGTAATAGAAAGGTTTTGTAATGCTGAAGAATAAGCGTTTTTTGGATTTTTTTAAGAGCTTAAAGTTTAGAATAATTGTACTGATCTTTGCTGTTTCAGTAATTCCAGGGACTCTGCTTTGTGTGGGAGTCCTTAATTCGTATGAAGCCAGAGCTTTGGACAGAAGAAAGAGTGAGGTAATCAGTCAGGCACGTTCTGTTGCCAATCAGATTGCCAAGACTGATTATCTGGTGCAGGAGGACGAGAACACTGCAGGTATTGATGCACAGATAGATTTACTCAAGAATATCTATATGGGTAGAATCCTTGTTGTAGACCAGAATTTCAAGATTGTAAAGGATACATATAATCTTGATTTGCACAAGACAATTATTTCCCAGGAAGTAATATTGAGTTTTAGCAAAAAGGAATCTGTTGTAGTGGATTCTGAGAATAGATATATTGAGATGACAATTCCAATCAGCAATCCGGATAAGCCGGATGCACCTGTAAAGGGAGTTTTGGTGGTTAGTGCTACTACTGATAATATTTCTTCAAATATGTCAACTCTTACCTCTGTTGCAGTAGTAATTGAGATATTGTTGGATGTGGCAGTTTTGTTTTTTGGAGTATTGGCGGCAATAGCTATTGTTAAGCCTTTTGAAAAAATGGCAAAGGATATCGAAGGAATTCAATCAGGATACGGTGGAGATACCCTTGAGATTAATAATTATGTGGAAACAGCAGCTATCTGTGAGAACTTTAACAGTCTTATTAATGGAATGAAGGTTATGGACGAATCCCGTCAGGAGTTTGTTTCTAATGTGTCCCATGAGCTTAAGACTCCACTTACTTCTATGAAGGTTCTGGCAGACTCCATTAACAGTATGGGAGCGGATGCACCTAAGGAGCTGTACATGGAATTCATGGGAGATATTACCAACGAGATTGAGAGGGAGACTAAGATAATTAATGATCTTCTTTCTCTTGTTAAGATGGATAAGTCTGCTGCTGATCTTAATATTGAGACAGTAAACATCAATGATCTTTTGGAGCAGATCCTTAAGAGACTTCAGCCAATTGCTGATCGTCAGCAGGTTGAACTGGTGCTTGAGAGTTTTAGACCTGTATCAGCGGAGATAGATGAGGTTAAGCTGACACTTGCTTTTACAAATCTGATAGAAAACGCTATTAAGTATAATCGTAATGACGGAGAGGGTTGGGTACATGTATCCCTTAATGCAGATCATCAGTATTTCTATCTGAAGGTAGAGGATTCCGGTATCGGAATTCCTGAAGAAGAGCTTGAGCACATATATGAGAGATTCTATCGTGTTGACAAGTCTCATTCAAGGGAGATTGGTGGAACTGGTCTTGGATTGGCTATTACACGTAATTCAATTCTTATGCATAGAGGTGCAATTAAGGCTTATAGTGTGTTAGATGAGGGTACAACCTTTGATGTGAGAATTCCACTTAACTATATCGCGTAGGAGATATTGTAATGAAGAAAGTATTATGGATTTTATTACCTCTTATGTTGCTTGTTTTCGCAGGATGCAAGGACAAAAAAGGAGAGGGAACAGTTAATGTATATTACCTGAATCTGGATGCCACTGCAATTGAAGCAGATGAGTATTCTATAGAGGATTTTCCTGAGAAACCAAAGGATAAAGTGGCTCATGTGCTGGATTTGCTACAGACTGATCCCCTTGACTCCAAGCACAGAAAGACAATTCCTGACAAGCTGTATGATCATTCTGAAACCAGCGGAATAGTATACTCTGTATATTTTACTGACAAGTATTATAAGCTTGAACCAACAGAGGAAGTGTTAACACGTGCAGCAATCGTTCGAACTATAGTTCAGTTTGAGCCATATGTGTATGTTAACTTCTATGTTGATGGTGAGCCACTGGTTAACAGTGATGGTATTCCAATTGGCAATATGAACGCTGACAGCTTTATCGAGAATGCAGGTTCTCAGATTAACAAGACTGAAGAAACCGAGCTTACCCTTTATTTTACTGATAAAAAGGGGGTAAGTCTTATAGAGCAAAAGAGCACTGTAAGCTATGTTGCCAATAAGTCTCTTGAAAAGGTTGTAATTGACAAGCTTATGGATGGACCAAATGATTCCGGTCTTGTCGCAACAATCCCATCAGGAGCTAATCTGATTAATATTAATGTGGCAGACGGCATTTGCTATGTTAATTTTGATGAAACCTTTATTAATAATCAGACAGATGCAGTTACTGAAGATGTTGTTCTTTTTTCTATAGTTAACTCTCTGTGTGCACTGCCTAATATTGATAAGGTACAGATACAGATTAATGGTAATACAGACAGAAAGCTTAGATATAATTATCAGCTGGATACGACTTATTCGCCAGATGACAGTCTGGTGATTAAAACAGATGCTGATGAAAACGAGACACAAGCACCAAAGGAGAAAGATAATAATTAAAAGTAGACCATTACTTTTGGTATGCATGTTCTTCTTGATGGGAAATCTATATGGGAGTACCTCCTTATGGATTTTTCCGGTTGGTTCTGTTGCTGGATTAGTGCTATTTTTGCTTAGTTTTGATAACACGAAAAAAGTTGCGAAGGTAGTTGGAGGTCTGATTCTTCTGACTACTTTTGCACTATCATATATGCATCAGCAGAGGGCATTCACCCAAAGAGCAGAGTATATGGATACTGTGCAGGACGGGGAATGTGTTACAGTTTGGGGACATGTTTACAAAAAGGAAAAGAAAAACAAACAATTCATTTTTTATTTAGACAAATGTTCATTTATGCAGGGGAATGAGATTTCAGCCTGCAATCATATCATCTTATATTCTGATTCCGACCTTGTTTCTATCGGAGATTCAGTAAAGCTATTGGGACAACTAAAGATATTTGAAAGGGCAAGAAATGAAGGCGGCTTTGACAGACGTCAGTTCTATTATGCTCAAGGCATAGATTTTGCTGTCAGCTTAAAGAAAATACTTGCAGTTAACAAAGGAAGGTACAAAGTTGCAGAGGTATTGTACAGATTAAGAATAAAAATGGTAGAGATTATTAATCTTGAAATATCTGATCCTAATTCTGGAATACTTGAGGCTATGCTGTACGGTGACAAAAATGAGCTGGAGGAGGAGATTAAGGCCTTATATCTTGCTGCAGGAATAGCCCATGTTTTATCTATTTCGGGATTACATATTTCTATTATAGGAATGGGCTTATACAAACTTCTTAGACGGTTAAGAATAGGATTTGCTGGTTCAAGTGTGATTGCAATTATGTTTAGCGTTCTGTATGGAATTATGACAGGTATGTCCATACCTACCCAAAGGGCTATTGGAATGCTGATTATTGCTTTGCTGGCTCAGGTACTGGGGCGTACAAATGATTTGCTGAATACCCTTGGCGGAATAGTTACGGTATTGGTAGCAGGTAATCCATTTATCCTGGATTATTCAGGAATTTGGTTTGCCGTAATGGCAATTGTAGGAATCTGCTATGTGGGAAAAAGGCTTTCGGATATATTGCTATCAGACAAAACGCTATCGAACACACAGCTAACGGAGAAGATGGATCCACGAAGCAGGAGGTACAGATGTATTAATAGTTTATTGGTAAGCGCAGGAATACAGCTTTCTACGCTTCCTGTTGTAGCCTACTTTTACTATGAAATATCCCTGTATTCTCTGGTAATTAATCTGATTGTTCTTCCCATGCTTTCTTCTGTGATCTTATTAGGATTGACAGGAAGTCTTATGGGATTATTCTCATTGAAAGCAGGTAGCATAGTTGTATATCCAGCCGGAGTGATTCTAGACATTTATACCAGAATCTGCCAAGTCGTCAATAGGCTTCCATATAGTCAGATGGTGGTTGGAAAGCCTTCTGTAGAAAAAATTGCATTATATTATTTTTTCCTTGTGAGTGTACTGGAGCTTTTCTACAGAATCAGCTGCCGTTGGGATAGTCAGAAATCGGGGAAGGCTGATACGACAGAGAGCGGCAGGGAGGTTCATAATATCACATGGAATAAGATGAGAGTTGCAGTCCTTGCTTCGCTTCTTCTTATAATCATTTACGGCATAAGTCCCCAGAAAAGGCCACCAGAGATTGATTTTATAGATGTGGGCCAGGGGGACTGTTCATATTTCTATACTGAAAGCGGTAAGAGCTTTATGGTGGATGGAGGAAGTGCCAGTGAGAAAGAACTTGCAAAATATACACTTGTTCCATTCTTGAAGTCAAAGGGAATTAGTAGAATACATGGCTGGATTATTTCCCATGGGGATAAGGACCATACCAGCGGAATAATTGATGTAATGGAAAGTGGTATCAGAATAGACAATCTGATTATGTCGAAGCAAACCTTTGAAGACAGGAATAACAGTGTAATTATTCAAAAGGCAAAGGAAAAGGGAATTAAAATAATGCTTGCTGAAGCAGGGAAGACAATAAGAGATTCAAGCTTTACTATTTCTTTTCTGGCTCCATTATCTTCGGAAGAAGAAGATATAAATGATTCATGTCTGGTATTTCGACTGGATAATGACGGTCAATCAGCCATGTTTGCAGGTGATATTTCTGACAGAATAGAGAAACAGCTTGTAGAGAAATATGGTTCTGCAAAAGGAGGAATGCTTGATGTGGATATATATAAGGTTAATCATCATGGATCAAACTATTCAAGTTGCAATAAATGGCTTAATGCACTTAGTGCAGATGTGGCTGTGATTAGCTGTGGAAAGAATAATCAATATGGACATCCTCATGCCAGGACTTTGGGAAGGCTTGAGGCAGCAGAAAGCACAATATATCGCACGGACGAGCTTGGAGAAATAACAATTATCATTTCAAGTTCGGGAGAGACTGTGGCGGAAGAGTATATGAGCTCTGTGGTGGTGAGGTAGTAGCATGGAGCGTGGAGCGTGGGTCGTAGAATATAAAATTCAATGAAAGGCCCACGATAGAAGGCGGAAATGATGGAAAAAGTGGCGAGCGTGGGCCTATGAGGAGGAAATCTCGGTATAGGCCCACAATGGAAGGCGGAACTGGTGGAAGAGGAGTCGAGCGTGGGCCAATGAGAAGGAAAACTCGTGAAAGGCCCACGAAAGGAGAGGAATGAGAAGCCAGAGGAAGTGGATGTGGGCCAGCAAGGGAAAATTCCAGTGAAAGGCCCACGCAAGCATTAACTATACAAGAAGATAGGGAGGAAAAATGAAATTAACATGCAGTGAAGCAAATAGAATGATTCAGTGTAACGAACAAGAAATGAGGCAGCTTGAATCCCTTATAAAAAAGATGCCCAAAGAGGATTTGAGATGTGCTAAGAATGGGAAGAATTATAAGTGGTTTTGTATAAAGGAGGGAGATGCTGCAACTTATCTCCCTAAGCGCAATAGAAAATTCGCGGAGAAACTGGCGCTGAAAAAGTACTATGTGAGTAGATACGAGGAGCTGAGTCATCAGGTGAAGGCACTGAAATATTACGAGCGTCAGATGAAGAAAGTTGAAGGGAAAGCAGATGATTTGTTGAAACATGAGGAATGGAGAAAATTGTTGGAACCAATGTTTTCTGTTGAGAGAGAAGATTTAAAAATCTGGATGGAGGAAAAGTATGAGGGTGGAGCTGGATATCCGGAACATCTGGTTTATAAGGGGAGCCGCGGAAAATATCTGCGCTCAAAATCAGAGGTTATTATTGATATGATGCTCTATAAATATGGAATTCCTTTTCGGTATGAGGATAAACTAATTCTTGACAATGGAATATATATCTATCCCGATTTTACAGTAAGGCACCCTATTACCGGAAAAAGAATGTATTGGGAACATTTCGGACTAATGGATAATCAGGACTATCGGAACAAGGCATGCAAGAAAATAAGATTATATTGTGATAATGGAATAATACCTTCCATCGACTTAATTGCAACATTTGAGACGGCAGACCATCCTTTGGATGTCGAGAAAGTTGAAAAAATTATACAAGAATTTCTTTTGTAGTCGAAATTATGCGATTCAGTGAAATACAGTGGCTGACTTGAAAAAGTAAATTCCACCACACTTTGTTTTTTGCTGATTTTACTGGATGTTTTTTAGCAGAATTTCCTGTTTTCTGCTATAATTGATTAAACTTATCGAAAAATACTTCATTTCTGGGCATGCGAAACGGACCGCTGAGAATCAGTGTGCGAGACTGAATTCCACCGCATAAGCGAGCGGTGGAATTTAAATAAAAAATTTTCAAAGGAAGCAAAATAATATACAAAAGGTTGACATATAATTTGAAAATGTGTTAAGATTCAGACAAATTAAAAGAGCGTTGGCGTATTATATTTTTTCTTAAATATAATACGTCAGCGCTCTTTTTGTTTTGGTTAAAACATTATCGGAGGCAAAGAGTATGAAAAAGAGTGATTTTATACATAGTGCAAAGGAATTGATTATACAGATATTGTGGGAGGTGGCAGGAAGCATTTTTATTGCGGCAGGGATTTATAATTTTGCGATGCAGGCAGAGTTTCCATTAACCGGTTTTTCTGGAATATCAATGATTCTGTATAGAATGTTTAGTATTCCAATTGGTTTTTCAACAATAATTATGAATATACCATTGGCCATTATTTGTTATCGTCTGTTAGGAAGAAAATTTCTAATTAGTTCTATAAGATGCATGCTTATTTCTTCAGTGTTTATCGATTATGCTGCACCACTTTTTCCAGTATATGCGGGAAGTAGAATGCTTGCTGCATTGTGTACTGGTGTGTTCATAGGAATTGGATATGCAATAATTTACACCCGCAATTCATCAACGGCAGGAGCCGACTTTATTACAATGGCAATAAAGGCTGTAAGACCACATCTTTCTATAGGAAATATTGTATTTGTTACGGATATGGTAATTATTCTGGCTGGTGGAATAATGTTTGGTGATGTGGACGGAATAATTTACGGAATGATAATTAATTTTCTTTTTGCAATTGTTGTGGACAAGGTTATGTACGGTTTGAATTCTGGAAAAGTGGCATTTATCGTGACGGATCATGGGCATGAAATCTGTGACGTGATTGATGCATGCTGCCAGCGAGGAAGCACAATTCTTGAGGCCAGAGGTGGTTACAGGGAAGATAAAAAGGAAGTGGTTATGTGCGCCTGCAATAGTAAGGAAATGTTTCAGGTGAGAAAAGCCGTCAAGGAAGCTGATCCATTATCCTTCTTTGTGGTTATGGAATCCTATGAGGTTCATGGAGAAGGTTTTGAGATGATTGAGATTGGGGAGTCTGAAAAATAAAAAAATAGTAAATTATCAGGGGACAATCTTTAGCTTACAAATAACAAATGCTATAATTGTAGAGGACCCAAAAACCATTGTAAGAAGGAGAAAAAGCATGGTTATGGCATTTTGTAAGACATTATAATAATGCTGTATCTGTATTGTGGATTGTGGCAGCAGTTATTCTGGAAATAATAGGTCTTCCATTTTTGTTTATTGAACAAAACTCGCCACTGTTTTTAATTGTAATTTTGGATGTAGTGATTTTGATTTTGGCAATGATGGTTGCCTATATTAAGATTGAAGGAAAATATGCCAAATAGACAGAATTTTTGAGGAGAAAGGGAATAGAATTGAAACCATTAAAAGATGAGATTAAGAAAGAATTAGCGGCAAGATTTGGTTTGCTGTATACAGAACTTGTTTTTCTTGCAGGTGGAAGAGAAGATAGTGATGGAATTGTTTTCACCGCAATAAAGAATAATAGGAAGTTGGTGTTAAAGATTTCCCAGGCTTCTGATGAAGAGCATGTGAAAAGCATTTTGGAGTTTGCACATTATCTTGGAGAATGTGGCATTCACATTGGTAGTCCCCTAAAGAATGAAAATGGAAATATATATGAAGTTGCAAAAGATGGTGACACATTTTTGATTGCTACTCTGATGGAATTTGTAGAGGGCACGGGGCCTGACGTTAATGCCTTGCAGAAAAATTCACAGCTTGTGTACCAGTGGGGAAAGCTTACAGGTAAGATGCACAAGGCAGCCAAGGAATATCCGGTCTGGAAAAATGCCTGTGTGGATGATGACAGATATGGATTTGAGGCGGAGATAGATGCTTTCATAAGGATGTCCCCTAATGACTTTATCAAAGGCAAATGGCAGGAAATGAAAGAAAGACTGAAGGCTTTACCAATCAACCGGGATACATATGGATTTATTCATAATGACAATCACCAAATGAATATTATCGCTTCGGATAAGGAAATTACAGTAATAGATTTTGACTGTGCAGAATGTCACTTCTTTGTGAACGATATTCTGTTACCGATACAGGGATTATTATTCGATGTAACCGGCGGGATGATGGCACCAATCTCAAAACCTGAGGTGTTGAAAGAATTCTATCGTCATTTTATGGAAGGCTACAGAACAGAAAATACGCTGGATGAGTATTGGATGGGGCAATTAGGGCTCTTTCTGGAGTACCGCAGGTTACTATTGTACACTGTACTGCAGGGGTGGCTGTCTAACGACAAGAAGGCAGATGAAGCTTTTTTGAATATGATTAATAATCCAGTGGAAATAAACGTTTAGGATATAATGGCACTTGAAAAGGATTAAAAGAAATCTTTCATTCAAATTTGGGGCTATTTTATAATATATTTTAATGAGGAACTTTATTCCAGAAATGGTATAGAGTTCCTTTTTGTTATAGAGAATATGCATTCGTTGACAAAACCGACCGAACGCTCGTGTAATTACGACTGAAAGGAGATTATTTCTGCCATGTATACCTTTTTGAGAAAACAGGAGAATCAGCATCACATCCACAAAATGTTATGCATCTTATTGTTACTGTTATGGTTGTGGTATTATCACTGGCGTCTTTGGTTCTGATAGCAATCGGATCGGGAAAAGAACAAATTAAAACCCTTAGAATATGGCCTATTATCCGCTTTTGTGTACCGACATTTATTTATAATTCTTTCTTATTAAATATTGAAAAAAGGTGGATTTTGAATTAGAATAACAGAATATACAAGGGAGGAAAGTTGAAAATGGTATTATTTTTTAATGATGGTTTTGATGATAACTTTGATATGATGGGTAATGTTTTCGGTATTATGTTTTTTATAGTATTCGCATTTGTTTTTGGAATAATAATAGTTTCGATAATAATGGGGATAAGAAATTGGAATAGAAATAACCATTCACCAAGACTTAGCGTCTTTGCAAGCCTTGTTTCAAAAAGAATAGATGTTTCTGATCATAGACATGGTCATGCTGGGGATTCCACAGGCGCACATGGACATTATACATCTTCTGTAACATATTATTATGCTACTTTTGAGGTGGAAAGCGGTGATCGAATGGAATTTTGTGTTTCCGGCGAAGAATACGGAATGTTAGCTGAAGGTGATTCGGGAAGCTTGACTTTTCAGGGAACACGGTTTATTTCGTTTAAGAGAGTTTAGTGATGAAAAAGGGGGATGTCCCCCTTTTCTGCATACTATATTCATTTATTTATATTCATTTCCATTGGCTGTTCATATCTGGGAATATTAATATACCATATCTTTTTTCATGCTATTTTTCCAAACGAAGTGGAGGACAGATTTATGAATTTGAAATTAGTTAGACCAACTTGTAAATTTGCAGAGAATTTAAAGATTTATCATAATTAATCATAAGATAAAGAAGAAGGAATGACGTTATGAAAATAGCAGTTTTCTCAGATGTTCATGGAAATCTTAAAGCATTAAAAGCAGTACTTGAACATATTAAGGAAAAGAACACAGATATGACAGTATTTTTAGGGGATATTTTCCAACGTGGAAATGAAGAAACAGAATGTCTGGAACTATTAAAAGACAATGAAATAATTTGTTTAAAAGGGAACTGTGAGCTTTACCTTGAACACGGAGTTGACATTGATCCTGATGTGGAATATTTGAGAGATTATTATGATGGAATGAGGAAAAAGCTTACAGATGAGCAAATGCAGTTCATCAAGCAGATGCCCTTGTTCTATGTAAATGAATTTCATGGACACAAAATTCATTTTTCACATTTTTTGTTTTTAGATATTAATTCCTCATATCCTTTTTTGCAACTGTCAGACTTAGAAAATGGAGTGTTTGATAAGGTTTGAAAAAGTGAAGAATTTAGTAGATATGAACTTGTTGTAGTCGGACATTCTCATCAAAATTTTGTAAATGGAAATGTAGTTTCTGTCTCTGCTTCAGGGTTGGAAGGGGCTTCGTACCTTCTGATCGAGATGAATGAGTATGATGTCACTTTTGAGCATATTAATATTGATCAAACAGTCAGGTAGTGGACAACAGGTTGTAATCAAGATAGGAGGAAAACGAAAATGAATATAAATATAAATATTGTTCCACTTAATAAAATTGAAATAGATGGAAATTCAATTGAGCTTGGAATGACGAAAGAACAAGTGGTTGAAATTCTAGGGCAGGGAGAATTAAGCAACAGACATTATTTTTATGATAATGAGCTTGCAATTGATTATGATGAGAATAATACAGTTGAATTTATTGAGTTTCTTGGAGGAATCGAAGGGACATTACATCCAGTGATTTATGGAAAATCTGTATTCGAAAGCAATGCTGATGAGATATTTGAAATACTAAAGCAACATAATAATGGTGAAATTGATGACTGTGAAAATGGATATTCCTATAGCTTCATTGAAACAAGTGTTGGAATATATAGAACATCAACCCCTGAAAGTGTTCAGCATGACATTGAAGATATGAATGCTGACGGGGTTTATGACCAGGAGTATGTAGATGAAGAGTTAAAGAAGGCAAATCATTGGGCAACAATTGGAATTGGTAAAGAGAATTATTATAAGAACATAATTTCCAGATTTTGAACAGACCAATAAGAAAATGAATTGCCCATTTGTAGATGCTTGAATTATATCATTATATTCTGCGTACATGTTGGAGGTGATAACTGATATGAAAAGATATATTGCCTTGTTAAGAGGTGTCAACATAAGTGGAAAAAATTTGAAATAAGCCAATGTTAATTTGTGTTGCTTGTGGCAACTGTGGAGACTGACCTAGAATGTAAGCATCAAAAACATTAGGAGGACACGATATGTTCAGCGAAAATCTTAAAACTATCAGAAAAGCAAAAGGCTATACACAGGAAGAATTGGCAATAAAAATTAATGTTGTCAGACAGACCGTCAGCAAATGGGAAAAAGGCTTGTCAGTACCGGACGCAGATGTTCTTTCACAGATTGCAGAGGTACTTGAGGTGAGTGTAAGCGAGTTACTTGGTTCCCCAATAAAGCAAGAGGACAGTAAAAATGAAGTGGCAGAGCAGCTTGCTAAGATTAGTGAACAGTTAGCCATAAAAAATCGACGCAGTAAAAAGATTTGGAAAACTATTGGTACTATACTGATGGCATTAGTTATTGTATATTTTATTTGGATGACATTGGGGATTGTTTCCTATAACAGTTATAGACACACTGAGAACTCTACAGTTATTGAGGAGAATGTAGAATAATTTTTCTCCCCAAAATAGTCTGTAGATTTGATCTTCTATGATAATGAAACGGCTGAGGGCTAATCTAGTTAGCATTCAGTCGTTGAATTAAATCTAGACGGAGGAGTACAATATATGATTCTTGGGATTCTAGATTTTGTTATATCTTTTACAATTCCTAAAAGATGGGGATTGGATTTCCAATAATGAAATTTGGATTTTTGTATCAAAAGAGTCCAGTTAGTGCGATTCTAAATGAATATGAAGGAAATATTTATATTACGAAGTCAGTGTATCGAAATCATGAGTCTGAGCTAAAAAGAGGAATAGTAAATGGAACGAAAAATAAGATTATTTTTGTTTGATAAAAATGAGAAGAATTGTTTTAATATGATTAATCTGTTTTTTATTTTTTTCGCAATATTATTAGTTGCCAGTTCGTTTTTGGTATTATGCGAAGATGCTATTTTATTTGTTGTTTTGTTTGGATGTGGATTATTCTTTTTTCCTGGGATACCCTTGATATTAAGGTGTTATAAGAAAGCATATTATATTGAATTGTTGGACGATTACATCATTTGTAGGGGTACTCTTAATAATTTGTTTGGAAAAAGGAAGATTTCTTATGATGAGATTTACTATTTAGAAACAGGAAACCAAGAGCCTGTAATTTATCCACGTGGAACAAATAGAGAGCAGATGGTAAGAGAGTTTGGAAGTTTTACCAATGTATACAATAAGGACAGAGAATTTCTGTTTTCATTTCGAAATAATAGTATGGTGACAGAAAAAATTTTTAAGAAGAATAACAGGGTTCAGATTGTTGATAGCCTTAGGTGATAGAAAGATGTTAGGATATATAAATTTTATAAGATATTGTATGGATATAGTAGCATTAATTGTTTACTTTATTTTTCTATACAGGGTGGTAGATGCATTACTTTTTGAGATACAAACATATACCAATGCGAATGCTCAAATTGAAGTATCTCCAAAGGGAACAAGAATATTTTCTAAGTGGTTTGCAGGTATAACAGGAGTTGGATTAATCATTTTGATGGCATGGTTATTTATCCCTTTAGTTCTTTGTACCCCTATGGTAATAGCAGGAAAACCGATTGGAATACCCAAAGAAGTGTTATCAAATCACAAAGATGAAATTGCATTTATTTGGCTAGCAATCGGACTTGCTTTAGTCGGACTAACAGGAAAGAGACTGCTTGAAAGTCTGACCAAAAGAGTGAAAAAGAAAAGAAAATACACAGAAGTCTATTTATGGGGAAAAGAGTATTCGTTGCTTCTGTTATTGCAAGCTTTTGTAACTTGTATGTGTTTTCTTATTCTACTTGGTGCAATTGTAGGGAACTATAATGATACCATTGGAACGGCTTGGAAGATATTGGTTTGGGTAGATTATATTATGCTTATAATAAATGGAGTGTTTATTCATCAGAAATTGTATATCTTTGACAATGGGCTTGTTACATATCAGAAATATCGAAAAGCAGGGTTTGGTCAAAAAGAAGAATTGGAAATTATAGTTGATGAGAGCAACAAAATGAAAATTAAAATGAAGGGTAAAGAACTGTTTATTCTTGTAATCAACGCAAAGGATTATGTGAAAAGTATACAGAAAGAGGAGTTGAAAAATTTTGAGGAAAGAAAATGGAATTGAAATTATTAGAGCGGATATTACTCATATTGAAGAGATAAGCAAACTCTATGATGAAGTGTGCGATTTTCTATGTGAGCATGAAAATTATCCAGGATGGAAAAAGGGCGTATATCCAACCAGGGACGATGCAAAAGAGGGGATAAAGGAGAGTGCCTTATATATTGCAAAAGATAATAATACAATTGTCGGCACGGTTATTCTTCGGCATAAACCAGAAGAAGGATATAAAAATGTTGAGTGGGCATCAGAAAATAATTATGAGAAAATATATGTAATATATACGCTTGCAGTACATCCGAATTTTATTGGATTAGGGATTGGGAAGAAATTATTGGATTTTGCAGAAGAGACTGCTAGAAAGGAAGGGTGCATTAGCCTTAGACTTGACGTTGTGAAAGGAAACATCCCTGCCGAAAATTTATACAATAAATGTGGGTATAAGTATGTTGGCACAACTAGCCTTGGTTATGAGGAATATGGTCTTCCATGGTATGATCTTTTCGAGAAATTATTGTAAAATTACACAAGATGAACGGTACTTGTATAAAAAACTGGCTATACATGTGAATAAAATAAAAGTTACAGAGCTTACTCCAATGAGTGATGATGCAGACCTAACAGATTATTTATGGCCAATTGTTTGTGAAATGATTAAGACTGCCAACAACTTGCAATATGGTGGAACGATGGAGCTGTAATGGCACATGCTGGTTTTCCTAATGGTTTGGGAACATGCGCCAGCGAAGTAGGAAAGAAGATTGCAACAGACCAGGATGTATCATATTGAGCCTTTACAGAAAGATTTTGTGGAATACTGGAGAAAAGACGCATGAGAATAGAGACTAGAAATTATAATTTGAATGGACATAAGCTTACATTTAGAAATGCTGAGAAAGAAGATGCGGAAATGTTATTGCCATACTTAAAAAAGATATGTGGTGAAACAAGATTTTTGTCCCGGGAAGCAGATGAATGTAAGGAAATGACTATTGAACAGGAAGAAAGTTTTATTATAGGCCATTTAGAAGATGAACGGGCCTGTTTAATACTTGCTGAGCTGGATGGAAAACATGTAGGCAATGCCTCTTTCCATGTGGCTGGAGGAAGCAGAAGAGCTGCCCATAGAGCCAATATTGGTATTGCATTGTACCAAAATTACACTGGCAAGGGAATTGGGAAGAAGTTATTTGCACTTATACTTGAGACTATAGAGCAGAGTAGATTCGAAGCTGCTGAGTTAATTGTTACAGAGGGAAATAATCATGCAATACATATGTATGAGTCCTTTGGATTTATGGAAACAGGGCGTATTCCAAAGGCTAACAAATATGATGATGGAACATACGCAGCAGATATTTTTATGGTTAAGTTTTTTGACACTAAGGAATAGATATGAGGGAAAGATAGATAGTATAGAGGATAGTATTATAGATTATATTTCACATGAAAAAATAACAATTAGCATATTGTCTGATATGGATAGACCACATCCAGAAAATAAGGATGTGATTGAAATGGCATTACAGCTATAAGTTCCAGTTTGCCGAGTTAATGGCAGATAAAAACTTGATAATAATGTATTAAGACACAGCAGGTAGCAAAGTAATGCTACCTGTTTTTTAAGCTTCAAGTAGCAAGTAAGGTAATCTGGAAAAAATACTCAGAGAACGTGTGAAAAATAGCAATTTCATTGAATAAGCGCCTGGTTTATGATAGTATTTTGTATGTATGAAAAAGAAAGGAAGTAAAGAATGAAGAAGAAACTTTGCATACTTTTTTTAGCTGTGTGTGTTTCTATGCTTGGAGCCTGTCAGGAAAGGATATCAGAAAAAACTGTTCCTAAGGAGACCGTATCTTCAGAAGGCAGCACTGATAAGAGTGATACAGAAAATGAATCAGAGACAGTTAAAGTAACTGAGACAGCAACTGAGACAATTGAGGATAAGCTTTTTGACAAACCAATAACATTGTATGCCAAAGAGGCTGTTAATGTTAGAAAAGAGCCTAATAAAGAGTCAGAGAAGGTTGGTGTTCTTGCAAGAAGAGAAGCGATTAAGGTTATTGGCGAGTTGGATGCCTGGTTGATTTGTGAGATGGATGAGCAGCGTTGTTATGTGGCAAAACAGTATCTGGTTACGGAGGATGAGCTTCCATCAGGACATTTAGTAGTAATTGATGCCGGTCATCAGCAAAAGGGAGATTACTCAGAGGAACCAATCGGACCAGGAGCTTCTGCTACAAAGCCCAAAGTTGCATCAGGTACTGCAGGTACTGCCAGTGGACTTGCTGAATATGAGCTGACACTTATTGTTTCTATGAAGCTTAAGACTGAACTGGAGAGTCGTGGCTATGAAGTAATTATGGTTAGAACAAGTAATAATGTTAATATCAGCAACAGCGAGAGAGCAAAGATTGCAAATAATGCAAACGCTGAAGCCTTTATTAGGATTCATGCCAATGGATCTGATAATACGTCTGCCAATGGTGCCATGACAATATGTCAGACCTCATCTAATCCGTATAATGGAAATCTGGCGGCAGAAAGTAAGAGATTATCGACACTTGTGCTGGATGCGTTGTGTGCGTCAACAGGATGCAGGCGAGAGCGAGTTTGGGAAACTGATACCATGAGTGGAATCAATTGGTGTACTGTTCCGGTAACGATTGTTGAGATGGGATATATGAGTAATCCAACAGAAGACAGAAACATGGCTTCAGAGGATTATCAAAATAAAATAGTAAATGGAATAGCCAATGGAATTGATAGCTATTTCAATTAGTTATTATTAGGAGGATAAAGTATGAAATGTCAGAAATGTGGCGCAGAGATTCCAGAAGATAGTTTATTCTGTTCGGAATGTGGCGTAAAACAGGAAAAAGAAGAAAAGAAGATTAATCTGGAAAAGATGAAAGAAGAGGATCAGGTAATTGAGTCTGTAGAAAAAGGACTTGTAAGCAGTCCAATTCTTTTTTGTAAGAACTGTGGAGCTTCAGTGGCAGTAGATGACGCCTTTTGTCCAGAGTGCGGAACACCTCAGCAGGGCCAGCCAATGCAGCAGGGCCAGCCAATGCAGCAGGACTATTATGGTCAGCCATATCAGCCGGCAAAGCCACCAATGTCTAAGAAGAAAAAGACAATTATCGGAGTGGCCTGTGGAGCAGTTGCAGCATTAGTTGTGGCTTTATTAGTTGTATTTTTATTTGTTAAATTCCCAATCAAGATTAACAAATATATAGAAGTAAAGTTTGATGGATATAATACAGTTGGTAAGGCATCTTATGAGATTGACTACGCAAAGTTTGAGAAGGACTATAAGAAAATGCTGGAGAAAAGTATGTGTTCACCAGAAGATTTCTTTGACTCCTTTGTAGAAATTAAACTTGAAAAAACTTCTGATTTGTCTAATGGAGATAAGATAAATTGTAAGATTGAGTGCGATGAAGAAGCAATCAAGAAAATTTTCGGCTACAAGGTTAAGTTCGAAGACAAAGAGTTCCAAGTAGAAGGACTTAAGGAAGCTGAAACCTTTGATCCATTTAAGGATATTGAGGTTGAATTTGATGGGATTTCACCTAATGGTAATGCTGAAATAATTGGTGATTGTAGTGAAGTTGACGGTCTATATTATGCTTTTGATAAGTCAAATGGTTTGAAAGAGGGAGATAAAATTGAATTAACTGTTACTACTGAATATGGAGATGATTTGATTGAATATTGTCTCAAGAACTGTGGTAAAATTCCTTCACCTATGACTAAAGAGTATACAGTATCAGAGTTGGATAAGTATGTGACAACAAATTCAGAAATTAATTCAGAGTCACTTAAGAAAATTCAGAAGCAGGCAGAGGACACCTATTCAGCACGAACAGCATATTGGACAGATGAACAAAAATTTGCAGGTATGAAATATCTTGGCAATTATATTCTTTCTGCCAAGGATGAGCATAATAGTACGCATAATAAAATATATCTGGTTTACGAGATTAAGGTTAAACATAATTACTCTAATCAAAATCAAAAATATAAAAAGACTGATAAATTCTATGTTTGGTTTGAATTCGATAATGTAGTAGTAAGCGCAAAGGGCGAGATTAGAGATGAGTTTACCAGAACCAATATGTCATATGACTCATTTACTATAGATTCTGGTGTTTCAACAGGATGGTTTGGTACAAAGCAGTGGAATTACTACGGATATAAAAATCTTTCTGAATTGTATAAGAAGACAATCCAGGCTAATGCAGAATATTACAATTCAGAGGATAACATGGGAGATTCAAAAGTATCAAACGATGATAGTGATGATGACTCTGAGACCACAGCAGAGGATGGAATTATCTTCCCTAATAGTAGTGATGAAGTAATTTCCTTAGACAAGATAAAAGCTCTTTCAGATGAGGACTTACAGAAGGCTATTAATGAAATCTATGCCAGAGCAGGATATATTTTTGATGATGATGATAAGAAAGCATATTATGAAAAGTATGACTGGTACAAGCCAACAATTAAGAAGAAAGATTTTAAGGACACAGACTTCTCTGATATAGAGTTAAAAAATGTAACCAATATGAGAGATGAACGTGATAGTAGAAAACATTAATTCACGTTAGATAAGACGGTAGTCTTTTAAATGAATATAGTTGTTGCTGCCTAAGGGCAGCGGCAACTATATTAAGTTATAGGTGTAATATAATGAGATTACAAAAACAATTTGTAAAGTACGTATCGCAGAATGTAATGGGCATGATTGGAATATCCTGCTATATTCTTGCAGATACTTTTTTTATTTCAGTTTCATCAGGGGCAGATGGAATTACCGTTCTTAATCTTGCCCTGCCCATATATGGTTTAATATTTGCCATTGGTGCAATGATTGGAATTGGTTCCGCTACAAGATATGCAATTTTGAAAGCACAATTGAATAAAGAGGCGGATAACTATCTGTTTAGTGGAATAATCTGGATATGTATAGTCAGTATTCCTTTTGTCCTTGTGGGACTAATATCTCCTGAGTCCGTTCTTAGGATTATGGGTGGAGATAAAGAGATAGTTGCAATAGGAAGGGAATACTTTCATTTGTTTGTTGCCTTTGCTCCGGCCTTTATGTTTAATAATCTGTTTCAGGCCTTTGTAAGAAATGATGGTGAGCCCACAAGAGCTATGTGTGCCACTGTGGCTGGAAGTATTTTCAATATTATTTTTGATTACATTTTTATGTTTCCTATGAATATGGGACTTACAGGAGCAGCCTTGGCAACCTCAATTTCTCCAATAATAGGAATTCTAATCAGTGCAACTCATTTTCTTAGTAGCAGAAATACCTTGAAAATAAAGGTTAAGCCTCCTTCTGTGAAAAGATTATTCGACTCATGCCAGCTGGGGGTGTCTGCCTTCGTGGCAGAAATTTCGTCGGCAGTAATAACTACGGTTTTTAATTATCTTCTACTTAGACTGGTGGGCAAAATCGCAGTAGCGGCATATGGTGTTATTGCTAATCTTGCATTGGTGTCTGTGGCAATATTTAATGGGATTTCACAGGGAATGCAACCTTTGATAAGTGAGTATTACGGAGGGGGAAAAGCCCTTGAAGTAAAGAAACTTTTGAAAATGGGAGTCGCAACAGCCGCAATATCATCCATTATGATTATAGTAGCGGCATATGGATTTACTGACAGCTTTATAGCTGTATTTAACAGTGAAGGCTCAAAGGAGCTGGCTTTTTATGTTCATGATGGATTGAGAATATATTTCCTTGGATATGTATTTGCTGGATTTAACATTGTGGCAACTGGATACCTAAGCTCTGTTGCAAGAGCAAAAGAAGCCTTTGTAGCCTCGGCCTTAAGGGGATTTATTGCCATTTGCGTCTGTGCAATTGTATTGTCAAGTCTGTTTGGTATTGCAGGTGTATGGATGTCTTTTCCTGTTGCAGAGGGGATTACCAGTTTGATAATAATAGTGTTTATGGTAAAATATCGAGTATGAAAACAATAGATAATGATATTAAAACAGGTGAATTTAAGAAAGCGTATTTGCTATATGGCAAGGAAGGCTATCTGATAAGACAGTATCGTGACAAGCTGAAGAATGCATTGGTTGCACCAGACGATACCATGAATTACTCCTACTTTGAGGGAAAGGATTTTGAACAGACAGCAATAATTGATCTTGCTGAGACTTTGCCATTTTTTGCAGACAGAAGGGTGATTCTTATTGAGGATGGAAAGCTCTTTAGCAAGGATGGAGAAGTTCTGGGAGACTATATTGAATCCGCTCCGGATACTACCTGCTTTATTTTCTGCGAGGAAGCTGCAGACAAGAGGTCAAAGCTGTATAAGGCAGTTAAGAAAATAGGAGCAGTGGTTGAGTTTGATGAGATGCCGGAAGAAACCCTGGCCAGATGGATAGGCTCTCGAATTAAGAAAGAGGGTAAGGGAATGACAAGAGCGGCATACACACTCTTTATTTCCAAGACCGGTACTGATATGGAGAATATAGACAAGGAGCTGGAGAAGCTTATCTGCTACTGTCTTGATAAGGATATGATAGAAGAACAGGACGTTCAGGCAGTTACCACAGAACAGCTTCAGGATAAGATTTTTGATATGGTTGACTGTATTGCCAATCAGAAACAGAGACAGGCCCTTGATTTATACTATGATTTGCTGGCACTGAAGGTTCCAGCCATGAGAATCCTTTATATGATTAGTAAACAGTTTAATCGTCTTCTTGTTGTAAAAAGCATGACTAATCAGGGCTTTCGTGCCAATGATATAGCTCCTAAGGCTGGCTGTCCAGGATGGGCAGTTCCAAAATATCAAAAACAGTGCAGACCATATTCCATGGATAGAATTAAGAGTGCTATCAGAGATGGTGCGGAATTCGAGGAGGCTGTAAAGACAGGAAAAATGGGAGAGCAGGTTGCTGTTGAAATGTTTATAATTAAATATTCTGCTCAGTAAGATGAGTATAAAAAAAACCACCAGCATGACGGTACTGGTGGTTTTATAATAATTAACTTTATTAATTATGCTACGCCGTTAACAAGCTTGCTTAAACGTGAAACTTTTCTAGCAGCGTTGTTCTTGTGGTAAACACCCTTTGAGCATGCGCTCTCAATAACAGAAGTAGCGTTCTTAAGTGCAGCTTCAGCAGCAGCCTTATCGTTTGCAGCTACAGCAGCCTCTACCTTCTTGATTGATGTCTTAACCTCAGATCTGATTGCTTTATTCTTAGCTGTCTTAGTCTGTGTTACTAAGATTCTCTTCTTTGCAGATTTAATATTAGCCAACTTGAGCACCTCCAATGCTATAATAATTGAATTATTAGTGCGATGAAACAGACACGGACGCTCCAACGCAAACATACTAGAATATAATATGTCATGCTTTGGCAACTGTCAATACATAAATTAAAAAAAATGTGAAAAAATAGAACATATGCAAAATATTTCTCATATTATAAATCAAGCAAATTATATACTAATCGGATTGGAATGTACATATCAAAATTTGGAGGAGCAATATGGCATCTGAAATTTTTCCAATTCGAACTGATTTGGCAGTAGAAACTCAGGAGAGCATTAAGAAAAGAGAAAGTGACTTAAGAGGCGTTGAATATAATGAAGAGAAAACAGGAGAAGGCATTACAATATGTAAGGTTTCTATTGTCACAGAAAACGCAGCTAAACAGATGGGACGTCCAAGAGGAGAATACGTAACCATTGAGGCAAAGGATATGGGCAGGGAGGATGTAGACTATCATAGAGACATTTCGGAAATATTTGGCGATACTCTTAGAAAGATGCTTGGACTTTCGGATAAGAAGAATGTATCTGTGCTGATTGTAGGGCTGGGAAACAGAGAGGTTACCCCTGATTCCCTGGGACCAAGAGTGATAGATAATCTTTTTATAACAAGGCATATTATGAGAGAATTTGGGGCATACGCTTTTGGCAACAGAGAAATGAACAGAATAAGCGGACTTGTTCCAGGGGTTATGGCCCAGACAGGAATGGAGTGTGTGGAAATAATCAGAGGGGTTGTAAATGAGACAAAACCAGATTATGTGATAACGGTTGATGCACTGGCAGCCCGAAGTACAAAAAGACTTGGAAGAACTATTCAGCTTACAAATACTGGAATTGTTCCGGGAAGTGGCGTAGGAAACCATAGAAATGCAATCAACAAAGATAGCATTGGTGTTCCGGTTATCTCTATTGGAATACCAACAGTTGTAGATGCTGTAACCATTGTTTCTGATGCCGTTCACACCAACAGAAATGTTACAGAAAAAATGCTTCCACCAGACCTGAACGGGATGTATGTTACACCAAAGGACATTGACGAGACTGTTAAAAGGCTAAGCTATCTCATATCAGAAGGCTTTAATTATGCATTTTCAAAGGAATAAGCACAGCACCTTTTTCATATATTGCAATATGGCAAAGGTGGTGATTGATTGCAGAAAAAAGCTTTGAAAATTGGAGTGATTTTGGCTATTGGACTGATGATATATTGTGGAAAATACTGGTCGTCAGAGCTGAGGAAAATAAAAGATGACACTGACCCTTCAATGGATTATGAAAAAATGGCAGAGCAGGAAAACGAAAATATTAGCCATTTTATTATAGAAAATGAAGAGACAAATGCTACTGTTGAGACTAAAACAGAAAAACAGCAGGAAAGGCCGGATAAGAAGCAGTTGATGGATGGTATTAAAAAGCAGGTGAAAATCGACAGGGAAAAGCTTAAGGACTACAATTATCTATGCGAGAATTTCTATCAGATAGACAGTTCAACTTCTATCAGCAGTAAACAGCTTAATGCTGAGAAATTTATGAAGATGGACATGTCTTTGGATATGTCAGTGAAGGGACCGCAGATACTTATATATCATACACATTCCCAGGAGGAGTATAAAGGCAAAGGAACAAGAAAAGAGAATTCTGTAGTGGCAGTTGGAGATTATTTGACGGAATTACTGGAAAAAAGAGGCTTTTCTGTAATGCATCACAAAGGGGAATACGATGTGGGAGGCAGAGACCATGCATATTCCAGAGCCCTTCCCAAAATACAAAAGATACTTAAGGATAATCCCTCTATTCAGCTGGTGATAGACCTGCACAGAGATGGTATTTCGGATGATATCCATTTTGTTACAGACATCAATGGCAAAAAGACGGCAAAGATTATGTTTTTTAATGGACTAAGCTATACTAATTCCATGGGAAATATTGATTATCTGAGGAATCCTTACAAAGAAAACAATCTGGCTCTCTCTTTTTTACTGCACCTGGCGGCAGAGGAGTATTATCCAGGTCTGACAAGACGGATATATCTTAAAGGCTACAGATATAACATGCATTTATGCTCTAAATCCATTCTTGTAGAAGTGGGAGCTCAGACCAATACCACAGAGGAGGCAAAAAATGCCATGGTACCTCTGGCTAATATTTTGACAAAAGTACTTAAATAGGTAAAAGTGACACTTTTTTATTGAAATATTGTTGATTATTGCCCTTGATTTACGGACAAATGCCCTTTTATAATAAGAAAAAAGGGTATACACTTGAGGTATGATAAGGGAGGTAGAATAGATGGTAGATTATACAGAAGGTTCTGGAAAGCAGTATCATACGGGTGTTGGACCTGGTGATGTGGGAGAGTATGTTATTTTACCTGGTGATCCAAAGCGCTGTTCAAAGATAGCAGCACATTTTGATAATCCTGTGTTAGTTGCAGACAGTCGTGAATATGTGACATATACAGGAACAATCGAGGGAGTTAAGGTTAGTGTTACCTCAACAGGAATTGGCGGACCGTCCGCTTCAATTGCAATTGATGAGTTGACAAAATGTGGAGCTAAAACATTTATCAGAGTTGGAACCTGCGGAGGAATGCAGGATGAGGTTATGGGTGGTGACGTTGTAATAGCAACAGGAGCTGTTCGAATGGAGGGTACAAGTCGTGAATTTGCTCCTATCGAATATCCTGCAGTTGCAGATTTTGAAGTTACCAATGCTCTTGTCAATGCAGCCAACAGAATTGGTGCGCGTAACCATACAGGAGTTGTGCAGTGTAAGGATTCTTTCTTTGGACAGCACGAGCCTGAGATTATGCCGGTTAGCTATGAACTCGAAAATAAATGGCAGGCATGGCTTAGAATGGGATGTCTGGCTTCAGAGATGGAATCAGCTGTATTATTTATTGCAGGAAGCTTTTTGAGAGTGAGAGTAGGATCGTGCTTTCTTGTTGTGGCTAATCAGGAGAGAGCTAAGAAGGGACTTCCAAATGAGCAGGTACACGATACAGAGACAGCAATAGTAACAGCTATTGAAGCTATTCGTGAGCTTATTTTAAAAGAAAAGAAATAGAGAGGGATTGAAATGGACAAGCGAGAACTTGTTAATATTGCCTTAGAGGCGAGGAAGATGGCGTATACACCGTATTCGCATCATAAAGTTGGGGCGGCTCTTTTGACAAAGGGTGGAAAGGTTTATAAAGGGTGCAACATAGAGAGTGCTTCTTATTCACCAACTAACTGTGCTGAGCGAACCGCATTTTTTAAAGCAGTAAGTGAAGGAGACAGAGAATTTGAAGCGATTGCCATTGTTGGAGGCTTTGAGGATTCAGATAAGCTTGGTTTGTGTGCCCCTTGTGGTGTGTGCAGACAGGTTATGATGGAGTTTTGTGATCCTAAGACCTTTGAGATTATTTTAATGGATGAGAATCAGGAGCTTCATGTATATACATTGGAGGAGATGCTTCCACTGGGATTTGGACCTGTTAACATGGGCATTTAATTATCGGAATTCTATACGGAAAAAGAAAAGGAGACATATAAATGAATCAGAAGGATATATTAAGCATTGTTGATCATACTTTGCTTTTACAGACAAGCACATGGGAGGAAATAAAGGCAATATGTGACGATGCCATTAAATACGAGACTGCATCTGTCTGCATTCCACCATGTTATGTTAAGCAGGCACATGAGTATATGGGAGATAAGATGGCAGTGTGTACTGTGATTGGATTCCCTAATGGTAACTGTACAACTGCAACTAAGGTCTTTGAGACAAAGGATGCAATTAATAATGGCGCCTCAGAGATTGATATGGTCATCAATGTGGGCCAACTTAAGGCAAAGAATTATGATTATGTTCTTAATGAAATTAAGGAAATTAAGGCAGCCTGCGGGGATAAGATTCTAAAGGTTATCATTGAGACCTGTCTTATTACAGATGAGGAGAAGATTAAGATGTGTGAGCTTGTAACAGAATCAGGAGCTGACTATATTAAGACTTCTACAGGCTTTTCAACAGCCGGTGCTACATTTGATGATATTGCTTTATTTGCAAAGCATATTGGACCAGATGTGAAGATGAAGGCTGCAGGTGGAATTTCATCACTTGATGATGCAGAGCGTTTTATTGAGCTTGGAGCAGGAAGACTGGGGACAAGCCGTATTGTTAAGATAGTTAAGAACCAGGATACAGGAAGCGGATATTAAATCATAGACAGGAGAAAAGCATGAGATTTAATCGTATATTTACAATTGTGCTTGATTCCATGGGGATTGGAGCAATGGCTGATTCTGAGCGCTTTGGTGATGTGGGAGTAGATACTCTTGGTCATATTTCAGAGACAGTAGACAGTTTTAATATTCCTAATTTACAGAAGCTTGGTATTGCCAATCTTAAGCCATTGAAGCAGGTTGAGCCAGTTGACAATCCAATGGGATATTACATGGCAATGAATGAGAAAAGTAATGGAAAGGATACCATGACCGGTCATTGGGAAATGATGGGAATTCATACAACAAAGCCTTTTGTTACTTTTACAGAAACAGGATTTCCCAAGGAGCTTATAGATGAACTTGAGAAAAGATTTGGTAAAGAAATTATCGGTAACAAATCTTCAAGTGGAACAGTAATTCTTGATGAGCTTGCAGAGCAGGAGATTAACGAGGACAAGGTTATTGTATATACTTCTGCTGATTCAGTAATGCAGATATGTGGTAACGAGGAGACAATGGGACTTGAAACCCTATACCGTTACTGCGAGATAGCAAGAGAACTTACACTTAAGGATGAATGGCGAGTTGGTCGAATAATTGCAAGACCATATGTAGGGAAAAAGCCGGGAGAATTTAAGAGAACAAGTAACAGACATGACTATGCATTAAAGCCTACTAATAAGACTGCAATGGACGCATTAAAGGATAATGGATTTGATGTTATTTCTGTCGGCAAAATTAGTGACATTTTCGATGGAGAGGGTGTTACTGCGGGCAATCATTCTGACAGTAGTGTTCATGGAATGGAGCAGACTATTGAGATTGCCAAAGGCGATTTTAAGGGATTTTGTTTTACCAATCTTGTAGATTTTGATGCGTTATGGGGTCACAGACGAAATCCGGTTGGATATGCACAGGAGATTGAGAAGTTTGACCTTAAGCTGGGAGAGCTTCTTCCAGTTCTTAGGGAGGATGATCTTCTTATCATTACTGCTGATCACGGCAATGATCCAACATATTCCGGAACTGATCATACAAGAGAAAAGGTTCCCTTTATTGCCTATTCACCTTCCTTTACCGGTAGTGGAAGATTAGAAGACACAGATAACTTTGCAGTGATTGGTGCGACAATTGCGGATAATTTCGGCGTTAAGATGCCACAGGGGACTATTGGAGAATCATTGCTGGGCAAATTAGTTTAGACTTGTTTCACAGAAAATTGCTTATTGGAGAGTTGTTTATGCAATCACAGAATAATGTTAAAGCAATT
Organism: Agathobacter sp.; assembly: GCA_036311465.1. Classification (GTDB taxonomy): domain Bacteria; phylum Bacillota; class Clostridia; order Lachnospirales; family Lachnospiraceae; genus Roseburia. The sequence goes on from JAXJPW010000088.1 coordinate 71,167, forward strand.
ATGGAGTTACAGAGCAGATTGGATCCGAATACAGCGGACTATGTCAACAGATATCTCAGTAATGCTCCATACTGGCTTATTGAATCAATTAAGGTAATTCATAAAAAGAAAAATACTGTTTTTGTTGAGGAAAATGAACCAGTTGACTATGTATATATGCTGGTTGAAGGAACAGTCAGAGCCATTGATTATAGAATAGCAGGAGTAGCCTACGATTATATGTGGTTTAATTCTACGAAGACCTTTGGAGCCATGGAGATATTCTATAAGATACCTCTTTATATGACTACACTTATGACTGTAACAGATTGCACCATGCTTAAGATTTCTAAGAAAAATTACGAGAAATGGATTTGGGATGACAAGAATGCTCTTAAGATGGAAATCGAATCAACTGGGCGAATGACACTTGAGCAGAACCTTGAAGGAAGAGTTTTTCTGTTTCTACAGGGGACTGACCGTATTGTGTACTTTTTTGCCAGAAATTATGAGCGTGAGAAAACAGACAAGACAGTAACCTTTGAGATAAGTCGTCAGGAAATTGCTGAGAGAAGTGGTTTTAGCGTCAAGACAGTCAACAGAGCAATTAAGAAAATGGAAGAAGATGGCTACATAAGTAAAAAGGGGCACAAGATTATTATAACTAATGAGCAGTATAAGAAAATGCGAGAATATCTTGACCCTATTGTGGAACATAGATAATTTGGAATTTGGGAGGAGTAATCCTCCTTTTTTCTTGCCTAAAGCTCAAGATTTTCGTATAATGAGTTGTTAGAAAGAAACAAATAGAAATGAGGATAAATAATGGCTATAGATCAGAGCAGAATTCGTAATTTTTGTATAATTGCCCATATTGATCATGGTAAATCAACTCTTGCAGATAGAATTATCGAGAAGACCGGAACACTTACCAGCAGAGAGATGCAGGCCCAGGTCCTTGATAATATGGATCTTGAGAGAGAAAGAGGTATTACAATCAAATCCCAGGCTGTTCGTATTATTTATAATGCGAAGGATGGTCAGGAGTATATTTTTAATCTTATAGATACACCTGGACATGTAGACTTTAATTATGAGGTCTCAAGAAGTCTTGCAGCCTGTGATGGAGCGATTCTTGTTGTGGATGCAGCTCAGGGTGTAGAGGCCCAGACTCTTGCTAATGTGTATCTTGCATTAGACCACGATCTGGATGTTTTTCCTGTAATTAATAAGATAGATCTTCCAAGTGCCAGACCTGATGAGATTTGTCAGGAGATAGAAGATGTTATCGGAATAGAAGCAGAGGATGCACCACGTATTTCTGCCAAGACAGGATTAAATATTGAAGATGTATTAGAGCAGATTGTAAGCAAGATTCCAGCACCGGCAGGAGATGAAAAGGCTCCGCTTAAAGCATTAATCTTTGATGCTTTATATGATTCTTACAAAGGAGTAATTGTATTTTGCAGAATCAAAGAGGGAACTGTAAAGGTGGGCGATAAGATTAGAATGATGGCCACTGGAGCGGAGGATGTTGTAACAGAAGTAGGTTACTTTGGAGCAGGTCAGTTTATTCCATGTGATGAATTATCAGCAGGAATGGTTGGATATATTGCTGCCAGCATTAAGAACGTAAGAGATACACAAATTGGTGACACTGTTACACTTGTTGACAGACCATGTGAAGAAGCCCTTCCAGGATACAAGAAGGTAAATCCGATGGTTTATTGTGGTTTATATCCGGCAGACAGTGCCAAGTATCCTGATTTAAGGGAAGCACTGGAGAAGCTTCAGATTAATGATGCTGCTCTTCAGTTTGAGCCAGAGACCTCCCTTGCTTTGGGCTTTGGATTTAGATGTGGATTCCTTGGATTATTACATCTTGAGATAATCCAGGAGCGTTTAGAGAGAGAATTTGATCTTGATCTTGTAACTACGGCGCCTGGTGTTATATATAAGGTGTACAAGACTAATGGTGAGATGATAGAGCTTACTAATCCATCAAATCTTCCTGACCCTTCAGAGATTGATTATATGGAAGAGCCATATGTTTCAGCGGAAATCATGGTTACAAGTGATTATGTTGGAGCAATCATGAATCTTTGTCAGGAACGCCGTGGAATATACCTTGGAATGGAATATATCGAGGCTACTCGTGCTCTTATTAAATATGAGCTGCCTCTTAACGAGATAATTTATGATTTCTTCGATGCACTTAAATCACGTTCAAGAGGTTATGCCTCTTTTGATTATGAGTTAAAGGGGTATGTTAAATCTTCTCTTGTTAAGCTTGATATCATGATTAACAGAGAGATGGTTGATGCGCTTTCATTTATTGTATTTAGCGACAGCGCATATGAGCGTGGAAGAAGAATGTGCGAGAGATTAAAGGGAGAGATTCCAAGACATCTTTTCGAGATTCCAATTCAGGCAGCAGTAGGTGGCAAGATTATTGCGAGAGAAACTGTCAAGGCACTTCGTAAGGACGTATTGGCAAAGTGCTATGGTGGTGATATTTCCAGAAAGAAAAAGCTTCTTGAAAAACAGAAAGAGGGAAAGAAGAGAATGCGACAGGTTGGCAATGTAGAGATTCCACAGGAAGCCTTCATGAGCGTTCTGAAGCTTGACGAGGACTAGTGATGAAAAAAAGGCTTGAATTGTATATTCATATTCCTTTTTGTGTAAAAAAGTGTAACTATTGTGACTTTTTGTCTTTTGCATCAGATGAACAGACACAGGCGGAGTATACAAAAAGTTTAGTAAAAGAGATTGAGTTTTATGGGGAGAGACTGCGTGACTACAGTGTCTCCACCATTTTTATAGGAGGGGGAACTCCTTCCTGGCTATCAGAGCAGCTGCTGTCAGATATAATGCTGACGGTGTATGATTGCTTTGACGTGGAAGAGAATGCAGAGATTACTATTGAGTGTAATCCTGGGACTGTTACAAGGAGTAAGCTTGAGCAGTATAAGAGACTAAGAATAAACAGATTAAGCATTGGCTTGCAGTCTACAGAGGATGAGGAGCTTAGGCATTTAGGCCGAATTCATACTTATGATAATTTTCTAAAGACTTATGAGATGGCCAGAACAGCTGGATTTTTCAATATCAGCGTAGACCTGATTAGCTGTCTTCCATATCAGACTGCAGACAGCTTTGCCCAGACTCTGAATAAAGTTATAAGGCTAAAGCCTGAGCATATTTCGGTTTATACACTTATGATAGAAAAAGGGACTCCATTCTATGATATGTACAAATTTGACGCTGTAAAACAGGAAGCCGGAATGAAAACAGAAATTCTTCCGGATGAGGATGAGGCTTTTAGAATATACAAAGCCACCACAATAGTTTTGCAGGCTGCAGGCTATAATCAGTATGAAATCTCAAATTATTGTAAACCTGGCTTCGAATGTGAACATAATGTTGGGTACTGGACAAGGGAAAACTATCTGGGCTTAGGCTTAGGTGCTTCATCATTAGTGGACAATGTGAGATATTCAAATACAGTAGATTTATTTGAGTATTGTAGCCTGGTGGAGGACATAAAACTGTTGGAGAGACCGGAAGGGCTAAAAACACAGTGGCATGGAACTAATCTGCATGCTTCAGCAGAACCTGTGTCAAGAAAGGCTCAGATGGAGGAATTTATGTTTCTTGGCCTTAGGATGAACAAAGGTGTGTCCCGTTTTGATTTTGAAAAGTATTTTGGAATATCAATTGACGCAATATACAGAGAGGTTATTGATGAACTGAAGGTCCAGGAACTGCTGGTTGTGAAAAATGGACAAATTTTCCTGTCTGAGAAAGGTATGGATTTGTCAAATTATGCCATGTCTAGATTTTTACTTACTTAAGACTCATATTTTTTAACGAAAATGTCCCCAAAAAGTTGTGATTTATAAGTGAATTGTTATTAATTAAAGGACATTTGGGCATTGCACAATGTTTTCGGTAATGGTAAAATATACATGTATTGATGAAGCGATACATACAAATTATTTATCCAGAGGAGGAGAAATTTATATGAAGAAGAAAGTTCTTTCTTTATTGCTTACAGCTACACTTGCAGTTGGCTGTTTTGCAGGTTGTGGAAACAGTGGAAAGGATACTCCGGCTGATACAGGAAAGCAGGAGAGCCAGGCCACTTCTCAGGCAGATTCTCAGGCAACAACAGGAATTACAGATCCTAATGAGGTTGCAGACGAGATGACATCTGAAGATGGAAAGTATCAGATTGCTCTTGTAACTGATGTTGGACAGTTAAAGGACGGATCATTCAACGAGGGTACTTGGAATGGTGTTAAGCTTTTCGCTGCAAACAATGGTAAGAGTTATAAATATTATCAGCCAGCTAACGGTGCTAATGCAACAGATGATGACCGTTACAATGCAATGGCTGCAGCTTGTGAAGGTGGTGCAGATATTATCGTAGCACCTGGATTCCTTCAGGCAACAGCTCTTGAGAAGGCTGCTAAGGCATACCCAGATACACAGTTCTTATTTATCGATGGATGGGCAATTGAAGGTTGCAAGAACATTGCAGCTGTTGTTTACCAGGAAGAGCAGTGTGGTTACTTTGCAGGATATGCAGTTGTTAAGGATGGTTTTGAGAAGCTTGGATTCTGTGGCGGTGGCGGCGGAACAAACCCAGCTTGTTGCCGTTATCTCTATGGATTCGTTCAGGGTGCTAATGCAGCAGCTGCTGAGATGAATAAGACTGTAGAGATGAACTATACATGGTTATATGGTGAGTCATACCAGCCATCTACAGAGCTTCAGACACTTGCTACTGGATGGTACACAAATGGAACAGAAATTATCTTTGCTTGTGGTGGAACACTTTGCCAGTCTGTATTTGCAGCAGCATCTGCTAACGATAAGAAGACAGTTGGTGTAGACGTTGACCAGTCAGGTGATTCTGATACAGTTGTTACTTCAGCGATGAAGGAGCTTGCTAACTCAGTACAGCAGATGGCTGCTAAGTTCTATGATGGAACTTGGTCAGAGGTTGCTGGAACATGTAAGACTCTTGGAGCTGCTGATAACGATACAGGACTTCCAACAGCTGCAGATTCATGGAGATTTGAGACATTTACAGTAGAAGATTATCAGGCAATGTTCGACAAGGTTGTATCTGGTGAGCTCAAGGTTGATGCTGACTATGAGAAGAACCTTAATCAGGAGTACTCTAACCTTAAGCTTACAGAGGTTAAATAATAGAGTATAATATTGTTTAAGTATTCATTGTGGCGGCACGTGCTTGCACGTGTCGCTATTTGTGTATAAAAAAGAGAGAGATTATTGTTAGAAAGTGAGGCATTGGCATGGAGAATAAGTCAGAGTATGTTATCGAGATGCTCCATATTACCAAGGAATTCCCTGGTATTAAAGCAAACGATGATATATCTCTCCAGCTGAAGAGGGGAGAGATTCATGCACTGTTAGGCGAGAACGGTGCAGGTAAATCTACTCTTATGAGTGTTCTTTTTGGTCTTTATCAGCCAGAAGAGGGTATAATTAAGAAAGATGGAGTAGAGGTTAAGATTAAAAATCCAAATGATGCAACCGCTCTTAATATAGGAATGGTTCATCAGCACTTTAAGCTTATCGATGTATTTACTGTTCTGGATAATATTATTCTAGGTGCAGAAGATACTAAGCTTGGTTTCCTGCAGAGAAAGGAAGCTCGCCAAAAAATTCAGGAACTTTCAGAAAAGTATGGTCTTATGGTAGACCTTGATGCGAAGATTGAAGATATCTCAGTAGGTATGCAACAGCGTACTGAGATTCTGAAGATGTTATACAGAGATAATGATATTCTTATCTTCGATGAACCAACGGCTGTATTAACTCCTCAGGAGATAACAGAGCTTATGAAGATTATGAAGAATCTTGCCAAAGAAGGAAAGTCTATTCTTTTTATTTCTCATAAGCTTAATGAGATTATGGAAGTTTCAGACAGAGTTACTGTTCTTCGTAAAGGTAAATATATAGGAACAGTAAATACTTCAGAGACAAACAAGCAGGAGCTTTCAAATCTTATGGTAGGAAGACCGGTTCAGCTTGAAGTAGTAAAGGAACCAGCAAAGCCAACGGAGGTTATTCTTGAGGTTAAGAACATGAGTGTTCCTTCTCATATTCACAAGAGAAATGCAGTAAATAACGTATCACTAAATGTTAGACGTGGTGAAATTGTTTGTATTGCTGGTATTGATGGAAATGGACAGTCTGAGTTTATTTATGGTCTTACGGGCCTTGACAAAATAAGCTCTGGAACAATTAATTTGTGTGGTGAAGATATAACAAAGAAATCTATCAAAGGAAAAGGCAAGAATATGTCACATATTCCTGAGGATAGACATAAACATGGTCTGGTTCTTGATTTTACTCTTGAGGACAATATTGTACTTCAGAAATTCCAGGATCCACAGTTCCAGAAGAATGGATTTATTAAGTTTGGAAATGTAAGAAAATATGCTGAGAAGCTTATTGAACAGTATGACGTGCGAAGTGGACAGGGACCAATTACAATTGCCCGTAGTATGTCTGGTGGTAACCAGCAGAAGGCCATTATTGCCAGAGAGCTTGACAGAGAAAAGGATCTCGTAGTTGCTGTTCAGCCAACACGAGGCCTTGATGTTGGTGCTATTGAGTATATTCATTCTCAGCTTATTAAGCAAAGAGATGAGGGAAAGGCTGTACTTCTTGTATCGCTAGAGTTAGATGAGGTAATGAGTCTTTCAGACAGAATTCTTGTAATGTATGAAGGCGAGATAGTTGGTGAGTTTGATCCAAAGAAGGTTGATGCTCAGGAACTTGGTCTATACATGGCAGGAGCCAAGAAAAATGAGAAAGAAGGTGGGAACTAATGAAAGAGAAGTTAGGAACATGGTATTCTAAGGATGGTACTAAGAAAGTTCTTTCATCATTACTTTCCATCCTGATAGGACTATTTTTTGGCGCAATAGTAGTATTTATAACAGGATTGACTAATGATACAATCTCCCTTAAAGGAGCATGGGAAGGTGCAAGACTTATCTTCTTTGGTATCTTTAGTACAGGTCGTGACAGTGCAGGTGCATTGACATGGGGAATTAATCCTACAAACCTTGGAGATACATTATTTAGAGCTACTCCACTTATTATGACAGGTCTTTCTGTTGCTGTAGCCTTCAAAACAGGCTTATTTAATATTGGAGCTGCTGGACAGTATCTTATGGGTACAATGACAGCTCTTGTTATTGCACTTTCAATTCCTACATCGGCATGCCCAGCGTGGTTAGTTTGGATTCTTGCTTTTGTTGGAGCTGCAATTGCAGGAGCAATCTGGGGAGCTATCCCAGGAATGGTTAAGGCTTTCTTCAATATAAACGAAGTTATTGCATGCATTATGACTAACTGGATCGCTGCAAATCTTGTATCCTGGTTCTTTGATGGAAGCAGGTACTGTAATGTAGAAGAGTATGGAAAGACAGGTTACATCTACAAGTCAAGCTTTAACGGTGTAGCAACCACCAAGCTGGGACTTGATAAGATTTTTGCCGGTTCACAGGTTAACGGCGGAATTGTAATCGCTATAATTATTGCTATAGTAATATATATTATTATGAACAAAACAACATTAGGCTATCAGCTTAAGGCATGTGGTTCAAACAGACATGCAGCCAGATATGCTGGAATTAAGGACAAGAGAAATATCGTTCTTTCAATGGCTATTTCCGGTTCACTTGCCGCCATGGGTGCTGCACTTTATTTCCTTGCCGGAAATACAGAGTTTGCCTGGTCAACTTACCAGTCACTTCCGGCAGAAGGCTTTAATGGTATCCCAGTTGCCCTGTTAGCGCTCAATAATCCAATTGCAGTTGTATTCTCAGGTGCATTTATGGCTATGCTTTCAAATGTTGGACAGACTCTTACAAAGCTTACAGCTTATAATGAGTATATTACAGATGTTATTATTGCTGTAATTGTATATCTTGCAGCATTCTCACTTGTTATCCGTATGTGGTTATCAGGTAAAAACAAAAAAGCAAAAAAGGAGGATAAGAAATAATGTCAACACTAATTCAACAAACATTATTATTCATGGTTCCTCTTATGATCGTTGCTCTTGCTGGTGTATTTGCAGAGCGAAGTGGAATAATCAACCTTGCACTTGAAGGAATTATGATTTTCGGAGCCTTCACAGGAGTTCTTTTTGTTAGAACCATGCAGTTGGCAGGTACATTTGATGCAGCAAAGGCTAACAAGGATTATTTGACTCTTCAGGGCTTTGAGCTTTTGGCAATGCTTGTGGCAGGATTAACAGGAATGATTTTCTCATTGCTTCTTGCATTTGCGGCAATTAACTTAAAGGCTGATCAGACAATTGGTGGTACAGCTCTTAACATGCTTGCTCCTGCTCTTGTTCTTTTCATGGTTAGAATTATTGCTAATCAGAATACTCTTCAGATGGCTAATGGTGACTCAGCAAGCTGGTTCATGATTAAGAAGAGTATGTTTGGATACAAGAGAAATGATAAGCTCGGTTTCTTTGGAGCAACATTTATTGATAAGGTATATCTTGCAACATATGTATGTATTATTATATATATTGTATTTTCAGTTATACTTTATTGTACAAAGTTTGGTCTTAGATTACGTTCCTGTGGTGAGAACCCACAGGCTGCAGATTCACTTGGAATTAGCGTTTTCAAGATGCGTTATGCCGGTGTAATGATTTCTGGTTTCCTTGCAGGAATGGGCGGATTTGTTTATGCACTTACATCTGCTAACTGTTCTGCAAATGGTGATGTTGCCGGATTTGGATTCTTAGCCTTAGCGGTTATGATCTTTGGTAACTGGAAGCCGCTTAATATTGCATTTGGAGCGCTTTTGTTTGGATTCTTCAAGTGTATTTCGGCAAGCTATTCAACTTTAGACATTAATATGGATGGAAAATTCTGGCTTGCAGAGATTCCTGTAAGCTCATACGTTTACAGACTTCTTCCATATATTATTACACTTCTTGTTCTTGTATTTACATCTAAGAAGTCACGTGCTCCTAAGGCAGAGGGTATTCCTTATGATAAAGGACAGCGTTAAGCAAATAATTGAGTTTACTTTACTGGCATCACATTATGTGGTGCCAGTTTTTTTGGTTTACAGGAATGACTTTTATATGAAAGTGTATATTAGTATTTATAAAAATAGAAATAATTATAAAGAAATTAGCACTCAAGTGTTGACATTGCTAATCGTAGGTGATATTTTATTATCAGTAAGATATTAGCACTCCGAAAGAATGAGTGCTAACAATACAAACGGAGATGACAGATGGATAAAAATGAATTTGAATTGACCGAGAGACAGATTACTATATTAGAGGCAATAATTAGGAATTATCTTGCAACGGGTGAGCCGGTAGGATCACGTACTATCTCAAAGTATACTGACCTCAATCTTAGTTCAGCAACAATTCGTAATGAGATGTCAGATCTTGAAGAGTTAGGATATATAGTACAGCCACATACTTCGGCTGGAAGAATACCGTCAGATAAGGGCTATAGATTCTATGTTGATCACCTTATCAAGGAAAAAGACCGTGAAGTGTCTGAGATGAAGGAATTTGTCATCGAAAAGACAGAGAAGATGGAGAAGGTGCTAAAGCAGGTAGCAAAGCTTTTGGCAAATAATACAAATTATGCCACATTAGTTACTGCACCAAGTATTCATCAGAATAAGATAAAGTTTATTCAGTTATCAACGGTAGATGAGAATCAGCTTTTGGCAGTAATTGTAATGAACAATAATATGGTTAAAAACCAGATGATTGAAATTACAGATACAATAGATAATGAGACCATGCTTAAACTTAATATCTTACTTAATACATCCCTTAATGGTCTCACTCTTAATGAAATTAATCTTGGAACCATTGCAAAGCTTAAGGAACAGGCGGGAATGCATTCAAGCATTGTAGGAGATGTACTTGATGCACTTGCACAGACATTAAGTGAAAACGAGGATCTTCAGATTTATACTAGTGGAGCAACCAATATTTTGAAGTATCCGGAACTTTCTGATTCTGTAAATGCTGCAAATCTTTTGTCAGCATTTGAGGAAAAGGATGAGTTGGCAAACCTTGTATCTGAATCCTTGTCAGAGACAGAGACAGGAATTCAGGTTTATATAGGAAATGAATCTCCAGTACAGACTATGAAGGACTGTAGTGTGGTTACAGCCACATATGAATTAGGAGATGGCGTTAAGGGAACTATAGGAATAGTTGGACCTAAACGAATGGATTACGAAAACGTTATGGATAATCTTAAGACTCTGAAGACCCAGTTAGATGGTATTTTCAAAAAAGAGTCTAAGGATGAATCTTAGAAAGGTGGTAACAATGGCAGGAGGAACAAAGAAAGCTGCTGATGAGTTTGTAGAAGAAGTTTTAGAAGAGACTGTAGAGGGCGTTGAAGAAGCTGCTACAGAAACAGTTAAGGAAGAGGCTGAGGCTGCTGCAGAAGAAGTAGCTGAGAAAGCTGATGAAACAACAGAAGATACTGAAGATGAGTCAACTGAGGAGTCCGAGGATGAGATGTCTGAGGATGATGCTGATGAGGCTTCAGAAAAAACAAAAAAAGGCTTGTTTAAAAAGAAAAAAGACAAGAGAGATGAGCAGATAGAAGAGCTTACTGATCAGGTAAAGCGTCAGATGGCTGAATTTGATAACTTCCGTAAGAGAACAGAGAAAGAAAAATCAATGATGTTTGATATGGGAGCTAAAACAATAATTGAGAAGATTCTTCCGGTTGTTGACAATTTTGAGAGAGGTCTTGCAGCTGTTCCTGAAGAACAGAAGGATGATCCTTTTGTAGATGGAATGGATAAGATTTATAAGCAGATGTTGACAGAGCTTGAAAATATAGGAGTAAAGCCTATCGAGAGCGTTGGAACAGAATTTGATCCAGAATTTCACAATGCAGTAATGCAGGTGGAGAGTGAGGAATTCGAATCCGGTGTTGTAGCTCAGGAGCTTCAGAAGGGATATACCTATAAGGATTCAGTAGTAAGACATAGTATGGTTGCAGTTGTTTCATAACAACTTAAATCTATAGATTAGCATATTAACGATTATTAAATCAGGAGGATAATAGAATGGGTAAGATTATTGGAATCGACTTAGGAACAACAAATAGCTGTGTTGCCGTTATGGAAGGTGGACAGCCAACAGTTATCGCAAATCAGGAGGGTGCAAGAACAACACCTTCTATCGTAGCATTTACAAAGACAGGAGAGCGTCTTGTAGGAGAGCCAGCAAAGCGTCAGGCTGTAACTAATGCAGAGAAGACAATTGCTTCTATTAAGAGACATATGGGTGAGGACTACAAGGTATCTATTGATGATAAGCAGTATTCACCACAGCAGATTTCAGCAATGGTTCTTCAGAAGCTTAAGGCAGATGCAGAGAGCTACTTAGGAGAGACAGTTTCAGAGGCAGTTATTACTGTTCCAGCATACTTTAACGATGCTCAGCGTCAGGCAACAAAGGATGCAGGTAAAATCGCAGGTCTTGATGTAAAGCGTATTATTAATGAGCCTACAGCAGCTGCACTTGCTTATGGTCTTGATAATGAGAAAGAGCAGAAGATTATGGTATACGATCTCGGTGGTGGAACATTCGACGTTTCAATCATTGAAATCGGTGATGGAGTAATCGAGGTATTATCTACAAACGGTGATACACATCTTGGTGGAGATGATTTCGATAACAAGATTACACAGTGGATGATTGATGAGTTCAAGAAGGCAGAGGGTGTTGACCTTTCTGCAGATAAGATGGCTCTTCAGAGATTAAAGGAAGCAGCAGAGAAGGCTAAGAAGGAGCTTTCATCAGCTACAACAACAAATATTAACCTTCCATTTATTACTGCAACAGCAGAAGGACCAAAACATTTTGACATGAATCTTACAAGAGCACAGTTTGATTCACTTACAAGAGATCTTGTAGAGAGAACTGCTATTCCAGTACAGAACGCACTTAAGGATGCAGGACTTACTAGCGCAGAAATCGGTCAGGTATTATTAGTTGGTGGTTCTACACGTATCCCTGCAGTACAGGAAAAGGTTAAGATGTTAACCGGAAAAGAGCCAAGCAAGTCTCTTAACCCAGACGAGTGTGTAGCACTTGGAGCATCTATTCAGGGTGGAAAGCTTGCAGGAGATGCAGGTGCAGGTGAAATCCTTCTTCTTGATGTTACTCCACTTTCACTTTCAATCGAGACAATGGGTGGTGTAGCTACAAGACTTATTGAGAGAAATACAACAATCCCTACAAAGAAGAGCCAGATTTTCTCTACAGCAGCTGACAATCAGACAGCAGTAGATATTAATGTAGTACAGGGTGAGAGACAGTTTGCTCGTGACAACAAGTCACTTGGACAGTTCCGTCTTGACGGTATCCCACCAGCACGTCGTGGAGTACCACAGATTGAGGTTACATTTGACATTGATGCTAATGGTATCGTAAATGTTTCTGCTAAGGATCTTGGAACAGGAAAAGAGCAGCACATTACAATTACATCAGGAACAAGCATGTCTGATGATGAAATCGAGAAGGCTGTTAAGGAAGCTGCTGAGTATGAGGCACAGGATAAGAAGAAGAAAGAAGCTATCGATGCAAGAAATGATGCAGAGAGCTTTGTATTCCAGACAGAGGATGCATTAAAGCAGGTTGGAGAGCAGATTGATGCAGCAGATAAATCAGCAGTAGAAGCAGATATTGCAGCTATTAAGAGCTTCCTTGAGGCACATCCAGAAGCAGACCAGATGACAGAAGCAGATGTAGCAGAGCTTAAGGCTGCACAGGAGAAGCTTACTGAAAGCGCTCAGAAGGTATTTGCAAAGATGTATGAGCAGGCACAGGCTGCACAGGCAGCAGGAGCTGGCCCAGATATGAGCGGATTTGCAGGTGCAGATGCGGATGCTAGTGCAAACAGCGCAGATGACGATGTTATCGACGCAGATTTCAAAGAGGTTTAATTAGTTAACTATGGCAGATAAAAGAGATTATTACGAGGTCCTTGGTGTTCAAAAGGGCGCCTCAGATGCTGAAATAAAGAAAGCATTTAGAGTTCAGGCAAAGAAGTATCATCCAGATGCTCATCCGGGTGATAAGGAATGCGAAGAGAAATTCAAAGAGGCACAGGAAGCATATGCTGTGCTTAGTGACCCTGATAAGAGAAGACAGTATGACCAGTTTGGTCATGCTGCCTTTGAAGGCGGAGCAGGTGGAGCAGGCGGATTTGATTTCTCAGGAATGGACATGGGAGATATCTTCGGAGATATCTTTGGAGATCTTTTCGGCGGTGGTTCAAGAAGATCTAATTCCACAGGTCCTAGACAGGGTGCTAATGTTAGACTTAGCATTCGAATTTCTTTTGAAGAGGCTGTTTTTGGATGCTCAAGGGAAATTGAATTTAACTATAAGGAAACATGTTCAACATGTGGTGGCAATGGTGCAAAGCCTGGAACAAGCCCAGAGACATGTACAAAATGTGGCGGAAAGGGTAAGGTGGTTTACTCCCAGCAGTCGCTTTTTGGAATGGTTCAGAATGTTCAGACATGTCCTGAATGTCAGGGAACAGGTAAAATGGTTAGGGAGAAATGTCCAAGCTGCCATGGTGAGGGATATGTAGCAAAGAGGGTACGCAAAACAGTAGAGATTCCAGCAGGAATTGATAATGGTCAGTGTGTACGTATTCGAGAATATGGTGAACCAGGCAAGAATGGCGGACCAAGAGGAGATCTTCTTGTGGAGGTTCTTGTATCACGTAGTAAGGACTTCGAGCGTCAGGATATGAATATTTTCTCTAAGGCCAATATTAGTTATCCAATCGCGGTTCTTGGTGGTGATATAAGAATTAAGACTGTTGATGGAGATATTATTTATACTGTATCTCCTGGAACTCAGACTGGAACAAGAATTCGTCTTAAAGGAAAAGGTGTACCGGCAATTAATAATAAGAATGTGCGTGGTGACCACTATGTTACCCTTAATATCCAGACACCTACAGGACTTTCTAAAGAAGCCAAGGAAGCCCTTAAAAAGTTTGATGAGCTTACAGGTGGTTCATTGACAAAAGAAGGTGGAGCTGAGACAAGTGTAAATAAGAAAAAGGGCTTCATGGATAAACTAAAGGATACATTAGAGGATCTATAAGAGAATCTATAAAAGAGAAAAATAATGTTAATAGATCTACACATGCATAGCAATAGCTCAGATGGACAATACAGTCCTTCTGAGCTTATTGAATTATCAGAGAGAAAACAATTACAAATAGTAGCACTAACGGATCATGATACTGTGGATGGAATCTGTGAGGCTAAAGAGCGTGCAAGGACTTCTTCAGTCAAGTTCATTCCAGGGATAGAGATTAGTTCAAGGGAATATGAAGAAGTTCATATTGTAGGGCTTGGAATTGATGAAAACAATCAAAGGCTTTTGGATGTTACGGCTGAAATGATGAAAGACAGAACCGACAGATGCATTAAGATTAAAGATTATTTGGCTACCAGAGATATTAATGTGGATTTGGAGGAAGTCTATTCTATTGCAGGAGATGGAAGTGTGGGTAGACCTCATTTTGCAGAATATCTGCAGAGACATGGCTATGTTAGAACAAAGCAGGAGGCCTTCGACAGATATATTGATACACCATCCTTTCATGAAGCTACAGACAGAGTTCTTCCTACTCCTCAGGAGGCGATTAGTCTAATTCATTATGCTGGCGGAGAGGCAATACTTGCCCATCCGGGGCTGCTTAAGAAAGGCAAAGTCAAACAGGAGGCTTTTATTAGTCAGTTAAGGGAAGAAGGACTTGACGGAATTGAGGTATTCTACAGTAAACACTCTTATCCCCAGACAAAGTACTATGCTTCCCTTGCTGAAAGATTAGGACTTTTTATGTCTATTGGTTCTGATTTTCACGGTGAAAATATTAAACCTGCAGTAAAATTAGGTATGCAGTTAGAGCAAAATTACTATAGATTTCTACCACATAATATAGTATTATAACTTTATAAGCGTAACTTTATTAACAATATGTTGTATTTTGTAGAGTTAGAGGAGTGCAAAGTTATGACATTGGAAGAGGAGAGAGTATTTTTAGAGCAGGAGCGTAATTCGTTAGAGGAACAGAGACGTCAGCTGGAGAGAGAGAAACAGGAATTTGAGAGACGTATGGCCTTTGAGAATAAGAAACTGGAGCAACAACAACAGCTTTTTGACATGAAGGTCAAGATTCTGGAAGAGGAATTGGTGAAGCTTGCAGCAGACAAGAAGAAGGTTGAACAGCAGAGAGAATTCTACTATCGTGTTAAGGACTTTCAGGAAGAGGATATGGCTAATAATGGTAGTGATAATAGCAATGTTATCAAGGGAGATATATTCTTCGCCGGAGTAGGTAATAGAATTTCACTTAGAAAGCGTTATCGTAATCTTATCAAGATTTATCATCCTGATAATATTGACGGTGATAACAACACAATTCAGGAAATCAATAGAGAATATGACAGACTTAGTAAGTCATTTGGTCTGTAGAACAAGAAGACCATATCTCCTGGGAGATATGGTCTTAAATAATGCTCTTTTTGGTAAATTACACTCTTTCGAACTTTGATACTTCATCAGATAAACCAGTGGAAATATTTTTATTTTCACCAGCCTGTGTGGAGATAGAAGAAATAGCCATAACAAGCTGGGCAATATCTTCTGCGACATTAGCAATTCCATGTGCTGATTCCTCAATAGTAGTTGAGATATTTTTAATTCCTTCATTCATTTCCATCATGGTATTAACACTATCCTTGGATTTCTTTGCAAAATCGCTGAAGGTTGTACTTGCTTCTTCTGAGTCAGCCTCATATCTTTCAATAATATTAACAAAGTTATCGTAATCAGCAACGATTTCATCATCCACAAAGCGAATCATTTCGGTTGCATTTCCGGCAAGATCGGTTACCGCATCAATTACCTGCCCACTAATGTCCTGAATACTGTTTGCTGTTTCTCGTGAGTTATCAGCAAGTTGCCTGATTTCGTCAGCTACAACAGCGAACCCTTTTCCTGCTTCGCCAGCTCTTGCAGCTTCTATACTTGCGTTTAATGCCAAGAGATTGGTCTGAGCAGCAATGCTTAAAATGTTTTCTGTAAGCTCGGTAATCTGATTAACTGATTTTGAAGCTTCTACAGCATTAACAACATTTTTTTGTATTCCATCAAAGGTGGAAATTGTCTTTTCTTTCGCTTCTACAGCATCACTGTATCTTGACTCAGCTTTGTTTTTAACATCGTTCATTCGTACTTCTGAAATATTAGCACTTTCATTAATCTCAGAAAGTTTATCAAGCATCTCAGAACAACTATTGGTTAATTCGTGAAGAGAAGCTGATACCTCTTCCATTGATGCGGCAAGCTCTTGGGCAGTTGCACTAACATTTGTAGCATTTGAATTTGAGGATTCTGCCTCTTCTCTAACCAGATAAACTGATTCGTTCATCTCTTTGGATACTCTCTGAATTTTGGTAAGCAGATCCTGAAGTACTTCGATAAATTTGTTTATTCCACTTGCCAGCTGACCGATTTCATCACTTGTCTGATCAAAAACGCGTAAAGTTAAATCTCCTTTTCCTGTTTCTATACCAGTAATAATATTATCCAAATCACTCTTGGCTTTCTGAGCAGGAATAATAATGGTTTTACGCACGATATAACAAAGTAATACGATGACTAATGCATTGATAACAAGAAGCAATATATCAAACTTATAAGTACCGTCAATTCTTACATTACTATGTTCAAGAAGTGAGGTTAATTCTGCCTGTGCAGCAGGAAGAGCAGCTTCATTACCTGAAGCGGCAGCTTCGTCAATTTTTTGGGTCGTAACAGCAATGCTATTATTTAACTGAGAAATAATCTTCAGAGCGTTTATATTAGCAAGTGTAATAAGCATTGCGACAACTCCGAGAATTGTAAGCATTCCAACTATTTTCCTATTTAAGCTTTTCTTTTTCTTCATAGTGCCCCCCCACATTTAAAAAAGTATATTTATAGTACTATTCTACCATACACACTATGGGTATGCTATAGATAATATAACAAGAAAATGTATAGTATTTTGTGCATTTTGTGTAATAAAAGAAAAAGTAGAAAAAAGGAGCGAAAAAGGAGGAGAAAATGTTTGTGTATTACATGTGGCATTCTTGCACTGTTTATGGTATTATAGCGAATAGATGTGCACATTTTTAGAGAAAAGGTGATTTAGATGAAGTGGAAAAAGTATACAATTGAGACAACAACAGCTGCTGAGGAATTTATGAGCAGTATGCTTATGGAACTTGGAATCGAAGGAATTGAGATAGAGGACAATATTCCTCTTACAAAAGAAGATCAGGCTGATATGTTTATAGATTTTCTTCCAGAGCTTCCGCCAGATGAGGGCATTAGCCATGTAAGCTTTTATATTGAGGACCAGGGTCAGGACCAGACAGACATTCTTAAAAAAGTAAAGCTTGGTCTTGAAGAACTGCGTGATACTGTAGATGTGGGAAGCGGTGTAATTTCCTCTTCAGAGACAGAGGATTTAGATTGGATAAATAATTGGAAGAAGTATTTTTCTTCATTTACCATAGAGGATATATTAATCAAGCCAACCTGGGAAGAGATTAAGGAAGAAGACAAGGATAAGTTTGTTATAGAGATTGATCCGGGAGTATCATTTGGAACGGGTAAGCATGAGACAACACAGCTTTGCATTAAGCAGCTTTTAAAATACGTTAGAGGAAATAGCCCAAAGGTCCTTGATGTAGGATGTGGAAGTGGAATTCTTTCCATAGTGGCCTTAAAGCTTGGAGCTAGAGAAGTTGTGGGAACTGATCTGGATGCAGATTGTATGATTTCTACCAGAGATAATATGATAGTTAACAAGCTGGATGAGAAGCTGGGAACCTTTTATATTGGCAACCTTATTGATGATAAAGAGCTTCAGGAGAAGGTTGGAACAGAAGAATATGAGGTAGTTGTAGCTAATATTCTTGCTGATGTAATTATTCCAATGGCTCCTGTTATTCCAGCACGACTTAAGAAGGGTGGCTATTTTATTACTTCAGGAATTATTGATTTTAAGGAGAATGAGGTTAGAGAAGCAATAGAGGCTACTGGCCTTGAGATAGTGGAGATAAATCATCAGGGAGAGTGGGTTAATATAACAGCCCGCAAGAATTAGTATGTATCAGTTTTTCGTATCAGATGAACAGGTCGGTAAGGAGATAATTTCCATAACCGGCTCAGATGTCAATCATATTGGAAATGTTCTTAGAATGAAGCCAGGGGAGAGAATTCGAGTTAGCGATGGAACCGGCCGTGGATATTTCTGCCATATAGAGGCAATTACAGCTGAACAAGTGGTGGCAATGATAGACGAGATTGATGAAAAAGGAACGGAGCTTGAGAATGAGATAGTACTTTTCCAGGGCTTGCCAAAGTCAGATAAGATGGAACTGATTATTCAAAAGGCAGTAGAATTAGGCGTGACAAAGGTTTATCCTGTTGCAATGAAGAACTGTGTAGCTAAGCTGGATGATAAGAAAGCTGCTAACAGAATTAAGCGCTGGCAGACTATTTCAGAGAGTGCGGCAAAGCAGTCAAAGAGAACGATTATTCCAAAGATAGAGATGCCTGTAAGCTGGAAAGAAGCATATAAGCTGGCTCAGGAAATGGATATTACACTGGTTCCATATGAGAATGAGCGTGGAATGAATGCCACCAGAGAGCTAATAAGTGGAATAGAAAAAGGCCAATCCATTGGCATAATTATAGGACCTGAAGGAGGTTTTGCCAATGAGGAAATTGCTATGGTCAAAGATGTGGATATGATGCATTGTATCAGTCTTGGAAGAAGAATATTAAGAACTGAGACAGCAGGTCTGGCAACCCTCTCTATGTTGGTGTATGAATTAGATGATTAGTAAAAGGAGCATAATATAATGGAAGCATATCTGGACAATTCGGCCACAACCCGATGTAGCCAGGCTGCCACTGACAAGATGGTGGAATTACTTACAAAAGAATATGGGAATCCATCTTCTCTACATCTGAAAGGTGTGGATGCAGAGAATGAGATAAAGGATGCAAGGAAGAAAATCGCAAAAACATTAAAGGTGCAGGATAAGGAGATTGTGTTGACCTCTGGCGGAACAGAGTCCAACAATCTTGCAATTATTGGTGGAGCAATTGCCAACAAGAGAGCAGGAAAACATGTTATTACTACATCCATAGAGCATGCTTCTGTTTCCAATCCAATGCACTATCTGGAAGAAAATGGTTTTGAGGTTACATATCTTTCAGTAGACAGCAATGGACTAATTTCTCTTGAAGAGCTTGAAAATTCCATAAGACCGGATACTATTCTGGTGTCTGTTATGCATGTTAATAATGAGATAGGAGCAATAATGCCTGTGGAGGAGATTGGAAGGATTGTTAAGGAGAAGAATCCTGCAATTCTTTTTCACATAGATGCCATTCAGTCATATGGCAAGCTGAAGGTTACTCCTAAGAAATACAACTGTGACTTAATGTCAGTAAGTGGCCATAAGTTCCATGGGCCAAAGGGCAGTGGATTTTTATATATAAAAGATAAGACTAAGATTAAACCTATTATTTTTGGTGGAGGCCAGCAAAAGGGAATGCGCTCAGGTACAGAAAATGTTCCTGCAATAGCTGGACTTGGTGTAGCCTGCCAGGAAATATATACAGATTTCGAGAAAAAACAGGAGCACCTTTATAACCTTAGGGAGCATTTTATTGAAGAAATATCTTCTATTGAGGGTGTGTCAGTAAACGGATTGCTCACCAGAGA
Organism: Agathobacter sp.; assembly: GCA_036311465.1. Classification (GTDB taxonomy): domain Bacteria; phylum Bacillota; class Clostridia; order Lachnospirales; family Lachnospiraceae; genus Roseburia. The sequence continues at coordinate 91,044 of JAXJPW010000088.1, forward strand.
GAACGCACCACATATTGTAAGTGTAAGTATAAAGGGTGTCAGGGCAGAGGTTATGCTTCATACCTTAGAGGACAGGGGCATCTATGTGTCTGCAGGAAGTGCCTGCTCATCCAATAAACCAGCTATTAGTTCGACACTTAAGAGCATTGGACTTGATAGCTCTCTTTTAGATTCCACAATCAGGTTTAGCTTTTGTGTAGAAACGACAATGGAAGAGATTGATTATGCAGTATCGGTAATGAAGGAAGTAATTCCAATGCTGCTTAAGTATGTTAGAAAATAAGGAGCAGATAATATGTACAAGACTTTTTTGATTAAGTATGCAGAGATTGCTATAAAAGGAAAAAACAGATATCTTTTTGAGGATGCTCTTGTAGAGAATATCAGATATCAGCTCAAGAATCTTGATGCTGAGTATGAGGTTCGCAAAGAGAATGGACGTATATATGTAGATTGTCTTGGAGAGTATGACTATGATGATACAGTTGCAACCTTGCAGAGAGTATTCGGTATTGTTGGAATTTGTCCTGTTGTAGTAGTTGAAGATGAAGGGTTTGAAAAGCTTGCAGCGGATGTAGTGACTTTTGTTGATAAAGCATATCCAGACAAGAATTTTACATTTAAAGTTAATTCAAGAAGAGCAAGAAAGAATTACCCAATGACTTCAATGGAGATTAATGCTGCTGTTGGAGAGAAGATTCTTGAGGCTTTTCCGGAGACAAAGGTAGATGTTCACAATCCACAGGTTGTAATCAATGTGGAAGTAAGACCAATGATTTACATCTATTCAGAGGAGATAGAAGGTCCAAAGGGAATGCCACTTGGAACAGCAGGAAAGGCAATGTTATTACTTTCTGGCGGAATCGACAGTCCGGTTGCAGGATATATGATTTCAAAGCGTGGTGTTACACTTGAAGCCACATATTTTCATGCTCCACCATATACAAGTGAGCGTGCCAAGCAGAAGGTAGTTGATCTTGCTAAAAAGGTTGCCAGATATTCAGGACCAATCAAGCTTAATGTTGTTAACTTTACAGACATTCAGCTTGCTATATATGAGAAGTGTCCTCACGATGAGCTTACAATTATCATGAGAAGATACATGATGAAGATAGCTGAGCATTTTGCAAAAGAAGACAAGTGTCTTGGTCTTATTACAGGTGAGAGTATTGGTCAGGTTGCAAGTCAGACAATGCAGTCACTTGCAGCAACTAATGAGGTTTGTACAATTCCAGTATATCGTCCTCTTATTGCCATGGACAAGCAGGATATTGTCAAGATTTCAGAGCAGATTGACACATACGAGACTTCAATACTTCCTTTTGAGGACTGCTGTACAATCTTTGTGGCTAAGCATCCTGTAACAAAGCCAAATATTAATATTATCAAGAGATCTGAGGAAAACTTAAAGGATGTTATTGATGAATTAATGAAGACTGCAATTGAGACAACAGAAGTAATCATGGTAGATGCAGAATAGAAGCTTAATACAAATAAAAAAGAGTCGCTTATGCGACTCTTTTGAAAAGTACAATTACTACTCGATGATATATGGCTTTAATACTTCCATGATTTCGTCAATGTTAGTTTCTGTATGAATAGCCAGGTCGATTGGCTTAGAAAGATCTAAACTGAAGATACCCATGATTGACTTAGCATCAATTACGTATCTTCCTGAAATTAAATCAAAGTCAAAGTCAAACTGTGAAATAGCATTTACAAATGATTTTACTTTTCCGATTGAGTTTAATGAAATCTGAACTGTTTTCATTCGAAAACCTCCTTAAGTCTAAGAATTATCTAACTAGATAGTAATAGTTTTCGAAGAAAAAGTCAAATATAATAGGAGTGAAAAATGAAAAAAGCAGCATTACACAATTTGGGCTGTAAAGTTAATTCATATGAAACAGAGGCCATGCAGCAATTACTTGAAGAAGCAGGATATGAAATTGTTCCATTTTCTGAAAAAGCAGACGTGTATGTTATTAACACATGTTCTGTTACTAATATGGCTGACAGAAAATCAAGGCAGATGCTTCATAAGGCCAAAAAACAGAATCCTGATTCGGTAGTAGTTGCTACTGGCTGCTATGTGCAGATAAAGGAAAAAGAAGTCCTGGAGGATTTAGCAATTGATATTGTGCTGGGTAATAATAAAAAGCATGAATTAGTTGGCGCAATAGAAGGCTTTATGCTAAGCAGAAGTAATAATTCTGACATAATAGATATAAATGATGGTAATCAGGAATTTGAGGAGCTGTTTCTTACACAGACTGCAGAACATACAAGAGCTTTTATTAAGGTTCAGGATGGTTGTAATCAGTTTTGCAGCTATTGTATTATTCCATATGCAAGGGGCAGGGTAAGAAGCAGAAAGCTTGAGAATGTAATAGCAGAGGTTGAAAGACTGGCTGCAAACGGATTTAAGGAAGTTGTTCTTACTGGAATTCACCTTAGTTCCTATGGCGTGGACTGTGAGGATAATCTCCTGCATCTTATTCAGGAGGTACACAAGGTAGAAGGAATTTCAAGAATTCGACTTGGCTCCCTGGAACCTAAAATTGTAACAGAGGAATTTGCAAGTGAGTTGTCAAAGTTGGATAAGATATGTCCACACTTTCATTTGTCCTTACAGAGTGGATGCGATGAAACCCTTAAGAGAATGAATAGAAAGTACAATACACAGGAATATGAGAAGGGCTGTAATATTCTTCGCAAATACTTTGAACATCCAGCAATTACAACAGATGTTATTGTTGGTTTTCCAGGGGAGACAGATGAGGAATTTGCCATAACTAAGGAATTTCTGGAGCGAATTCATTTTTATGAAATGCATATTTTTAAGTATTCAAAGAGACAGGGCACAAGAGCTGCAGTTATGGATAATCAGGTTCCAGAAGAGGTTAAGACAGAAAGAAGTGCAAAGTTGATTGAGCTTGGAGAACAAATGTCCAAAGAGTTTAGGGATTACTACATTGGGAAGGAACAGGAAGTATTATTCGAGGAAGAAAATGAGATTCTAGGAGAAAAATACTACACCGGATACACAAAGGAGTACCTTAAGACAGCGATTAAATCAAATGAAAAGCTTGATAATTGTTTTGTTACAGGAGTAATAGACAGTGCCTTTACCAATGATGTGTATTTTATTAAGAAATTGTGATTTATTCTTAATATGGTTGTAATTTTTTGTGGTTTCGTTTACAATAATTAGACAAAGCTTAATGTAAAAGCAAAAAAGGGACGGACAAATATGGAGAATTTAAATAATACACAATATTTCACAGTAGAAAAAGAACCGGAGCTTCAGGTAAAGGACGTGCTGAGGCTTGTTTATCTTGCATTAAGTGAAAAAGGGTATAATCCTGTTAATCAGATAGTGGGATATGTTATGTCAGGTGATCCAACATATATCACTAGTCACAATAATGCGAGAAGTCTGATTATGAAAGTAGAAAGAGATGAATTAGTGGAGGAAGTTCTCAGAACATATATTGAGAATAATTCTTGGGATTAGATTATGCGTATATTAGGTTTAGATTTTGGAACAAAGACGGTTGGGGTTGCAGTGTGTGATGAGCTTATGTATACGGCTCAGGGTCTTGAGATAATCAGAAGAAAATCACCATCCAAACTCAGACAGACACTTGCCAGAATCGATGAGTTGGTAGCCGAGTACAATGTTGAGAGGATTGTGCTTGGTTATCCAAAGAATATGAATAATACTGAGGGCGAGCGTTGTGAGAAGACAAAAGAGTTCAAGGAGATGCTGGAGAAGCGAACTGGGCTTGAAGTTGTGTTATGGGATGAACGCCTGACTACTGTTGCAGCTGACAGGTCTATGATGGAGACCGGAATTCGGAGAGAGCACCGTAAGGAGTTTGTCGATGAGATTGCTGCTATTTTTATATTGCAGGGTTATCTTGATTATTTGAGTAATTCTGCTGATAAATAAGGAGATATCATGGAGAAAATTGAATTTTTGGATCCGGAAACCAATGAAATAGTTGAATTTGCTGTGGAAGAAGAGACACAGCTTAATGGGATTAAGTATCTTTTAGTATCCGATGGACAGGAAGACGGAGACTGTGAAGCATATATTTTAAAAGAGATTAGAACCGAAGAAGAAGAGCTACTTTACCAAATGGTGGAAGATGACGTTGAATTTGCGGCACTTGCTAAAGTATTCTCTGAGCTTACGGATGAAGAGACGACATTAGAGTATTAATGTCACGTGAACGGAAAATATTTTGGAGGTAATAACTTGAAAAAAGAAGGAAAACAGAATAGTAAGTTAAAGATCATTCCTTTAGGCGGTTTAGAGCAGATAGGAATGAATATTACTGCCTTTGAATACGAAGACAGTATTATTGTTGTGGATTGCGGATTGTCATTCCCGGAGGATGATATGCTGGGAATTGATTTGGTAATCCCGGATGTTTCTTATCTTAAAGATAACATCGACAAGGTAAAGGGATTCTTTATCACTCATGGACATGAAGACCATATTGGAGCGATACCATATGTTCTTCGTGATATAAATGTGCCTATTTATGCTACAAAGCTTACAATAGGTATTATTGAGCATAAGCTTGAGGAGCATGATATGCTCAAAAAAACCAAGAGAAAAGTTGTTAAATACGGACAGCATATTAATCTTGGGTGCTTCAGAGTTGAGTTTATTAAGACAAATCACAGTATTCAGGATGCGGCAGCTCTTGCAATTTATTCACCAGCAGGAATTGTTGTTCACACAGGAGACTTTAAGGTAGATTATACACCAGTATTTGGAGATGCAATTGATCTTCAGAGATTTGGTGAAATTGGAAAAAAGGGTGTGCTTGCACTTCTTTGTGATAGTACAAATGCGGAGAGACCTGGTTCAACCATGTCGGAGAAGTCGGTAGGAAAGACTCTTGATAACATTTTTGCGGATCACACTAATACCAGAATTATTATTGCAACCTTTGCTTCTAATGTTGACCGAGTTCAGCAGATTATTAACTCGGCAGAGAAGTTTGGACGTAAGGTGGCCATTGAAGGCCGAAGCATGGTTAATATTATTTCCATCGCCTCAGAACTGGGATATCTTACACTTCCTGAGAATATTTTGATAGACGTTGACCAGCTTAAGAATTATCCTGATGAGCAGACTGTTATTATTACAACAGGAAGTCAGGGTGAGTCAATGGCAGCCCTTTCGAGAATGGCTAATGGAATGCATAGAAAGATTTCAATTAAGCCAAACGATACAATTATTTTTAGTTCAAATCCTATTCCAGGTAATGAGAAATCAGTTACAGGAATTATTAACGAGCTCATGTTAAAGGGTGCAGATGTTATTTTCCAGGATGTGCATGTTTCAGGTCATGCCTGCCAGGAGGATATTAAGCTGATTTATTCTCTTGTTAATCCTAAATTCTCTATTCCTGTACATGGAGAATATAAGCATTTAGTTGCACAGGCCAAGATTGCAGAGGAGTTAGGATATGATTCAGATCATATCAAGATTCTTTCCTCAGGAGATGTTCTTGAAATCGATGAGAATGGTGCTGAGATTAAGGGAAGAGTACATGTTGGTAACATCATGGTAGACGGTCTTGGAGTCGGAGATGTAGGTAATATAGTCCTTAGGGATAGACAGCGACTTGCAGAAGATGGTATCATTATTGTTGTTATGACTCTTGAAAGCGGTTCTGGACAGCTGCTTGCAGGACCGGATATTGTTTCGCGAGGATTTGTGTATGTGCGTAACTCTGAGAGCCTGATGGATGAGGCGCAGACTATTCTTAATGAGACAATGCAATACTGTTTAGATAGAAATATTACTGATTGGAGTAAGATTAAGAATGAGATTAAGGACGCATTAGGTGATTTTGTCTGGAAAGAGACAAAGCGTCGTCCTATGATTATGCCAATCATTATGGAAGTTTAGGAGAAAGTGATGAACGTTAACAAGGCACTGATTACATTTATTAGAGTAGCATTTGGAGTATTACTTATTTTACTTGCAGTTTATGCAGGAACAAAGTTATGCGCCGTAGGATATGATTTTGGATATAGAGTATTTACTGAACCGGCTGTTGACAAAGCGCCTGGAAAGGATGTAATGGTTCAGATAAAAGAAGGTATGTCTGCAAAGGAGATTGGAGAGCTTCTTGAAGAGAAGGGTCTAGTCAGAGATGCAAACCTTTTCTATATTCAGCTTAAACTTTCAGCATACTCAAAGAAGATTGTGCCTGATGTTTATACACTTAATACATCAATGACAGCCAAGGATATGATGGTTGTTATGTCGGCAGTGGAGGAAACACAATCCACTGAAGAGCCGACAGAAGCAGATAAGGACAGTAAGTCAGCAGATAAAGAAGGACAGGAATAGAAGTGATAGTTGATGAGAGACTTGTAACTTTTATCAATTCTCTTGATCCGGGAAATACTGAGATACTCGATACTATTGAAAAAGAGGCATTGGATACCTTTGTTCCAATTGTCCGAAAAGAGATGCAGAGTTTTCTCAAGCTAATACTTGCAATCAAAAAACCAATGCGTATTCTCGAAGTGGGAACAGCGGTTGGTTTTTCTGCAGTTTTGATGGCTGAATATGGACCAAAGAATTGTGAGATAGTTACCATTGAAAATTACGATAAGAGAATACCTATAGCAAAAGCCAATTTTGCAAGAGCTGGGAAAGAGAATCAAATTACCCTTTTAGAGGGGGATGCGGCAGAGGTTATGCCTACTATAGATGAACCCTTTGATTTGATTTTTATGGATGCAGCCAAAGGTCAGTATATTAATTTTATGCCTGAGGTTATGCGTTTGCTAAAGGAAGATGGATTGCTTATTTCTGACAACGTATTGCAGGATGGAGATATTATAGAATCTCACTTTGTGGTAGAGAGAAGAAATAGGACAATTTATAAGCGAATGAGGGAGTATCTGTATGAGCTGACTCATAATGATGAGCTTGTAACTTCTGTATTGCCTATTGGAGATGGCATTACAGTATCAGTTAAAAAGAGTAATGAAAGAGAGTAAGATATGTCTGAAAAAAATATGCGACCAATTGAACTTTTAGTTCCAGCAAGCAGTCTTGAGGTATTGAAGATTGCAGTTATCTATGGAGCGGATGCAGTATATATAGGTGGAGAAGCCTTCGGACTTCGTGCCAAAGCAAAGAATTTTTCCATGGAAGAGATGGCAGAGGGAATTGAATTTGCCCACAAGCATGGAGTTAAGGTATTCGTTACTGCAAACATTTTGGCCCATAATTATGATCTTGATGGAGTGCGTAAATACTTCCAGGAGCTTAATGAGATGAAGCCTGACAGACCTGATGCCCTTATTATTGCTGATCCTGGAGTGTTCCAGATTGCAAAGGAGGTCTGCCCTGATATTGAGCGTCATGTGAGTACACAGGCAAACAATACAAACTCAGGAACATATATGTTCTGGTATGGACAGGGGGCTACCCGTGTAGTAAGTGCCAGAGAATTATCCCTTAAAGAGATAAAGGAAATTAGAAATACTATTCCTGATGATCTTGAGATAGAGACATTTATTCATGGCGCTATGTGTATTTCATATTCTGGAAGATGCCTTCTTTCCAACTACTTTACAGGAAGGGATGCTAACAAGGGTGCCTGTACACATCCTTGCAGATGGAAATACGCAGTAGTCGAGGAGAAACGTCCTGGAGAGTATTTGCCGGTATATGAGAATGAGAGAGGCACATACATCTTTAATTCCAAGGACCTTTGCATGATAGAGCATATTCCGGATCTTGTAGATGCAGGAATTGACAGCTATAAGATAGAGGGAAGAATGAAGACGGCTCTTTATGTGGCTACTGTTGCAAGAACCTATAGAAAAGCTATTGATGATTATCTTGAGTCGCCTGAGAAATACCAGGAGAATATGGACTGGTATCTTGAGCAGATTAAGAGCTGTACATATAGACAGTTCACTACAGGATTTTTCTATGGAAAGCCTACTGATGAGACTCAGATATATGAGAACAATACTTATGAGAAGGGGTATACTTATCTTGGAATTGTTGGACCAAAGAATGAGAATGGAATGTACAGAATGGAGCAGCGTAATAAATTCTCTGTAGGGGAGACAATTGAGGTAATGAAGCCAAATGGTGATAATATAGAGGTTACAGTAAAACGCCTTGTTGATGAAGATGGAAAGGATATGGATTCCTGTCCACATCCACAGCAGGTATTCTATGTAGACCTTGGAGTAGAACTTGATGAGTTTGACATTCTTCGAAGAAGAGAAGAAGATACAATTGAATTAGAGTAATTTGAAATAAAGGAGCCTTGAATTCACAGGCTCCTTTATTAGTATAGAAAGTTTCTATCCTGGAAGACAAAGATTATATTTCCTCATCCAGTAATCAATCTGAATATAGTAGGCAATTAATTGAGGGGCAGCCATTAGCTGGCCATACCATGGCTTACCGTATTCAGAAGGCGCTTCCAGGAAAAGACTGACTTTATTTCTGTCTAATAATGGAAGCACAGGAGAATCAGAATCTGAAAGAATGGCTTTCATTTTTTCAGTGAGAAGCTTTTCATATCCTGGGTTGTAGGTTTTTGGATATGGGCTTTTCTTACGATGCAGTAATTGGTCAGGGAGTTTGTCTTTGAAGGCATCTCTTAATAGGGCTTTTTCAGTATTGTCATGATATTTCATATCAAAAGGAACGTTGAATACATATTCCATTAATTTATGATCAGCAAAAGGAATTCTGCCTATTATTCCCGCAAAGCTTCCGGCACGGTCCATTCTGTCTAACAGAGTCTGCATAAACCACTTTATGTTGAGATATGTGATTTTTCTTGAATGGGCCTGTTTAGCCTCCTCCTCAGGAAAAGCTAATTCAGAAATGGCAGACTGGTAGATGTCACGTGCACATTCTTCAAGCTGCAATCGCTTTATCCATGAGTCACTAAGAAGAAATTCCCGGGTGCTAAAATCCCTGGACCATGGGAATAATTCCAGATTCTTAAATTCGTCCCGATAGAACCATGGATAGCCGCCAAATATTTCATCTGAGCATTCGCCTGTTAAGGCTGTAGTGTGGCGTTTGGCAACGGCAGAACAGAAGAAAAGAATGGAAGAGTCTACATCTGCCATTCCAGGAATATTTCTTGCATCAACAGATTTGAATAGATAATTGAACAGGGACTGGTTATCACATTCCAAATAAGTGTGGTTAGTATTGAGAAGATTAACCATTTTTTCAACATATGGTCTATCCAGCTCCGGCTGGAAGCTGTTTGACTGGAAAAATTCCCTGTTACCTACAAAATCAAAAGAGTAGGTGTCCAGTCTTAATCCCTTTTTGTCAAGATAATCCCGGGCTATTGCAGACACCAGGGAGGAATCAAGACCACCGGAAAGAAATGCACATAAAGATCCTGGGCTGTTACATTGCATTTCAACTGCATCAGTCAAAAGCTGGCGAACATGTAAAACAGTAGTAGAATAATCGTCCGGATGAGGAGCGTAATTTAAATCCCAGTAGCAGGTGTCGCATTTACCATATTTTGAGAAGGTTAAATAGTGACCTGGAAGGACCTCGTACATGTTTTTGAATATGCAATTGCCACTTTTGTGGCCCGGGCCAATTGCCAGAAGCTCTCTTAAGCCCTCAAGGGATAATTCCGGATTAAAGCTGGGAAAGTCGAAAAGTGAATCCTGACTTGTTCCAAAGATTATGCCTGCCAATGCTCTGTGATAGAATAGTGGCTTTGCACCAACTCTGTCGCGATAAAGCAGAAGCTCATTGGTATTGTGATCATTTATTGCAATAGAAAATACTCCGGTAAGCTGACTGACAAAATCAGAACCATATTCCCAATAAAGATTAAGAATTATTTCTTCTGTTATGTCTGGATTCAAATCATAGCCGCGATATTCCAAATCCCGGAAAAGTTCATGTAGATTATATATTTCTCCAGAAAAAAAGACCTCGTATAGGGATCCGTTTTTTCTTTTAATGTAGGGTTTTGTGCCAAAATTATTTGGTTTATCATCAATAGTAAAAATACCAGCAAAAGTGCACATATTATTCTCCAAAATAAATTCCATATAGTATATGCTGCTTTGCTGATATTGATTAATTAATTCATGAATTTAATTATTTATAAAAGTCAACGATTCTGTCAACCTTTGCTGTCATATTAACAAGTAATGAATCTAATATTGTAAGTGCTGTCATAGCTTCTACCACCACAACTGCACGAGGAACAATTATAGGATCGTGGCGTCCTTTGATACTGATTTCTATCTCTTCGTTGGACTTGTTAACAGTATTCTGGCTTGAAGCAATGGAAGGAGTTGGCTTAAATGCTGCTCTTAATACAAGAGGAGAGCCGTCGCTCATTCCACCAAGGGTACCGCCTGAATGATTTGTAGCCTTGCAAATCTGACCATCCTTAAGTACGAAAGCATCGTTATTTGTAGTGCCGAGAGAGTTGGCAACTTCGAAACCATCACCTATTTCAAATCCCTTAACGGCGCCTATAGACATGATGCCTTTTGCAAGGTTTGCATCAAGCTTTTCGAAAACAGGATCCCCAAGTCCAACTGGAAGACCTTCAACAACACACTCCACAACACCACCGGCAGAGTTGTGTTCCTTTAAGCATTTTTCAAGAAAAGCCTCTGCTTCTCTGGCTGCATCCATATCTGGCATGTAAAGTGAGTTGTCCTCAATATGGTCAGCATTGAATTTGTCGTATGATACAGTAACTGGACCGATGGATTTGGTATAGGTCAGTATTTTGATGCCCATTTCTGAAAGCAGCCTGGCAGCAATAGCGCCAGCAGCAACTCGTCCGATAGTCTCTCGCCCAGAGGAACGACCACCGCCTCTATAATCTCTAAAACCATATTTTTCATCAAAGCAGAAATCGGCATGTCCTGGACGATAGTAGGAAGCGATTTCACTGTAATCTCTTGATTTTTGATTTTGATTCCATACAACCATTGATATAGGTGTACCTGTTGTCTTTCCCTCGAAAACTCCTGAAAGAATTTCAACTGCGTCATCCTCTTTTCGAGGAGTAGTGAATTTGGACTGTCCTGGTTTGCGACGATTGAGATACTTCTGAATATCCTCCTCACAAAGAGATAGTCCAGCCGGACAACCGTCTACGACAACTCCAATACCTTTGCCGTGAGATTCTCCCCAGGTAGTTATTTTAAATATATTTCCATATGATGAACCTGCCATAATATTCTCCTTAACTTTTGAATCGCGTTAGGTTAATTATAGAAATAGTCCGTTGAATGGTCAAGGAAATTGTGTTATATTTTTAATGCGGTTTTGCTAATCGGAAAAGGAGAAGAATTATGGAATTTAATGGAGTATTTCATCAGGCGTATGACAACTATTGCTATCCTCTGAACGAAGAGGAACTCATTATTAATATTAAGACGGGATATGATGTCAAGAGAGTTAATATAATTCTCGGGGACCCTTTTGACGCAGGAATTCTTGGAGGTGGAGAATCCTGGAGTGGAAAGTCGGAGCCTATATATTTTAAAAAGAGATTAAAAAATCAAATCTGGTGGACAACAACGGTTAAGCCAGAGTATAAGAGACTTAAGTATTATTTCGAACTGCAGACTGACAGTGAGACATGGTATTATTTTGAAGACGGATTTGTAAGCCGGGAGCAGATGGAGCTTGAGGGCAGAAGCAGGCAGTGCTTTGTTTTTCCATGGATGAATCCTAGTGATGTGGCAAAGACACCGGCCTGGGTTAACGATACAGTCTGGTATCAGATTTTTCCTGACAGGTTCTGCAATGGGGATCATTCCATTGATCCTGATTATGTGGTTCCGTGGAGAGACTGTAATCAGACAGTTAAAAACGAGGAGTGCTTTGGCGGTGATTTTGCAGGAATAGCAAGCAAACTGGATTACCTTAAGGAAATTGGAATTACAGGAATATATCTGACTCCGATTAACGAGGCTCCTTCTAATCATAAGTATGATACAACAGATTACACTAAGATTGATCCAAGATTTGGAGATGAAGAGACCTTTATCAAGCTTGTGGGAAGTGCCCATGAGCGAGGAATAAGGGTAATGCTGGACGGTGTGTTTAATCACTGCGGATACTATTTCGCACCATGGCAGGACGTGCTTGAAAAGGGACCGCAATCAGAATATTTTGACTGGTTTATGGTAAATGAATGGCCTTTGGACAATAAGGGACATGCTGCCAGAAAGAAGCAGCTTTATACCTTTGGATTTTTTGACGGGATGCCAAAGCTTAATACCAACAATCCTGAGGTTAGAAAATACTTTATTGATATTTGTGCTAACTGGGTTGAAAAATACAAGGTAGACGGAATTCGACTGGACGTGGCCAATGAGATTTCCCACAGATTTTGTAAGGAATTAAATATTCGCTTAAAGGAGATTAACCCTGATATTTACATTCTGGGAGAAATATGGCATAATGCACTTCCATGGCTTCGTGGAGATGAGTTTGATGCAGTTATGAATTATCCGTTGGGACAGAGTATTAAGGATTTCTGGATTGATAAAAGCCTTACTAATGATGATTTCGAATATACAGTTAACAGATGCTATACCATGTATATGCAGCAGACTAATGATGTGCTTTTCAATCTTTTAGATTCCCATGATACCAAGAGACTCAGATCTGATGTGAAGAATCTTGATGAGTATTTTGCCCAGCTGGCAGTTCTGTTTTCGATGCCTGGAAGTCCATGCATCTATTATGGAACAGAGATTGCCATGGAGGGTGGCTTCGACCCTGACTGTAGAAGATGTATGCCATGGGAAGCTATAGAAAATGGAAATTATAAGGAGAGAATTGGAATAATCTCAACACTTATTAAATTAAGAAAAGAGGAGCCACTTCTCAAGAGCAGAAACTTCCATTTTCCAAATGACATTACGGATAACAAGAGGGTTATTCAGTTCCGTAAGGTGGGCTGGATGGACAATTATGTTGAGATAATAATCAACAGTTCTGATGAGGACATAGATGTTCCACAGAAGGGACAGATTTTGTTAGAGCGACATTATGTAGATTCAACACTCCTTACCAATGGTATTCTTATTAGAAAAATAGAGGAGAAATAATGGCAGAGTATATTGTAAAAAAGCAGGAAGGAAGAGCAAAAAGAGGTGTTTTTCACACAGCTCATGGAGATATTCAGACACCTGTATTCATGAATGTAGGTACTGTTGCTGCAATCAAGGGAGCAGTTTCTACAGAGGATCTTAAGGATATAAAATGTCAGGTCCAGCTTTCAAATACATATCACCTTCATGTGAGAACAGGTGATAAGCTTATTAAAGAGGTTGGAGGACTTCACAAATTTATGGTTTGGGACAGACCAATCCTTACAGATTCAGGCGGATTCCAGGTATTTTCTCTTGCAGGTTTGAGAAAAATAAAGGAAGAGGGTGTTTATTTCCACTCTCATATTGATGGAGCCAAGATTTTCATGGGTCCGGAGGAAAGTATGCAGATACAGTCTAATCTGGGGTCCACTATTGCTATGGCCTTTGATGAGTGCCCACCAGCCCTTGCAGACAGAAAATATGTAATTGATTCTGTCAACAGAACTACAAGATGGCTTGAGCGTTGCAAAAATGAGATGAAGCGTCTTAATAGTCTGGAGGATACAGTAAATAAGGAGCAGCTTCTTTTTGGAATTAACCAGGGTGCTGTTTATGAGGATATTAGAATCGACCATGCCAAGAGGATTTCAGAGATGGAGCTTGACGGCTATGCTGTTGGAGGTCTTGCAGTAGGCGAGAGTCATGAAGAAATGTACAGAATCCTTGATGAAACAGTACCATATCTTCCTAAGAACAAGCCTACATACTTAATGGGAGTAGGAACACCGGCTAATATTCTTGAGGGCGTCGAGAGAGGTGTAGACTTCTTTGATTGTGTGTACCCAAGCCGAAACGGAAGACATGGTCATGTTTATACAAATCAGGGTAAGATTAATTTGTTTAATCAGAAGTATGAGAAGGACATGAGACCAATTGAAGAGGGCTGTCAGTGTCCAGCCTGTAGAACATACAGTCGAGCATACATCAGACATCTTCTTAAGGCAAAGGAGATGCTGGGAATGAGATTATGTGTTCTTCACAATCTATATTTCTACAATACAATGATGGAAGAAATCAGAGATGCCCTTGACCAGGGACGTTTCCATTCATACAAGGAAGATAAGCTTTATGGAATGGGACAGATTGACAGAAATAAGGAAAATGTGTAGAATAGCATTAGATTTTTTAGAGGAGGAACGGACTGATGTTATCAATTTTATTATCAAGTGATGCAGCAGCTAATACAACAGGTGGTCTTTTAGGAATGATTTTACCTCTTGTTTTACTTTTTGCTCTTATGTACTTCTTAATGATTCGTCCACAGAAGAAGGAACAGCAGAAGAAGGATATTATGCTTAGTGAGTTGGCAAATGGTGATACAATTCTTACAACAAGCGGTTTTTATGGAATTGTTATTGATATTGAGGATGATACTGTTATTGTAGAGTTCGGAAATAATAAGAATTGCCGTATTCCAATGCAGAAGGCAGCAATTGTCGCTGTTGAGAAGCCTGATTCAGATTATCAGAAATAAGAAATTAAGAAGCTCATAAGAGCTTCTTTTTTTATGAATTTTAAGAATAGTACATGCGTCTATTATAAATATGCGTTATGTTCTGTATAAAAAAGTGCCATACTTTATTCCATTGAAAAAAGCAACCTCATACTTTATTATAGAGTTAATATATTTTTGAATAATATTTTTAAGTGAGGTATTTGTTATGGAATGTCGTATCGGTGTGATTTCTGGTGACGGAATTGGACCAGAAGTTGTTGCAGAAGCGAAGAAAGTTTTAGATAGTGTCGGTGCAAAATACGGACACAAATTCAATTATACAGAGATATTAATGGGTGGATGCTCTATTGACGCAACAGGAGTTCCACTTACAGATGAGGCAATCGAGACTGCAAAGGCCAGTGATGCTGTTCTTATGGGTTCAATTGGTGGAAACACATCAACTTCACCTTGGTATAAGCTGCCACCAGAGTTAAGACCAGAGGCTGGACTTCTTAAGCTTAGAAAATCTCTTAATCTTTTTGCTAATTTAAGACCTGCGTACTTATATGAAGAACTTAAGGCAGCATGTCCACTTAGAGATGATATTATCGGTGATGGTTTCGACATGATGATTATGAGAGAGCTTACTGGAGGATTATACTTTGGCCACAGAGAGACAAAGGAAGTGGACGGAGTAATGACAGCAACAGATGTTCTTACATATAATGAGGACGAGATTAGAAGAATAGCAAAGCGTGGATTTGATATTGCAATGAAGAGACGTAAGAAGGTTACTTCAGTAGACAAGGCAAATGTTCTTGATTCTTCACGTCTTTGGAGAAAGATTGTAGAGGAAGTTGCCAAGGATTACCCAGAGGTTGAATACGAGCATATGTTAGTTGACAACTGTGCAATGCAGCTGGTTAAGGATCCAAAGCAGTTTGACGTAATCCTTACAGAGAATATGTTTGGTGATATTCTTTCTGATGAAGCAAGTATGGTTACAGGTTCAATAGGAATGCTTTCTTCAGCAAGCTTAAATGATTCCAAATTCGGTTTATATGAGCCAAGTGGCGGATCTGCACCTGATATTGCAGGAAAAGGAATTGCCAATCCAATTGCAACAATACTCAGTGCTGCAATGATGCTCAGATATACATTTGACCTTGACAAAGAGGCTGATGCAGTAGAGGCAGCGGTTAAGCAGGTTCTTAAAGAAGGCTACCGTACAATTGATATTATGCCACAGGCTGGAGAATCAAAGGATGGAATCACTCAGGTTGGAACTTCACAGATGGGAGATTTGATTTCTGAAAGAATTTAATATACTATTATCTAATATTGTAGTATAGTTAGAATAATTGTAAAAGTAGTGAATAGAGTGGAAAAGAGAGGTAAATAAAATGAAAAGTGATAATGCAAGAGCAGGTATGCAGCAGGCACCAGCACGAAGCTTATTTAATGCTTTAGGCTTTACACAGGAAGAAATGAAAAAGCCAATGGTAGGTATTGTAAGCTCCTACAATGAGATTGTTCCAGGTCATATGAATATTGATAAAATCGTTGACGCAGTACGACTTGGTGTAGCAGAGGCTGGTGGTGTTCCAGTAGTTTTCCCGGCAATTGCAGTATGTGATGGAATTGCAATGGGACATGTTGGAATGAAGTACTCTCTTGTAACAAGAGATCTTATTGCTGATTCAACAGAATGTATGGCAATTGCTCATCAGTTTGATGCTCTTGTTATGGTTCCAAACTGTGACAAGAATGTTCCTGGATTACTTATGGCAGCTGCAAGACTTAATCTTCCAACAGTATTTGTATCTGGTGGTCCAATGCTTGCTGGTCGTGTAAAAGGAGAGAAGAGAAGTCTTTCTTCAATGTTTGAGGCTGTTGGTTCATATGCTGCAGGAACAATGACAGAAGATGATGTTAACGAGTTTGTAGAGAAGGTATGTCCTACATGCGGGTCATGTTCTGGAATGTATACAGCTAATTCAATGAACTGTCTTACAGAGGCTCTTGGAATGGGTCTTGGTGGCAATGGAACAATTCCAGCAGTTTATTCAGAACGTATCAGACTTGCAAAGCATGCAGGTATGGCAGTAATGGAGCTTTGGAGAAAAGGAATTACTGCAAGAGATATCATGACTAAAGAAGCAGTAATGAATGCACTTACAGTTGATATGGCACTTGGATGTTCAACTAACTCAATGCTTCATTTACCAGCTATTGCTCATGAGATTGGTTTTGATTTTGATATTAGTTTTGCAAATCCTATCAGCGAGAAGACACCTAATCTTTGTCATCTTGCTCCAGCAGGTCCTACATATATGGAAGACCTTAATGAGGCCGGCGGTGTATATGCTGTAATCAAAGAGTTAGCAGATATCGGACTTATTAATACAGACTGTATGACAGTAACTGGTAAGACATTAGGTGAGAATATTGCCAATGCTGTCAACAGAAATCCTGAGGTTATCAGACCAGTAGATAATCCATACAGTAAGACAGGCGGACTTGCAGTATTAAAGGGTAACCTTGCACCAGACGGTTCTGTTGTTAAGCGTTCTGCTGTTGTAGATGAAATGCTTGTACATGAGGGACCAGCAAGAGTCTTTGATAGTGAGGATGATGCAATCGTAGCTATCAAGAGCGGCAAGATCGTTGCAGGAGATGTAGTTGTAATCAGATATGAGGGTCCTAAGGGTGGCCCAGGAATGAGAGAGATGCTTAACCCAACCTCTGCAATTGCAGGAATGGGACTTGGAAGCTCTGTTGCACTTATTACAGATGGTCGTTTCTCAGGTGCATCAAGAGGAGCATCTATCGGACATGTTTCTCCAGAAGCTGCAGTAGGTGGACCAATTGCTTTAGTTGAGGAAGGCGATATTATCAAGATTAATATTCCTGAGATGAAGCTTGACATTGATGTGTCAGATGAGGAAATGGCAGCAAGAAAAGCAAAATGGCAGCCAAGAGAACCAAAGGTTACAACAGGTTACTTAAAGAGATATGCTTCACTTGTTACTTCAGGAAACAGAGGTGCTATTCTTGCACTTCCAGGTGAGCAGTAATACATAGAGTTAGAGGTTAGAGATATGCAATTAACAGGATCACAGGTTATTATAGAGTGTTTGAAGGAGCAGGGGGTTGATACTGTATTCGGATACCCAGGTGGTGCAATTCTTAATGTATATGATGAATTATATAAGCATCCTGAGATTAAGCACGTTCTTACATCTCATGAGCAGGGGGCATCCCATGCGGCAGACGGATATGCAAGAAGCACTGGAAGAGTAGGTGTATGCTTTGCTACAAGTGGCCCGGGAGCAACAAACCTTGTTACTGGTATTGCTACAGCTTATATGGACTCAGTTCCAATGGTGGCAATCACATGTAATGTAGGTGTTTCCCTTCTTGGAAAAGACAGTTTCCAGGAGATTGATATTGCCGGTGTGGTAATGCCTATTACAAAATACAGCTTTATTATTAAGGATGTAAAAGAACTTGCGCCAACTCTTAGAAGAGCCTTTGATATTGCAAGAACTGGACGACCAGGTCCTGTACTTGTTGACATTACTAAGGATGTTACAGCAAATAAGGTTGAATATAAGAAAACAGAAATAGCTTTACCAAAGCGTAAGACAGAACAGATTACAGAAGAGGATATTGATAAGGCAATTGAGCTTATCAAAAAGTCTAAAAAGCCATATATTTTTGTTGGTGGTGGTGCTGTTCTTTCAGATGCTAATGAAGAACTTAAAGAGTTTGTGGATAAGGTTGATGCACCAGTATGTGATTCACTTATGGGTAAGGGCGCCTATGATGGAACATCCGAGAATTATACTGGAATGCTGGGAATGCATGGAACTAAAACATCAAACCTTGGGGTAAGCGAATGCGATTTACTGATTGCAATCGGAACACGTTTTTCAGACCGAGTATTTGGTAACCCTAAGAAGTTTGCACACCAGGCTAAAATACTTCAGTTGGATATTGACCCGGCAGAAATTAATAAAAATATCCAGGTTAATGCCAAGGTTATTGGAGATGTTAAGGAGATTCTTAAGATTCTTAATGCCAAGCTTGAACAGCAGGAACACAAGGGATGGGTATCGCATATCTTAGAGTATACTAAGACTTTTCCACTTACATACAATCCTAATGGTCTCACAGGTCCATTTGTTATTGAGAAGATTTATGAGATGGTTAAAGGTGATGCCATTATGGTTACTGAGGTTGGACAGCACCAGATGTGGGCTGCTCAGTACTTTAAGTATCAGAAGCCACGTACTCTTTTGACATCAGGTGGTCTTGGAACAATGGGATATGGACTTGGAGCTGCCATTGGAGCTCAGACAGCTAATCCAGATAAGCAGGTAATTAACATTGCCGGAGATGGATGCTTTAGAATGAACATGAATGAGATTGCTACTGCAGCAAGAGAAAACCTTCCACTTATTGAGGTTATTATCAATAACCATGTACTTGGAATGGTAAGACAGTGGCAGACATTATTCTATGACAAGCATTATTCGGCTACTATTCTTGATGATGGTGTTGATTATGTTAAGCTTTCTGAGGCGATGGGAGCAGAAGCAAGGCGAGTTACAACTAAGGAAGAATTTGAAGCAGCTTTTGCAGAGGCTCTTGAGTGCAAGAAGCCATTTGTACTAGATTGTATTATTGATTCTGATGAGAAGGTATGGCCAATGGTTGCGCCAGGAACACCAATTAACGAAGCCTTCGATGAAGAAGATTATAATGATAAAACAAAGGAAAACTAATTTTAGGAGGATTATGAAAATGAGTAGAGTTTACAACTTTTCAGCAGGACCAGCAGTGTTACCTGAGGAAGTGTTACAGGAAGCAGCAGATGAGATGCTTGATTATAAAGGAAGTGGAATGTCAGTAATGGAGATGAGTCATCGTTCAAAGGTTTACGATGAGATTATCAAAGATGCAGAGGCAGATTTACGTGAGATTATGAACATTCCTGATAACTATAAGGTTCTTTTCTTACAGGGGGGAGCTTCTCAGCAGTTTGCAGCTGTTCCAATGAACCTTATGAAGAATAAGAAGGCTGGATACATTGTAACAGGACAGTGGGCTAAGAAGGCTTTCCAGGAGGCTAAGCTTTATGGAGAGGCTGTTGAGCTTGCTTCATCAGCAGATGAGACTTTCTCATATATTCCTGACTGTTCTGATTTAAATATTGCAGACGATCTTGATTATGTATATATCTGTGAGAATAATACAATTTATGGAACAAAGTTCAAGACCCTTCCAAATACAAAAGGTAAGGACTTAGTATCTGATGTTTCATCATGCTTTTTATCAGAGCCAATCGATGTAAGCAAGTATGGTGTAGTATATGGTGGAGTTCAGAAAAATATTGGACCAGCAGGTGTTGTTATTGCAATTATTCGTGAGGATCTTATTACTGACGATGTTCTTGAGGGAACACCTACAATGCTTAAGTGGAAGACACAGGCTGATAATGATTCTCTTTACAATACACCACCATGTTACGGAATCTATATTTGTGGTAAGGTATTTAAGTGGATTAAGAAGATGGGCGGCCTTACAGCAATGAAGGAACATAACGAGGCTAAGGCTAAGATTCTTTATGATTTCCTTGATGAGAGCAAGATGTTCAAGGGAACTGTTCGTAAGGAAGACCGTTCACTTATGAATGTTCCATTTGTAACAGGTGATGCTGATCTTGATGCCAAGTTCGTAAAGGAGGCTACAGAGGCTGGCTTTGTTAACCTTAAGGGTCATAGAACAGTTGGTGGAATGAGAGCTTCTATCTATAACGCAATGCCAATTGAAGGTGTAGAGAAGTTAGTAGCTTTCATGAAAGAATTTGAAGCAAAAAATTCATAAAATAGTACTTTTGACACAAATTATGCATTATAGAAAGGAAACATTATGTTTAATTATACATGTTTAAATCCAATTGCCGGAGTTGGTCTTGACCTTTTCTCAGAGGATTATAAGAAGGTTGATGATATTAAAAATGCACAGGCAGCACTTGTAAGAAGTGCGGCTATGCATGATATGGAGCTTGGTGATGAGGTTCTGGCTGTTGCCCGTGCCGGTGCCGGTGTTAATAATATTCCATTAGATAAATGTGCAGAAAAGGGTATTGTTGTATTCAACACACCAGGTGCTAATGCTAATGGTGTTAAGGAGCTTGTTTTCGCCGGAATGTTATATGCATCTCGTGATATTGTTGGTGGAATTGACTGGTGTCTTGATAATCAGAATGATGAGAATATTGCAAAGACAGCAGAGAAGCAGAAAAAGAACTTTGCAGGAACAGAGATTTCTGGAAAGAAGCTTGGTGTTATCGGACTTGGTGCCATTGGTGTACTTGTAGCTAATGCTGCTGTACATATGGGAATGGAAGTATATGGATTTGATCCATATATTTCAGTAAATGCTGCATGGAATCTTAACAGACAGATTAAGCATGTTACTGATGTTAATGATATTTACCGTGAGTGTGATTTCATTACAATTCATGTTCCGCTTCTCGAGTCAACAAAGAAGATGATTAATGCAGAGGCAATTTCACTTATGAAGCCTACAGCAATTATTCTTAACTTCGCAAGAGATTTATTAGTAGACGAGGAAGCTGTAGTTGATGCACTTGCTGCTGGAAAGATTAGAAAGTATGTTTCTGATTTCCCTAACACAACAACAGTTGGCGCAAAGGGCTGTATCGTAACTCCTCATCTTGGAGCTTCAACAGAAGAATCAGAGGATAACTGTGCTATCATGGCAGTTCGTGAGATTAGAGATTATATCGAAAATGGTAACATTGTTCATTCAGTTAACTTCCCAGACTGTAGCATGGGCGCATGTACAACTGCTGGAAGAATTGGTATCCTTCATAAGAACGAGAAGGGTATGATTGGACATATTACTAATGTGTTCGGTGATTCAGATGTCAACGTATCAGATATGACAAACAAGAGTAAGGGAGATTATGCTTACTCACTTCTTGACCTTGATTCAGCTGCAAGCGATGAAGTTGTTAAAAAGCTTGAGAGCATTGAGGGTGTAATCAGAGTTCGTGTGATAAAATAATGGTCACACATATATAGTGATATTACAAAAAAATACGGAAAATCACGAAAAAGAGCACATACGTGCTCTTTTTTTGCGTGTTTTCTGTTGTAATGCAATTGTTTTTGCGCTAAACTTCTGTGACCTTTGTTAACTCGGTGTGACCGAGGTGTTACAGTAGGACTATATACTTATTCATATAAAGGGGATCTAGGTAGTAGTTTTATCAAAGGAGAACTTATATGAAGAAAAGAATTATAATGAGAGCAAGTGCATTAGCAATGGCAACAGCCCTTATAATTGGTGCTGGAAGCTCTGCATATGCAGCAAACGGGAAATCGGTTAAAGAGGAAAAAGCTGTAGCCGAGGCAGTAGCATTGGGGGATGTTGAAGCAAATGATATTGTAGTTGATGGCAATAAGAAGATTCAGATTGATGTAAGTGTAAATTATAAGACAGCCGGTCCGGCCAAGGGATATCAGGTGGCAATAAAGGTTAGAGACGATTTATTGCGTAAGGAAAAAACATTTACAACAATCACTGATTCAACAGGATTGGCAACAGCAAAGATTGACAGTAAATACGATAAAGTAAAATCTATTGTTGTGCAGGATACAGAGGGTAATGAGGTATATAGGAAAGAAAATATCAATGATAAGATTGGTATTATCTTTTATGACAAATACAAGTTATATAAGGTGACAGTAGATGATCCAATCGTTGAGCATTCTGTAGTGTTTATGAATGGCGATCAGCAGTTTGGTGAGACAGTTACAGTTAAAGATAATGAAAAAGTAAGTAAGCCAGCTTCTAACCCTGACAAAATCTATAAAAATGGTGAAGAGAAGTATGCCACATTTACTTTTGTAAATTGGGTTGATGCGGATGGAAAGGCTTTTGATTTTGATACAAAGATAACAGAAGATACTACATTATATGCTAACTATGATAAGATTTATTATGCAAATGTCAGATTAAAGAAAGATAACGGTTCATACGACAATCTTGGAAATGTTAATCTGGCTGCAACAAGTCAGCTTGACGAGATGTATGAGAAAGCAACATCTGAGTCTAATGAGATTAGCTCTGGCTTTGAAAGCGTTGTTAAAGTAGAGAATAACAATGTTATTCCTGCAGATACAGAGATGATTAGATTTGCTAAGACAGCTGATGGCTTTGTATTAGATTTACAGTATTCCAGCGAGACAGCAGTGTTTTATCTGCTCAAGCAGAATGAGGAAATACCAAATGATTTGAAGAGTGATTCTTCAAAGAAATATGTTAAAGTAGGCACTGGAAAAATTACGTCTGCAGCAATTGAAACAAATAATGCTGAAGAAATTGCACAGATTATTAGAGAGTATCCAGACAATGGAGCTATGACAAGTGCACTGAAAAGCATTGGATATACAGATGCTGAGATTAATGATTTTGGTCTCAAAATTAGATGGTACAGAGTTATTGAAGAAAGCGATGGATGGCATGTTGACGGTACTGCAATAGATCGCGACGGAAATGAATATAAGCAGGATGAACACAAGGTTAAGGTAACCTGGAAGAATGGTGATTCAGTAATACAGGAATCAGTATACAATTATGGTGAGACTCCTGAGTTTGACATTGCAAATCTTCCTTCAAAGGATTCTGATTTTGACTATATTTATAATTTTGCAGGTTTCTGTGAAGAAGGTTCTGATAAAGTTGTAGAAAAATATGGTCCTGTATATGAGGATGTTGTATACCGGGCTAAATTTGAAAGCGTTGAGAAGAAAAAGTCTGTAGTATCATTTGTTATTGATGGTACAGTAGTTAGAACATTCACAATTAGCTTTGAGGATGGAATTGCTACATATAAGATGAAAAATGGGGACGTTGAGGAAATAGTTGAAGCAATCGTGGAGCCTTCTACTGCTAAGCGTTCAGATGCAAAATATACATATTCGTTTAATGGATGGAAGCTTGATGATGAAATTATTGATGTTAAAGAGCTTGAACTAGTTGGCGGAGAAGTAATTTCATTAGTTGCTGATTACAGAGCATCATATATTGATTATGAAGTAAAATTCGTAAACTACGATGGAAGTATTCTTGCAGTAAATAGTGATTATCATTACGGAGAACGGATTGACAGCAAGGATATTCCGGTAGCTACAAGAGTGTCTGATGACAAGTATGAATATACTTTTGCAGGATGGGTTAATGCAGATGGAACATCTGTTTTGACAGATACTACAGTGACTGGTGATATGGAGCTTTTGGCTACATATATTGCTACAGAGAAGCCAGAGGTTAATCCAGATGATGGAGAGGATGATCCTGTGATTGATAATCCGGATGATGGAGAAGATGATCCTGTAATCGACAATCCGGATGATGGAGAGGATGATCCTGTAATCGATAATCCAGATGACGGTAAGGACGATTCGGACAAGAAGGATGATTCGGACAAGAAGGATGATTCGGACAAGAAGGATGATTCGGACAAGAAGAAGGAGTCAGACGACGGCTCAAAGAAAAATGATGATTCAGATAAGACAGACCGTTCTGATGATGACCATAACAATGATGTAAATAATGATGATCAGAATGATCAGAATGATCAGAATGGCCAGAATGACCAGAACGTCCAGGATGACCAAAACAACCAGGAACAGCAGGATGACCAGAATGACACAGAGGAAGAGAAGGGCGGTATTGATGTAGTAGATAATGACAACAATACTGACAATTCTAACAAGAGTGATTCTGACATTGATAATACAAAGGATATTGCTGAGAATGAAGCACCACTTGGTGCCAAGGAAGACAATTGCTTTATTCACTGGATAATTCTTATCCTTTCAATGCTAGTGGCTGGATATACAATCGCCAGAGTTGCTATTTTAAGAACCAGCAACGAAACAAGTGAGAGTAAACAGGACGCATAGGAGGTAAGGGTATGAAGGTATTGGATATTATTGTATTAAGCCTTTTTGTAGGCGCATTATTAGTGTTATGCTTTTTCCAAAGATGCAGTTTGGATATATATTTTCTAATCTTTGGTTTTGCCATTGCTATTATGTCGGGAGTTACGATGTTTACTCAGCTTGGAAATGATGACAAAAGTAATCAAAAAAATTAATTTACTACTCTTTTATAGAGGTCCTCTTTTCGGAGGACCTCTTATTTGTTATAATGTTGTAAAAAAATGTGGAGGTAGTTATGGCTAGTATTAAACCTTTTAAAAGCATAAGACCAGCAGAGGAGATGGCGGAAGTGATTGCGGCACTTCCATATGACGTATATAACAGGGCAGAGGCAAAGGAGGTTGTGTCTAAGAATCCTAAGTCTTTTCTTGCTATAGATAGAGCTGAGACACAATTTTCGGATGATGTTGATACATATGATGAGAGAGTATATCAGAAAGCGTCAGATATGCTTAGAGAGTGGATTGACAAAGGAGATTTTATCAGGGATAGCAAGGACTGCTATTACATCTATGAACTGACTATGAATGGCAGAGTTCAGACAGGAATAGTTGCCTGTGCTTCCATTGATGACTATGTTAATGGTGTAATTAAAAAGCATGAGAATACAAGAGCGGATAAGGAGCAGGACAGAATTAATCATGTTAATACCTGTAGTGCTCAGACAGGTCCAATTTTTCTTGCATACAGAGCCCAGGAGGCCATTAACAATGTAGTATACGAAAATAAGAAAAAGACACCAGTGTATGATTTTGTATCAGAGGATGATATTAGACATAGAGTATTTGTGATAGATGCTGAGAAGGATATTGATGTGATTAGAGATGCCTTTTCTAAAATGAATGAGATTTACATTGCAGACGGACATCACAGAGCTGCTTCAGCAGTTAAGGTTGGATTAATGAGAAGAGAGGCCAATCCAGATTATACTGGAGCAGAAGAGTTTAACTATTTTCTATCAGTTCTTTTCCCAGACGAAGAGCTGATGATAATGGATTACAATCGTGTGGTTAAAGATCTGGCAGGAATGACATCTGAAGAATTTTTGGCGAAAATTTATTCTATATTTGAAGTTAGCGAGACAATAAATGAAAAAGGTAATTGCATTACACCGGCAGAAAAGGGTGTCTTTTCAATGTATCTTGATGGAAAATGGTACAGCTGCAGAATGAAGGAAGAGGATATTCCAAAGGATCCTGTAGACGGTCTTGATGTATCAGTGCTTCAGAACCTTTTGCTGGAACCGGTACTGGGAATCAAGGATCCAAAGACAGATTCGAGAATTGATTTTGTTGGTGGAATACGAGGACTTGCAGAATTAGAGAGAAGATGTGAAAATGACTGCGCTGTAGCTTTTGCAATGTATCCAACATCAATTGCTGAATTATTTGATGTAGCTGATGCTGGAAGACTGATGCCGCCTAAATCAACCTGGTTTGAGCCAAAGCTTAGAAGTGGAATTTTTATTCATGAATTTTAATTGAGGAGATATTATGGGTATTAATTGTATATTAAGTATACTGGGAACAGAGGTTGAGTCCATTGAGGAGCTTGCAAAGAAGCCGGGGCTGATTCAAAAATATATTGATGAATATGTTCCCAAGCTAATAGGCTTTGCCATAAAGCTTATTTTGGCTGTTATTGTCCTGGCTATTGGTATCAGGATAATTAAATCATTGGTTAAGATGATTAATAAGTCTCTTAAGAAGAGTAGAATGGATATCAGCCTTGTTTCCTTTCTTACTTCTTTTATTAAGTATTTTATGTACTTTATTCTTATTATGATAATATTGTCCTGCTTTGGAGTTACTGCAAGCTCTGTAGTGGCAATACTTGGGTCAGCAGGTTTGACCTTAGGACTTGCACTTCAGGGGAGCCTGTCCAACTTTGCAGGAGGCATACTTATTCTATTAATCAAGCCTTTTGGAATAGGTGATTTTATTATTGTAAAAGATAAGGATGTTGAGGGTACTGTTGCAGATATAACTCTTTTTTATACAAAGCTTAAGACTGTAGACAACAAGATGATAATGATACCAAATGGAGGATTATCAGCTGCCTGCATTATCAATGTATCCTATATGGACAGACGAAGGGTAGAAATCAAGGTTGGTGTTTCCTATGATGCTGATATTGCCAAGACCAAGGAGATTCTTATGAGAATAGCCATGGAACAGCCTGCCCTCTTAAAAGATGAGCCTGTTGATGTATTTGTTGATGAGCTTGGAGACAGCGCAGTTGTTTTTGGAGTAAGATTGTGGGTTAGTAACGAAGAATTCTTCAAAACTAAGTGGTCTATGAATGAGGAAATCAAACAGGAATTGGATAAAAATAATATTTCTATACCATTTAACCAAATAGATGTGCATATTTGCTAGTTTTTTGTAAAAAGTGTAATAAAATTTGTTGACGTAGGAATAGTAATATGATAATCTTAATTCTAAGGACAGGAAGTGTTCGAGACTGTATTTAGTATTAGGAGGATTTTAAGTTATGCAGCATGGAACAGTAAAATGGTTCAACGCCAAAAAGGGATATGGATTTATCTCAGACGAAGCTGGAAAGGAAGTATTTGTTCATTTTTCAGCACTTAACATGGATGGATTTAAAGAGTTAAAGGATGGAGAGAACGTTGAGTTCGAGGTTGTTGATGGTGACAAGGGACCTCAGGCAGCAAACGTTACACGTCTTGCTTAATAGATTATATTCCAAAGAATTTAAACAGCGCTTAGGCGCTGTTTTTTCTTTTCAAAAAAGTGATTATGGGATATACTAAAGGAAGTTTATCTATTAACGCTGTAGCGTTAATGAATGTAGGAGGATTAAGAAATGAGAATTGATGAATTAACACAATTCGAAATGATAGATAAAGAAGATATAAGTGACATTAGGTCAGAGGGGTATATTCTTCGACACAAAAAAAGCGGTGCCAGAATCTGCGTTATTTCCAATGATGATGATAATAAAGTATTTTTTGTTGGATTTAGAACTACACCCTGGGATGAGACAGGGGCTCCACACATAATTGAACATACAGTTTTGTGCGGCTCAGAAAAATTTCCTGTGAAGGATCCTTTTGTAGAGCTTGTAAAGGGATCGCTGAATACGTTTTTAAATGCAATCACATATCCTGATAAGACACTATATCCAATTGGAAGCTGCAATGATCAGGATTTTAGAAATCTTATGGATGTATATCTGGATGCAGTTTTTCATCCTAACATTACCAAGAATAAAGAGATTTTTATGCAGGAGGGATGGCATTACGAATTAGAGTCAGAAGATGCACCTCTTTCTATTAACGGAATTGTATATAACGAGATGAAGGGGGCCTATTCTTCACCTGAGACAGTTCTTCACAGACAGATTGTAAAATCACTTTTTCCAGATAATTCCTATAGAAATGATTCAGGTGGGAACCCGGAGGTTATTCCAAGTCTTTCTTACGAGGAGTATATTGATTTCTATAAGAAATATTATCATCCATCCAACTCATATATTTATCTGTATGGTAATATGGATGTTCCAGAGATACTTGAATGGATGGATAAGGAGTATCTTAGCGAGTTTGACTATCTTGAAGTTGATTCTGACATTCCAGATCAGGAGGGTTTTACACAGGTAAAGGATGTTCAGCTGGATTATTCTATTTCAGAAGATGATTCCACAGAGAACAAGGCCTATTTGTCCTACAACAGAGTGGTGGGCTCATCTTTGGATAAGATGCTTTATATAGCCTTTGACATTATTGACTATGCCCTGATAAGCTCACCGGGAGCACCTGTAAAGCAGGCTCTTATAGATGCAGGAATTGGAGATGAGATATATGGTTCCTTTGATGGTGGCACAAAACAGATGATTTTCTCGGTTATTGCTAAAAATGCAAATGACTGCGATAAGGAAAGATTTATTCAGATTATTGAAGATACATTTAAAGAGCAGATTGAAAAGGGGATATTAAAGGATTCTCTGATGGCAGGATTAAACAGTTATGAGTTTAAGTTCCGAGAGGCTGATTTTGGCGCATTTCCAAAGGGCTTACTGTATGGTATTCAGTGTATGGACAGCTGGTTATTTGATGATAAAAAGCCATTTATTCATCTTCAGTGTCTTGAGACCTTTGCTGAGCTGAAACGACTTATTCAGACAGATTATTATGAGCAGCTTATTCAGAAGTATTTTCTTGATAATACACATGGTTCTACTGTGGTTGTTACTCCTAATCCAGGCAAGAACAACAGGGAAGAAAAGCAGTTGGAACAGAAGCTGGCAGATTACAAGGCTTCCCTTTCAAAGGAGGAGATTGACAGGCTGATAGAGGATACTAAAGCTCTTAAGATATTTCAGGAAACCCCTTCTACAGAGGAGGAACTTCGCAAGCTGCCGATGCTTTCAAGGGAGGATTTGAAGCGAGAAGCTAATCCTTATAGCAATATAGAAGAGGATATAAATGGAATAAAGGTGGTACGCCATGATGTTGAGTCAACAGGTATCCATTATATTTCGCTGATATTTGATGTTGATGACATAAAGGAAGAGGACATAGAGTATTTTGGTATTTTTTCAGCTTTGTTAGGATATATTGATACAGAAAATTATTCATATTCAGAGCTTTCAAATGCCATAAATATTTATTCTGGTGGAATATATACTTCACCGTCAATCTATACTGACATGAGAAATGACGGTGAGATAATAATTAAATACGAGCTTAGAATTAAGGTGCTTAATGACAATCTTAGCCAGGCAATGATGCTTGCAGACGAGATTATGAGAAAATCTAAATTTGAGGATATTAAGCGTATTACAGAGATTATCGCTCAGTCCAAGTCAAGGCTTCAGATGATTCTCAGTAGCTCCGGTAATATCATTGCGGCAATGCGAAGCCTTGCCAGCTCGTCAAAATATGCACTATATCAGGAAAAAATACGAGGGATTGCATGTTACAGAACAATGTGCAGGCTGGAAAAGGAGCTCAAGGAGAATCCACAGCAGGTAATAGACAGATTTAAAGCTCTATACCGGCAGATTTTTGCACAGAACAGATTGACAGTAAGCTACACAGGTAACCAGGACATGTACCAGAAGGCAGCTCCTGTGCTGGGGGAGTACCTTGGAAAGCTTAAGCCGGTTAGTGAAATTGGTGAGAAACCGGTGTTTGAATTTAGAAAATGCAATGAAGGCTTTACAGATGGATCACAGATTCAGTATGTTGCACGTACTGGAGATTTTAAGAAGGCCGGTTTTGAGTATACTGGTGCGTTAAGAGTGTTGAGATGTATATTGTCATATGAGTATCTCTGGCTTAATGTCAGAGTTCTCGGAGGCGCATATGGTTGCGATGGTTCAGCTCTTAGAAGTGGAGAGACATATTTTACATCCTATAGAGATCCTAATCTTGAGAAAACAAATGAGGTATATGACAGGATTCCACAGTATCTGAGAGAGTTTAATCCTGATGAAAGGGATATGACCAAGTATATAATTGGAACCTTTAGCTCTATGGATACACCACTTAATCCAGATGCCAATGGAGCCAGATCTATGTCTGCGTATATACAGGGTTTTACCTATGAAGAATTGCAGAAGGAACGTGACCAGATTCTTGATACCCAGCCGGAGGATATCAGGGCATTGGCAGATTTGATACAGGCGGTGCTGGACCAGAATAACCTTTGTGTTATTGGAAATGAGAATAAGATAAATCAGGCTTCAGATATGTTTGACCATATTGAAAAGCTTATTAATTAACGATAGGAGAATTTGATGGCAGATAATTTTAAATCAGGTTTTGTAACTATTATAGGAAGACCCAATGTAGGTAAATCAACTTTGATGAATCGCTTAATCGGGCAGAAAATAGCGATTACATCCAATAAACCTCAGACAACACGTAATCGTATCCAGACAGTTTACACTGACATGGAAAAGGGGCAGATTGTATTTGTAGATACACCAGGAATTCATAAGGCAAAGAATAAGCTGGGTGAGTATATGGTTAATGTGGCTGAGAGAACTCTTAATGAGGTGGATGTTGTTCTTTGGCTTGTTGAACCAACAAACTATATTGGTGCAGGAGAGCAGCATATTGTTGAACAGCTTAAGAAGGTAACCACTCCTGTTATTCTTATAATCAATAAAGTGGACACTATTGAGAAGGAGAAGGTGCTTGAATATATTGATACTTACAGAAAAGTCTATGATTTTGCTGAGATTATTCCAACCTCTGCATTAAGAGGACAGAATATGGATGATGTTATAGACTCTATATTTAAGTATCTGCCATATGGACCACAGTTTTATGATGAGGACACAATAACCGATCAGCCAGAGCGTGCAATATGTGCAGAGATAGTAAGAGAGAAGGCACTTCATGCATTAAGCGATGAGATTCCACATGGAATAGCTGTTTCCATTGATCAGATGAAAACCAGAAAAGGCGGCAAAATAGTTGATATTGATGCCACAATTGTATGTGAGCGAGATTCACATAAGGGTATCATTATTGGAAAGCAGGGGGCTATGCTTAAGAAAATCGGCTCCAATGCAAGATTTGAGATGGAGAGACTTCTCGATATGAAGGTTAACCTAAAACTTTGGGTTAAGGTTAAGAAGGACTGGAGAGACAGCGACTTCCTGATTAAGAACTTTGGATATAGGGAAGACGAGTAGAAATAACCAGCGAATTTCCAATTTTTCTCGGGTATACCATGGGTGTATTTGTTTATCCTAATTATTAGATGGAGGTAGACAAATGGAGAAGACCTGGGAGAATTTTTGGGATTCAGGAAAAGTTACAGATTATTTGAAATATAAGAATTCCTTGCAGGATGACAGGGAAGAGAAAAGGGAACAGGATTCAGATGTCACAGGCGGTAATTCTGACAGGCATGGTATTGACGGTGATGCCTATAGGAGAGTATGACAAAAGAATAACGATATTGACCAAGGAAAGAGGAAAGATTACAGCATTTGCCAGAGGTGCCAGAAGGCCGAACAGTCAGCTTCTTGCTGCAACCAATCCTTTTTCTTTTGGTGAATTTGAACTGTTTGAGGGCAAAAGTGCATACAACCTGTCAAAGGCAAATATTCAGAATTATTTCAGAGAATTAGCGGAGGATGTATCTGCAGCATACATGGGCTTTTACTTTCTGGAATTTGCAGAGTACTTTTGCCAGGAGAATAATGATGAGAGGGAGATGCTAAAGCTGCTGTATCAATCTTTGCGTGCTCTTACCAGCCCTTCCTACAAGATGCCGCTGGTTCGTGCAATCTTTGAACTGAAGGCCATAACAATTAACGGTGAGGGGCCGGATATGTTTTCCTGCATGCATTGCCGAAAGAAGGAGGGATTAACTGTTTTTTCTGTAAAAAGAGGTGGTATTTTTTGCAGCTCCTGCGGAAGGCTTGTTCAGGGGAGACATATCCTTGACAGTACCAGATATACAATGCAGTACATAGTTTCGTCGGATATTAGAAAGCTATACTCCTTTTCAGTATCTGATGAAGTGCTTACAGAATTGTGCGATATTGTGAAGGAATACATGGATTATTATGTTCATCACAAATTTAAATCCTTGGATATTCTAGTTGAAATAGATTTTTGAAAAGTGTATAATAGCAACGTTATTAGGTTTTTAGGAGGACGATATGAAGAGAATAAAAGCTATTGTACTTACATTGACATTAAGCATGGGACTTCTTTCAGGATGCGGTAAGAATTATTCTTCTGATGTTAGTACAGTATTTGT
The DNA here is from genome assembly GCA_036311465.1 of Agathobacter sp. Taxonomy (GTDB): domain Bacteria; phylum Bacillota; class Clostridia; order Lachnospirales; family Lachnospiraceae; genus Roseburia. The sequence continues at coordinate 123,467 of JAXJPW010000088.1, forward strand.
AGAAGAAAAAGGTGAAATAGTATCTACTGATGTTGAAGAGTTTGATTCATCTGTATATGATGAAGACTCATTTAAAGAGTATGTTGAGAGTGAGATTAAGAAATACACAGATGAGAATGGTAAGGACACTGTTTCTCTTGATAAGATAGAAGTTAAGGACGGTAAGGCATTACTTACTATAAAGTATAATTCGCCAGCAGATTATGCAAAGTTTAATGGCATTGAGCTCTACACAGGTACAGTTTCAGAGGCACTTGCAGTTGGATACAAGATAGAAGGAGACTTTAATTCAGTTGATGGTGGAAAACTTTCACCATGCGATGTGTCTTCTATTCTTGAACAGAAGGACTATAAGGTTGTTATTTTCAAAGGAAAATGTAACATAAGTGTCGATGGTAAGATTGCATACTGCTCAGGCAATGTTGAAAGCTTATTTAACGAAAGTACTGCAATTATTGGCGAAGCTGAAGTAGCACCAGAAACAGAGACAAGTGAGACTCCAGGTGAGGCTTCTCAGGCGACAGAAGAAACAGAAGCTTCAGAGTCTTCTGATGATGGAAGTATTTCAGAGGAGGATATGATTGAGGGAAGTACACAACAGGCCACTACTGAATATAATTTCCCAGAGGACAAGGATGACAGTGCTTCTGTTAAGAATGATGTGTATACAATTATAATTTATAAATAAGATTGAGAGGACGTTTTTATGGAAAAGACAATGGATAAGATTGTCCAGGTAGCAAAGGCAAGAGGTTTTGTATATCCTGGATCAGAAATCTACGGTGGATTAGCTAATACATGGGATTATGGTAATCTTGGAGTAGAGCTTAAGAATAACGTTAAGAAGGCCTGGTGGAAGAAGTTTATTCAGGAGAATCCATACAATGTTGGTGTGGACTGCGCAATTCTTATGAATCCTCAGACATGGGTTGCCTCAGGACATCTTGGAGGCTTTTCAGATCCACTTATGGATTGTAAGGAGTGTCATGAGCGTTTCCGTGCAGACAAAATTATTGAAGACTTTGCGGCAGATAATGGAATTGAGCTTGAAGGCTCTGTAGATGGCTGGACAAACGAGCAGATGGTTGAGTTTATCGAAAAGCATCAGATTCCATGTCCTACATGTGGTAAGCATAACTTTACAGATATTCGTCAGTTTAACCTTATGTTCAAGACCTTCCAGGGCGTAACAGAGGATGCTAAGAATACTGTTTATTTGAGACCAGAGACTGCGCAGGGTATCTTTGTTAACTTCAAGAATGTACAGCGTACATCTCGTAAGAAGATTCCATTTGGTATTGGACAGATTGGTAAATCATTCCGTAATGAGATTACTCCTGGTAACTTTACATTCAGAACAAGAGAATTTGAGCAGATGGAGCTTGAGTTCTTCTGTGAACCAGGAACTGATTTAGAGTGGTTCCAGTATTGGAGAGGCTTCTGTCGTGACTGGTTACTTTCTCTTGGAATCAAAGAGGATGAGATGAGACTTCGTGATCATTCTCCAGAGGAGCTTTGCTTCTACTCTAAGGGAACAACAGATATCGAATTTTTATTCCCATTTGGATGGGGAGAGCTTTGGGGTATTGCTGATCGTACAGACTATGACCTTACACAGCATCAGAATACTTCAGGAGAGGATCTTACATATTTTGATGATCAGAAGGGTGAGAGATACGTTCCATACGTTATCGAGCCATCTCTTGGTGCTGATCGTGTTGTTCTCGCTTTCTTATGTGCAGCATATGACGAGGAGAACATTGGAACAGAAGAGAAGCCTGATGTAAGAACAGTATTCCATTTCCACCCAGCACTTGCACCTGTTAAGATTGGTGTGCTTCCACTTTCTAAGAAGCTTAATGAGGGTGCTGAGGAAGTATTTGCAAAGCTTTCTAAGACATATAACTGTGAGTTCGATGACAGAGGAACAATTGGTAAGAGATATCGTCGTCAGGACGAGATTGGAACACCATTCTGTGTAACATACGATTTTGATTCGGTAGAGGATGGATGTGTAACAGTACGTGATCGTGATACAATGGAGCAGGAGCGTATCAAGATTGATGAACTGGAAGCATATTTTGCGAAAAAATTTGAATTTTAGGACTAGATATATTGAGACTGGTATTATTATTTTTAATGCCAGTCTTATTTTTTGTTTGTTTTCTGGTTGAAAACGACTGGATTAAGAGATTGCAATAAAATGGTACTATTCAGCTATAGACGGCCTTTGAAAAGGTCACACGCCGGTCACACCAAGTAAATTCCTTAGTATTTGGAGAATGAAATAGTTGGAAACTGAAACTATTTGTTTTATTAAGAAAAGTTTAATAAATGGCTTAAAATAGCAGATTTATCAGGAAACTATTTCTTTGTCATGGGTTTATATGGTGGAATATGCGTTTATTTTGGGAGAATATGTACGCAAATCTACGGAAAACTGTGTATTATATTCTCTGGTGGTACGGAGTAGACAAGCCACATGTGAGGGTATATTTTTTATGGAAAAAAAAGATTTAAAAAAATTATCCCGAAGCGAATTGTTGGAGATGCTTCTGGATCGAAGTAAAGAAGTTGAACATTTGCGAAAACAGCTTGAAGAGGCTAATAAACACATTGCTGCACTTGAAAGAGAAGTCAAAACAGCAGGTGGTATTAATGCAGCTATTGAGAGACTTAATAATACGACACAAAATATAGAGAGATTTGCATCAGTAATAACACTTGCATCTAAGAATTTATCAGAAAAATAATCATGGAAAAATCAACAAAAGAATTACAACAAAATCAAATTAATGAATTTTTTGACTACGACGAAGATAATGCCTATGCAGAGGAGTTGCAGATTAAGGAATTGAGACAGGAGCTTAGAAGGGTAAAGTACAATCAGAAATTTGCCGGTGCGCTTTTTAACACAGTTGGAACCCTGATTGTGGTTGCTGCTATTGCAGTGTTGATTTCAACCTTATGGCTGCCAATTCTGCAGGTTACCGGAACATCAATGTCACCCACTCTGGAAGAAGGGGAAGTGCTTTTGGCTTCCAAGGGTACTTCGTTTAAGTCAGGGGATGTGGTTGCCTTTTATTACAACAACAAAATCCTTGTTAAGAGAGTAATAGCAACTGCTGGTGACTGGGTTAATATCTCAGAAGATGGAACTGTTTATGTAAACGATATTGCCATTGATGAATCCTATCTGGTTGAGAAGGATTTTGGAGACTGTAATATCGAATTACCATATCAGGTGCCGGAATCAAAGATATTTGTAATGGGAGATAACAGAAGCGTGTCTCTTGATTCCAGAAACACAGCAATTGGATGTATATCAGAAGAACAGATAGTGGGTAACGTGTCATTCAGGTTATGGCCACTATCGGAAATGGGAAAGTTAAAATAATGTTGATGAGAAAAATTGAAAGGAGGATGCAGAATGGATAAGGATATAGAACGTTTAGGAAGAGAGCGTTTACTTAGACAGAAAATTCGTAAAAACTGGAGCAGAACACTGATAGCTTTGGCAGTCATCGTGTTAGGAATTACTGTATATAGTCTGATACAGCCTGCATCCGCTGAAGACAAGAACAAAGCCGAGTTTACAATTGATAAGGAGTCAGAAACATATACTAATCTGAACAAGCTGTCGAATCTGCCGACAACTAAAATGAGTGGCGACGGTGCAGCAGCTTGGAACGGAAAAGACTTTGATATATCAGTTGATCTTGATTTCAAAATAACAAAGGAGGAAGCAGAAACTTCTGGAAACAATTACTATTTTGTTTTTTCTGACGGAGTTTATATTTCCGATAATCTTTGTAGTGAGTGGCATGACCATCAGGATACAAATGGTAAGTACGCTTTTTCTTATCACTTTGTTAAGACTGATGATAATAAATTTGCAGTTGTAATCAAGTTTGTGGATGGATATATAAAGAATGATGTTACCGCAGGAATTAAGTTCAATTGTTCTGCAAAGGGAAAGATTGACGGTGACGGTGATGTGACAATTGATATAGGTGGAGAAGCCTACGTTAAGGTTGATTCAGTTGACATTACATGGGATAAAGACACAAGTGTTAACTATGATATACATGTTAAGAAGTCCACAGATACTGATGGTAAGGTAAAGTCGGATGAAAACGGAAATGAATATGTAGATTACGTATTAAAGATTTCTTCTGACAAGGGAACTCCTGATTCAGTTGTAATCAAGGATATTCTTAAAGGCAACGGAGTCAAGGTTAATGTTAACAATCCTGTAATTAAGGTTACCAAAAACGGTGGAAGTGAAATTTCTCAATCAAAATACACAGCAAGTGTTAAGCAAACAGGAGATTATGAGTATCAGTTAGATGCCACACTTCCAAAGCTTTCAAAGGGAGATTACTACACTGTAACATACAGATACTATCTTGATACTAGCGGAATTGCTAATGGAGAGACAAGAACACTTGAGAATAAAGTTGAGGTTTCTTCAGAGGATAAGGATACTCATGAAAATGTACTTGATACATCATCATGCCAGGTTGTTTACAAAAAGAGTAATGTCAGCAAGTCTGGAAAGTACAAGGATGGATATGTTGAGTGGACAATAACTGTTAATGCCGGTAATGCAAACATTGCAGGCAAGAAACTGACAGATACAATGTTTAGTCAGTGTGAAGAGTTTTCTATAACATCTGAGCAGGATAAGAATTGTGCAGGTGTGGTAGTAAATAAAAATGGAAATAGTGTAACTAGTGTGGAGTTTAAGGCATTATCAAATGGTGTTAACACAAGCTCTTATACTATTACATATAAGACTAAGGTGTCTCAGAGCTTCTCTGAGCAGACAGTTAAGAATACAGTTGACTTTGATGGTAATAAAGATGTTGCAAATGTAACAGTACCAGGAAAGGGAGTAGTAGAGAAAACCCTTGAGAAGGAAACTGATAACAGTGCCGAGAAAAAGTATACATTTACATGGAAGAGTGTTATTAATATTCCTGATTCTGGTATTCAGGCAGGAACAATTGTAAAGGATGAACTTTGTACAACACTGGGCACATATGATCATTATATGACATATGCCCAGGTCAAGAGCGCTTTTGATACATTAATCAATAAGTTTGGATATGGAAATATCGGTGACTTTAAGGTTAAGGTAGACTTGTATGATAAGTGGGCAGCATGGGATAGCGTGGATCCTAATGCATATATAGGTTTTGCGGGATTCCAGTTTACTATATTCAAACCAATTTATTCCTATAATTATGGCAACAGTATAGAGTTTACATATAACTCTACTGGAAGCTATGAATCTGGAGTTGATACAACATATAAGAATACAATTTGGGTTGGTTCGGTTTCATCATCTGCGGAATACAAGAGAGATTCAAGAGTAAAGAAAACAGATGCAAATGGCAACCAAGGTACAACAGAGTCAGTTTGCAATGAAGATGGAACAGTAACATGGTTTGTAGAAGCAAAGCTCTATGATGATACAGATAAGTATGTGATTACTGATAATCTTCCAAAGGGGGTTACCCTTCAGTCATTAAGTGTGTGTTGTGGTTGGCGTGGTACGCCAGCGTATACCCTTCCTACTCTTGACGGTACTACATACAAGGTTGAAGATTATGAAAAATATTGGGATACAGCTGGAATTAGTATTAATACAATAGTAAATAATACAACTGATGGTTCTGTAGTTACAACAACAGTCAATCGAGTAGGCTTATGTAACAGGTGGAATAAGAATGATTGTAAATCCTTATTCATTGAGTATGTATGTAAGATAGATGGATATGACCAGGCTGAAAATGGAACAAAATATGAACTGAAGAATCAGGTTAAGGTTTCCACTAATAAAATGGAAGATTTTGGAAAAGCCGAACAGACTCAGATCATTACAAAACCAGGGGATAAGGAAACTGGTGATAATGATAAAGAAGAGGGCACAGAAACTCTTGAGAAAGAATATGTTTGGAATAATACAGATAAGTTACTGAACTATACAGTAACAATTAATCCAGAGGGAAAGGACCTTGTTTCAGGAACAGATACCTTGTCTCTTAAAGATGTAGTTGAATATGCCAATATGACATATACAGGCGCGACAGAGACTTGGGAGGTGCATTTGGTACCTACAACAGTTATTCTCTATGAGGCAGTTAAGAATGAGGATGGTAGCCTTTCAGCAACAGATAAAGTTGTTGACTGGAAATGGACATATGAAGAGAAAAAGGGTCAATCATACCAGAAGTCATATAATACAATCACTGGTGAGGTTCCAGATGGAAAGCCATTAATTCTTAAGTATTCATACTCTGTTAATGCTGTTATTACAGGAAATGTCTGGGGAACATCAAAACTCAGTATTTCCAACACAGTTTCACTTGTTGGTGTAGACAGTACTAAGACAGAAACTGGAGACAATGATAAGTATCTTGACGATGGTACAAGCGCATATATCTATACAAGTGATTCTTACAAATTCTTCAAGGTTGAGAAGGATAACTTTGGAAAGCTTCTTGCAGGAGCAGAGTTTACTGTATATAGATATGAACCTGATAAGGGCGGTTATGTAGAACATATGAAGTATATAACCGATGAAAATGGTGAGTTTACAGTTCAGTTTAATCTGAAGGATTATGTATATAACCAGCAGTATTATGTGTGCGAGACCAAAGCACCAAAGGGATATCTCTTACCAGATGATCCACAGAAGTACTATTTCTATTGTAAGGTTGACAACACATCAACTTACCCAATTAAAGCAGCGGATGACAAGCTTCAGGGTGCTGACCTTTCTAAGGAAGGATACCACATTGAGTATGTTGAGGACGAAAAGCTTCCGGTTACTTCAATCGGAGTTGAGAAGACCTGGAAGGATTCAGATGGCAATACAGTAATACGTAAAGAAGGAAGTATCTTCCTTCAGTTATATCAGGAAGCACCAAATCAGGAACCTGTTACATATGGTAACCTTATTGAAGTAAAGCCTGACAAGGACGGAAATTGGAAGTACTCAGTATCAGAATTACCTAAATATGTAGTAGATGATGATGGTAATCTGACAGATAAGGAGTACAGATATTTCTTCAAGGAAACTGGTGTTGACGAGAAGTATTCAATGAGTGGTTACAAAACATCTTACTTGTACACAGATAATAGTGGTCACACATACATTATTAAAGATGGCGATGACCCTTGCAGGGGAATTGCAGGTGGAACGATTGAAATATGTAATACATCAGTTGCATATGAACTTCCAGAAACCGGTGGAGCCGGAGACAGATTATTGTATATGTTAAGTGGAATGATGTTAACAATGTTGGCAGTAATTACACTTATATATAGAAGAAACAAAAATAAAATCATAAATTAAAAGAGGAGAAAGAAAATGAAGACTATGAAGAAAATCTTAGCATTTGTTTTGGCAACAGTCATGACACTTGCAATGTCAGTTACAGCATTTGCTGACACAAAGGGTTACAGCATTGTAATCAATAATGCTACAAAAGGACACACATATGAGGCATACCAGATTTTTGCCGGAGATCTTTCAGCGAATGAGGAAACTCTTTCAAACATTAAGTGGGGATCAGGTATTAGCGAAGATGGTAAGTCAAAGCTTGGAGATGCTGTAGCTTATGCAGAAGAACTTGCAAAGCTTGCTAATAAGAGTGCTGGAGCAACTGCAGCAGCAAACGAGTTAAGCCAGTATCTTACTACACCTGCTGGTTCTGTTTCAGCTCCAACTGATGGAAAGTATGTTATTTCTAACCTTTCAGCTGGATATTACCTTATCAAAGATAAGGATAAGTCATTAGAAGGAACAAATGATTCTTATACATCATTCATCCTTAAATTAGTTAAGTCTGTAACAGTAGATCCAAAGGCAGACACAACAACAGTAGAGAAGAAATTAAAGGATACAAACGATACAACAGGTGAGACAACTGATTGGCAGGACGGAGCTGACTATGATATCGGAGATACAGTTCCTTTCAAGCTTACGGCTAAACTTGCAAGCAATGTGTCATCATATGATACATACTACCTTGTATTCCATGATACAATCTCAAAGGGTCTTACATATAATTCAGACGCTAAAGTATTTATCGATGGAAAAGATGTAACAAGTGGATTTAAAGCAGAGTATAATGAGACATCACTTAAATTCTCTTGTGAAGATGTTAAGGTACTTGGTGCAACAAACAATAGTGTAGTAGAAGTTCTTTACTCAGCTACAGTAAATGAGAATGCTGTACTTGGATCAAAAGGTAACCCAAATAAGGTTTATTTGGAGTTCTCTAACAACCCTAACATTAACGGTGAGGGTGAAACTGGTTTCACACCAGAGGATACAGTAATCGTATTTACATACAAGGTAGTGGTTAACAAGGTTGACCAGGACAAGCAGCCACTTGCTGGTGCAGAGTTCACACTTTACAAGAAGCTTAAAGATGGAACACAGAAGGAAATTCAGGTAATTAAGTCTGAGGCAGGAACATCATTTACATTCAAGGGTCTTGATGATGGTGATCATGTATTAAAGGAGACAAAAACTCCAGATGGATACAACACAATCGATGATATTGCATTTACAGTAACTGCAGACCATGATATTATTTCAGATGATCCACGTCTTAAGGATATTAACGGAAACGCTACAACTGGTCAGATTGAGTTCACAAAAAATGTTGAGGAAGGTTCTCTTGATACAATCGTAGAGAATAAGAAGGGTTCTGTTCTTCCAGAAACAGGTGGAGCTGGTCGTGTAATGATTTACGTATTGGGTTCTATCTTAGTTCTTGGTGCAGGAATTGTACTTGTTTCTAAGAAGCGCGTAAGCAGATAATTTATGATTTTAATTCGTAAGATCAGCCTTAGGGCTGGTCTTGCGATAATTAAAATGATTGAGATACTATTGTAACTATTAATTCAACAATAAGGAGAGGTTTATGAAAAAGCATTTGTCAACAATTATATTGGTGAGTGTTCTTGTCGTAGGATTGTCCTTATTGCTGTATCCTACAATAAGTGATCAGTGGAACTTTTATCATCAGTCAAGAGCTATTGCCGGATATGAGAAAGCAGTAGAAGACACTGATAAAGATACAATTAAAAAAATTCAGATAAATGCAAAGAAGTACAATAAAAAGCTGTTGATGAAGGATGATCGCTTGAGACTCTCTGATGAAGATTATGCGGACTATAATAGTCAGCTTAATCTGGCAGGTAATGGTGTAATGGGATATATTGAGATACCATCCATTAACGTTTCACTTCCAATATACCATGGAACAGATGATGCGGTGTTGCAGGTTGGAGTAGGACATATAGCAGGTACATCTCTTCCAGTTGGAGGAGAGGGAACACATTGTGTTGTTTCCGGCCACAGAGGGTTGACATCATCTAAGCTTTTTACTGATATTGACCAGATGGTGGAAGGTGATGTTTTCATGCTGAAGGTATTAGGTGAGACCTATACCTATCAGGTGGATCAGATTAGAATAGTACTTCCCGATGAGTTAAATGACCTGAACATCATGGAAGGGCAGGACTATGTAACTCTTGTAACATGTACTCCATATGGAGTAAATACACACAGATTACTTGTCAGAGGTCACAGAATTGCCAATGAGGAAGCAGGGGCAATTATCCACGAGGACGCAAAACAGATAAAACCTGTAGAGGTGGCTGTAGTGGTTGGTGTGATTTTACTGATTTTGTATATAGTAATTTATAAATTGATAAAGAATAAGTTATTATTCCGATTCCTATAATAGCAGGAGGGGCAAATGCGTTTTATTAAGAAAAAATTGGCAGTCATTTTGACTGGATGTCTTGTGCTTGGCATATTTCCTTGTGCAGTAGCACTGGCGAGAGGTCATGTTGAGGTTGACAGAAAATGTTCAATTACAGTGAAGGTTCCAGATACATGGAAGGATCTGGATAAAGCCAATTTCGATGTTGAGCTGTACAGAGTGGCAGACATTGATAAATATGGTACTTACACAGCAAATGACAACTTCAAAGAATTGAATGATTCATTATCAAAGGTAGATGATAAAACAACTGCAGAGGACTGGGCAGCAATGGGGCAGACAGCAACAGAGGTTGTAAAGGCCGGCAATGTTGAAAAGGCTTACAATATCGAGATGAAGAATGGTGTAGGTGTTTGTACCAACATTGATACTGGATTATACCTGGTTTATACAGAGGATGTTACAACAACTGGATATGGATATAGCTTTACTCCATATCTCGTATCAGCGCCTAATGCCACAAATGCATCTGAAGAAAGTGCAGCAAGCGACTGGATTTATGATGATATTGTGATTGGGCTCAAGGCTGAGCAGTATGTGCTTAAGGGTGATCTTGAGATAATAAAGAGCCTTAGGACATATAACTCTTCACTTGGAAAACCTTTGTTTGTGTTTGATGTTGAAGCATATGATGAAGAAGGAAATGTTGTTTTTTCTGATATTGTTTCAATTTCATTTGATGCAGCGGGAAAGAGAAAAGCGGTTGTAAAGGATATTCCGGCAGGCTCTAAGGTTGTAGTTACAGAAGTTTATTCGGGCTCAAGCTATGAGACAGTATCTGCTTCTCAGCAAAGCGTGACAATAATAGCAGATGAGTTTGTGGACGTAGAATTTGATAATGATTATACTGAACATCTTGTATATGGAACAGGAGTAGTAAATCATTTTGAGTACGATGGCACAGGTTGGGAGTGGCATCAGTTAGAGGATAACCAGTAGGAGGAAACCATGAGAGATATTCTTAGAAGAGTTAACAGAATATTTAGTAGAAATAAGTCCGTGGCAATTCTTGCTGTTGTTGCTTTCATAGGAATTGCAACTGTTTCAGTTAATCAGTCATTGGCATATTTCACAACCTTTGCAAAGGCAAAGGGAGGAGTTACCCTTGATTTGGGATCTCATACCAAGATTAAAGAGGGATTCAAGGATTGGGAAAAAGTTATTCAGATTGAAAATACAGGAGATACAGCAGTATATGTCAGATGTAAGATTATTGCTGCAAGCCAGTTTGAAATAACTGCTTCTGGTAACAAATGGAGCTTAAAGGATGATGGATATTGGTATTACAGCGATGTTGTGCCTGAGGGTGGTATTACTGAACCAATAAGAGCTTATATTAAGGTTGATGAATCTGTTGAGACAAGCTTTAACGTTGTTGTTATTCAGGAATGTGTTCCAGCAAACAAACCGGATGCTGATTGGGCACCGGCTGCAGAGTACTTTGATGAAGGAGGCAAAAACTAATGAAAAAGAAGCTTCCACTTATTTTAGCGGTTGCAGGATTAGTAGCAATTGCGTTTTCAGCGGTGGGCTCTACAAGAGCTGCGCTGGCATATTATAGTGATGATTATATTGCACAGGTTGATGTTAAATCAATTGGTGTAACCTTATTAGAGAATGGAAAAGAAGTGAGCTGGAGAGATTACCTTCACAAGGATGATGCCTGGTATGAGGCAACAGGTGAGCTTCTTACAACAATGCTTGAAGACGCAGGAGATGACGAGCTTATATTTGATAAGGAATATAAGGAAGAACTCTCAGTAAAGAACAGTGGTACAATTGATGAATATGTAAGGGTTGAGGTTAAGAAATCCTGGGTTGATGCTGACGGGGAGACTAAGAGAGTAGACTGTGACCCTTCTAAGATAAAGATTCATTTTACAAATGATGGATGGATAGAGGATAAATCAGCGGCTACATTAGAGAGAAATGTATTCTACTATACAAGCATTTTAAAGAAGGGCGCAACATCTTCTCTTTTTGCAGACAAGATTTCAATTGACGGAGATATAGCCAAAATTGTTAGTCAGGAAGAATATGTTGATGAAGAAGGCTACAAGAATATTGTAACTACTTATGCATATGACGATGCTACTTTTGTTATTGAAGCGTGTGTTGATGCTGTTCAGACACATAATGCAAAAGAAGCAATAAAAAGTGCATGGGGTATTGATGTAAATATCGGCTCAAATGGAAGCCTTAGCTTAAATTAATAGGAGGGCAATATGAAGAAGAAAAGTATTATATTATTGACAACATTGCTGCTCCTTGGTAATAGTGTTTCAGTATTTGCAGATACAACAAACACAAAGGCCGGAAAATGTGAGTTCAATGGCGAAAAGATGGAGAGTTCCTTTGATTCGACATCAGTAGCTGTTGCAGTTTCAGAAATGGAGCCAGGTGATACAGTTAATTTTTCTGTTGACATAAAGAATACAAGTGACATTTCAACATCCTGGTATATGTCCAATGAGGTAATCAGTTCATTGGAGGATGCACAGAAGGTTGCTGAAAATGGTGGATATGTTTACACACTTACATATACTGGTTCAGATGGCCAGGTTAAGACACTTTATGATAGCGACAGTGTCGGTGGAGAAAAGGAGTCAGCTGTAGGAGCTGGTCTTAATGAGGTAACAGATTCATTAGATGAGTTTTTCCATCTTGTAAACCTTGACAAGAATGATTCGGGAACTGTTAATCTTAGTGTTACTCTTGATGGAGAAAGTCAGGGAAACATCTATCAGGATACACTTGCAAAGCTTAAAATGAACTTTGCAGTTGAGAAGGAAGAGACTCCAGGTGAAAGTTCAGAACCTGATACAGATAAAACACATAGAGTAAAAACTGGTGATATCTGGATGGGTTCTTCAGTGATTATGCTTATTATTGGAATTGCTTTAGTAGTAGCAGCCTTTTTCTTTATGAGAAAGGAGGGCAGAGTAAATGAAAAAAATAAATAAGATATGCCTTCTTTTATTGGCACTTTGTATGACATTAGGTTTGGGTAAGTCAAATGTTGTTTATGCAGCTGAGTATACATACACTGTAACATTTTACGCTGGAGGCCAGGGTACTTTTACAGATATGTCAGCTTTTCAGATACCTGAAGGAGCAAAGCTTTCTATACAGGGCGATAAGGTAGTTGTATCAAACGTAAAACATGGTTCTGTAGTTGGCTGTTCTGCACAGGCTGCAGTTTCTCTTAAGGAGGACAGCAAGTATTATGTTAAGGGTATTCGTCTTAGCGGTAGAGACAATAACAAGGTAGGATATTCTGCATTTAGTGTAGTAGAAGATCAGGACTATGTTGTTGCATATGGAATAAAAGGCCAGCAGACCTCATATACAGTAAATTATGTTGATGGTGAGGGAACAAAGCTTGCTGATAGCCGTACATATTACGGTAACGTAGGTGATGAGCCTGTAATTGCCTACCTTTATATTGAAGGATTTGTTCCTACAACATACAATCTCTCAAGACCTTTGGCAAGTGATCCAGCAGATAATATGTTTAATTTCATATATGAGGAGAGCACAAGCAGAGCAGGTCAGGATAATTCAGATAATCAGGATGACCCAAATAGTCCGGACCACCCAGATGATCCAAATCATCCAGATAATCCAGATGATGGAAATAATAACGGTGGCAATGACAACGGTGGAAATGACGGCAATAATAATGGCGGCAATGACAACGGTGGAAATGACGGCAATAACGATGGCGGCAATGACGACGGTAGAAATGACGGCAATAACAATGGCGGAAACGGTGGAAACAATGGAAATGGTGAAAATAATGGGAACGGTAATAAATCAGATGAGAAAAATGATCCGGTTATAGTTCCTAATGATGATGATAAATCAACTGAAGCACCAACAAACATCGACGATCAAAAAGTACCAGCAGGTGATGGTAAAGAAGAAAAAAGGGAGACAGAAGACAGTATTCCGGTTTGGAAAGTTATTGTTGAGACAGGTTTAATCATTCCAATTGCAGTTGGATTGATATCCGTAATAGTATTCTTGATTATTTTAGTAAATGTCGTTAAGAAATCAAAGAAAGTGACTAATTCTACTGATACATCTGAAAATACAGAAAAATAATCTTGCGTAATGAAAAATTTATGTTAATATATTTATGTGCGCTTTTTTAGCGACCATAAAAATGGCAAATGAATGGTTGTCCATTCAGCAATAAATTAATAATTAGGAGGAATTGTCAAATGGCAAACAAGTGGGTTTATACCTTCAAAGAGGGTAACATGTCCATGAGAAATCTCCTTGGTGGTAAGGGTGCTAACCTTGCAGAGATGACTGAGATCGGTCTTCCAGTACCACAGGGATTTACAATCACAACAGAGGCTTGTACTCAGTATTATGAGGACGGTCGCGTGATCAATGACGAGATCATGCAGCAGGCTATGGAAGGTGTAGCTTGGATGGAGGAAGTTAATGGAAAGAAGTTTGGAGACCTTAAGAATCCACTTCTCGTTTCTGTTCGTTCAGGAGCTAGAGCTTCAATGCCAGGTATGATGGATACAATCCTTAACCTTGGTCTTAACGACGAGGTAGTAGCAGCTATGATCGCCGGTAACCCAGATCCAGCTTTCGAGCGTTTCGTATATGATTCATATAGACGTTTCATCCAGATGTTCTCTGACGTAGTTATGGAAGTTGGTAAGAAGTACTTCGAAGAGCTCATCGATAAGATGAAAGAAGAGAAGGGTGTTAAGTTCGACGTAGAGCTTACAGCTGCTGATCTTAAAGAGTTAGCAGAGCAGTTCAAGGCTGAGTACAAGAATCAGTTAGGACAGGATTTCCCTTCAGATCCAGTAGAGCAGTTAAAGCTTGCTATCGAGGCTGTATTCCGTTCATGGGACAACCCACGTGCGAACGTATATAGAAGAGATAATGATATCCCATATTCATGGGGAACAGCTGTTAACGTAATGCCAATGGTATTCGGTAACTTAAATGATGAGTCTGGTACAGGTGTTGCATTTACTCGTGACCCAGCTACTGGAGAGAACAAGCTTATGGGTGAGTTCCTTATCAATGCTCAGGGTGAGGACGTAGTTGCCGGTGTTCGTACACCAATGCCAATCGCTGAGATGGAGTCTAAGTTCCCAGAGGCTTATGCTGAGTTTATTAAGGTTTGTGAGACTCTTGAGAATCACTACCATGACATGCAGGATATGGAGTTTACAGTAGAGAACAAGAAGCTCTACATGCTTCAGTGCCGTAACGGTAAGAGAACAGCTCCAGCTGC
>JAXJPW010000089.1:0-4580 GCA_036311465.1 Agathobacter sp.
CCTCCAGATGTCATTATAAACATCCTTCGGAGTTATTTATATGATTGCTAAATTTTTGTCTTAAAAAACTGCTGGTTTTTCACTGCCGAAAACTGCTGGTTTTATTATACCGTTTACAACTTTCTAATTTACTCATTTTCATATACTCCTTTTCATATGTTTAATATGTTTATCATTTGAAAAAATATCTTATTCAAAATAATCATATTCCCCGTCAACCACAAATTCTTCCGGATGATTCTTGACGTATTCATCCATCAAATCGTCCATGGCGTCATTATCGTAGTACCAATCGTCAATTGCTTTTTGAAAATTCTCAGCAATCTTTTGGGCACCTATCATATGCATTCCCTCAATTGCATCTTTCCAGACAATTCCTGTTGAATTGAAGAAAAACTGATCATGACCTCCATTGCGCACCAGCTATGATGGTAAAATATGCTGATGTTTGTAATTTTACAGATTTCATAATATATCTTTTTCTTTTTTTATTCAATGAGGTGATTTTACTATTTTGGGGTGTGGAGTGTGGTGGGGATGGATGGACATGGGCTGTAATCTGCCTAATCGAAAACAATTAATATGGTTTATTTGCTTAGTTAATTCCCTTCTTCAAAATAAGCACCAAATGATTCACAATGTCATTTGGTGCTTGTTTTATAGATTTCGTCCTTGATACTGTATTGTTACTACATAAACTGTTTTGTTTGGTTCATCAATGCGGAAAATGGCAATATAATTATCAATCAGCAACTGATAATAACCTTTTCCGGCATATCTACCCTCGTTACGCTCTTGATGGGACTGTGGAAAAGTATCCAGCCTCAAAATAGCTTTCTTAATTCTATCTACCTGTCCTTTGGCATTTTCAGGAGCCAATTTCTCATTTGCAATATAATCGAAAATGCGGTCTATTTCACGTATTACTCTGGGGTTGACTTTTACCTTGTATTTATCCAAAATGTTTTTTCTCCAATTTTGCAAAAACTTCTTCTGCGTCAACGGCTTCTGCACCGCTAGCAATTTCCTGCTCTGATTCATAGATTGCCTGGTCAATGCGATTTATTCTTGCAAATTTATCGTATAATTCACTACTCATCACAACCAAATCACTGTATCCGTTTTTGGTAATAAAAATAGGCTCCTGTTCCTTGTGTGCAATATTAGAAATCTCGGTTGTATTGCGTAAATCCTTAATGGGCATAATAAGTGGCATAATGCTTCACTCCTTTCTTGACATAATTATAGCATAATTATGCCAAGAAAGACAATATAAAATGCATCAGCAAAATGTTCTCTGAAAAAGTTTGTAGAATAATAATATGCCTAAACTGACTTATTATAAAAAGAACTAATGCATCAGCACTTTCATACCAATACATTAGCTCTGTAACGTCTAATTAATTATATTAGTCCTTCTTGAACTGCCACTCTGGCTTTGCGAAGAAGTCCACGCGGGATTCAAGGAACTTAAGCTCATGCTCTGCCAGGTTTGGAATGTAAGCTGTAAGTGGCTCAAGGATATAATCCCAGCTCCAAAGCTTCTCGTCTACGTTAAGGTATTCTCTGAACATCTCACATCCGTCTGGTGCGATTGGATGAACAAGAATTGCGATTACCTTACATGCGTACCAAGTGTCAACAAGGAGAGCCTTCTTGGCTTCAAGGTCCTGGTTCTTGTCGGCCTCGCGGCTGACAGCAGCCCAGTTCTTGTTAATCTCACGAATGTACTCATCAAGTACATATGAGATTCTGTGGAACTCGTGGTTGTACATGTGGCGCTCATAGTCTGATACAGTCTTCTCTGTGAGAGCACGAATTTTCTCAGAAACCTGGCCCTCTGGAAGCTTGCCTTCAAACTCACTCTGTGTAGAGTAGAAGCATGAACGGATAAGACGGTTGTATACGTTTGTAAGAAGGTTACCTTCCTTAACAACCATGTCAACGCCCTGTCTCTCCTCCTCCGGCTGGTAAACCTGAGGATTAAAGCCTGTACTCTTGTTAGAGAGTCCAAGACTTATAAAGTGCATTCTAAGCTGGTCAACTGAGTAGTGGTTGAGAAGCTCCTGTGCCATAGGTGGCTTAATATCTGAACTAGAACTAGCCTTCTTGTCCATGAAAAGAACATGGCGGTTGGCAATAATATGTGGTAAATGAGTAAATCCAAGAGCCTTGAACATACCCATCTCAGCGATTGCATAGAAATAGATGTTGTCCTCACCGATGAACTGGTATACAGCGGAATCATCATCATCCCACCATTTCTTCCATTCATCCTCATCGCATCCCATCTGCTCAAGAGCAGTTCTTGTGAATGAGATTGGAGCCCAAAGGGACTCTGGCCATACCCAGAAAGTAAGGTCCTTCTGGTCTTCCTTGTCAGGTACAGGAACGCCCCACTCGATGTTACCTGATAATCTGAAAGGAACAAGAGTCTTGGCAGCTGTATAGTGGATGCCTTTTCCTTCAAGAATCTTTCTTGCAATATCTCTGTCGTCAAGAGATTTGAAGATAACGAAGAGGGACTTGCGCTTTTCCTCATCTACTACTTCATGCTCAGGGAAGCTTGCAAGTAATTCATCAGCATCAATATCCTCAAGGTATTTCTTAGGGATATGGACAGCCGGCTTGTTTAAAAACTCCTGAATAGTTGTAACCTCATACTTACGTGTGTTAGAGCTCTTAAGCTCGTTAGCATACTCGCTGAGGGAATCAATATCATCCTCAAGCTTGTAATACCAGTTAGTAACATCAACGAAAGCAGGCTTTTTACCGGAAAGAACGCTGACAGGATTAATAAGCTCGCTTGGCATATACTGATGTCCTAAAGAACACTCATCTGCGTAAGCCTTGTCAGAACAGCAGCCCTGGATAGGACAACGTCCCATAACCTGACGTCCATTAAGGAAAACGCCAAACTCCTCGTCATAGAACTGAGGAGTAGAAAGCTTCTCAAGATAACCTTTTTCATAGAGGTCGTTGAAGATTTCAGCAGAAACCTTGTTGTGCATCTTGGCAGTCTCACCTAATGCAGAAGCCCCGAAAAGGTTAGGACTGATTCTATAGTCCTTGAGAGTCTCCTTCTGCTTCTCGTGATTGCCCTGAATATACTCTGTAATAGTTCCAGTGTAGCCCTCCTCCTTCAGCTTACGATAGCTCTCAAGAGCAGGGGAACCATAGCAGTCAGTTCCTGAAACGAAAAGTACATTGTCCTTTCCAATTCTGTCTCTCATGAATCTGGCAAAAACGTCTGCATGAACGAACATTCCGCCAACATGTCCAAAATGAAGTTCTTTATTGCCGTAAGGCATTCCACCTGTAATCACACATCTTTTTGGAAAAACAGGTCTCTCGTCTGGTCTAATTCTCTTGTGGTACATATATCTTCCTTTCATCTGGTGGACTATCCACCAAAAGAGCAGCTCATCAAAAAAAATAAGCTGCTTTTTTAAAATCATTATTAGTTTCTATTAGCTTTTTACACTATAGCACATCCTTGGAGAAATGTGAAGAAAAAGGATAGTGGTGCATCATCCAGTTCATCTGAATAATGATAAAAAATCTGAATTTTAATGGACTTCATTGAAGTAATAAATCATTTTATAACTTTTGCAAAGTATCAAGATTCTCTTTTAATTTAATAATCTCCAGATTTTCTGCATTATTGGCAATGATAATTTGTATATATTCCCTTGCTTTTTCAATTATTTCTGTTTTAAATTGAATGAAGTTAATTACTTGATCTGCCCACTCCCCTGCAATGGATTCCCTTAATTCAAACTCAATATCCCGAGAACCTTGTTCCTTTTCTGCCTTTACAATGCTTATTACTATTTCTTCATTTATTTTGTGAAACTCAATCCAAGTATTATATGATTCTACATCACTAAGCACAACATAATCCCTTGTCAACAAATTTTTCACGACTCTAACCAGTCTGTCAAACCAATCGTATAATGAAACTTTATCCATAATCATTTCTAACTCTTTAGGATACATTTCACCATACTTACACTCATTACATTTAATTTGCAAAAAACCATTTTCACCTATAAAATCGTCATATTCGCTATGTACTATTCTATAATCTAACGTAAACATATATGTCCCCTTATCTAAAGTCATCTACCGTATACTTATATACACCATAAGCAGTGTCAAATGCTCCATCATCTTTTATAAAAGCCCAGCAAATATTTAGTCATATCCTCCAACAACTTCAGAGCTGGCTGTGCCTATCTTATTATTGGCATCAAAATAAAAAGCTACTATTTCCCGATATTTCAATAATAGTTTTCTGTCCGACATTTTATTGGGGCAAGGCACGATTAGTCTGAATAATCAGCATAAAATAAAGCGACATTCAGACTTGCACTAAGTGAAAATAGCACCATTTAATGTGCATAACAAAACATCGTTTAATGCGCTAAACCTCTGGCATCCAAAAGGATGCCATTCTTTATGCAATACGGTGTTTTACTTTGCGCTTACTAATAAATTCACTATGTTTGTCCGTATACGGGGCTCTGCAACTTTTCTCTAGTGTCTATTAATTAACATCATGGATTCTTAATTGCTTC
>JAXJPW010000090.1:0-4622 GCA_036311465.1 Agathobacter sp.
CGGTTATAGCCCACTATAACTACACGCTTCGCTTTCGTAGTTGTGGGCTCTCCCGAGGGGATTAGGGCTTTGCCCTAATGACCCACTCAGGGCGTTTCACCCCTGAGAACCCCGAGCAAAGAGTGACCCTCTCTTTGCAATCTCCGCTTATGGGTTACCCCTAAGAACCCCTCTGCGAAAGCGAGCAAAGTAAATCAATTGTAAACAAAGGAAAGAAGCTATGGCAACAAAATCAAGCATACATATCAAGCCTTGCAACATCGCATCGAGCGAGGCACACAACCGAAGGACTGCCGAGTATATGCGTAATATCGGGGAGTCCAGAATCTATGTCGTTCCCGAACTTTCCACCGATAACGAACAGTGGATAAATCCCGACTTCGGCACTCCCGAACTGCGAACTCATTATGACAATATCAAGCAAATGGTCAAGGAAAAGACCGGACGTGCCATGCAGGAAAAGGAAAGGGAACGCAAGGGAAAGAATGGAAAGATTATCAAGGTGGCGGGATGCTCACCCATCCGTGAAGGAGTATTGCTTATCAGACCGGACACCACACTGGCTGATGTACGCAAATTCGGTGAAGAGTGCCAAAGACGCTGGGGCATCACTCCGCTACAGATTTTCCTGCATAAAGACGAAGGGCATTGGCTGAACGGTCAGCCGGAAGCAGAAGACAAGGAGAGCTTCCAAGTCGGTAACAGATGGTTCAAACCAAATTATCATGCTCATGTCGTATTCGACTGGATGAACCATGAAACTGGAAAGAGCCGAAAGCTCAATGACGAGGATATGGCAACCATGCAGACCCTTGCTTCCGATATTCTCCTGATGGAACGTGGACAGGCAAAAGCTGTCACAGGTAAAGAGCATCTGGAACGAAATGATTTCATCATTGAGAAGCAGAAAGCCGAACTGCAACGTATAGAGGAAACCAAGCGACACAAGGAACAACAAGTAAGCCTTGCCGAACAGGAACTCAAACAGGTAAAAGCAGAGATACGCACGGACAAACTAAAGAAAACAGCCACCAATGCTGCTACCGCCATAGCAAGCGGTGTAGGTTCTCTTTTCGGAAGCGGTAAGCTGAAAGAACTGGAACATCACATCGAGCAGCTACATCAGGAAATTACCAAACGGGACAAAGCTACTGATGAATTAAAAATTCAGATACAACAAATACAGGAACAGCATAGCAGACAAATTCGTAATCTTCAAAGAATACATAATCAAGAACTTGAAGCCAAAGACAAGGAAATATCACGATTGAGCACCTTGCTTGAAAAAGCCCACAAATGGTTTCCCATGTTCAAAGAGATGTTGAGAATGGAAAAATTATGCGCTGTTATCGGGTTTACCAAAGACATGATAGAAAACCTCTTGACAAAGAAAGAATCCATACAATGTAGTGGCAAAATTTATTCCGAAGAACACAGGTGGAAATTTGACATCAAGAATGATATTTTTAGGGTTGAGAAACATCCGATGGATAGTGGTAAGCTTATGCTGACCATAAACCGACAACCCATAGTACAATGGTTTAAGGAACAATGGGAAAAGTTACAGCAGAATCTACGTAACTCGGTGCAGAGAGAGCAAAAATCCAGAGGATTTAGAATATAGAATAGCCTATTATTAATAAAATCAAGTATCTATGCATCCAAACAGATTGTTTTTATTACAGAATCAAAATCCTAAGAATTTATAAAAAATGAAGCCTAAAGAAGTTTTGGAAAAATGGATAGATTGCTTTAACAAAGCAGATGCTTATCATATAGCAGAGCTGTATGCTACTAATGCAGTAAATCATCAAGTCGCAAACGAACCAATAATAGGTAAAGAATCAATCTACAAAATGTTTGTGAATGAATTTGCCACTGCTAAAATGGTTTGTATGGTGGAAAATATTTTTGAAGATGGCGAATGGGCTATCATGGAATGGAAAGACTCTCTTGGACTTCGTGGATGCGGATTTTTTCATGTAAAAGATAACAAAATCGTCTTTCAAAGAGGGTATTGGGATAAACTTTCATTCTTGAAGCAACACAATCTTCCAATTGAATAAGTACTATCAGAATACGGACTGGGAAATTGAAATACCCAGTCCGAGTTATATAATGAATTTTACTTGTTAAACTATTTAAAGTCAGTTGGATAACAAACCATACCTTTCACATTCTCAGTAGCTCCAGGTATTAATTCAGCCACCATGCAATATTCATGAGAGACTTCGAAAGGAAATTCAATTCCTAAATCGATAGCCTTGCGATAGCCAAATCGAGGATAATACTCTTTATGCCCCAATACGACTGCTGTGCCGTAACCCAAAAGTGCTGCCCTCTGATGGGCTTACTGAATCAACATCCCCCCCAATTCCCTTACGCTGGAATTCCGGCAAGACTGCCAATGGAGCTACACTCAGGGATGTGACAGACTGGGTGTCACTGTCTATCTTTACTTCTGTAAGTAAGATATACCAGACAATTTGTTTTTCTGTCATTTTCTTGTTCTTATCTAATTGTTAGGCTCATTGTTGTTATACATTGTTTAATTATAGATAAATCGTGAATATCCTTCTCTCTTAAATCGTAGCCCGAATGGAATACTTGTTGCCCTTTTGCAGAAATGCAAGGGATGCTTCTGCCTTCAAAGACTGCTGTTCCAAAATAGTCCGGTTGAAATTCATACCAGCCTCCATCCAAGTCGGCTTGTTTGGAAGTGCCGTCCGCATTCAAGACAAAAGGATGGATATCAATATAGCCTAATTCTTTGCTATACAGTTCCATACGGGTGGGCAACCAATTTGTTTCAATTTGATATCCTCTCTCCTGCAAAAGATCAAGGAGTTGGTCTGTATAATTGGCATCAAAATCAATGTCAATATCTCTATGCAAGCGGGTTTGCTGTCCGTACAAGACATCCACTCCCCAGCCTCCATCCAACCAAAACTGCATGTCCAGGCTTTCCAACAAGTCCAAAACTTGAAATAACTCTGTAATCGTAGTGTGTTCTTTCTTTGTCATATAATAATTCTTTAATAAATAATACTATGCGTAATTATCCAACTGCTTGATTGAAGAAATAAAATTTGCACCCACTCCAATCAGAAAGATAACCCATCCGCTGATCATAAAGACGGATGTGATACCCCATGCTTCCACCCAATATCCTGAAGCTACGATACCCAGCATTGATGGAAAGGTACTCAAACTAAAGATGAGAGAAAAAGTCCGTCCAAGCATGTCCGAAGCCAAGTTCTGCTGAATAATAGCGATGAAAAGCGCATGGTAAATGGAATAGGCTATGCCTCCTGTAAATGTTAGGCAAACAAAACCTATAAATGCGCTTGATGGTAAATAACTGGCGCTAATCAGATACAATCCCAATATCACATAAGCCGTATGCATCACTAATGTTTGCTTGCTTTTCAAAGCCTTACAGGCAAGTACTAAACCGCCCAACAATGCCCCTGAGCCCCAACCCATTTCCACAACTCCCATTTGCAAAATGTTTCCGTTGAAATGCAGAAGCGTCATAAAAGGAAATAACGTAAAAACAGGCATAAGGACAAAAGTCACCAGCGTAAAGCATACGAATAAAGGCAAAATGCCCATTGTACGCCGCAAGGTATGCCAACATTCCGTCAGTTCTTTTTTGAAATCTGGAAGAACTTTCGTTTTTTGAAGAGAAGGAATCTGGACACAAAGTAAGGTCAGACAAGCAGCAACAGCTCCGATCACATCTATGAGCAGAATATACTGTATGGGAAGCCAAACAACGAGGCTTGCCCCTACAACGGGAGCTATCACCTCACTGAAGGATTGAATGGAATGGTACAAACCTGATACCCTGACAAGATGGTGCTTGGGAACCAGTAGAGGGATGCTTGCCTGTAAAGCAGGTGCATGAAACGTACTGCCTATTGAACGACAAGCAGTCAATAGATAAAAAAAAGAAAGGTCTTTATAACCCTTGGTTATCACAATAAAAAGACATAGGGTACAGAACGCGATGAACAAGTCCGAATAAAACATCGTTTTCTTTCGATTCCATCTGTCAACATAGACCCCGGCAAACAAGCCTAATACAAATTGTGGTAAAAATCCAGCTAAAATAGCCAGAGATAAAGCTGTCGGGGATTTAAATTCGTTGCTAATCCAAAAAATAATGGAGAAGCCAACAATCGTACTTGTTAAAATAGATATGAGTTGGCCTATTCCTATCACGGCCAAAGTTGATTTCCAATGATTCATTGTGCTAATATTTCATGCGTTTATAGATAAGTACTTTCGTACATTAAGCAAAACGAAATTCTATCCACACAAAAAACTTGTATTATAATCCACTCCTGACGTTGGAATACAATAACAAATACTTTCAGGACGATGTAAAGTCCTGAAAAATCAAACTGAATGGATAGATAAATATTAGTCTTTTCTCATCGGATTCTTTTAATATCGCTACTCTTTTATTATGTAGTGGTTGTATTATCTTAAATAAAACAAAAACACCCGACTTTACATTCTTGGGTGTAAAACTGGGTGTTTGTTTTGCAATTTGCTGATTTTCAGCGTTTGTTGCGGAGAGAGAGGGATTCGAACCCCCGGTACCTCGCAGTACA
>JAXJPW010000091.1:0-30219 GCA_036311465.1 Agathobacter sp.
AAAACCCGGGGAGCAATCCCCGGGATATATAAGCGGTTATGAAAGTGCTGGTTTTTGACTGCCGAAAAGTGCTGGAAATTAACTGCCGAAAAATGTATGTTTTTGCTTGCTTTTTACATCCCTCTACCTCCCCATTAAGAATATTTTAAGAAATCATATACCTTTTCATAAGTTGCCCCCACTGGAACAAAATGGTATAATTAACGTTTGAAAAAACCTTAAAGGAGTAAACAAGTGAGTATAACAGAGAGTGTAAATGACAAGAATCTTCAGGAGGATATTGATTATATAGCAGGTTCTACAGACCTTTCATCAATGAAGGATGCCACTGTACTTATTACAGGAGCAACAGGTCTTGTGGGATCAAGAATGGTGCTTGCATTGTTAGGTGCCAACAGGATAAATAATCTTGGAATAAAAATGCTTTTACTAGTTCGTAACAGAACAAAGGCTAATGAGATATTCGGCGATTTGCTTAGACGCTCAGATGTCGACTTATTAATACAGGATCTTAATCGTCCTATAAATTATGATGGTCCAATTGATTATATTATTCATTGCGCCAGTGTTACTGCTTCTAAGACTATGGTTGAGAAGCCGGTAGAGACTATCAAGACATCGGTGACAGGTACACTTAACGTTCTGGATTTTGCCAAGAGCAAGGATATTAAATCAATGGTATATGTATCTTCCATGGAGATGTATGGCTCGTTTACAGAGAGCATCACTGTTACAGAGGACAAGCTGGGATATATTGACCCACTTAATGTGCGCAGTAATTACCCGGAGAGCAAGAGAATGTGTGAAAACATGTGTGTAGCATATTCATTGGAGTATAATGTTCCAATCAAGATTGCCAGATTGTCTCAGGTATTTGGTGCCGGTGTTCTCCCTGGAGAAAACCGTGTATTTGCTCAGTTTGCCAGAAGTGCAATGAAGGGCGAAGATATTGTGCTTCACACTAAGGGACTTTCAGAGGGCAACTATTGCTATCTTGCTGATGCTATCAAGGGAATCCTTATCATCCTTACAAAGGGGCAGGACAGAGAAGCATACAATGTAGTTAATGAGTCCACACATACTACAATTGCAGGAATGGCACAGATGGTAGCTGACAAGCTGTCAGACGGACGTTGCCGGTTGGTTTTTGACATACCCAAAGAGAATGTATTCGGATATGCCAGCGATACCAGGATGAAGCTTGATGCAGGTAAGCTAAGAGCTCTTGGTTGGGAACCAACATATGGCTTGGAAGAGTCATACAGAAGATTGATGGAGACAATCAGAATACAGGAGAGTTAATAATATGAGTAAAAAAAATAATCGACATGAGGCTACGGCGGAGACAGCTTCCGTCAAAAAGCTTACAGGTCTAATGGTTATTGGCATAATACTTCTTGTAGCACAGGCTGTATTAAGTATTGCTATTTCATTTAATGCATTCCGTTTTATTCCTGCCAAATACAGGATTGCAGAAGTGGTTGTGCTGGTAGTGCTGTTTGTTGCGGCATTAGTTCTTTTTATCTTATGGATGCTTAACAAAGAGAAGAAAGGTGCTAAGACAAAGTATGTTATTGCATGTGTTATTTCGGTTATTTCAGTGCTTGTATGTTCAATAGGTACAGCTGCTTTGTACAAGGTTCATGAAACTCTGGATGGAATGAATGAGAGCACCATGAAGTCAAAGTATGGTGTCTACGTTCTTAAAGGAAATAGTGCTCAGACAATTACAGATGCAAAGGATTATGTATTTGGATTCGCATCAGATGTCAATTCTAATACGATAAATAAGGTATTTGAGAAAATAGGTGAGGAATGTGAGCAGGAGGTTGCAAAGAGGCCATATGCTTCTCAGCTGGAATTAGTTGATGCTCTTTTAGATGACAAGGTCAAAGCCATTGTACTAAGTGAAGCATATGTTGACATTTTGTCAGATATCTGGGGATACTCAAAGTTCTCACAGAAGACAAGGCTCATATATGAGTGCACTGCAGAAGAACAGGTTAAGGAGCGTAAGAAGAGCAGACTTACAGAAGAATCCTTTATTGTATATGTAGGAGGCTCTGATACCAGAGATGCAAAGCTGACTACCTCCAGAAATGATGTTAATATTCTGGCAGTTGTTAATCCGAAAGACAAACAGGTATTGCTGATTAACACACCTAGAGACTGTCAGATTGATTTGTCCGTTGCTCCAGGCAATATGGACAAGCTCTGCCATTGCGGAGGTAAGGGTATTGACTGTTCTATTGACACCCTGGCTAATCTGTATGAGACGGAGATTAATTACTACGCACAGATTAACTTTACAGGTATTATTGCACTGGTTGATGCCCTTGGAGGGGTGACAGTTGAATCAGACAGAACCTTTACCACTACTACCAAATCTTCTCTCCACGGAGATACCACATTCGATTTCGTAGAGGGAGAGAATACCATTGATGGTCAGAAAGCTCTTGCTTTTGCCAGAGAAAGATATGCCTTAAAAGAGGATGACCTGGGCAGAGGAGCCCACCAGATGGCACTGATAAAGGCCCTTGCCAAGAAGGCTATGAGCCCTGCTGTTCTCAATGATTTCACCGGACTGCTGGACAGTGTTAAGGACATGACTGCTACCAATTTCTCTGCTTCAGAGATAGAATCATTAGTTCAGATGCAGCTTGACGATCCGGCAGAGTGGGACATTTTGACATATAATCTTACCGGGCAGTATGTGAAGGCATATGTGGCTTCATATTCTAAGAAAAAGGTTGATACCATGATTCCTGATGAGCAACAGCTTCAGCAGATTAAGGGACTTATTTATAAGGTTATGAATGGAGACGTACTTACAGCCTCAGATGTTGAGAAAAAATAGGATTCTATTATAGGAGATTTTTTATGAGTGAAGATAGAAAGATGACAAGAGAGGAAGCAAAGCGTAAAGCTAAAGCTGCTAAGCTTGCCAAGCGTCGTAGAAAAGTAAACAGAGCATTGCTTGTTATTCAGGCCGTGGTTAGTTTTATTTTTACAGTTGCAGCATTTAAGTTTTTGCCAGCTAAGTATAAGGCAGCAGTTGCAATTATTTTATTGTTAGATTTCTTTATGACATATATACTGCTTGTTCTTTCAGGAAGGCAGAAAAACAAGGCAGCTGCTAGGAAAAAGAGAACAGCAGGCTGTGTTATATCAGTGATTACTATTATTATTTCGATAATCGGTTCTTTTGCGCTTATCAGAGTTCATCAGACCTTAGATGGCATGAATGAAGATACTATGAAGGTTAAGATTGGCGTATATGTATTGAAGAATGACAAGGCTCAGGAGATTGCTGATGCCAAGGATTACCAGTTTGGATACACTTCCATGGTTGAGTATGAGAATACAATGAAGGCCTTTGAGGATATTGACAAGAAGGTTAAGCAGGAGGTATCAAAGAACAGCTATGATACAGCCATGGAGTTAGTTGATGCCCTCTATGCAAAGGAAGTGGGAGCTATTGTTCTTAATGAAGCATATGTGGATGTCCTCAGTGATATGAAGGGCTACAAGAAGTTTTCTGATAAAACCCGCTTGATTTATGAGGTTACAATTGAGAAGAAGGTTGCCGAAAGAGGTAAGAATAATCTGACCAAGGAACCATTTATTGTTTATCTTAGTGGTTCTGATACAAGAGATACAAAGTTGTCAACTTCGAGAAATGATGTTAATATACTTGCGGTAGTTAATCCGGTTAATAAGCAGATTCTACTTCTTAACACTCCTAGAGACTGTCAGATTGATTTATCTGTCAAACCAGGACACATGGACAAGCTGACACATTGCGGTATTTATGGAATAGACTGTTCTATGGATACCCTGGGCAATTTCTACGGAGTAGATGTTAACTACTATGCACAGATTAACTTTACAGGTATTATTAAGCTGGTTGATACTCTTGGAGGTGTAACAGTTGAATCTGACAGAGCATTCAAGACAAGGACAGCTTCTTCCCTTAATGATGATACAAGATATGAATTTGTCAAAGGTGAGAACGAGGTTGACGGCCATAAAGCCCTTGCCTTTGCCAGAGAGCGTAAGGCTATCGGTGATGGTGATTTAGGAAGAGGAATTCATCAGATGGCTCTTATTAAGGCTATTGCCAAGAAAGCCATGAGTCCTGCTATACTTAAGGACTTTAATGGATTGCTTGACAGCGTGAAGGATATGTCAGCAACTAACCTTACTGCTTCAGAGATGGAGTCACTTGTTCAGATGCAGCTGGATGACCCGGCTGAATGGAATATTGTGTCATACAGTCTTACAGGTAAAGGCCAGAAGGCCCATGTTGCGTCAATGACCAAAAAAGTTTATACAATGGTTCCAGACCAGGCGTCATATGAGAAGGCAAAGAGCCTGATTGATAAAGTTATGAAGGGCGAGACAATAACAGAAGAGGATACAAAGAATAATTAGGAGGCAATAATAATGAAGATTGCAGTTGCAGGAACTGGATATGTAGGATTATCTATAGCAGTTCTTTTATCACAGCACAATGAGGTAAAAGCGGTTGATGTTGTGCCAGCCAAGGTTGATTTAATTAACAATAAGAAGTCACCTATCGTGGACAAAGAGATTGAGGAATTCTTAGCTAATAAGGAGCTTAATCTTGTAGCTACAACAGATGGAGATTCTGCATATAAGGAGGCTGAGCTTGTTGTAATTGCTACTCCAACTAACTATGATGACGAGAAGAATTATTTCGACACATCATATGTTGAGTCTGTTATAGAGCAGGTTATGAAAGTAAATGACAAGGCTGTTATGATTATTAAGTCAACAGTTCCGGTTGGATACACAGAGTCTGTTAGAGAGAAGTATAATACTGAGCGTATTATCTTCTCACCAGAATTTCTTCGTGAGGGAAGAGCCTTATATGATAACCTCTATCCTTCAAGAATTATCGTAGGTGTTCCAAAGGATAATGATGAGGTTATTGCTATGGGACAGAAGTTTGCAGACCTTCTCAAGGAGGGTGCAATCAAGGAGGACGTGGAGACTTTACTCACTAACCTTACAGAAGCTGAAGCTATCAAGCTTTTTGCCAACACTTATCTTGCTATGCGTGTGGCATACTTTAACGAGCTTGACACTTATGCTGAGGTTAAGAACTTAAATGCTGCACAGATTATCCAGGGTATTGGTCTTGATCCAAGAATTGGAACTCACTATAACAACCCAAGCTTTGGATACGGCGGATACTGCTTACCAAAGGATACAAAGCAGCTTAGAGCTAACTACAAGAATGTGCCACAGAATCTAATTGATGCAATTGTTGAATCCAATAGAACCAGAAAGAATTTCGTTGCAGATCAGATTATTGATCAGGCAAGAGAGACTTCTGATGGCAAGGACGATTTCATTGTAGGTATTTATCGTCTTACAATGAAGGCTAATTCTGATAACTTCCGCAAGAGCTCTATCCAGGGTGTTATGAAGCGTCTTGAGAATAAGGGCATTACAATTGTTATCTATGAGCCAACTCTTGATGAAGCAGAGTTCTTTGGACATAAGGTTATCAAGGACCTTGATGAGTTTAAGAAGATGTCTGCTGTAATAGTAGTTAACCGTATGGAAGATGCTATTGAGGATGTAGCTGACAAGGTATATACAAGAGATATTTTTGCGAGAGACTAATTTATGAAGATTGTTATTACAGGTGGTAATTTCATTAACAAGGGTGCCCAGGCTATGCTCCTTATTACAATGAGTGAACTCAAGACCCGCTATCCTGACATTGAGTATTATTATACAACTCGTGAGAAAATGGGATTACACAAGGAATATAAATTTAACTATATGTATAAATGGGCCTTCATTGATGCTCTCGGATTAAAATCTGGCAAGCTTAAAGGTTTCAGGGCCTTTAAGCAGATGTCAGTGGAAGCAGCCAAGGCTTTGGTCCTTAAGAATCCTAAGGTAATGTTCAGGGAGTTTAAGTACCTTAAGCAGTTAGATGATATTGCATGCATAATTGATGTAAGTGGCTTTGCCCTTGCTTCTAAGTTCTCAAACAGAATTAACAAGGGTTATCTGGAGCTTATTGAGTATGCGAAGGGCTGCAATATTCCAATAATACTTATGCCTCAGTCTTTTGGACCTTTTGATTATAAAGAGAATAAGGACGCAATGGTTGCAAGAATTAGTAAGGCTTTGGAATACCCTAGCCTTATTTTTGCCAGAGAGCAGGAGGGCTATGACCTGCTAACCAGACAGCTTGGAATCAGAAATGTTCATCTTTCAGATGATCTGGTTCTTCAGAATGAAAAGGTTAATTGGGATTTATTGGCAGACACTGATGCTCTTAACAGGGATGTGTACAAGATAACAACTAAGAACAATGTTGCCATTGTGCCTAACATGAAAATCATGGGCAACGCCCCTGATGTTGAGTCTGTCTATAATGTCTATAAAGCCATAATTAACCAATGGCTTAAGTTTAACCGTAATGTATATCTGGTATGGCATTCAGATGAGGATTTGGATATTTGCCGCAGAATTAAGGGAATGTTCAAGGATGAAGAACAGGTTGTATTAATCGACCGGGAACTGGCATGCTATGATTATGAGAAGGTGGTTACTTCTTTTGATTATATTTTTGCTTCCAGATTTCATTCAATTGTTCTGGCCTACAGACAGGGTGTTCCGGCAGTGGGACTCGGATGGGCCATTAAATATCAGAATCTATTTAGCAGCTGTAATCAGGATGAGTATATCACTAACGTTGCTGACGTTAAGGATATTGATTCAATTCTGAAAAAGGTTGAAAAGATGGAGAATAATTATAAAGCAGAGTCCTCAAAGATTAAGGCAGGGCTTGCCCAAATAAGAAAAGATAATTGTTTCGATACCTTATTTGAGACATTAGACAAGATTATTAAAGATTATGAGTAGAAAAAAAAGCTTTATTATTAATTTAATTATTATTTCCTTTGGTACAGTTCTTCCAAGGCTGGCATCCTTTATTACCTTGCCAATCCTTACGGCAGAGCTTACCAAGAAGGAATATGGAATGCATGACAACATTACCACTCTTGTGTCGCTGTTTTTGCCGGTAGTAACCCTGCAGATTCAAACAGCGGCATTTAGATTTTTAATTGACTATCGGGGTGATGAAAAGAAAACCAACCAGGTATTATCTAACATTATTTGTTTTGTTATTCCAATCTCAATTGTTTCCTTGGGAATACTGTACTTATGTATGTTCAAAATTGACCCCTTATTAAGACTGGTAATCTGTCTGTATTTCTATTTTGATATTATGCTCAGAACATTACAGCAGATAGTTAGAGGTATGTCTAACAATAAGCTCTATTCAGTGAGCTCAGTTCTGGAGTCATTACTTAATCTGGGACTTGTTGTGGCAACTGTTAAGATGGGCAAGATGGGATTAATGGGAGTTATTATTTCTGTTGCAGTTGCGGACTTTATTGCTGTTGTTCTCATCTTGGCAAGGGAGAACATTTTTAGAAGAATTAAATTCTCCTATGTGTCCAAAAAGATGCTTAAGGAGATGCTTGCATATTCCTGGCCTATGATTCCTAATGCTCTTTCTATCTGGGTCTTAAAGTTCTCAGACAGAATGGTATTAACCTTATGCTGGGGAACGGCTACCAATGCGATTTATGCTGCGGCAACCAAGATTCCTTCAGTCCTTAATGTGATTCAGAATTCCTTTACCTTTGCATGGCAGGAGAATGCCTCTATTGTTTCAGAGGATGAGGATGCGGAAAGATATTATTCAAATATGTTTGATTCTATCTATACCTTTTTGGCGGGAATGCTTGCTCTGCTGATTGCCGCCACTCCTATTATGTTCAAGATACTCATTAAGGGCAATTACGAGGAAGCATATTATCAGATGCCTATACTGTTTATGGGCACCTTTTTCTCATGTATCACTGCCTTCTTAGGAGGTATATATGTGGCAAAGAAAAAGACAAAAAGCGTTGGTATTACTACTGTTGTCTGTGCCGCTATCAACCTTGCAATTGATCTTCTCTTTGTTAAGCAGATCAGGGTCTATGCTGCATCAATTTCTACATTGGTCAGCTACATGGCCCTTGCAATATTCAGAATGATAGATGTGCAGAAGTTTCAGAAGATTGAATACAACATTAGAAAGATAGTTTTTTATCTGGCAGTTCTTTCTGGAATGTGCGTACTGTGTTTTATTAATAATTTTTACATTAACATTTTGAATTTTGTTATTGGTTGCGTATTTGCACTGATAACAAATAGAAAAATGATAACAGGCATGCTTAAAATGATTAAGAAGAAGAGGGTTAAAGCATAATGAGTGTATCAAGTGTAGTAAGGGATAAGCTTTGTATTGGATGCGAGATATGTTCAAGCATCTGTCCTAAGAATTGTATTTCGTATGAGTTAAAGGATAAGGGCATTTATGAACCTGTAATTGACCAGGAGCTTTGCGTTGAATGTGGTCTCTGTGAAAAGGTTTGCCCTGGAAAGAACCGAAATGATGGGATTTCGGCTTCATATGATGATAATGATGCTTTTCTTGCATATTCTATGGAGAAAGAAATATGTGACAATGCTACAAGTGGCGGAGTTGTTACTTCTGTCATCAAAAAAATGCTTGAGGGCAACACTTATGATGTGGCTTTTGCTGTAGAAGGCAATGATGTTTCCCAGAAGAAGGAAGCAGTGCAGCTTGAACTTAACGATATAATGGCTTCCCAGAAATCGAGATATATTACTGTCTCTCATGCTAATACTGCTAAGTTTATGCTTGAGAATCCTGAGAAAAAGGTTATTATCGTGGGAACTCCATGTGCAGTATCCGGACTTATTAATCTGATAGAGCTCAAGAAGCTTAATAGAGACAATTATTTGTTCATTGGTCTCTTCTGTGATGGAACAATGTCATACAATGTGCTTGAATATTTTGAACATCATCCTAAGCTTAAGGGAGGTCTTAAGAGCTTTAACTTCAGAGATAAGAATGCTGGTGGCTGGCCTGGTAATATTCTTGCGGTTACCAATGACAATACAGAGGTCCAACTTCACAAGAGTGAGAGAATGATGGTCAAGTCCTATTTTAAACCGGAGAGATGTCTCTACTGTCTGGACAAGCTTAATCGCCTTGCAGATATTTCTGTTGGTGATAACTATGTGGAGGGAAGAAAGAGAGCCCAGGGTGGCAATACTGTTATTATTAATACTGATCTGGGAAGACATATATGGTTCCAGGTTAGTGATGTGATTAAAGCTGAAGCCTGTGATATTAATGATGTTATAGCATCCCAAAAGCTTGAATTAAAGCTGAAGAATCAGAGATATTTTGAGAAAAGAGAAGCGGACATCGAATGTGCCCAGCTTCTCGCAAAGGTCAGACTTGGTGAGGAAAAACAGTATAAGACCATTTATAATAAGACTCATAATAACTTAAAATATATTATTAAGAAGCTATTAAAAAAAGTTTAATCCGTTTATTTTTTAAGATTTTTTTTGAAAAGGTTACTTTTTACAGTAACCTTTTTTTTCTTGTATTTTAAAGAATTTTTTCTTGTTATGGTATTTTTCATAATTGAGCCGGTAGATTTATTATCAAAGTAAATATCTGCTTTTTTATTATATAATGCATGATTTCTATATACCTTGGCTTTACTATTCTCAATAAAGAAGCCGTAGGCCTTATTTTTGGAAAAAGAATTATCAATAAAGCTGGCTTTATACTTCTGATTGTTTATTAGATGCACTGCACTTTTTCCACAATTATTAATCTTGTTTTTCTTTGCATAAAGCTTAGACCCATTCTTGGGAATGTATATTCCATTGTGTGCCACATTGCTTATTGAGCAATATTGTATTGTAATAGTTGAATTGCTCGATTTAATAGCATTCTGATTACTTGAAAGTATATTATCCTTGTTTATCTTAAAGGATGAATTTATGAAATCATAAGTATTGCGTATGGTGCTTTCATTATTGGCCTTTACAGTGTTTTGGCAGAAATATCCTGTTGAACCACCCCATGCACTGACAAATCTTACAACATTTGAGGCCCTGTTGTTTAGAATCTTAACCTTTTTCATGTTGGCAAGATTCAGACAGGTGTTTCCTATATTCTCGAAATAATTGTTGACAATTGTGATATTAGTATGGGCAGCCTCTGGATGGTGGCTTCCGATACCTGACAGACAGTTCTTAAAAGTGTTGTTGCTTATGGTGATATTGTTACAGGCTGTATTATCATAGGGATAGCTGCAGCTTGAAGAATCCTTGTTGGCATAGTCTAACTGAATTGCCTCAGAAGTACTCGAAGAACCTGCTACTTTGCATTTCTGATAATTGCTGAAGGTGCAATTGCTTATTACTGCGTTTTGAACTGCGGATAATTCAATAAAATGGTTACCAACTACATTTTTGATATTTATGTTCTTAATCAGAATGTTTTTGCCATGATAGAAATAGAATAGATTTCTGGCAGTATCCAGATGGCTGAAATTATTGCCGTCCCAGGTGCCCCCTATAATGCTGATGTTCGAAGTGCCAGAATATCCTTGGGCATTGTCCTTAGAACGTATAAGATTTATGAAATAATAGTCTGGATGTCTCTTAATGACTGCCTGTGAATCAGCATTAACAGCTGTATTAGAAGAGATAAGCAGAGTCTTTGAAAGATACCATGTTCCCTTTGGTATGTAGACAGTTCCATTAACTTTGGAGGCTTTGTTCATTGCTTTTTGAATGGCAACATCATCACACTTATTATCATTTGGAACAGCTCCATAATTTACAATGCTAATAAGAGGTCTCTGATTGGCAGAAACATTGCAGGGTAGAAATAATATTCCCATTGCAATAGTGAGTGCCATAGTAATACTATGTTTTTTCATAACTTTCTCCCTTGTAAAAATAGTGCCAAATCATTGTACCATTTTCCTAATAACATTTCAATTTACTTATTAAGTATGTTATACTAATGACGTTATAATTTATTTGTGGAGGTTAATTTTGAGAAAAATGAGGAGAAAAATATTTGCTTTATTACTAACGATCTGTTTGTTCTTATCAGGACTGCCACATTATGAAGTGTTTGCGGACACAACAGAGCAGGAGGAGGAGACTCTTGAGATTGTAAAGGTGGATCTGGGGATAACAGATTTTGTTCTTGCTGTTGGACATGAGAAGGAGATAATCATTCCTGATTATGAATATGAAGGCGAAATTCTGGAGAAAAGAGTAAAATGGACCTTTAGTAAGGGTGCCAAGGAAAAGCTTGAGTTTACTGAAGAAGGAAAGCTTCGTGCATTAGGCAGAGGAAAGGTAAGCCTTAAGGTAAAGGTTGATTACTACAAGGATGAAACGCTGATTGCACAGGGATCCAAATTCTTTTATGTGTATGCTTCAAGACCTAATATTTCTGTAACAGACTATTCATATAATATGTATGAAAAAGGCACAGTAAATATTCCAATAGAGGGATGCTTTTCCGTAAGCAATGTTACTTTTAAATCCTCAAGTAAGAATCTTAAGGTTAAGCAAAATGGATTATCACTGAATGTTACACCATCAAAGGCTGGCAGGTATTCTCTTGCAGTGACAGTGGATGAAGTTGAGTTTCAGCTTAATTTTGAAGTATATAATCTATATTTCAAAAGGGCTTCAAACACTATTGCAGACGCAAGCAGTAAAAAGTGGGTAAGTGGCCGCTCAATGATTTGTCTCAAGAAAAAAGACACAGCGTCCCTTGTGGCCTGCGGATTTGACAAAGGTTCAAAGCTTAAATGGACAAGTAGTAATCCTAAGGCGGTTTACGTCAGCCAGTCTGGCAAGATAAAAGCCAAGACAATTGGCCAGTCTGTAATTACAGTCACCGGCAAGGTTAATGGAAATCCAATGTCCATAACATATGCTGTAGGAGTTGCAAACAGTCTTGAGCTTAAGGCAATAAGATATGGCTATAAGCATTGGCAGTCAACATACTCCCAGGCCAAGAGAATGAAAGCCAATTATTATGACTGCAGCTCCTTTGTATGGCGTTCATACATGAATGCAGGCTTCAATATTGGCAATGTAAAAAATAACTATGCTCCATGTGCAGCAGCAGAGGCTCTCTGGTGCGTACAGAACAATTACATGCTTTATTCTGGAACTGTGGAAGTTTCAAAGCTTTTACCGGGAGATATAATTTTCTGGACAGGCTCTAAGAATGGAAGGTACAAGGGCATATATCATGTTGATTTGTACATAGGCAATAATACAAAGCTTACTGTTCCACGAGAAAGATATATGGGTGAAACAATCAGCAATTGTATGGTTGCAAGAATAAGTGGAGTAAAACCTGGCTCCCTTAAGGCCGCAAAGGGTAAGGTGGATGGCAAATCAGGAGTAAAGCTTACCTGGGGTGGAATATACGGAGCCTCTGGCTATCAGATAGTACGCTGTAACAGGAAAACCGGCAAATATTCCACAATTGCCAAAGTAAAAAACACAAATTATTTTGACTTGAAATGTAAAAAGAGCAATACCTACGCATATAAGGTACGTCCGTATTTCAAAAATGACGGAAAGACCTATTATGGAAAATACTCACAGGCTATTAATGTGAAGTATTAATTTTTAGAAATGGAGAGTAATTATGAAGAAGAAATTAGCAACCTGGTTATTAGCTTTAAGTGTTTTATTAATACCAGGAGTTGTGGCGTCCGCTGCAACTAAAAGCGACTATAACGAGTATAAAGGAGTTATTGACGAGGAATTTGAGAAGGATAATGATCCACTTTATGAGAAATATCACAGTAAAGAGTACTTGAACGCTGTTCAAAATGCTAAAACCTTTACAGTAGGTGCTTCTTCCAAGATAGAGTGGGGCAAAGGATTAACTCATGATTCACAGTTTGCTAATAGTAAAAAAACTTATGGAATAGACGTTTCCAAGTGGAACGGAAAGATTGACTGGAAAAAGGTTAAAGGGGCAGGAGTTGACTTCGCAATTATCCGTATTGGATATAGGGCAATGGCCAGCGGAAATAATACACTTGACCCTTGGTTCGAATATAATATCGTAGAAGCCGACAAAGCAGGACTTAAGGTTGGGGTATACTTCTATACTCAGGCTATTACAAAGAAGGAGGCCAAAGAGGAGGCAGACTTCTGTGCTGAAAAGCTAAAGCCATACAAGCAGCTTATTGATTTTCCTATTATGTATGATATAGAGAATACTGCAACAGACAGAATGGGCAAGGCCAAGCTTGATACTAAGACAAGAGACAGTCTCTGCTTAGGCTTCTGTTCCCAGATTGAAAAGCATGGTTACAAGGGCGGAGTGTATTCCTACAAGGCTTATTTCAACAATAAGCTTACCATGAGCAAGATTGATTCAAAGTATTATATTTGGTTAGCGGAGTGGAAAAAGAAACCAACCTATACCAGAAAGTACAAGATGTGGCAGTATTCTGATGGTGATTTCAACAATAAGAATATTATTTCCTACAAGGTACCTGGAATCTCAGGAGCCCTTGATCTGGATGTGGCATATGAGTATGTTCCAGCCAAGGTAAAAGGCGTAAAGTATAAGGCCACTGTGCATAACTCTATCTCCGTAAGCTGGAGCAAGGTTAATAACGCAGATGGATATGAAATTAGAATTTATGATAAAAACGACAAGGTAGTCAGCACCAAAAAAGTGGGAAGCTCATCAAACTCGGGAACAGTCGTTAATCTTCCATATGGTACTAAGTTCAAGGTTGGAATAAGAGCTTACTACTATTTCAAGAATTCTAAAACTTATGCCTTTGGTCTGACAAGCAATAGAGTAGAAGCAGTTACTTCTCCATCACAGATAACTGATTTGGAACAAAAGAGTTCTGGTGCCAACTCAATTACCCTAAAGTGGGGGGGGAAGGGCAGTGCAACAGGCTATAAAGTATACACCTATAATACAAAAACAAAGAAATATACAAGAGTAGCAGTAATTAAGACTAATTCATATACAATTAAGAACCTTTCTACGGCTAAGAAATATAATTTTGCAGTTATTGCCTATAGAAAGTTTGGAAATACAGAAATCAACAGTCCTGTCAGCAGGCTTTATGTTGGAGCTACAAGTACACAACAGGTAACAGGTCTGAAGAAAGGGACATTTACTTCCACAAAGGTGGCCTTAAGCTGGAAAAAGCAGTCAGGGGTCAGCGGATATCAGATTTGTACATATGATTCAAAAGGTAAATTAATTAATCGTCTTGAAACAAAAAATGCCAGTCTGGTTAAGGATCAGTTAAAGAGTGCATCCGTATACAGTTTCAAGGTTCGTTCATATAATAAGACATCAAGTGGCGCGGTGGCTTATGGTCCTTATTCTACAGCTGTCAAGTTAAAGACATGTCCAGGTAAGATTAAGAATCTTAGAATCAGCTCAGTAACTAAGGACAGTGTCACCTACTCATGGGATAAGGTTCCAAGAGCATCAAGCTATTATGTATACTTATACAGCTTCAAAAACAAAAAGTTTACAAGAATAGAGATAAGCAACAAGAAAGCTTCATATACCTGGAAAAATTGTAAGCCAAAATCCTCTTATCTGATTAAGGTTGCAGCCGTAACAAAATTTGGTGACACAAAAATCAGATCAGATATTTCCCAGGCAATGTCAGCATATGTAAAGCCTGGAACAGTTAAGAAATTAAGTATTTCAGGTGGTAAGCAAAGCAATGCTATTAAATTAAGCTGGTCTTCAGTAAAGAATGCCCGTGGCTACAGAGTTTTCATATATCAGGGCAATGGTACACTTATTAAGACTGTAGATGTAAAGGGAACTTCATATACCTACAAGGCTCCTGCAGCAGGCTCATACAAGTTTAGGGTTTGCGCCAGAAACTCGAGTACTTATTATCACTCTTTAGGAGCCATGACCGGATATAAGTCAACATACGTTGCTCCTGCAAAGGTGACCGGACTTAAGGCAACACAGATTACTGCCAATCAGGCAAGCATTAGCTGGAATGAGACAAATGGCGTTGAAGGATATAAAATAATGATGTATGATGTTGCGGCCGGAACCTATAAACAGGTGGCAGTTACAAAAACCAACTCCTTTGTTTTACAAGGACTTAGTGCGAAAAATACTTATAAAATAAAGGTTGTAGGATATATTACATATTCTGGAAAAATAATAAAAGGCATTGAGTCAGGTGTGGTAACTTTTACTACACCTGAATAAGCAGTGTAGGAGGAATTACAATATGCAGTGTACAGTAATCGGTATAGCAGGAGGTACCGGGTCAGGTAAGTCTACATTTACCAACCGGCTTAAGGATGCTTTGGGGGATAACATAGCGGTGTTATATCACGATAATTATTATAATGCACAGGATGATATTCCTTTTGAAGAACGAAAGAAGGTAAATTATGATTCACCGGATTCTCTTGAGACGGATTTGCTTATTAAGCATGTTAAGGCATTGAAGAGGGGCGAGTCCGTTGAGTGTCCTACTTACGATTATACTGTGCACAACCGTTCAAAGGAAACTGTTGTGGTAGAACCACGTAAGGTCCTCATCGTTGAGGGAATTCTCGCATTGGAGAATGAAGAGCTGCGGGAACTTATGGATATTAAGATTTTTGTAGAAGCAGATGCTGATGAGAGAATACTAAGACGAGTGGTTCGTGATGTTAACGAGCGTGGCAGAGATGTTGAGGATATTGCAAGACAGTATCTTGAGACAGTAAAGCCAATGCATTATATACATGTAGAGCCAACCAAGTATATGGCAGATTTGGTTATTAACAGTGGTATGAATGATGTGGCATTTGAATTAGTTAAGACAAAAATCGAACAGATTATTGGCTTTTCAAAATAATTATTCTATGCTAGAATGTCGTAGATGGCGTTAAGAAAACAGGAGGAATTGGAATGGACTTTAGAGCAGAGTATCAGAAATGGTGTACAGATCCATATTTTGATGAGGCAACAAAAGAAGAACTTAAGGCACTTACTGATGAGAAGGAAATCGAGGATCGTTTTTACAGAACATTAGAGTTTGGTACAGCCGGACTTCGTGGAGTTATTGGAGCTGGTACTAACAGAATGAACATTTATACTGTACGTCAGGCCACACAGGGCTTGGCTAACTACATTATTTCTCAGAACGGACAGGATAGAGGAGTAGCAATTGCTCATGACTCTCGTCTTATGCATGATGAGTTTACAGATGCTGCAGCTCTTTGTCTTGCTGCTAACGGAATCAAGACATATGTATTCCCACAGCTTGCTCCTGTACCAGAGCTTTCATATGCAGTACGTTCCCTTGGAACAATTGCAGGTATTGTAATCACAGCCAGTCACAATCCACGTGAATACAATGGATACAAGGTTTATTGGGAGGATGGTGCTCAGGTTACACCACCTCATGATGGAAATATTATGGCAGAGGTTGCTAAAGTTACTTCATTTGACATGGTTAAGACTATGGACAAGGAAGAAGCAATTGCTGCCGGACTTTATAATGTAATCAGCGATGATATTGATGAGGGATATTTTGCAGAGCTTCGTAAGCTTTCTATCCATCCGGAAATCATCAAGGATATGGCTAAGGATATCAAAATCGTTTATACACCACTTCACGGAACAGGACTTCGTCCGGTTAAGAGAGTGCTTTCAGATCTTGGATTTGAGAATGTAATAATTGAGCCACAGCAGGCAGTTGCTGATGGTAACTTCCCAACCTGCCCATACCCTAATCCGGAGAATCCTGATGCATGGGAGCTTGCACTTAAGCTTGCTAAGGAAGAGGATGCTGATATTGTTCTTGCAACAGACCCGGATGCTGATCGTCTTGGTGTATACTGCAAGGATACTAAGAGTGGAGAGTATGTTACATTTACAGGTAACATGTCTGCTATGCTTATTGCAGAATACATTCTTGCTGAGAAGACTAAGAATGGAACATTGCCAGCTAATCCAGCACTTGTTGAGTCAATCGTATCAACAGATATGGCTAAGGCTATCGCTGCAGCATATGATGTTGAGCTCATCGAGGTTCTTACTGGATTTAAATATATTGGAGAGCAGATGCTTAAATTCGAGCAGACCGGATGCAACAATTACGTATTCGGTATGGAGGAGAGCTACGGATGCCTTCCAGGAACATATGCAAGAGATAAAGATGCTCCTGCAGCAGTATGTATGCTTTGCGAGGTTGCTGCATACTACAAGTCACAGGGTAAGACACTCTGGGATGGTATGATTGACCTTTATGAGAAGTACGGATACTACAGAGAGGGTATTTCTACAATGACTCTCAAGGGCATCGATGGTGCTGCTCAGATTGAGGCTATTATGTCTAAGGCTCGTACAAGTGTACCTGCTACAATTGGTGAGTACCAGGTACTTGCAGTTCGCGATTACAAGAACGACGAGAGAAAAGACATGGTTAATGGAACAGTTGCTCCAACAGGACTTCCAAGTTCCAATGTATTATATTATGAACTTAACGATAACGCTTGGTGCTGTGTACGTCCTTCCGGAACAGAGCCTAAGATCAAATTCTATTTTGGTGTAAAAGGAGAATCATTGAAGGATTCAGAAACTAAGCTTGCGTCTCTTGAGGCTGAAGTTATGAAGATGTTCAATTAGTTAAGACTATGATGAAAATTTATATTTGCCCTGATTGTGGCTGGATTCGTATGGTCTCTAGGAGACGTGATGTGGAGTGCCATAAGTGTGGCAATAAACAAATGCGCCTGACTAATCTTGATTTTGAAAAATATACTGCTATGACAGAAAAGGAGCGTCAGGATTATGCCGACGGATGGATGTATATCCACAGTCGTAACAAAGGATAACATAGTAAATACTATTAAGTATAGGCCAATCCTAGGGTTGGCCTATTATCTTAGTTGGAGAAGCTTCTGCAGGTGCAATGTTGAATCGTAAGAGAAAGGGAGATTTTTATGAAGGAAAATATACAGAAACATGTATTGGAATCAAATCAGAAGTACTTAGGAAAATTAGTTAATGAGCAGTTACCAGCTAAGCTTGAGAACCAGCTTGAAGATATGGACTGGTCATTACTTGATATGATAGATAATAAGGTTCAGGACAGAGGAGAGTTTTCGCCTCTTGGAGCCATGGAAATTTCAGAAATTGACACAAGAAGAGATGAGTTTGACAAGGCTGGTTTAGAAGCGATAAAGGCCTGTAAGGTAGGTGCTATTCTTTTAGCTGGAGGCCAGGGAACCCGTCTTGGTTTTGATAAGGCAAAGGGAATGTATAACATTGGAGTTAATCGTGACCTTTACATTTTTGAACAGCTTATTTGTAATCTTATGAAGGTGACAGAACGTGCAGGGGCATGGGTGCCACTTTATATTATGACAAGTGATAAAAATGATGAGCAAACAAGAGAATTTTTTGCAGAACATGACTATTTCGGTTATAATAGGGACTTCATTAAGTTCTTTGTTCAGGAAATGGTTCCTGCAGTAGATTTTGATGGAAACATTCTTATTGAGGCAGAGGATTCCCTGGCTATGTCGCCTAATGGAAATGGTGGCTGGTTTAAGTCCCTGGTTAAGGCTGGTCTTGATAAGGATATGAAGGAAAAGGGCCTTGAATGGTTAAATGTTTTCGCAGTAGATAATGTACTTCAGCAGATTGCTGACCCAGCCTTTGTTGGTGCTACTATTTTATCAGGCTGCGTAAGTGGAGCTAAGGTTGTTCGCAAGGTTGACCCATATGAGAGGGTTGGAGCTTTGTGCCTTGAGAATGGAAAGCCTTCAATTATCGAATACTATGAGCTGACACCAGAGATGGCAGAGGCAACCAGTGAAAATGGTTCACTCCTCTACGGATTTGGTGTAATTCTTAACTATCTTTTCAAGGTAGATAAGCTTATGGATATTCTGGAGCAGAATCTTCCACTTCATGTGGTTGAGAAAAAGGTGCCATATATTGACGAGAAGGGCAATCTGATAAAGCCGGAGACTCCAAATGCATACAAGTTCGAGACACTTATTCTTGATATGGTATACATGATGGACGATTGTCTGTCCTTTGAGGTTGTAAGGGAAAAAGAATTTGCTCCAGTCAAAAATGCAACCGGAACTGATTCTGTAGAATCTGCCCGTGGGCTTCTGCAGAAGAACGGAATTGAGATTTAGATTTTTTAGGTTTACAAAACATAGGAGGCATATTTTATGTGTGGTATTGTAGGTTATGTTGGAAATAAACAGGCTGCTCCAA
The DNA here is from genome assembly GCA_036311465.1 of Agathobacter sp. Taxonomy (GTDB): domain Bacteria; phylum Bacillota; class Clostridia; order Lachnospirales; family Lachnospiraceae; genus Roseburia. The sequence goes on from JAXJPW010000091.1 coordinate 19,229, forward strand.
TTCTTTTGGATGGCCTTTCAAAGCTTGAATACAGAGGATATGATTCGGCAGGACTTGCCGTAAGAGAAGGAGAAAATGACGCCAGAGTAGTTAAGGCCGAGGGGCGACTTAGCAATCTGTCAGAGAAGACAGATGGTGGCAATGCATTGCTTGGTACCTGTGGTATTGGTCATACAAGATGGGCAACACACGGTGAGCCAAGTGAGACAAATGCACATCCACACCTTTCAGGCAGTACAATGGCTGATTCAGATGTTGTGGGAGTACATAACGGAATTATTGAGAATTTCCAGGAGCTTAAAGAGAAGCTTTCGAAAAAGGGGTACAGCTTCTATAGCCAGACTGATACAGAGACTGTAATTAAGCTTGTAGATTACTATTATAAAAAATATAACATTGGACCAATTGATGCACTTGCAAAGACTATGGTTCGAGTAAGAGGTTCATATGCTCTTGCAGTTATGTTCAAGGATCATCCAGACGAAATCTGGGTTGCCCGCAAGGATAGTCCAATGATTATCGGTGTATCTGATGAGGAATCATATATTGCATCAGATGTACCTGCAATTCTTAATTATACAAGAAGTGTATATTACATTGGCAATCTTGAGATTGCTTGCCTTAAGGGTGGCCAGGCTACCTTCTACAACCTGGATGGAGAGCAGATTGAGAAGGAGCTTGTTCAGATTGACTGGGATGCTGAAGCTGCTGAAAAGGGTGGATATGAGCATTTCATGATGAAGGAAATTCATGAGCAGCCTAAGGCAATAGCTGATACACTTAATTCAGTTATTAAACCGGATGGGGATCACAATATTATCGATCTTTCAGAGGTTGGCCTTTCACAGGAGGAATTAGAAAAGATTTCTCAGATTACTATTGTAGCCTGTGGTTCGGCATGGCATGTTGGCATGGCAGCACAGTATGTATTCGAGGACCTTGCCAGAGTTCCGGTTAGAGTAGAGCTCGCTTCAGAATTCCGTTATAGAAATCCTATTATGGATGAGAATGCTCTTGTTATTGTAATAAGCCAGTCAGGAGAGACAGCAGATTCCCTTGCGGCCCTTCGTGAAGCCAAGGAGCTTGGAATTAAGACACTGGCCCTTGTCAACGTAGTTGGCTCATCAATTGCCAGAGAGGCTGACAATGTATTCTATACTCTTGCAGGACCGGAGATTTCTGTTGCAACTACTAAGGCATACAGCACACAGCTTGCAGCATCATATACTCTTGCTATCCAGCTTGCATATGCCAAGGGCAAGATAGATGAGGCCCGTTACTATGAGCTTATTGATGAGGTACTTACACTTCCAGAGAAGGTTGAGCAGACTCTTGAACACAAAGACAGACTTCAGTGGTTTGCTTCTAAGTATGCAAATGCACACGATATTTTCTATATTGGTCGTGGACTTGATTATGCTATTTGTCTCGAGGGAAGTCTTAAGATGAAAGAGATTTCATATATTCATTCAGAGGCATATGCAGCAGGAGAGCTTAAGCATGGTACTATTTCACTTATTGAAGATGGAACACTTGTAATCGGTGTGCTTACTCAGAGCGACTTATATGAGAAAACAGTTTCTAACATGGTAGAGTGTAAGGCAAGAGGTGCTTACCTTATGGGACTTACAACAGCAGGTCATTTTGAGGTTGAGGATAGCTGTGATTTTTCACTCTATATTCCAAAGATAGATGAGCACTTTGTTGGAAGCCTTGCAGTTATTCCATTACAGCTTCTTGGATATTATGTGTCAGTTGCCAAAGGTCTTGATGTTGACAAGCCACGTAATTTGGCAAAATCCGTTACTGTTGAATAAATTTTTCTTTTATCACAATTTGAACACATAAAGAAGGTAAACTCTTATCAAACAGGTAAGAGAAAGGAGCCATTTTCATGGATAACAATAATTATTTAAACAACAATAACGACAATAACAATATTAACAACAACAATATTAACAATAATCCTTACAGCGGATTTAATCCATATCTGCAGGCTGCGCCACAGGGGGCTGATATGAGCCAGCAGCCAGTGCAGGACATGAGCCAGCAGCCAGCCCAGGACATGAGCCAGCAGCCAGCCCAGGACATGAGCCAGAAGTCAGCTCAGGATATTAGTCAGCAGCCAGCCCAGGATATGAGCCAGCAGCCAGTGCAGAACATGAGCCAGAAGTCAGCCCAGAATATGGGTCAGCAGCCAGCCCAGAACATAAATTATGCAGGAAATGCATATGGAAGTGCCCCAGTTAACAGAGCGCCAGCTAACAGCCATTCTGCTAACCCACCTAAGAAAAAAAGTGGTTTTGGAGCCTTTATTGGTAAGGTTGCCGTTGCAGCAGTTGTTTTTGGACTTATTGGCGGAAGCATTTTTGTTGGAATTGGTTATGCAGGAAGTAAAACCCTGATTTCTAAGCAGACTTCCAACACAGAAACTACAACAAGTGGAAAGAAGACTGAGATAGAGGTTAATAACAGCGACGAGAATGTCAGCAAGACTGCTACAGGTAATGCTGCAGAGTTAACAGATATTTCTCAGATTGTTGATGAAGTTATGCCAAGTATTGTATCAATTACAAATACTGCAAATATTTCCTATGAGGACTTCTGGGGAAGAAATGAGAACAGACAGTCTCAGAGCTGTGGTTCAGGATTTATTATCAGCAAAGATGATAAGTATTTATATATTGCTTCAAATAACCATGTAGTTGCTCAGGCAGATTCTCTTAAGGTGCAGTTCTCAGATGGGGAATCAGTTGAAGGCAAGGTAAGAGGTACAGATCCATCAGATGACCTTGCAGTTGTAATGGTTGCATTAGATGATATGCCAGAGGCAACACTTAACACAATCAAAATTGCTACAATTGGAGACTCTAATGCAATTAAAGTAGGTAATGCTTCAATTGCAATTGGAAATGCTCTTGGATATGGACAGTCAGTTACTACAGGAGTTATTTCAGCTCTTAATCGTTCAGTAAGTACACAGGACGAGACAACAGGTGAGATTATTACTAATTCTAACCTTATTCAGACAGATGCTGCTATCAACCCAGGTAATTCAGGTGGAGCTCTTCTCAACGCAAACGGTGAGGTAATTGGAATCAACTCAGTTAAGTATGCTTCTACAGAGGTAGAGGGAATTGGTTATGCAATTCCAATGGCATACGCAAAACCTATCCTTGAGAGCCTTATTGAAAATGGAGAGTATGTTGATACACAGACTGCATACCTTGGAATAAGGGGTGGCGATGTACCTGAGGATATGGTGGCATATGGTTATCCGGAGGGTGTTCTTGTATCAGAGGTATTAGCTGGTGCAGGCGCTGGAAAAGCCGGAATTCAGGAGCGTGATATTATCACTGAGATAGAAGGCAAGAAGATTTCTTCAATGGCAGAATTCCAGGCAGAACTTAAGAATTATTCTGCTGGTGACACAGTAGAAATCAAAATCGCAAGGCAGGACGGCAGTAGCTTTAAGGAAAAGAAAGTAAAAGTTAAGCTTAGCTCTGCAAGTGATATTAAGAACTAAAAAGAAATATAAAAGCAAGAAATCGAAAGGTTTCTTGCTTTTTTGTTAATAGGAAAAAGCAAGAAAGAAGAAGAATAGATAGCAGATAATTATCTATCAAACCCATCAATCTCAACAATTTCCTGCACAATCTCCGACAAATAATAGAAAAACTTGAAAAAATATGCGGTGAATAGTAAAATGGTACTAGAGTATGGGGTGTTGTCTTAACAATACAAATTGACAAAGATTTGTGAGTATTTCATAATATAATAAATTGGCAGTATTATGCCCATATGAGGAGGAAATCATGAAGAAAAAGAAAATAGTTATCGCTTTAGGTCATGAGGCGTTAGGAAGTACGTTGCCAGAGCAGCATGCGGCAGCAAAGCGCACAGCTAAAGCAGTTGTTGATTTTATAAGGGATGATTATCAGGTTGTTATCACACACAGTAACGGACCTCAGGTTGGAATGATTCATACAGCTATGTCTGAGTTTTGCAGAATATATCCAGAGTATACTGCAACTCCTACATCAGTATGTTCAGCAATGAGTCAGGGATACATTGGTTATGACCTTCAGAATGCAATTCGTACAGAGCTTCTTAATCGTGGAATTTACAAGACCGTTTCAACTGTATTAACACAGGTGGTTGTTGATCCATATGATGAGGCCTTCTATAGTCCTTCCAAGATTATTGGAAGAGTTATGACAGCAGAAGAGGCTGAAGAGGAAGAAAAGAAAGGTAATCATGTAACTCAGGTTGCAGATGGATACCGCAGAGTAGTAGCAGCTCCAAAGCCTATTGATATTGTGGAGATTGATGCAATTAAGGCTTTATCAGATGCAGACCAGGTAGTAATTGCCTGTGGTGGTGGCGGAATTCCTGTATTATCACAGGATAACAAGCTTCAGGGTGCAAGTGCAGTAATTGAAAAAGACCTTGCTGCAGGAAAACTTGCAGAACTTCTTGACGCTGACATGTTAGTCATCCTTACAAGTGTTGATAAGGTATGCCTGAACTTTGGAACAGAGGATGAAAAGCCTCTTGATACACTTACAGTTGCCGAGGCAAGAAAGTACCTTGAGGCTGGAGAGTTTGGAGAGGGCACAATGTCTCCAAAGATTGAAGCAGCAATTGACTTTATTGATGAGTCAGCAATTCGTTCAGTTTTAATTACAAAGCTTAACAAAGAAGGTGCTGAGATTACTGGAGGAATGGGAACACTCATCAGAAAATAACTAGAATTAAGGAGTATTTATGGCAGAAAAAATTCTACGCAAACGAGAAGATATTCCAGAAGAATACAAATGGAAATTAGAAGATATGTTTGCCAGTGATGAACAGTGGGAGCAGGAAACAAGGGAGTTGCTTTCCAGTGTTAAGGATGTAGAGAAATATAAGGGAAAGCTTGGAGAAAGTGCCGAGAATCTCTATCTCTATTTCAAAAAGCTTGATGAGCTTGTTTATCACGCAGACAGAGTATATGTGTATGCTAATCAAAGATTACATCAGGATACAACAGTAGCAAAATATCAGGGATATTCCTCAAAGGCAGATGCAGTTTTGGTAAGTCTGCAAAGCGCAATAGCTTTTGCAGACCCTGAGATATTAACTATAGCGGAGCAGACCCTTGAAGCGTTTTACAATGAAAAGCCAGAGCTTTTGCACTACAAGCGCAAGATTGATGAAATCAGGCGAATGAAGGAGCATACCCTGTCAGAGACAGAGGAGGCTTTACTGGCTCAGGCAGGCGAGCTTGCAGCAGCACCGGGCAATATTTATTCCATGTTCAATAATGCTGATATTAAGTTCCCTTATATCACAGATGTGGAGGGCAACAGAATTCAGATTACCCATGGCAATTATATTGACATGCTTAACAGTACGGACAGATCAATGCGTAAGCAGGCATTTTTCGGAGTGTATGATACTTACAAGAAATGGGGCAATACGGTAACTGCAACCTATCTGGCACAGCTCAAAAGAGATAGTTTCTATGCAAAAGTAAGAAAATATTCAAGCACCAGAGAGATGTACCTGTCCAGAGGAAACATACCTGAGAGTGTATATGATAATCTGATTAAGACTGTAAACAGTCATCTACCGGCTCTTCACAGATATATGGCTGTCAGAAAAGAGCGCTTGGGAGTAGATAAGCTTCGAATGTATGACCTTTTCGTATCAGTTGTTGATGATGTGGAGAAGAAATACACCTACCAGCAGGCAAAAGAGCTTGTGGCTACGGCTTTAGCTCCTATGGGTCAGGAATATGTTAACACCCTCAAAGAAGGCATGGAGGGTGGCTGGATTGATGTATATGAGAATGAGAATAAGAGAAGTGGTGCTTATTCATGGGGGGCATATGGCACACATCCTTACGTACTTCTCAATCATCAGGATAACATTAATTCTGTGTTTACACTGGCACATGAGATGGGGCATGCAATGCATACCTATTACTCAAACAGTGCTCAGGAAATAACGTATGCAGATTATTTGATTTTCGTGGCAGAGGTTGCATCTACATGTAATGAAGCCTTACTGATGCATTATCTGTTTGAAAATACCAAGGACCAGGCTGAAAAGGAGTACCTGATATTCCACTATTTGGATAAGTTCAGAACTACTCTTTTCCGTCAGGCACAGTTTGCAGAATTTGAGCATGAAGCCCACCGACTTCTGGAAAATGGCCAGGCTGTTACAATGGAATCACTTAACAAGCTGTACTTTGACATTAATGCCAAGTATTACGGTCCGGGATTATTTTATGATCAGGCTATCGAGTATGAGTGGATGAGAATTCCTCATTTCTATAAACCTTATTACGTATATCAGTATTCAACTGGTTTTTCAGCGGCTATTGCTTTTTCTAAGATGATACTTGAAGAGGGAGCACCTGCAGTTGAGCGATATGTTAACAACTTTCTGAAGGGGGGAAGCTCAAAGGATCCGATTGATCTTTTGGCAGCAGCGGGAGTTGACATGAGCACATCTAAACCGATTGATGATGCGTTAAAGGTTTTTGAAGAATACCTGAAGAAATTGGAAGAAGGATAATTATTATGGAGGTAGAACTATGGATTTACAGACAAAACAAAGAATGCAAAGAAATAAGATTGCTTTAATTTCTGCTATCATTATCAGTACTTGTATACTGATTGTTTCGGCATTGGGTCTGTTGGGAGAATTAAGGCCTGCGGGTATTTTTAGAGCATTTATTTCAATATCAGTTATTTTCTTCAACATTATGGCTTATGGCAAAATGAGTACAGAGAGAAACTATATGCATTGTTGCTGTTCATCCATGTTTCTACTATACATAGTAACCCTGTGTACTTCTAACAGTATGGAAATGTATGCAATAATCTATCCAATAGCAGTATTAGTAATGATTTTTACAGATTATACTCTTACAAGAATCGGATGTGGTATTGCCTTATTGGGTACATTGATTTATTGTATTACCCTTGTGATGGCTGAAAAAACAAGAGTTAATGAGCTGGTGACTGCAATGCTTTTTGCAGTTGCAACCTGCCTGCTTTCAGTTTTTATTACCAAGCTGACGCTTACTCAGAATAAGGAGAATCTGGAGGAGGTTAAATCCAGTGCAGATTCCCAGCTAAATACTTCCAGTGAGATTGTAAAGCTGGCTAATGAACTGAATCAGAAGTTTGTTTCAGCAAAGGAGGTTGCTGCTAATCTTAATGAATCCATGACAACCAGCCATGATTCAATGTATGAAATAGTTGAGAGCACAAGAGTAAATGCTGAGGCTATTGATATGCAGACGAGTCAGACATCCGATATTCAGAAGAATATTGAGGTGGTTGGAGAGGAAGCTGACAATATGGGACTGGTCTCTGATCGCACCAGTCAGACTGTTGAACAGGGCGTTGAGCTTATTGAGAAGCTTAAGAATCAGGCAACTGAGGTTGCCAATATTAACACAGAGACCAGAAATATTACAGAGCAGCTCAACACCAGTATTCAGGACGTTCAGGCAATTACTGAGACTATTCTGGGAATTTCCAGCCAGACTAATCTTCTTGCTCTTAATGCCTCAATCGAAGCTGCCAGAGCCGGTGAAGCTGGAAAAGGCTTTGCTGTAGTTGCTGATGAGATTCGTACACTGGCAGAGGATACAAGAGTAGCTACTGAGAAAATCAGCGAGATTATTGGACGTCTTACACAGGATGCAGAGAGTGCTGCCAATAGTATGACTCTTTCTGCAGAATATGCAGAAAAGCAGAATGAACTTATCGAAGAGACAGGTAATAAGCTTATGGAGATTAAAAATGATACCGATGAGCTAAACAGGGGAGTTATGGAGGTGAATTCATCCGTAAAGGATGTTATTGCAGCCAACACAAGAATCATGGAAAGTATTACAAATCTTTCGGCAACAGGGCAGGAGGTTGCGGCCTCTTCCAATATGGCGCTTTCTATAAGTGATTCTGCAATGGAGGCACTTAACAGTATGAATTCCCTTCTTGGAGATATTAGCAATATCTCTAGTACTATGGAAAACGTTGCCAGACAATAGATTCTGTTGCCAAACATTAAGCGGAGGAATAATGCAAAGAATTAAAAGTTTTGAAATTAATCACAATATCTTAGAACCTGGATTTTATATTTCCAGGGAAGACGGAGATATTATTACATACGACCTAAGAACAAGAAAGCCAAATGCAGGAGATTACATGAGTAACTCTGCCATGCATTCAGTAGAGCATATGTTTGCCACATTAGTTCGTAATTCTGATATATCAGACAAAGTAGTATATTTTGGACCAATGGGATGCCAGACAGGATTTTATCTTCTGGTAAGAGACCTGCCTGCTAAAGAGATTTTTGAGTTAACAAAGTCTATTCTCAGACAGATTATTGCCCACGATGGACCGGTTTACGGCGCATCAGCCATAGAATGCGGTCATTATGAGAATCTGTCAATTGATGAAGCCAAGAAGGAATGCCAGGCATACCTTAAGGTTTTAGAGGCGCAGACTAATATGGAATTTACATACCCAAAGGAGAAATAAAATGATAATCGGAATAATTGGAGCAATGCAGATGGAGATTGATAACCTTAAGGAATCTCTAATCGATAGCAAAACAGATGTTTATAGTAGTGTTGAATTTGTATCTGGAAAGCTTGGAGACAAGAATATTGTTGCAGCAAAGAGTGGCGTTGGTAAAGTAAATGCCGCTATTAGTGCCCAGACAATGATTCTTAAATATAATGTGGATATGCTTATTAACATTGGAGTAGCCGGCACTCTCACAAGAGATTTAAGTGTTCTGGATGTGGCTTTGGCCAAGAATGTTGTACAGCATGATATGGATACTTCTCCTATGGGAGATCCTGTAGGACTAATCTCAGGACCAGATGTTATTTTCATAGAGGCAGATGCCCACATGAATGATGTTATGGCAGAGTGCCTTAAGGAGAGAGGCATTAAGTTTAAGAAGGGCACTATTGCCACAGGAGATCAGTTTATTGCCAGAGAAGAACAGAAGGAGTATATTACAGAGCATTTTGAAGCAATTGCAGCTGAGATGGAAGGTGGAAGCATCGGCCATGTGTGCTATGTAAACCAGGTGCCTTTTGCTATTCTTCGTTCTATTTCTGATGGAGATGGCGGAATTATTGATTATGAGACTTTTGCAGAAAAGGCAGCAGTTCAATCAATTGAGGTTGTTGTAGATTTCATTAACAGAATATAAAGCATAAATGCGTTTTTTCTGAATACACTTTTCATAGAAGATTGTGAATAGTGAATGGGGGAAAGCGCATGGGTGAATATAGAGATTTTTTACAGGGAACTGTCACAGGCAGGACAAAGAAAAGACATCGAGGATGGATTTATCTTGTGGTTTTGTTTGTGGCAGTTTTTGCATATGTTTCTGAAAGTGGAGATATGGGTTACATTAAGAGAATTGGTCTTAGAACCTTGAATGATATTTCTGAGCTGGATGCGGTGGATGCTATAAGTATGCTTTACAGCAGTACCTTTGGAGACAGGGAGCTTCCCATATATTCTGTAGAAAATGACAAGAAGCAGATTGCATTAACCTTTGATGCAGCCTGGGGAGCAGAGGATTTCCAGAAGCTTATGGAGATTCTTGATAAGCATAAGGTAAAGGTGACTTTCTTCATGACAGGAGAATGGGTTGAAGAGAATCCTGACTGTGTTAAGGAGCTTGTGGAGAAGGGACATGACCTTGGTAACCATGGGGAGAATCATTATGATATGACTACCCTCTCAGAGACCCAAATGCGGTCAGAAATACAAGATTGTCATGACAGGGTAAAGAACCTGGTGGATTACGATATGAAGCTGTTTAGGCCCCCATATGGAGCTTATAACAATGGTGTAATTAAAATGGCTAGGGAATTGAATTACTATCCTATACAGTGGTCGGTGGATTCTCTTGACTGGAAGGATTATGGAGTTGAGTCGATTATTTCAACAGTCTGTAATCACAAGGCTCTTGAACCTGGTGCAATTATTCTCTGCCATAATGGTGCCAAGTACACAGCCCAGGCTCTGGATGAGATGATTACAAAACTCAAATCAGATGGCTATGAGCTTGTGCCGGTGTCAGAGCTTATTTTGAAGGAGAATTATCACATGGATGCTACAGGTAAGCAGATTCCGGATTAGTATGCGGAATTCTCCAGCAATAAATGAGGACATAAAAAATGGATTGTCACTCTAATCTATAGAGTAACAATCCATTTGATAATTAATCATCCCAATCGAAGATATACCATTTACCCTTCCATTTGCAAACAGTAAACTCGACTTTTTCTGTTTCAAGTTCTCCGTCTTCAAACATTGTCATTTCGGCTTTTACCTTGTAGCCAGCTTTTAAGTCATATTCTATTCCCATTGATTTAGTAAACTGATTATTTTTTTCAATAAGATAAAGCTCTGCGCTTGTCATTTTTTCAGCATCAAGGATTTCGATATTGCAGTTGTTGTTTGCATCAACATCATCCAGCATCTCTTTGGCCATATTGCCTTTAATCAGTGCGGCTAAAGATGAATCAATTGGGAAAGCCTTAATAATTTTTTCAGCATCACATTTTTTGATTCCTTTTTCAAGAGTTCTAATTGGATCCTTATAGCTTGCAAATGGGTTAATAAGGAATACCAACAGTGCAATAAGTACCACAAGACCTGCTGCAACAATACCAGCAATTAGTCCTGTATTTTTCTTTGGCTGAGCATACTGAACTCCCTGGCCATAATACTGAGCCTGCTGAGGCTGCTGTCCGAAGTTAGTAGCCTGTTGATTGAAGTTAGTAGCCTGCTGACCGAAATTAGTAGCCTGCTGAGGCTGAGGAGCTGGCTGTCCAAAGTTAGTAGCCTGCTGAGGCTGAGGAGCTGGCTGTCCGAAGTTAGTAGCCTGCTGAGGCTGAGGAGCTGGCTGTCCGAAGTTAGTAGCCTGCTGAGGCTGAGGAGCTGGCTGTCCGA
>JAXJPW010000092.1:0-20071 GCA_036311465.1 Agathobacter sp.
AAAATGAGCGTAATTTCAATGAAACAGTTACTTGAGGCAGGTGTTCATTTCGGACATCAGACAAGAAGATGGAACCCTAAAATGGCTCCATACATCTACACAGAGCGTAATGGTATTTACATTATCGACTTACAGAAGTCTGTAGGTAAAGTAGATGAGGCATATGATGCAATTTCTGATATTGCTGCACAGGGTGGAACAATTCTTTTCGTTGGTACAAAGAAGCAGGCTCAGGATGCTATTAAGACTGAGGCAGAGCGTTGCGGTATGTACTATGTAAACGAGAGATGGTTAGGTGGAATGCTTACAAACTTCCGTACAATCCAGAGCCGTATTGCAAGACTTAAGGCTATCGAGGCAATGGCTGCAGACGGAACTTTTGATGTTCTTCCTAAGAAGGAAGTTATCGCACTTAAGAAGGAGTGGGATAAGCTTGAGAAGAACCTTGGCGGAATTAAGGAGATGAAGAGAATTCCTGACGCAATTTTCGTAGTAGATCCTAAGAAGGAGCGTATCTGTATCCAGGAGGCACAGGCACTTGGCATTACTCTTATCGGTATTGCAGATACAAACTGTGACCCAGATGAGTTAGATTATGTTATCCCTGGTAACGATGATGCTATCAGAGCAGTTAAGTTAATCGTTTCTAAGATGGCAGATGCTGTTATTGAGGCTAATCAGGGAACAGAGGCTGTTGCTGAGGCTGCTGAGGTAGTTGAGGAAGCACCAGTAGAGGAGTAATATTTAGTATTAAATTTTTGCAAAATGCCAATACAAATTTATTTGTCATTGGCGTTTTGTGTATTAATGTAGAAAACGGAGGAATTCAAAATGGCAATTACAGCTGCTATGGTAAAAGAGTTGCGTGAGTCAACAGGCGCAGGAATGATGGAGTGTAAGAAGGCTTTAACAGAGACAAACGGAGATATGGAAGCTGCTGTTGAAGTATTAAGAAAAAGCGGAGCTGCTAAGATGGAGAAAAAGAAGAGCAGAATCGCAGCTGAGGGTATTGCCCGTGTAGCTACAAATGGTAACACTGCTGTTGTAGTTGAGGTTAACTCAGAGACAGATTTCGTTGCTAAGAATGAAGTATTCCAGGAGTTTGTTCAGACAGTTGCTGACAGCGCTCTTGCTTCTGACTTAAACGGTGGTGATAACGGAGAGGATATTGAAGCTCTTCTTGCATTAGACGGATTAAATGACTTACTTGTTGAGAAGACAGCTACAATCGGAGAGAAGTTATCTGTTCGTAGATTTGCTAAGGTATCTGGAGATAAGGTTGCTACTTATATCCATGCAGGTGGTAAGATTGGTGTATTAGTTGCTGCAACTGGTGCTTCTGACGATGCTACAGCTGAAGCTCTTGCTAATATTGCTATGCAGATCGCTGCTATGAACCCACAGTACATCTCAAGAGCTGACATCTCTGATGAGGAGCTTGCTAAGCTTAAAGAGATCACAATTGACAGTGCATTAAATGATCCAGCATCACTTCCAAAGCCAATTCTTCAGGGATTACTTGAGAAGGCTACAGGCGAGAAGTTATGGAGCGAAGAGGATCTTGCAGTTTACGAAGAGAAGAAGAATGACAAGTACTTATTCAACTTCCTTTCAGATGCTGCTAAGGCTACACTTGCTGAGTTAGCTATGAACGATAAGGAGAACATCGTTTCAAATAAGATCTTCACAGGATTAGTAGAGGGACGTATCTCTAAGCAGATTAAGGAGATTTCTCTTCTTGAGCAGACATACGTTAAGGCTGAGGATGGAAAGCAGGCTGTAGGCAAGTACTTAGAGTCAGTTAATAAGGCACTTACAATTTCTAAGTTCATTCGTTTCGAAGTAGGCGAAGGAATGGAAAAGAAGAATGAGGATTTCGCTGCAGAAGTTGCTGCACAGATGAATGCTTAATTAAATTAAAATTTAATTTAATAAAGGAGTGGGCGCTTTTTGGCTTCCACTCTTTTTTCTTTGACAAGCATGGAAAATATGTTAAAATAAGATAGTATAATACTCGTTGGAGGAAAAGAATGGGCACAAATGATTCAGACATGCTCGAACAGCAAAGACAGCGCAGACAGCGTATTAATCGTCTTAAAACAACGATTATTATGAGTATTGCTATATGGATGTTAGTTTCATTTTTAGCAATTATTGTGCTTGTTGTTCAAGTGATAAAGCTTAATTCCAAAATGTATAAATTGGAATTACAGTTGGAAAATGTTAGTTGTGTTTCTGACTCTGAGGACTTTGATGATACGGAAGATTTATCGGCCGTTGAGTCAGAGTCGGAAAACGACTACTCAAATGTGGTTACTGGAATTGATACTCCGGAGAATATGGCAACGGGAGATGATAAGCGAAGTGTTTATCTTACTTTTGATTGTGTTTTAGGTGAGAATACAGGTGCTATTCTTGATGCTCTTAAGGAAGCAGGCGTTAAAGCAACTTTTTTTGTTTCTGGTGATGAGACAGAGCTTGGAGCTAAAATGCTAAAGCGCATTGTTGATGAAGGGCATACCCTTGGTATGCATTCATATTCTAACCAATACAGTCTTATTTATGATTCTGTAGAAGCATTTGAGAAGGATTATGATAAGCTTTTCAAATTCTTGTCGGACAAGACAGGAGTGAACAGCGCGTATTATCGATTTCCAGGAGGAAGTGGTAACGAGGTCAGCAATGTAAATATGGTTGAGTTCGTTAAGGTTCTCAAGAAAAAGGGAGTCAAGTACTTTGACTGGAATGTTTCGGCAGGAGATATTTCAAGTGAATATACTGTCGATGATATAATAAATAATGTAACTATGGGGGCTAAGAAATACAAAACTTCAATTGTACTTATGAAGGACGATGAGAGTAAGAATGTAACAGCCCAGGCAATAGTGCCATTAGTGGAGGCATTAAAAGGAATGAATGCTGACATTCTTCCTATTGATGAAAAAACGTATGTTGTTCAATATATCAGATCTGATAGTGTTGAATAATAATAAATGGAGGAAATGAGAATGGGATTATTCAAGGATTTCAAAGAAGACTTATCACAGGCTGCTAAGGAGCTTGTACCAGGTGGGGAAGAACTTGAGACAGTAGAATCAACAGATAATCTTGTGGTTGATACACTTGGTGAGGAAGTTGATGTTAAGTCTGAGCTGTCAAAGCTTGATGGCCTTTTAGAGCAGGTTAATGAAGAGCCTGTTGAGAAAAAAGAGCCAGAGAAGCCTGCTTTTGCAGGACTTGAGACATTTGCAGAAGTTGCTGCAAAAAAAGAAAAAGAGGAGAGGGCAAAGAAAATGGAAACACCAATATTTAATAAAACAGTTGAGGCTGCTAATATCCAGGATGAGACTTCTGTTATTACAGCAAGTACAGTATTAACAGGTGACCTTCAGTCATCTGGCTCATTCGATATTCAGGGAACAATTAACGGAAACATTGCATGTAATGGTAAGATAGTTGTTACTGGAGTAATTAACGGAAATGCTAATTCTTCAGAGTTTTTTGCAGATGTTGCAAAGATTGAAGGAGAGGTTACAAGTAGCGGAACAGTTAAGATTGGTGCTGGTTCAGTGATTATTGGTAATATTACAGCTACTTCAGCAGTGATTGCTGGTGCTGTTAAGGGAGATATTGATGTTCAGGGTCCTGTTGTAATTGATACATCAGCAGTAATTATGGGTAACATCAAGTCTCGTTCAGTTCAGATTAACAACGGTGCTGTTATCGAAGGTTTCTGTTCACAGAGCTACGCAGACATCGATGTTGAAGGACTTTTCGAAGGAAAATAGTAAAGGAGCTTAATAATGAGTCGTATTTTATTAAAGTTAAGCGGTGAGGCTCTTGCAGGAGAAAAGCATCACGGCTTTGACGAACCAACAGTAACTAAGGTTGCCATGCAGGTTAAGAAACTTGTAGATGATGGCAATGAAGTTGGTATTGTAATTGGTGGAGGAAATTTTTGGAGAGGTCGTACAAGTGAGACTATTGACAGAACAAAGGCTGATCAGATAGGAATGCTTGCAACAGTCATGAATTGTATCTATGTTTCAGAGATTTTTAGATCTGTTGGTATGATGACACAGGTTCTTACACCTTTTGAATGCGGTTCTATGACTAAGCTGTTTTCTAAGGATAGAGCAAACAAATATCTAAAGAACAATACGGTAGTATTCTTTGCTGGAGGAACAGGTCATCCTTATTTCTCTACTGATACAGCTACTGTATTACGAGCTATTGAAATTGAAGCAGATGGAATTTATCTTGCTAAGTCAATCGATGGAGTTTATGACAGCGATCCTGCAACTAATCCAGATGCTAAGAAGTACATAGAGGTTTCAATAGAAGAAGTAATTGCTAAGAAATTAGCAGTTGTTGATCTTACGGCGTCAATTCTTTCAATGGAAAACAAGATGCCAATGTATGTATTCGGACTTGACGAAGAGAATAGCATTGTCAAGGCTTTGAGCGGAGAGTTTAGCGGTACAAAGGTTACTGTATAATTAGGAGGACATAATGGACGAGAGATTAAAAAATTTTGACTCAAAGATGCAGAAGTCATTAGCAAATATGGAGGAGGAGTTTGCAGGAATCAGAGCTGGAAGAGCTAATCCTCATGTGCTTGATAAGCTTCGTGTAGATTATTATGGTACACCAACTCCAATTCAGAGTGTTGCAAATATTAGTGTTCCAGAACCTAGAATGATTCAGATTCAGCCATGGGAGGCTTCTATGGTAAAGGAAATCGAGAAGGCAATTCTTTGTTCTGACATTGGAATTAATCCTACAAATGATGGTAAGCTTATCAGATTAGTATTTCCTGAGTTGACTGAGGAGAGACGTAAAGAGCTTGCTAAGGATATTAAAAAGAAGGGCGAGACAGCTAAGGTTGCTATCAGAAATATTAGAAGAGATGCAATCGATAGCATCAAGAAGCTTGCTAAGACTGATGATATGCCAGAAGATGCTGTTAAGGATTTAGAGGATAGCATTCAGAAGCTTACAGATCAGTATGTTGCTAATATTGATAAGGCTGTTGACGCTAAGTCAAAAGAGATTCTTACTGTATAATATTTTGGGGCATGGCCGTTGGCTCATGTCCCTATTTTTTGAGGTGATATATGAAGATTCCACAGCATGTTGCTATTATTTTAGATGGAAATGGAAGATGGGCTAAGGCTAAAGGAATGCCAAGAAATTATGGACATACAGCCGGCGCCAAAAACGTTGAGACTGTTTGCAAGGCTGCAAATGAGTTGGGTATAAAATATGTGACAATGTATGCATTTTCAACTGAGAATTGGAACAGACCAGATTCAGAGGTTGATGCCTTGATGAAACTATTAGAAAGTTATCTGAAGAATTGTATTAAGACTGCTGATAAAAATAATATGCGTGTCAGAATAATCGGTGATATGCGGAGATTATCAGAGAAATTCCAAAAAAGAATTAAAGAATTGGAAGAAGCATCAAAGAATAATACAGGGTTAAACTTGACTATCGCAATTAACTACGGAAGCAGGGATGAGATGATTCGTGGTATGAAAAAGATGATAGAAGATCATGATAATGGAAAGCTTAATCTTGATGATATAAATGAGCAGGTGTTTTCAAATTATCTGGATACAGCGGATATTCCTGATCCGGATTTGATGATTAGAACTAGTGGGGAACAGAGATTGTCGAATTACTTATTGTGGCAGTTGGCATACAGTGAATTTTATTTTACTGATGTTCCATGGCCTGATTTTCATAAAGAGGAATTAATACAGGCAATCGAGGCTTATAATAATAGAGATAGAAGATTTGGGGCATTGAAAGAAGAGTAAATGGAGGATGTTATGTTTAAGACAAGACTAATTAGTGGTATTTTTCTTGTGATTTTTGCCATAGGATTTATTTGGGCAGGAGGATGGTGCACTCTTGGAGTTACATTAGCTATTTCCCTAATAGGAATGTTTGAGTTATACAGAGTGTTTGATTTTCATAAAAGCATACTGGCAGTAGCAGGATACTTGGCTGCAATAATCTACTTTGTTAATTTGAAATTTAATTTTGTGCCGGATATTCTTGTTATTATTCTGGGTTTGTTTATTTTGTTAATGTTTGTATATGTTTTTGCTTATCCAAAGTATGATGCTAAACAGGTTATGGCCGCCTTCTTTGGTTTTTTCTATTTAGCTGTTATGCTTTCTTATGTATACAAGCTAAGAATGATTCCTGAAAAGGGATTATATATTGCATACCTTGTTTTTTTCTGTTCCTGGGGATGTGATACCTGCGCATATTGTGTAGGAAAGCTTTGTCATATGACAATTGGCAATCATAAAATGTCGCCAAAGCTTAGCCCAAATAAATCAATTGAGGGTGCTGTTGGAGGCGTTGTTGGTGCAGGACTTCTTACAGCATTGTACTGTAGTATTTTTGCATCAAAGATGGGAATTGGAAGCAGGGACATTATTGTATTATCATTAATTGCAGGAGTTGCCGGGCTTATTTCCATGGTAGGAGATTTAACTGCTTCAGCTATTAAGCGTAATTATGACATTAAAGATTATGGCAAGCTTATTCCTGGTCATGGTGGAGTGCTAGACAGATTTGACAGCATGATAATAACTGCTCCAATTATATATTATCTTGCAATTTATTTATTGGCATAAAGAGGCATTATTATGAAAAAGATTTCAATACTTGGTTCAACTGGTTCTATTGGAACACAGACTCTTGAAGTTGTGTCAGAGCAGGGGGATATTGATGTAGTTGCAATGTCCTGTGGACGCAATATTTCATTATTTGAAAAACAGATTAGACAATATAAACCTAAGCTGGTTAGTGTATGGGACGAAAAGGATGCTGTTGCATTAAGAGCAATGACTGCAGATCTTGAGGTAAAGGTTCTTTCGGGAATAGAAGGGCTTGAAGAGGTCGCTACATTTAAAGAGGCTGAGATAGTAGTTACAGCAATTGTTGGAATGCTTGGAATTCGTCCAACTATTGCAGCAATAGAGTCTGGCAAAGACATTGCATTAGCCAATAAAGAAACTCTTGTAACTGCAGGTCATATTATTATGCCTCTTGCGAAAAGCAACAAAGTTTCAATTCTTCCTGTTGACAGTGAGCATAGTGCTATTTTCCAATCCTTACAGGGGAATGAGAATAATAGGATTAATAAGATTCTTCTTACAGCTTCAGGTGGTCCATTCAGAGGCAGAAGTCTTGAAGAATTAAAGCAGGTTAAGGTAGAAGACGCTCTAAAACACCCTAATTGGGCTATGGGGCGTAAGATTACCATTGACTCTTCAACTTTGGTTAACAAGGGACTGGAGGTTATGGAGGCAAAATGGTTATTTGATGTAGATCTGGATCAGATTCAGGTAGTGGTGCATCCTCAGAGTGTTATTCATTCTGCAGTAGAATATGAGGATGGAGCTGTTATTGCACAGCTGGGTACTCCTGATATGCGCCTTCCAATTCAGTATGCTTTATACTATCCTGAGAGAAGAACATTGTCCGGAGAACGTCTTGATTTATTTAAGCTTGGACAGCTGACCTTTGAAGAGCCTGATTTAGATACCTTTAAGGGATTGAAATTAGCATATGAAGCCAGTAGACGTGGAGGTAACATTCCTGTTGCCTTTAATGCTGCCAACGAAAAGGCAGTTGCATTATTTTTAGATAGAAAGATTACTTATCTTCAAATAATGGAGATTTTGCAGGCTTCTATGGAGGAGTGTAAGTATCAGGAAAATCCTACAGTTGATGAAATTCTTGAGACAGAAAGGATTATCTATGAGTTTATAGATAAAAGGTGGTAAAGTAGATATGGTAAGTATTATTATTGCTATTTTAGTATTTAGTGTTATTGTTATATTTCACGAACTGGGACATTTTTGGCTTGCTAAGGCTAATGGTATTCGTGTAAATGAGTTTAGTCTTGGATTGGGACCAACAATTGTTGGCTTTACAAAGGGCGATACCAAGTATTCAATTAAGCTTCTTCCATTTGGCGGAGCATGTGCCATGGAAGGAGAAGATGAAGAGTCTGATGATGATAGAGCATTTGGAAAGAAGTCTGTCTGGGCAAGAATGAGCGTTGTTTTTGCCGGACCTTTTTTCAATTTTATAATGGCCTTTGTAGTTGCTATTATTCTTATTGGACTTATTGGCTATGATGCTCCGGTTATAGGTGAAGTTTTGCCAGATTCAGCGGCACAGGAAGCCGGACTTATGGCAGGAGATGAAATAACAAATATTAATGGCCATAATATTTATGTCTTCAGAGAGATTACCATGGAAGTATACAAAGCAAAGGGGAATGCTACGGAAATCACCTTTATTCGTGATGGCGAGAAACATAAAGTTACAGCAAATCCAAAGTGGAATGAAGAAGAAGGACGTTATATGTTTGGTTTAATGTCCGAGGGCTCAACAAAGGCAAATATAGGATCTGCATTGAAATACGGAGTGCTTGAAGTAAGGTTCCTAATTTATACAACTATTGAAAGCCTGAAAATGCTCTTTACCGGAGGAGCTTCCTTTAATGATGTTTCTGGACCAGTTGGAATTGTTAAGCAGGTTGGAGATTCCTATTCAGCAAATGCTTCAGCCGGTGTTCTCCCAGCAGTTTGTTCTGTACTCAGTTGGATAATCCTGCTGTCTGGTAACCTTGGCGTAATGAATCTGCTTCCATTACCAGCACTTGATGGTGGTCGTCTTGTATTTTTGATTATTGAGGCTATCAGGGGAAAAAGAGTAGACCCTAATAAAGAGGCTTATGTACATTTTTTTGGAATTATTCTGTTGTTAGGCCTTATGGTTCTTGTAATGTTTAATGATATAAGAAAATTATTTTTATAAAGGGGTGAAGGCTTTGGAAAGAAGTATTACCAGAGAAATTAAGATTGGAAATAAAGTGATTGGTGGTAATAATCCGATTCTTATCCAGTCAATGACTAATACCAAAACAGAGGATGTTGCAGCAACTGTTGCTCAGATTAAGCAATTGGAAGAAGCTGGCTGTGACATTATTAGATGTGCTGTTCCTACAATGGAGGCAGCTAAGGCTATTTCTGAGATTAAGAAACAGATTAATATTCCTTTGGTTGCTGATATTCATTTTGATTATAAGCTTGCTATTGCAGCTATGGAAAATGGAGCAGATAAGATTAGAATTAATCCTGGAAATATTGGCTCAGAGGATAGAGTTAAGGCTGTTGTAGATGTGGCAAAGCAGAGAAATATCCCTATTCGAGTTGGGGTAAACAGTGGATCTCTTGAGAAGGAGCTTGTTGAGAAATATAATGGGGTTACAGCAGAAGGACTTGTTGAGAGTGCCCTTAGCAAGGTTAAGCTTATTGAGGATATGGGCTATGATAATCTTGTTATTAGTATTAAATCCTCTGACGTTATGATGTGCGTTAAGGCTCATGAGCTTATTTCAACAAAGACTAATTATCCTCTTCATGTGGGCATTACAGAGGCTGGTACACTGATTAGTGGTAATATCAAATCATCAATTGGTTTAGGACTTATACTTAATCAGGGTATTGGAGACACAATAAGAGTATCCCTTACAGGCAGCCCAATAGAAGAGATAAAATCGGCAAAGCTAATTCTTAGAACTCTCGGTTTAAGAAAAGGCGGTATAGAAGTAGTATCCTGCCCAACCTGTGGTCGTACCAGAATAGACCTTATTGGACTTGCTAATCAGGTGGAGAACATGGTAGCAGGATATGATTTGAATATTAAGGTTGCAGTTATGGGATGTGTTGTAAATGGACCAGGAGAGGCAAAGGAGGCTGATCTTGGTATTGCTGGTGGCTGCGGAGAAGGCTTAATTATCCGACATGGAGAAATCTATAAGAAGGTTAAGGAAGAAGAACTGCTTGAAGCATTAAAATATGAATTAGATCACTGGAGTGAGTAGGGTGGATAAAGGGTTTAAGGAAGTTTTTCCTAGTTTGAAACTGGATGATGAAATGTCGCGTTTACTTGATAATGTGGATGTGACTAAAATAAGTGCGAATCATGAACGTAGTCATGTTCGCATTTATTTGAATGCAAAAAGACTTATTTTCAAGTCAAATATCTGGAAGCTTGAAAGTGCAATTGAAAAGCAAATATTTGTAAATAGGAATGTTGATGTAAAAATTATCGAAACATATCAGCTATCAGAGCAGTATACTCCTCAGACACTTTTAGATGTATATTTAGACAGCATTTTGGATGAGTTAAATGCTTATAGTGTTCTTGAATATAATCTTCTTAGAACGGCAACAATGGATTTTCCAGAGAAGGATAAAATGATTCTTACTGTTGACAATACAATTATTGCCAAGACAAAAATTAATGAGATTATTGAATTTCTTGAGAAGGTTATCTGTGAGCGATGTGGAATGAATCTCAAGATACATGTTGAATATCGTGAGGTTGGTGAGAGCAAGTATCGCAAGAATTCCGCAATGCAGATTAGGCAGGAAGTAATTAATATTGTGGAGAGAACCAGTCTTGCCAAGAAAAATGATGAGGAACCTGCTAAGGAAGATGATACGGAAGACATGTTTGCCACACAAAAGTCTTCAAAAGAGAAAACTGAGAAAAAGACAGAAGAAGCTAAAACTAAGTCTGAAGCAAAACCAAAACAGGAGCAGAAGCAGAAATCAAAGCAGGGCTTTAGCGGAAAGGGAGAGTTCCGCAAGAAATATGAAAAAAGCCCAGATGTTCTCTATGGAAGAGACTTTGAAGATGAGGTAATTGACATAGAGAAAATAGATGGACCTATTGGTGAGGTAGTAATCAGAGGTAAGGTTCTGGCAGTTGATACAAGAGAAATACGTAACGAGAAGACAATTATTATTTTCTCGATTACTGACTTTACAGATACAATTGTAACAAAACTATTTGCAAGCAATGATGATGTTCCTGAACTTCTTGACGGTATATCAAAGGGCAAATTTATTAAGATTAAGGGTGTTCCTAATATAGATAAGTTTGATGGGGATCTTACAATTGGATCTGTGTCCGGAATTAAAAAGATTCCAGATTTTACAACCATGAGAATGGATAATAGTGCCGAAAAAAGAGTAGAGCTTCATTGCCATACCAAGATGAGTGATATGGACGGAGTGTCTGATGTCAAGGATATTGTCCAGAGAGCTGTTAAGTGGGGACATAAGGCTATAGCAATCACTGACCACGGGGATGTTCAGGCCTTCCCGGAGGCTAATCATGCACTTGATAAGGGTAGTGACTTTAAGATTATCTATGGAGTAGAGGCATATCTGGTAGATGATACCAAAGATATTGTCCACGAAAGCAGGAATCAGTCTCTGGAGGCAGATTATGTAGTATTTGACTTGGAGACTACCGGCTTTAGTCCTGAAAAAAATAAAATTATCGAAATTGGTGCAGTGAAGGTATCAAAGGGCAATATAGTAGACAGGTTCTCTACATTTGTAAATCCTCAGGTTCCAATTCCATTTAGAATTGAAGAATTAACCTCAATAAGGGATGATATGGTAATAGATGCCCCTTTAATAGAGGAGGTATTGCCAAAGTTTGCTGATTTCTGCAAGGGATGTATTATGGTTGCACACAATGCAGACTTTGATATGAGCTTTATTAAGAAAAACTGTGCAGACTTAGGTATAGAATGTGATCCTACAATTATTGATACAGTATCTCTGGCGAGAGTGCTGCTTCCACAACTAAACAGATTTAAGCTGGATACTGTGGCAAAAGCGGTTGGAGTTTCTCTGGATCATCATCATAGAGCAGTAGATGATGCAGGGTGTACAGCAGAGATTTTTGTAAAGTTTATTGAAATGTTGCATGACAGAGGTGTTGATACTCTGGATCAGGTTAATGATTTAGCCAAGTCATCGGTTACTAATGTTATGAAAGGCAATACATACCATGCAATTATTCTGGCAACCTGTGATCAGGGAAGAACCAATCTCTATAGGCTGATATCTCTTTCCCATATAAAGTATTACAATAGAAGGCCTAGAATACCAAAGTCAGAATTCATTAAGTACAGGGATGGCCTTCTTATTGGTTCAGCCTGTGAAGCCGGTGAATTATACAAAGCGATTCTTAATGGAAGACCGGAGGAGGAGATTACCCGACTTGTTAACTTCTATGATTACCTTGAGATTCAGCCTCTTGGTAACAATGCATTTATGATTCGGGATGAGGATTCAGACATTGCATCTGATGATGACCTTATTGAGATAAACAAGAAGATAGTAAAGCTGGGTGAACAGTTTGATAAGCCTGTAGTTGCCACCTGTGATGTGCATTTTCTTGATCCGGAGGATGAGATATACCGTCGTATTATTATGGCAGGAAAAGGCTTTAAGGATGCGGACGACCAGGCGCCACTTTACCTTAGAACAACAGAGGAAATGCTTAAGGAATTTGAATACCTTGGCAGTGCGAAAGCAGAAGAAGTGGTTATAACAAACACTAATAAAATAGCAGATATGTGTGAGAGAATATCGCCAGTTCGTCCTGATAAATGTCCTCCTGTAATTGAGAACTCTGACCAGATGCTTCGAGATATCTGCTATAATAAGGCCCATAAAATGTATGGAGATCCTTTGCCAGAGGTTGTAGAGGAAAGATTGGAGAGAGAACTTAATTCTATTATTGGTAATGGTTATGCCGTTATGTATATTATTGCCCAGAAGCTGGTGTGGAAGTCTAATGAGGATGGTTATCTGGTTGGATCACGAGGCTCTGTAGGTAGTTCCTTTGCGGCAACAATGTCGGGAATTACGGAGGTTAATCCTCTTCATGCCCATTATCTCTGCCCAAAATGTAAATATAGTGATTTTGATTCAGAGGAGGTCCAGCAGTATTCGGGACGAGGGGGCTGTGATATGCCGGATAAGCTTTGCCCTGTATGTGGTCACCCATTGGGAAAGGACGGATTTGATATTCCCTTTGAGACTTTCCTTGGATTTAAGGGAGACAAGGAGCCGGATATTGATCTAAACTTCTCCGGGGAGTATCAGAGTAAAGCTCATAAGTACACAGAGATTATCTTTGGTGAAGGGCAGACCTATAAGGCAGGAACAATTGGAACCCTTGCAGATAAAACAGCATTTGGATACATCAAGAATTATTACGAGGAGAGAGGTGTTAGAAAGCGTAACTGCGAGATAGACAGAATAGTTACTGGCTGCGTGGGCGTTAGACGTACAACTGGACAGCATCCAGGAGGAATCGTAGTATTGCCAATGGGAGAGGAGATTAATACATTTACTCCAATTCAGCATCCGGCCAACGATATGACAGTTGATATTACAACTACACATTTTGATTATCATTCTATTGACCATAACCTGCTAAAGCTGGATATTCTCGGGCACGACGATCCTACTATGATTAGAATGCTTCAGGACCTTACAGGAATTGACCCAACACAGATTCCACTGGATGATCAGGCAGTAATGTCCCTGTTTCAGAATACCTCTGCACTTGGAATTGAACCGGAAGATATTGATGGAACTCCTCTTGGTGCCCTTGGAATTCCAGAGTTTGGCACTGATTTTGCCATGGGAATGCTTATTGACACACAACCTAAAGAGTTTTCGGATCTTATTAGGATTGCAGGACTTTCTCATGGTACAGACGTTTGGCTTGGAAATGCTCAAACCCTTATCCAGGAAGGAAAAGCAACAATTTCAACATGTATCTGTACAAGAGATGATATTATGACCTATTTGATTCACATGGGACTTGATCCGGCTGAATCCTTTAACATAATGGAGAAAACACGAAAAGGAATAATTGCCAAGGGCAAGTGTGGAGAATGGCCAGAGTGGAAAGCAGATATGATAGAGCATGGGGTGCCTGACTGGTATATTTGGTCCTGTGAGAAGATTAAGTACATGTTCCCTAAAGCTCATGCTGCTGCCTACGTTATGATGGCATGGAGAATTGCCTATTGTAAGGTGTTTTATCCGTTGGCTTATTATGCAGCATACTTTTCTATTCGAGCTACCGGCTTCAGTTATGAGCTTATGTGTCAGGGTAAGGAAAGACTTGAAGTGTATATGGCTGATTATAAGAAACGAAAGGATACTTTGTCCAAAAAGGAACAGGATGTCTTTAAGGATATGAGACTGGTACAGGAAATGTATGCAAGAGGCTTTGATTTTATGCCTTTGGATATATACACTGCACATCCAAATAGATTTCAGATTGTTGATGGAAAGCTGATGCCTTCTCTTAATAGTATTGACGGACTAGGAGATAACGCAGCTGTTTCAATTGCCGAGGCGGCAAAGAATGGACCGTTTTTATCGAAAGACGATTTCAGGGATAGGACCAAAGTATCTAAGACCATTATCGAGATGATGAGTGATCTTGGACTATTTGGAGATATCCCTGAGTCAAATCAGCTGTCGCTTTTTGATTTTACTTAATTTTTGTTGGATTAAAGTTTAGTATTGTTCCCGGATTATTGGTGCTGGTGTAATAAACTTTTCCAGTATAATAGTTTGTAAAGTAAATATAAAATGACGTAACACTAATGTTTTTAAACTCGCCGGCTACGATTTCCCTGTAGCCGGTTCCGTCATTTTTGATCATGCATAATGCCGGGTTTTCCCCGCCCTTCTGGAAGAAAATATAACTTCCGTATACATTATAATGTTCAATAAATTCGTCACACAGATTAACAGGATTGTTATAATCCAAATTTGTATGCATAAGAGCATTATCCTTTTTAACATCCAGATAATACACATCTTTTTCACTGTTAACAATAGGATTGTAGCAGATTGTATCAAGCATCAGTGTACTTGTATCAGTAGAGGTATCAAACTGATAGAGCATTCCATTCTCAGGATTAGAAAAATAAAAATATTTGTCCAATGAACTGCAGGTGAAAATATGACTGCCTGATAACTGTGTCTTTTCTGTTCCATCAATCTTTATCTTGTAAAGAGTAGATGCATCGGCTGTATCGTAATGAAGGTAATAAATGTAGTTTCCAATGAGGGATGCATATATACATGGATCTTCATCAAGAATAGTGTGATTCTTTCCGTCTCTGGTTACTCTGCATAAACTGTTCTGATTATATGAAAAGAAAGAATAATCATTGTTGGATGCCATATTATTTCTTACATAATATACATAATGGTCATCGGCATTTATAAAGCTTACTGTGTCTTCACATAAAAGCTTTAAATTCTGGCCGGTTGGTGACATGGAATACAGATAATAATGGTCATCCGGATTGGCAAAGAAAATAGTTCCATTACTTTCACAAAACAGTCCGGCGTTATACAGGTTGCCGGCAGTGTTGCCATTAACATAGCCAGAATTATAAATGGTTCTTTTAGAATATTTGGAATATATTAGTAGGGAAATTCCTATAATAATAACACCAAAGAAAATAATTTTTTTAATATGTTTCATAAATGTACGTGCCCCCTTTTGTAAATCCCGGTCTCCTTAATAAAATTATAGTAATTTAGTCCTAATATTGCAAGCGTACTTGCCTTTCATATCAGTTTGAAGTATTATTTTTCTAAGAATAATATGAAAAAGAGGAAGAAAAATGAAGGACTTACTTACATTAAGAGCGGAAATTGATGAAATAGACGAACAGATTGTTAGTCTTTACGAGAAGAGAATGGAAGTTGCTGCTGGAGTAGCAGAATATAAAATTAACACAGGAAAGCAGGTCTTTGATAAGGAGCGTGAAGATCAAAAGATAGAGACGCTGACAAAGCTTGCTTCGTCACAATTTACAAAACATGGAGTAAAAGCCCTTTTTGAACAGATTATGGCAATGAGTAGAAAAAAGCAGTATCAGCTTCTTACAGAGCATGGTGTGGTTGCAGAAACAGGCTTTACTCTTGCAGATGAGATAGATAATTCCAGTGTCAGAGTAGTTTTCCAGGGAGTTGAAGGTGCCTATAGCCAGCAGGCTATGCAGGAATACTTTGGAAAGCATTGTGATGCGTATAATGTAGATACTTGGAAGGATGCAATGGAAGCTATTAAGAATAATGAAGCAGATTATGCAGTACTTCCAATAGAGAATTCTTCAGCAGGAATTGTATCTGAGAATTATGACTTACTGGTAGAATATGATAATTATATTGTCGGTGAGCAAATTATTCAGATCGATCATGTTTTATTAGGCTTACCGGAGGCAGAATTAGAGGATATAAATACAGTTTATTCACATCCACAGGCTTTAATGCAGTGTAGTAATTTTCTGGAGAATATTCATAAGGATTGGACCAAGAAGAGCATTAAGAATACGGCAGAATCAGCACTTAAGGTTAAGGAGGATGCATTAAAGAACCAGGCGGGAATTGCCAGCAAAAAGACAGCAGAAATCTATGGACTTAAGGTTCTTGCAGATGCAATTCAGGATAATAAGCATAATTCAACAAGATTTATTATAGTTTGTGGTAAAAAGGTTTATTCCAAGGATGCTAATAATGTAAGTATTTGTTTTGAAATACCACATGAGAGTGGTTCTCTTTATCATATGCTTTCGCATTTTATTTACAATAATGTAAACATGACTAATATTCAGTCACGTCCGGTGGCTGACAAGAACTGGGAATACAGATTCTTCGTTGATTTTGAAGGGAAGCTTACAGATACAAGCGTTATTAACGCATTAAGAGGTCTTCAGGAGGAGACACTTTCACTTAGAATATTAGGAACATATTAATAAAAGGGGGGCTTTTATGGCTGTTAATATGTTTGCGTCCATATATATTGGCTCTTATGAAGTAAGTCTTAAAGTATTTGAGATTTCACAGCGAAAGAAAATCAAAGAAATTGATTGCATAAGAGCCAGAATTAATCTGGGAAAGGATGCATATTATAACGGATATATCGGATATGAGTTGGTAGAGGAGCTTTGCGAGCTCTTATTTGAGTACAAAAAAGTAATGCAAAGCTATCAAATTGATAAATATGAAATATATGCATCTGCAGTTTTAAGAGATATTTCCAATGATTTATTTATTCTGGATCAGATACAGCTTAGGACAGGATTCAAGGTTAAAGTAATAAGTAACTCAGAGGTTCGGTTCATAGGATATAAATCTGTAGCCGGAAGTGAAAATTTTGAGGAAATGATAAAGACTTCCGCTGCCATAGTTGACATAGGTGGTTCAAGTCTTCAGATTACTCTTTTTAAAGATGGGAAATTATGTACAACACAACATCTTAAGCTTGGAACAATGCGTCTTCGCAATCTTTTATACGATCCGGGACTTACAGACAGGATGTACAGAAGCAGAATCGAAGAATATATTGATAAGAGACTGGAAATGTTTAGATCCCTCTACCTGGAGGAGGGAGTTGATTATGCTATTTTCATGAACGACTATGGAGCTGACCTTATCAGAAGAATGGACCGGGAGGATACAATCAGGGCTGACAAGTTTATGAAATATATGGATAAGTTTCAAAAGAAATCTTTGCTTGAGATTTCGGAGGAACTTGGACTTGGCAATGATAAAGATCCTTTAGTTGTTCCATCACTAATGCTGTTAAAGGGATTGGTAAGTAATCTTAATGCAGAAACAGTCTGTATCCCGGGAGTTAATATTAATGATGGAATTGCTTATGATTATGCGGAACGCAATCGATTGATTACTGTTACCCATGATTTTGACAAGGATATTATTTCTGCTGCTCAGAGATTATCAGAGCATTATCACAGCTTTACGCCACATATAGAAGCTTTATCACTGGTGTCAACAAAGATTTTTAACGTAATGAAAAAGGTTCACGGCATGGGCAAAAGAGAAAAGCTGTTACTTCAGATTGCAACAATACTTCATGACTGTGGCAAGTATATCAGCTTTTCAGAGAGCCCAAATAATGCATATAACATTATTATGTCATCTGAAATAATTGGATTATCCCATCGGGAAAGAGAGATTGTTGCCCTTACAGTTTTGTATAATACTCTGCCTATTGATTCCTATGACAATCTTCAGAGTAAAATTGATAAGCAGGGATATATTACCGTTGCCAAGCTGTCAGCTATATTACGTGTTGCAAATGCCCTTGATCAGAGTCATAAGCAGAAGTTTAAGAATATTCGTATTTCTTTAAAGGAGAGAGAATTAAATATTATTGTAGAAACACTGGAAGATATTTCATTGGAGCAGGCTTTATTTGAGAATAAGACAGCATATTTTGAGAAAGTATTCAGTATTAAGCCTGTATTAAAGGAAAAGAGAGTATTTATCTAGGAGGGGAAATGGAAAATAAACTTGATTACACTAATCCAAAGTATTATGACAATCGAGAATTAAGTTGGATTAAGTTTAATGAGAGAGTGCTTGAAGAAGCCAAAGACAAGACGATTCCAGTGCTGGAGCGTCTTAAATTCATGAGCATTACTTCGTCCAATCTTGATGAGTTTTATATGGTAAGAGTCGCTTCCCTTAAGGATATGGTTCATGCCAACTATAAAAAGAAGGACATTGCAGGAATGACAGCCTCGGAACAGCTTAATGCAATTAATAAAGCTACAAGAGATCTTGTTAATTCCCAATATTCCACATATAATCGTTCCTTAATGCCTCTTCTAAATAAGAATGGAATTCATATTATTGAAGCTCATGAAAGCTTAAGTGAGGAGCAGGGCAGATATATTGACAGATATTTTTCTGAAAGTATTTATCCTGTGCTTACTCCAATGGCAGTAGATGCTTCAAGACCATTTCCGCTTATTAGAAATAAGACTCTTAATATTGCAGCTTTGCTGCTGGATAAGAAGTCAAAAAATGAAACAGTTTTTGCAACAGTTCAGGTTCCGGGTGTTTTGCCAAGATTTATAGAGATTCCCTCGGCAAAGGAAAAGACCTTTATTCTTCTTGAGCAGATAATAGAACGCAATATAGATAAGCTGTTTTCAAATTATAAAGTAGTCTGTGCTTTTCCATATAGAATTATGAGAAATGCAGACCTTACAATTGACGAGGATGAGGCATCAGATCTTCTTAAGGAGATCGAGAATAAGCTGAAAATGAGAAAATGGGGCGAGGTTATCAGACTCGAGGTGGAGGATGGAATAGACAAGAAGGTGCTAAAATTCCTGAAAAATGAATTAAAGGTAGCGGATGAAGATGTCTTCAAAATTCCTGGCCCTATCGATTTGACATTCCTGATGAAAATGTCAGGAATTGAAGGGTTTGATCGTCTTAGGTATTCTCAGCCCACACCACAGCCGGTTCCAGAGATAACCCAGGGAGGGCTAATTTTTGATGATATAAAAAGAGGAGATATTTTTCTTCATCACCCATATCAGACCTTTGATCCTGTAGTGGATTTTATCAGACAGGCGGCAAAGGATCCGGATGTGCTGGCAATTAAGCAGACTTTGTACAGAGTTAGTGGCAATTCGCCTATTATCAGCTCCCTGGCCACGGCTGCAGAAAATGGAAAACAGGTTACAGTTCTGGTAGAGCTTAAAGCACGCTTTGATGAAGAACACAATATTGTATGGGCGAAAAAGCTGGAACAGGCAGGCTGTCATGTAATATACGGTCTGGTTGGTTTGAAAACCCATAGCAAGATTGCCCTTGTTGTCAGACGGGAAGAAGACGGAATCCGCAGATATGTACATCTGGGTACAGGTAACTATAACGACTCCACTGCAAAGCTTTACACAGACTGCGGAATATTTACCTGTAAAGAATCAATAGGTGAGGATGCAACAGCTGTATTTAACATGCTTTCTGGTTACTCAGAGCCTAGAAGCTGGAATCAGTTGATTTTGGCACCATACTGGCTTAGAGATGCTTTCCTAAGAATGATTAACAGAGAGCGAAAATATGCGGAGGAAGGCAAGGAAGCAAGAATAGTTGCCAAGATGAACTCCCTTTGTGACCGGGATATTATTGAGGCCTTATATAAAGCATCAGCGGCAGGTGTGAAGATTGATCTTATAGGTAATTGCGAAACTCGCTAAGCTCGTTCGCAGTCTTTATTCAAAACAAGGATGAATTCGTGCAATAGCACGAATTCTAGGATGGAAATTTACAACCACTACATTTAGGCGCACTTTAATAAG
>JAXJPW010000093.1:0-6906 GCA_036311465.1 Agathobacter sp.
AGCCTCCGATTTTAATTGTTTCTGAACAACTCAATTATACCAAATCAGATGGTTTCATGCTATTTTTATGCCAGTTATTATTGAATTTTCAAGGTGCATAGGCACTTATTCAAGTGCGAAGTTTGAGTTAATTTATTTCTTTGACTTATATATGTAATTTCCCGCAGATACTCTTTCCCTACCTAAAGCTCTATAGTTAAGCACAACAATGCCCCGCACCAAAGTGCGGGGTTGCCTATTATTCCTCTCCAATATGCACACGTCCCTGCTCTATTATAGAGCGGACATGATTATCTGTAAGTGAATAAAACATTGATTTTCCTTCTCTTCTTGCCTTAACCAGCTTATTCTGCTTAAGAACTTTAAGCTGATGCGAGATTGCTGACTGGGTCATGTTAAGAGCCTCAGCTAAATCGCAAACGCAGACCTCAGCTTCAAATAAAACGTACAAAATTCTAAGTCTTGTTGAATCTCCAATTACCTTGAAAAAATCTGCAAGTTCATAGAGCTCAGTTTCATCTGGCATTGTCTCCTTTACCTTCAACAGTAAATCCTCATGTATCTCCTTTGATTCGCAACAAATATGTTCTTTATCTTCCATTGTTCACCTCTAATTATTTCTTAACCCAAAGTGCTCTTATTGCATTAATTACCGCGATTACCATTACACCTACATCTGCAAAAATTGCAAGCCACATGCTGGCATATCCGATTGCTCCAAGAACTAAACAGATGAGCTTAATTCCGATTGCAAAAACAGTATTTTCCTTTACTATCCTAAGGCATTTTCTTGAAATCTTAATGGCCTTGGCTATCTTAAGGGGATCGTCATCCATAAGAACAAGGTCGGCGGCTTCTATTGCTGCATCAGAGCCCAGAGCTCCCATAGCAATTCCTATATCTGATCTTGTCAAAACAGGAGCGTCATTGATTCCGTCACCTACGAAAGCAAGCTTCTCCTTGGAGCCCTTCTGTGCAAGAAGCTCCTCAACCTTGGCTACCTTGTCACCTGGCAAAAGCTCACTGTATACCTCATCTATTCCAAGCTCTGCTGCAACCTTATCTGCAACTGCCTTTGAATCACCTGTCAGCATAATTGTATGCCTGATTCCGGCATTATGCAAAGCTTGGATTGCTTCCTTGGAGGTTGGCTTAAGCTTATCTGATATAAGAATATGTCCGTGATATTCTCCGTCAATTGCAACATGCACAATTGTGCCTACATGACTACATTCCCTGTATTCGATTCCAAGCTTTCTCATAAGCTTGTCGTTACCTACAGCAACAGTGCGTCCGTCTATTTGGGAGGTTACACCATGTCCTCCAATCTCTTCCACATCAGAAACTCTTGACTGGTCTATTTCTTTACCATATGCCTTCTTAAGACTTAAGCTGATTGGATGATTGGAAAAGCTCTCCGCCAAAGCTGCATATTCAAGTATCTGCTCATTTTCAAGCTTATTGTGATGAATTCCTGCAACCTCAAAAACACCCTGTGTCATTGTTCCGGTCTTATCAAACACAACATATCTGGTCTGGGATAAGGTCTCAAGATAATTCGATCCCTTAACTAAGATTCCCTGATTACTTGCACCGCCTATTCCTGCGAAAAAGCTTAGTGGAATGCTGATTACAAGTGCACATGGACAGCTTATTACAAGGAAGGTCAGAGCTCTTAATATCCAGGTTGGCCAATCCGGAGCAGTATTCATAATAAGCATTCTAACTACAGGTGGGAGAACTGCAAGTGCAAGAGCGCTGTAACAAACTGCCGGTGTATAATACTTAGCGAATTTAGTTATAAAGTTCTCAGACTTAGACTTCTTGGAGGTGGCATTTTCCACAAGGTCCAGAATCTTTGAGGCTGTAGACTCGCCAAAGCCTTTGGTAGTCTGCACCTTAATCATACCGGTCATGTTGATGAAACCACTCATAATCTCATCCCCAACACTGCCGTCTCTTGGAACACTCTCTCCTGTAAGAGCACTAGTGTTAAGAGTTGTAGTGCCTTCTATGATTACTCCATCGATTGGAACCTTCTCCCCTGGCTGAATTACAATAATAGATCCAATCTCCACTTCATCCGGATCCACCTGCTCAAGCTGTCCGTCCACCTCTATATTGGCAAAATCTGGTCTGATGTCCATAAGCTCGCTTATATTTTTGCGGCTTTTTCCAACAGCATAGCTTTGGAATAATTCTCCTATCTGGTATAGAAGCATAACTGCAATTGCATCTGTATAGTCACTATTTTCATAGATTGCTACCGCTATTGCACCAACTGTAGCAATTGCCATAAGAAAATTCTCATCGAAAACCTGCTTGTTAAGTATTCCCTTGATGGCTTTCCTTAGAATATCGTATCCTACTATCAGATATGGAACAAGATACAGCAGGAACTTTAAGATACTATTTATTTCAATCAGATGGGTTACAAGAGTAAGTCCAATCAGAAGCACACTTGCAACAATAATTCTGATTAGCATTTTCTTCTGCTTTTTATTCATATTGCCTCCTTAATAATGTATCCCGAAAAACTCATAATCTAGAAAAAAATCTCGCAGTCGTCTTCTACCTTCTTACAGTTCTTGAGAACCTCAGCCATTACACTTTTAGGCTCCTGTCCTTCTTCAAATTCAACACTCATCTTAAGAGTCATAAAATTAACTGTGGCATCCTTAACGCCTGCTGTATTCTTTGCAGCCTCTTCCATCTTGTTAGCACAATTTGCGCAATCTACTTCAATCTTGTATGTCTTCTTCATGTTGATACTCTCCTTTATAAAATGATTCTGTTATTTGTTAATTATGTATGGCATTTGTCACATGTCTTTTATACATATGAACAACTATTCATATGTTCATTATAGCACCATTATCCCATTTGTCAACCATTTGTTATATTATTTTTTTCTTCTATATAATATGTGTTATCTCTGCCAAACAATGTTTTCTACGGGGCAAAAAAAGCCGGTCACTACCACTTTTTATAAGGGCAATGACCAGCTTTAGCTACCGCTCGCAACTCTACATAACAACCACATGCACCACAAGTGCCTGCATTCAGGCGCTCACATTCCTTGCACAGGGAGAGACGTTTCTCGTATTCTTTTTCCTCTACCCGATCCTCTGTGAGAATTGCATTCTTATATTTTTCAATCATTTTCACGTCTGCTTCAGCCATTTCCCGAAGCAGACATTTTTTACATATTTTTTCTTTCATGTTTTTCTTACATATTGATACCGGAAGGCTTATTTCTTCAATCTCATCATTACTACTGAAGTCTTTGGAATGTTAAACTGAATTCCATCCTTCTGAACACTATAATCAGTAAAATCTTTCTCCACAACCCTTTCCATTTCTTCAAAGGTATTATATGCCTGCATGTCATCAGCAGTAACTATTCTTGACTCAATCACCTTGTAGCCTGCATCAACAAAACTCATCTCAACCTCTTCTGAATCTGTTGCTGAAAGGTTATTAACCGTAACTGTAATTACGCCATCCTTATCCTGGGACACTGACTCTGTAAGCTTTGGAACCTCAACCCCTTCTACTCCGGCTGTGCCTGCATCGGTTACTGCTGAGAGCAAAAGGTCTGCATCCTGATGATATCGGTACATATGCATAACATGATATGTAGGTGTCTTAATCATCTTGCCGCCCTCTGTAAGTATAACCGCCTGAAGCACATTAACTACCTGCGCAAGAGCTGCCATTTTAACTCTGTCACAATGCTTGTTGAAAATATTTAGTGTAATTCCGGCAACAAGTGCATCTCTTACGGTGTTCTGCTGATACAGGAATCCAGGATTTGTTCCAGGCTCACTAAGGAACCAGGTTCCCCACTCATCCACTGACATTCCTATCTTCTTCTCAGGATCATACTTATCCATAATTGTTCCATGACGGTCAATTATAGTATCCATGCAAAGTGCCTTATCCATTGTCTTGTACCACAGCTCATCGTCAAACTCAGTGGCACTTACCTTTGGCTCCCAGCCCTCTGGTGTAACATAATAATGTAATGACAAATAATCCATAAAGCCATTGAAGTGTTCAGCATTGGCAAAAGTTGTCTTCAATACTCCCTCTGTCCAGAAAAAGTCCTTCTCATTGGCTCCACAGCACACCTTCTTAATAGGATTCTCAGGGTCATAATTTCTAACATATGTCTGATATCTTCTATATTCATTGCCATAATATTCCGGAGTCATATTACCACCACAACCCCAGTTTTCATTTCCAACTCCAAAGAAATCCACCTTCCAAGGCTCTGGATGACCGTTTTTAGCTCTGAGGTCAGCCATTGGTGACACTCCGTTAAAGGTCATATACTCAATCCACTCCGACATTTCCTGGACAGTTCCACTTCCAAGATTTCCATTGATATAAGTCTTACATCCAAGCTGTCTGCACAGCTCCATAAACTCATGGGTTCCAAAGCTATTGTCCTCAACCACACCACCCCAGTGTGTGTTTACCATTTTCTTGCGGTTCTCCTTTGGACCAATTCCATCCTTCCAGTGATACTCGTCGGCAAAGCAGCCTCCCGGCCATCTAAGCACAGGGATTTTTAGCTCCTTCAATGCCTCCACAACATCCTTGCGCATTCCGTTGACATTTGGAATTTCTGAATCCTCTCCTACGAAAATTCCTTCGTATATACATCTTCCAAGATGCTCTGAGAAATGTCCATAAACTTCGGGCTCAATATGTCCCATTTTCTTTTTTTCATTAATAACTAGTTTTGCCATAAAATTTCCTCTCCCTTTTTATTCCTGTATCCTCTTACGTAGCACTGGTTTGTAAGAAATACGAACCTTAATGTCCTGGTTATAATTTCCAAAACCTTTTCCATATAAGGTAATTCCTCCCACATTTGCCGCATCCTCAGATACCTGATATCTAAATCTTATTTTGCTTCTATTATCAAGGTTCAGGTCATTGATAGAGACATCTGAAATCTTTACCCCATCTACAAATGTTCCCCTCATATCAATTGTAAGAACCTTAAGCAGCCCATACTGATTCCAATTAGGCACCCACCATTCAGGTGTGAAAATTCCACGTACATCACCATAGTCTCCGGCACTTGTCCACATTCCAAGTCTTATATCATTGATAAAAAACTCTATGTCCGAAGGCCAGTCATTATTATATCCCGGAGCCTCCGAACCAATCTCAAAGGAAAGTGTAATCTTGTCTATTACCGTTGCGTCTGGAAGCAGATTAGGAACCATATACTCAATATAACCCTTTGTGAACCACAGTATTTCTGCATTTATTCTGTCCGGATGTGCAAAATATCTGCAGTCATCTACTACTCCTACCAGCTTCTCCGGAGTAGCCAGTCCGCATGTTGGATAGACTTTGTAATCTGAATAGTGGCCTATCTGTATTTCTGTGTTATAGGTCTGTTCCTCCTGGTTATCATTTGCCGACTCAACGTCTATCAAAATCTGATCCACTGCAACCTTGCAGATTTTCTGATTGCCATGACCTATTCTCACATTCTCAATTTTAACAATTCCAGCATTTTCCAGAAGCTTAACATGACTCGTCAAGGCACCATTGGTTATTCCCAATCTCGTTGCAATCTCATTCATGCTAAGCTCTCTGTTCTCCATTAGCATCTTGACAATTTCAATTCGTAGTTCTGATGCTAATGCTTTAAAAATCGGAAAACCCTCATCTATCTTCTTAATGTGAATCATATTTTCCCTTCTGTCATATTCATATAATTTGTATTTTAGCTTTTTCTAAACTATTTTAGTTTTTCTTTTTTCTAGTATATCACCTTGCCCATATATATTCAATATGGATATGCAAATTGATGAAAGATTTGATGATGATATTGAAAAAATAGGCTAGGGATTTTGGTCCCTAGCCTATTTGAAGAGAATGTTTATGAAAAGAAATTTTATCTATTCTTTTGTATAATACGAATTAACGATTCCGCCATCTACAACAATCCAGTCAAGCACAAATGCACCAGTTGTTGTATTGCGCTTTATTGTATCACCAGACTTCTCATATGTTCCCATCATCTTGTCTGATTGTACCGGCTCTCCATTCTGGAGCAAAACATACGTTCCATCTTCCTTGAACATTACACCTGCTGAACCATCAGCATATGTTAATGTTGCGTTAAAAGTCTTTGAATCTGGCACCTCTCCCTGATAAACGAAATCAACCGGATATATCATATCATCCTTTATCTTGAAGACTGTTTCCTTGCCATCCTCCCCTTTACAGGTAATACTGTTTTTTTCTTCATCTACCTCAAAGGTTCCCTTTCCTGTTTCACCACTGAGACCTGAACTCTCGATTGACTGTGTATAGGTCTTCTTATCGGCATCGAATTCCATCTTCATAATGGTTGAATCAGCGCCTTCTTCATTTCCGATTTCAGTCTTGTAAAGACCATCTATCTTATTACCTTTACCACACCCCATGCAAAATACACTTGCTACTACTAAAACTATTGCTATTATTTTCTTACGCATTACCTAATTACTCCTTAACTCCACCAAGGGCTACGCCGGCTACAATGTATTTAGAAAGTATAAAGTATACTACAAAGATTGGCAAGATAGTAACTGCAATACCTACATATAGAATACCGTAGTCTGTCTTGAACTGATCACTTCTAAGCATCTGTACAAAGAGTGGTAATGTCTTCTTTGTATCTGATGTCAAAAGCATATTTGGCATAAATAAGTTATTCCATGATGCTACAAATCCGAAGATTGCCTGTGTTGCAATAGCTGGCTTCATGATTGGCATAGCTATTCTGTTGAAGGTTCTAAACTCTCCACTTCCATCAATTCTGGCTGCCTCTACAAGCTCTTTTGAGAATGTACTCTGCATGTACTGTCTCATGAAGAAGATTGTGGATGGTGC
>JAXJPW010000094.1:0-2182 GCA_036311465.1 Agathobacter sp.
AAAGGATGCCATTCTTTATGCAATACGGTGTTTTACTTTGCGCTTACTAATAAATTCACTATGTTTGTCCGTATACGGGGCTCTGCAACTTTTCTCTAGTGTCTATTAATTAACATCATAGATTCTTAATTGCTTCGCAACAGCCATGATGGTTAATTAATAGACATGCAGAAGTTGTAGGTTGTTGGAAATCCGAAAGTATTACCATAATAGATTTAATCCACATATTCTTCAAACTTAATACTATCAATAGGACATCCTCTTTCGAAAAATCTTTGTATTATATTATTAAAGTACCATCCGATATCAGTAATTGATTCCCTATTATTCTCGACAGTTTTTCTATTAATATTTAAATCAATTATTATTTCTTTAGTATTTTTAGCCATAAATGTTATCCCCACATCAGAATTTTCATAATACAAATTAAGACCTACTCTTTCAAATTTGTCTTGTTTATTATTAATTATTTCTTGTAGTTCTCTATCCGAAAGAATTTTTTTCTGCCAATCAAATTCATCTTCATCTCCTAACGGCAAATATTCAATATTATTTTCCAAATCATAATACTTCCACCCTAATTCATTAAATAGATTTATTACATCTATAATCCTTTCAGAATATCTACTACAGTTTATTTCCAAAATTGCTTCTCTTGACATATATTCCTCCTAATTAAGTAACTCTGTATATGCAATTCCCTTCTTATCTAACCATTGTTTTATTGAATCTGGAATTGGTGTATTCGAAAACAGTTCATACGTAGCTCCATTCTCTGTTGCTATTCTTAATCGGTCTCCCATATCAGATTTAAATTTCGCCAACTTATTGGGATTACTCTCTAACATATTCCAATAATTACCAGATTTTGCTTCCCACCAGCGATTGCCTATACCGCCGTCGAAATCTCTTCCACCAACACTAAATGAACCGTCTCCTCCAATATTTTTAGTTAAATAATCTTCAAAGTCATGACCTATTAATCCTTTTGGTGATGTACTACCACTCTTTTTTGCACTTCCACCCTTATCATTTCCACCTTTACCACCTTTTCCAGCATCATCCAGCTCATCTGCATATTTAGATACCTCTCCCGCTTCGTCGGCGTTTTTTCCTACGTCACTAAACTCATCGGCTTGCTTTATTAATTCATCCAGTTCATCTATATATTTTCCTGAATCCCCAATTTTATCAGCTTGTTTGAACAGGACAGCTACTTCATCCGTATATTTAACAGCTCCAATTACAGGTAATAAGGCAATAATGTCTATAACCCATTGCTCAATTGATACCTGTTCATCTGTACCCAGCTTGTCTAAATCTGCTAACAAGTCTCGGATATCACACCATAAATCAGCGTCTAGTAACCCTAACACAATCTGACCTATCGTTCCCAAAAGTGTCACGTCATCTGAAAAATTACCTAATGTGATTTGATTCAACGACTTTAATAAATAATCTAAAGCACTTTTGCCTAATTCCTTTATGTCAAAATCTGATTCGGATGATGTTGTAATCGCTTGATCTACCGTCTTTTCGGCATCAATTTTTTCAGCTTTCGACACTAACTTACAAAGTTCACGATTTTTTTTATCGTCTCCTTCTTTATATTCTTTTAATTCTTTCCAATCTACACCAATTGTACCATTTACAACTGCTATCTGATTAATCAATGGGTCTGTATTATTAACAATTTCTTTATTTATCTCTCCTTCATGATTTACCAAGTCATTTTCAAGTTTAATAATCTTCTGACTAATAATGCTATGCTCTTCTATAATATCATCTGCACTTCCATTTGGATATGTATAATTAAATATTGAAGAAGTAGTAGCCAATGCTTTGCTAATTTCTTCCATATATCCATCAGTAGCATCACAATAGTCATTCATTGCTTTGTTATACTGCTGAATTATATCCTGATCCAGTATAAATTCTACATCGTTATCAATTGCATAAAAGCCCAGCAAATATTTAGTCATATCCTCCAAAAGCTTCAGAGCTGGCTGTGCCTATCTTATTATTGGCATCAAAATAAAAAGCTACTATTTCCCGATATTTCAATAATAGTTCCGACATTTTATTGGGGCAAGGCACGATTAGTCTGAATAATCAGCATAAAATAAAGCGACATTCAGACTTGCACTAAGTGAAAATAGCACCATTTAATGTGCATAACAAA
>JAXJPW010000095.1:0-32882 GCA_036311465.1 Agathobacter sp.
CCTTTAGAGAGTGCTGTCTTTGGTCTTTTTGCAAAAGAGGACATCGTAAATTCTGAGGGTACAGTCATTGTGGCAGCTGATGAAAGAATCGAGAAAGCAGTCACAGGTGCAGATGGAACAGTAACCTTTGTTTCGGACCTTCCACTTGGACAGTATTATGTGAAGGAAATCGAGGCTCCAAAGGGATATGTGAAGTCTGATGAGGTATTTGATGTGGATGCTTCTTACCAGGGCGAAGACGTAGCTGTCATCGAGTTTACGGCTGAGTTTGAAAACACACCTATCAAGGTGGAATTTTCAAAGACTGATATCACCGGTGAGAAGGAAATTGCAGGTGCCAAGTTATCAGTAATTGATTCAGAAAGAAATGTAGTAGAAAGCTGGACTTCTGAGGCTGGAAAGACTCATATGATAGAGAGACTTCCGGTTGGAAAATATATTCTTCGTGAGGAAACAGCTCCTTATGGATATAAAATTGCCAAAGATGTAGAGTTTGAAGTAACTGAGACAGCAGAAATCCAGAAGGTAACCATGAAGGATGAATATGCTGTAGGTAAGATTATTATTGAAAAGACAGATGAAGTGACAAAGAAGCCTATCGCAGGAGTAGAATTTGAAATCCGTGACAAGGACGGAAAGGTCATTGAAACTGTTGTAACTGACAAAGATGGTCATGCAGAATCAAAAGAACTTCTAATCTGTATCTACAACGAGGACGGCTCTTTCAAGGAAGACATCCATTACTATGTTGTAGAGACAAAGGCAGCGGAAGGATATATTCTTGATGAGACTGTACACGATGTTGTTTTACAGTATGATGACAATGCACCTGAGTGTGTAGAGTATACTTTATCACTCACAAACAAACCGACAGAACCAAAGCTTCCACAGACAGGAGATAATACTAATCCACTTCTTTATCTTGGAATTGGTGCACTTGCACTCATTACAGGATTGGGAGTAGGACTTCGTGGAAGAAAGAAAAAGAATAAACAGTAACTAAACCCATCGGGGAATGTAAGCCAATGACTTATGTTCCTCGATTTTTTTTGATTTGGAGGATAAACATTATGATGAATTATGAGATTTTTAAGGAAGTAGTAAAAGAGAAGTTTCTGGATTATATGCCAGAAAAGTTTAAGGGAATGGAGATTGCGATTGTTCCTGTGGAAAAGGTAAATGTGACATTTGATGGTTTGAGCCTTAGAGAAGCTGGTAAGAACGTGTCTCCTACCATTTATATCAATGACATGTATAAGAGATATCAGAATTGTGGAGATCTTGAAGAAACACTTATGTCAGCATGTGACATTATGGCACAAGCATACGAGGAGATTCCACCAATCAGCGTGGATAGTCTGTATGAAGGTGCTAATGAGAAGGTAGTATTTCAGATTATCAATACGGAACAGAATAAATCT
This sequence comes from Agathobacter sp., assembly GCA_036311465.1. Lineage (GTDB taxonomy): Bacteria > Bacillota > Clostridia > Lachnospirales > Lachnospiraceae > Roseburia. Next base: position 1,422 of record JAXJPW010000095.1, read on the forward strand.
CTTTTGGAACAGGTGCCACACAGAGAATTCCAGGATCTTTCCATTATGTACAGGCTTGTCATGAAAGTTGATGCAGATGGTGTGCAGAGTACAAAAGTTACAAATGAGCTTGCCGAAAGAATTGGAATGAATGAGGAGCAACTTTTTAAGTATGCTGCAGAGAATACAAGAAGAATCTTTCCGCCTACTGTAAGAAGTATGAATGATGTGATGAGAGATATGTTCTTAAAGGATGGAATGCCACTGGAGATGGCAGATATGATGATCGGTGAGATTCCACCAGAGCAGACGATGTGGGTAATCTCAAATAAAACGGGTGTCAATGGTGCTGTGTCAATGCTTTATGAGAATGAACTGCATGATCTGGCAGAAAACCTTGAAAGTGACCTCTATATTTTGCCTTCAAGTGTGCATGAGGTTATTGCAGTTTCTTCAGATATGGGAAGTCCGGAAGAACTTGCAGAAATGGTAGTGCAGGTGAATATGGAGGCAGTAGATTTAGATGAGAGACTTTCTAATCAGGTATATCACTATGATAAGGATTTAAGAAAGCTCACTCTTGCTACAGACACACCAAACAAGAGACTTGATGGTATCGTGGCAGAATCGCCACTTGTATATGACGCAAAGGAAAAGTCAAGATAGGAGGAGTCTATGGAGCAGGAACTTACAATGGAAGAATTCATTGCTCTCATAAACAGCCAGAAAGATGACTTTATTATTTGTATCGAGTTTGGAGAGGAGGCTAATCGTAATGCCAAAGAAGAACGACTTCAAACTTGATGTTGTGTCGGTAAGACTTGTAAAGGATGCTCCGATTTATTCGGAGCATACCTTTAACAATCCGACTGATATAGCTGCTGTAATGGGAGAGTGTATGTGTCAGTTTGACAGAGAAGTGGTCTGTGTTGTGAATCTGCGGTCAGACCTAAAGCCTATCAATGTGCATTTTGCAAGTGTAGGTTCGTTGAATGAAGCAATGGCACATCCAAGGGAACTGTTTAAGTCCAGTATCCTTAGTAATGCTGCAAGTATGATGCTAATCCATTGTCACCCTTCCGGTAACGTATTTCCAAGCAAGGCAGACACGATGATGACTGACAGGATGAATAAGTTGTGTGAACTTATGGGAATACCGCTTGTGGATCATATCATTGTCGGAGGAGATAATCGTACTTTCTTTAGTTTTAGGGAAAAGGGCATGATTGACAATCCTAAGATTACACTTAGCACTGATTACAGGACGCTTGATATTAAGTCACCGCTTGTTGCAGAGCAGGGAAAGGCAAGGTGAAGATAATGGATGGAAGATTTACGGATGAAGAGCTTGCCATTGCAAAAAGTGTTGATCTTTGTGCAGTAGCAGAAAGTCTTGGATATACAGTAAGGCGAATTGGAAAGTATCATACCTTAAAGGAGATGGACTCTATCCGTATTTATAACCGCAGTCATTGGTTTAGATGGTCAAGGCAGTTTGATAAGGGTAGTAACGGTGGTTCGCAGATAGACTTCCTTAGAGTGTTCTGTGGAATGAGCATAAAAGATGCTGTATTCTGGCTTTTAGACTTTGCTGGATATAGAAGAATTGAAAGCAGGGAAAAGCAACCACTCATCCATCAGGTAGCACAGAAACGAACTGAGGAGAGGAAGCCTTTTGTGCTACCGGAACCGGCAGGAGATAATTCTTATCTTATTTCTTATCTTAATAATGAGCGTGGAATCAGTAGAACTGTTATAGATTTGTTTTTAAAAGATGGGCTGATTTATGAGAGCAGACATTATCACAATGTAGTGTTTAAGGGAAATGATAAGAATGGAGTGACCAGATTTGCCAGTATGAGAGGTGTGTTTGATAAGCAGGTAAAACCTTTCAAGTGTGATGTTGTAGGCAATGATAAAAATTATGGATTTAATGTGGTAAATGTAAAAAGCACAGAGCTTGTCGTATTTGAAGCTGCAATTGATCTTATGAGTTATGTGGATATATTCACGGATTATGAATCAAATAAGCTGGCTCTTGGAATGCTTGCGGATGCACCACTTGAAACATTCCTTAAAGAACATCCACAGATTGCTTCCATCCGATTCTGTCTTGATGCTGATGAGCCGGGAAGAAAGGCGGCATCTGAACTTATGAAGAAGTACTATGAACTCGGATATGATGTAGAGGATTGTCCACCACCAGCAGGATATAAGGATTATAATGAGTGGCTTGTCGCTACAAAACTTAATTTTTCCGGACCAGGTAAGAGAGCAATTAACCATGCAAGGGCATGATCAACTGCATTTCAAAGTGTGGGGGCAGAAAGCGCCCCCAAAACAGCAAAGTGAGGGCAAAAAGCGCCCCCAAAATGTCAAAATGGGGGCGAAAAGCGCCCCCGCAATTTGGACACGATAAAATTCAGATGATGCTCAATATAATAGTGGGGGCAAAAAGTGCCACCAAAACAGTAAAGTGGGGGCAGAAAGCGCCACCAAAGTAGCAAAGTGGGGGCAAAAAGCGCCCCCACTAATATAAACAAAGGGTTTTAGGGGAAAATTTCCCCTAACTAGATGGCATCAGGACAGAGATGTCGCTGATGCGTATCTAGCAGTCGCCGGGGACTAACCGAAGACTGGAGCTATGGTGAATATTTACTAAACACGGATAAGGAGGTGCAAGGCAGCAATGGATATGGAAATTACACTATTTTCAAAACCGGAAGAACTGATTGCTTGGGCAGACACATTTGATATACTACTCAACCCTTCGATAGAAGATGCTGCAATTCTTCTTAATTATATGGAAGGTCATGATTATGCAATAGGCATTGATTCTGATGGAAAGATGTACAGACAGGACATAGCAGAAGAAAATGGAGAGATAGAGCTGTATCCGATAGATGATGTGATTGATACTGTTTGCGAGTGGAACTATGAGCTGATACTTGATGCGGATGCACATAGAACAGATCCAAAAGATTTTCAGGATTATAGTGAATATCAGAAGAAGTATGAAAGCCTAAAGGCTGATGAAAAAAGGCTTGATAGATTATTTGACAAGACCTGTTATGGGAAAGAGATTATTGAAGTAGCAACAAAATTGGCAGACAGAGTCATCAGTCAGTTAGGTAATAAGGAGAACTTGGAAAAAGCAGCTGTTACAGTAGCTGAAGGTGTAAAGGAATATAGTACGGGTAAGAGAGGAAGGTGATCTGATGGCAGATAAGGTTCATAGTGTAAGGAAAACTCTTCGTCTAATGCCGGAGGAAGCAAAAGAACTTGCAAAGAAAGCGAAGGGGAATGGAATGAATGAGGCTGAGTATATTAGGCTTCTTATCAGTCAGAACCCCAATGATTATCCAGAGGTGCGAAAACTTCTAAAGGAACTTATCAATGAGATAAATCGTATTGGAATTAATATCAATCAGATTGTATTTAATAACAATGCAGGTTTATATTCAAAAGATGATAAAACGCAGCTTATTGCATATATGCGAAAATTGAATCAGAAGGTTGATGAGGCGGTGAGTCAGATTGGCAATCAGTAAGATACTAAATATGAAGGACTGTGGAGGTCATTTTCATGGAAAGCATCTTAAGCGTTCGCTTGATTATGTAATGAATCCGGAGAAAACACAGGATGGAAGGCTTGTTGGTGCAATTAACTGTCAGGCAGATGCAGCATTTGAGCAAATGAAAGAGACCAAGCGTAAGTTTGGTAAAGTCGATAAGCGGCAGGGATATCATATCATTCTTTCGTTTAAGGAGAATGAAGTGAATCCTGACACAGCATTTGAAATCACACAAAGGTTTGTGGAAGAATATCTTGGTAATTCTTATGAGGCTGTATATGTTGTACACGATAATACGGAGCATGTACATTCGCATATCGTATTTAACAGTGTAAGCTTTGTAGATGGGAAAAAATATCGCTATGAAAAAGGGGATTGGGTTAAGTATATTCAACCTATTACAAACCGACTATGTGAGGAATATGGTCTTTCTATCATTGATGTTGATGATGGTAGTAAAGAAAAGCAGCACGAGAGCTATAAGGACTGGAGCGAATATCGTGAAGGCAGTTTCGTGTGGGCGGATATGATTAAGCGGGACTTGGATGCCTGTATATTACAGGCTGGTGATTATCAGCAGTTTCTCGATTTACTTTCAGACAAGGGATATACGATAAAACAGGGAAAATATCTGGCAGTTAAGCCACAGGGTATGACACGATTTCGTAGGTGTAAGACATTAGGAGATATGTATTCTGATGAGGCAATACGAGAACGAATTAGCAATGAGGATATATCGTTTTACAGAGAAAAACAGGAAGAAATCAAGCCTGTACTTATCAGATGCAAGGTGAAGAGATATCGAAAGGCAAAGATGTCAGGCCTCCAGAAACGATATTATGCAAAGCTCTATCGGATAGGTAAACTTAAGAAGCGACCATATAGTCAGGTATGGAAGTACAAGGATGATATCCGACGAATGCATAAGCTGCAGAAGGAATACCTGTTTCTTGCGAATCATGATATTCATTCAGCCGAGGAATTGGTGAGTGTAATTGGTTCACTTACAGATAAAAGAAAAGAGGTATCTTCGGAGAAAAGTCGTATCTATAAAGCTAGAGAGAGAAGTCGTGAGCTTTTTGATATTGCGGATGAGATGCAAGAGCTAAAACCTGCTGAGCAGTCCTATATACAGGGTGATGAGTTCTTTGAGGATGAGCATATTAAGTGGGAGATGCTTAAACAAAAACTATTATCACAGGGATACACTCTTGATGAAGTAGAAGCTTTAAGAAAGCACTACAAAGAAGAATACTCTCAAGCCTGTGCTAAAGAGAGGGCGGTATTCAAGGAATTGAATATTGGTAAATCCATTTGGAAGAGTCTTATTTCAGATAATGTATCAAATGGAAAAGATACAGAATACAACAAAGAAACAATACGAGACAGAAAAGAGCAGCCAGTACGATAGGCTGTTTTTTTAGTGGTTAGGAGGCATATATGGAAGAAAACAGACAGCCATTAAGCTCTATGGCAATAGAAAAGAAAGTACAGCTTCTTCGTAATAAGCATGTAAGTGAAGAGATTATTGCGCTTGTGAAGAGCGATTATGAGGATGGGCTTACAGAAGATGAAGTCAGTCTGTATTTGAATAAGAATTACAACATCGGTCAGATGAAAGTCTTATCGGAATGCCTGCATAAAGGTATTTCAGAAGATATGACCAAACTGCTTAAAGAAAGTAAGCTATCCGGTCATCAGATGCAGGTGTCCTTGGATTTCTATGAAAAAGGCGTACCCATTGAAGCGATACAGGAAGTGATGAATAAAGATGAAAAGCCTGTGGTCATGCGAAGATTATATGAGGAAATATTAAAAAGCCTTGCGAAAGCAAAAGAACAGTCTTCGGCAGAAGCTGAGTATGTGAAGGCTCTTGTTTCGCAGATGGAGGAAGTGGTTGAGAAAATAAACCATCAGGATAAGAGATATGATGCGTTAAATGAGAAGTTAGCAAGTCTTGAGACTTCCAAAGATGATGAGGAAGTCAGGGAGCGACTTGTAAAAGAGAATCAGGATAAAGATGCCATGATAAGTCATCAGCAGGACGAGCTTAATAAGGCAAGCAGTACGATTGCAAGGCTTAGAGATGACATCGAGAAAAAGGATAAGGAGATGGAGCGTATGAGAAGTCGAATTGAATCGCTTGAAGATAAGATAATAAGCGTAGCATCAGAGAACAAGAAAGAGGCAGAGAGTGAGGAAACACTTAAGCATTCAGAAACAGTAGAAACTTCTGCTGATAAAAAGATAGTTGATACAGTGGCAGTTCCAAACACAACACCTGTTGTTCAGAATGGAATACCTGTGTACTATCAGATTCCTGTTATAGATGGTGCTGGTCATGTGGTACAGAAACTTCCAGTTGAAAGGAATATCAGAAAGAGTAGCAATGGGATGACAGGAATATTTGCGAAACTTTGTTTCAAGAAGAAATCCAGAGCAGACATTGTAAAGCTTGTTGCTACAGGTGATCTTGTTCCTGCACAGCTTGTTCAGATTAAAAGTGCTATAGAAAAGGGACTTACCGAGATGCAACTTATTGAACTTATCAATAACAACATTTCAGCGGAAAAGATGAAAGAGATCATTGAGATAGCAGTACTTGAAAATAGTATGGCAGATTAGGAGGAACTTATGAATTTAGCAGTGGTTAATGAAGCAGTAACAGAGATGAATGGAGTGGAGCATAAGTTTACGGAGGACGAGAAAAACTTTGTAGTTCAGTTCGCTTTCAGAAGTGGAAGCAAGGAAGACACGATTTCTCTTGTCGAGGCTTTGGCACATTCATCTGATAAGACAGAATCCAACGAGATTATGGTAACATACAGGGCAAAGTATGATATGAAGCCTGCGTGGGTAGAGCAGGTGGAAAATCTGCTTGTGGCACTTGAGATGTACCGTATTGAAGAGGAGAAGGCAATCAATCACCTTGCAGATATATTAACTGCCTATGGTATTGATGTATCAGCAGATGAGATTCGCAGTACAGAAACGGAAGTCCTTAAAACAACAGTCAGAGAAAAGGTGGAGGTGCGATAATGGCAGAAGAGATTCAGGAAGCGGTACAGATTATCCGTGTCGCATATGATGGTATAGAAATTGCTATGAAAGTAGGCAGTGGCGGTATATCTGCCATGCAGAAGGCAATTGATTTTTTGAAAGGGATGCTTGATTATGAGAAATCCCTTGGTAAGACATCTATGAGAAAATTACTCTTAAAGGGTGGAGATTTACAGGTGCTACAGTTTAAGACCGAAGATATGAAAAAGGTTGAAAAGATGGCAAAGAAGTATGGAATTCTGTATTCGGTACTTCCGGACTGTAACAAGAAGGATGGAATGAGCGAGATTATATTTCATACAGAAGCGGTTCCCCGTGTAAATATGATGATACAGAAGCTTAAGTTTGGTAAGATAGCCACATTTGACGATTATTTGAAGAATGGAGATGAAAAATCCCTCGGTAAGCTGATGGATTTTTTAAGAAAGCAGCAGGGAAACGAGAAAAGCCACACGGTAGAAGGGGATAAGGTAAATTCCGCTATAGATGGTCTGATTGAAAAGGTCGGTATGTTTGCTATGGAAAAGAAAGCTATCAGTGTGGATCAAGTTAAGGAAAATTTTAGTATTAATGGAGAGCAGGCAGAGAATGTTATCAAGCAACTTGAGACTATAGGAGTGCTTGGCAGTAGAAATGAGGATGGTACTCATGCAGTCATGATGGATAAGGATGCCTTTATCAACCGTGTCAGGGGATATCAGGACCTTGCGGATAGAATGAGAGCTGTTGCAGCATCAAAGAATGCGAATCTTTCAGATGTGACTATCAGTAAAAAGCTCATTGTCGAGGAGAATGAGCATGCTGTTAAGACCAGAGTTCCCGGCACATGGGGAGAAGAGGCAAAATATGTATGGCTCCGTAAGGAAAACATCATGGAGATTCATGGTGGAAAGACAATGCTTACCTTCCTTGATTCCACCAAGGATTATAAGCTTTACGATGAGCAGAATCGTGTGGTGACAACCCAGAAAGGAACCGAGCTTTATACTCACTATGACAAGGTGGAGTCATCTGTCAGGGCGCGTTACGAGAAAGTGCAGAAGCAGCAGAAAAAGACAGCACAGAAGAAAACTGTTACCACGAAGAAAGCGAGGTAGCAACTTATGCAGACAACAAAGAAAAAGCCGTCACTGATATTCATTCTTGTGGGTGCAGTGTTAGCCGGTTATCTTGGTTATCTGATAAATGGTGCGTGGACGGAAGGGATTGCCTTTAATGAATTTATGGACAGATTCAATGAAGTATGTGCTGTTCCCTTTGCCAACTATTACAATTCCAATACAGTAAAAGCAGTAGCCATTGCATTAGGTATCTATGCGATGGCTATTGTCATGTATTACACCAGTCAGAGAAACTATATGCCCGGTAAGGAATATGGTACGGCAAGATTTGAAAATCCGAAGCAGGTCAACAAGATACTTGCAGATAAGGATGAAAATTTCAACCGGATACTCAGCCAGAATGTGAAGATGTCGCTGGATTTTAGGAGACTCAAGCTCAATGGAAATATACTTATCTGTGGTGGTTCCGGAGCAGGAAAAACATTTTATGAAGTAAAACCGAATCTTATGCAGATGCCGCATAACTGTTCCTTTATCTGTACCGATCCAAAGGGAGAAATCCTTAGAAGCTGCGGGCAGATGTTAAAAAATAACGGATATAACCTGAAAGTCATTAATCTGTTAGAGATGGATAAATCAGACTGTTATAATCCATTTTCCTATATCAGAGAGGAAACAGATGTGGTCAAGCTGATTACAAACCTTATCAGCAATACGACACCAAAGGGAGCGACACCAAGTGATCCGTTCTGGGAAAAGGCGGAAGGATTGTTCTTACAGGCTATCTTTTATTATGTGTGGCTGGAGGTACAGCCGGCAAAGAGAAACTTTGAGACAGTACTTAAACTTCTTGGAGAAGCAGAGGTTACAGAGCAGGGGAAGGCATCAAAGCTGGATGTGCGTATGAAGTTTTTAGAGGAAAGTTCCCCACTTGGAGCCAATCATCCGGCAGTCAAGCAGTACAACAAATGTATGAGAGGTGCAGGAGATACCGTCCGTTCCATTATCATAAGTGCCAACTCAAGACTTGCATTTCTTGAGAATAAGCAGGTTTTACGACTACTCTCAAAAGATGAGCTTAATCTGTCCGATATCGGTATTGGAGTAAATGGGGATGGTGAGACAAAGACAGCACTGTTTTGTGTAATCCCGGATAGTGATAAATCCTATAACTTTATTATCGGTATGTTATACACGCAGATATTTCAGGAATTGTACTATCAGGCAGACTTTAATTGTGGTGGAAGGCTGCCAATCCATGTGACATTTATGTTAGATGAATTTGCGAATGTCGCATTGCCAGATGACTTCTGTTCATTGCTTTCGACAATGCGAAGCCGTGAGATTTCAAGTATTATCATTATTCAGAACTTTGCCCAGTTAAAAGCACTTTTTAAAGATACCTGGGAGACAATTCCGGGCAACTGCGATACTTTTATCTATCTTGGTGGCAATGAGCAGAGTACGCATAAGTATGTTTCAGAGCTGCTTGGTAAAGGTACGATTGATAAGAAGTCGAGTGGTGAGACCAAAGGCAGACAGGGAAGTTCTTCGAGAAACTATGATGTATTAGGAAGAGAATTATTTACACCCGATGAGGTCAGAAAGCTGGATAACAAGAAGTGTATTATCTTTATCCGTGGCTTTGATCCTATTATGGATAATAAGTTTGTTCCATTCAATCATCCGATGTTTAATCAGACAGCAGATGGTAAAGGAAAACCTTATGTGCATCAGATAAGAGGAACAGATAATCTTATTGGTCCTCCGTTTGAGATTTTGTCAGAAAAAGCAGTAAGGCATTATGAGAAGATGAAGGAAAAGGGCGAGAATGTGTATATTGATTCTTTGACCTATGAGCAGTTTATGATGCTTGGAGATACTGAATTGAACAGAAGATTTTCTATGCAGGATGAAGCAGAGCAGAAAGCAAAGATTGACAGAGAGCAGGCAAATGAGCTTGAATATGTTGATGAATCGCAGAAGTCTGATGATTCCGGTGGTAACAATACCGGCGATAAGCCTGTAAGAAATCCTGAGAGAGAAAAGCCTGAATGGGAAGATACTATCACAAACCGAATGCTGCATTGGTCATATACACCAGAGCAGAAAGAGGAAGTGAAGAAAGCTCTTGCTGCAGGTGTTCCAAAGTCAACGATTCTGACGTATTTCTATCCGGAGGTTACTGTGGAGAAGATGAGTTCATATCGAAAGAAGCAGTAATGTTTTTAGATATATTACAGAGTATATGATATAATTTGCTCACATGGTATGCTTTGGCTTATTGGACTACTAACATGTGAGCAGTTACAAAAGACAGAAATTATTTTATATTGGAGGTACAGGATGAATACGGAAAAGTCTTTTGCAGATAGATTAAAAGAGTTGCGTAATATACGAAACTATACACAGGAAGAGCTGGGTAAGATAACAAATATATCTGTTCAGAGTATACGACGTTATGAACAAGGTAGACTCAATGAAGAGCCAAGTGCGTATAATCTTTTACAACTAGCAAAGGCACTAGATGTAACACCTGAATACTTATTGATAGGAGATAATAATATGACAAGTTACACGGAGGCAATTAAGAGAGAATTGAAGCAACTTAATGACTATGGACAAATATCTGAAATTAAAGAAACCGAGTTGAATTCCACGATTTTATCACATCTTGAGATGAGTAATGATTTAGTAGATGCTGTAAAGACGGATTGGAATGCAAAAGGCATATTTAAGAGGATAGAGAAAGAGGAAGATAAACAGATTGTGGTAGACAGTTATTGTACAAGACCTTATGTACAGGATGTCATATTACGATATTGCCAGAATAGATCTATATTTAAGACAAAGTTTGGAATAATTGATGGAATGCTTTTAGAATAAAGCAAATTTGAGAGTAAATTAGCACTTTAGCCAAATATGGTTAAGGTGCTTTTTTTCATACCTTGAAAGGAGATGGTCACAGCAAAAACGCATCGGGGAAAGCCCGATTAACCAGTACAACAGGCATTGCCTGATTATCATAGAGTAACTATCAACAGGACAGAAGGAATGCATATATTCCGTTCGGAAAGCTAGCCGGATTGGAATATGTGTATTCCTTTCTGGCTTTTTCCGCTTCTGTCACTTCAAAAAAGGAGATTAAACAACATGAGAAAAGAACAGGTTATTTCAACAACAAAGAACAATCAGATGGAGGAAAAGGGTATGAAGCAGAGATTTATTCAATTTAAGAAAAGATTCGTTCCGGCAGTATCCGGAGCACTTATGGGAGTAATGCTTATGAGCACTACCTGTTTTGCAGCAGGAGATACTTCCGCAGTAACACAGCCACTTGAGAACTTAAAGACACTTATTATTGCAGTCATCGGTGCTGTTGGTGTCATCATTCTTGCAAAGAATGTTATGGAGTTTGCACAGGCTTATCAGCAGCAGGATTCATCTACTATGAACTCTGCATTAAAAGGTATTGTAGCAGGTGTAATGATGGCTGGTATTTCAACAGTACTGACATTCTTAGGTTTCTAAGATTGGGGAAAATGCAATTCCCCAATTAAATAAAAGGAAAGAGGTGAATTACAAGTATGGATATTTTCAAGCTTGGAGACAAGATCCTGGCACTTCTTGAGGCAGTGTTTGGATTTTGGAACAATCAGATATCCTTGGTCTTTGCAATGCTTGGACAGTCACCGGTCAGTTTCAAGGGCGGAGGTCCCTGGGCAGTCATTGAGGGAATTGAGCCAGTCTTTGTAGCGGTTGGCTCATCCCTTGTAGTACTGTTCTTTGTTATCGGTTTCTGCTCGGAAAGTATAGATGTAAAAGACGAGATGAGGTTTGAATCAATCTTTCGTATGCTTATCCGATTAGGACTTGCAGAATGGTTCGTTGCGAACAATGTCACCATTATGAAGGCATTTTTTACTTCCATAGGAAATCTGGTAGGACTCATTTCTGCTGGAACTACAACGCAGCTTGCCATTGATAGTACACAGGCAGACATCATTAAGGGACTTGGCTTTGGTGAGAGCTTGGTAATGCTGATACTTACGGCTTTACTTGCAATCATCATTATTATCTGTGGTTTCTTTATTATCTACACAGTATATTTCAGATTCCTAAAGATTCTGGTCATCGTTCCACTTGGAGCGATTGCATGTTCTACGATGGCAGGAAACAGAATGGTCAGTCATACAATGGCTACCTATTGCAAGTATTTCCTGTCGTGCGTATTTGAGGCAGTAACGATGGCACTTGCGATTGTGGTATGTAATGCATTTATTAATGCGGGATTACCTTCATTTACAGGAAGCTATGCTGACTGGGCACAGACACTTATCTATCTGTGTGAAATGACATTTACTATCGCAATGACTGTTGGAAGTGTGAAGGGTGCGCAGACACTCACAAGCAAGGCATTTGGATTGTAGAAGGAGGCATATATGGATAGCGAAAAGAAAGAGGTAACTTATAATTCCAGTTTTACCGGAGAAACGCAGGTGACACTTGATATCCAGCAGTATATGAATGGCAAGGCAATGTATATCGGACTTATGTGCAATGAGGACGGATATGATGAGCCGTTTGGTGATGTGACTGTGAATTTATCAGTTGCAGCACCTGATTACTGTGGATATCTGAATGTGAATGACATGCCGGATGTTGAAAAGTTTATCACAGACAATGACATTGGAGAGTTTACAGGATTTACACAGAGGAGTGGCTTTTGTGAATATCCTCTTTATCTGTTCAATGTAGATAAGCTTAGAGAACTGTGTCCGGATGGAATGGATATGTATGAAGCGAATATCGGTATGGCACGTCAACCGAAAACTAAGGATTTATCAAGATAGGAGGTAAGGACAATGGTTATCGAGATTAATAAAGACATTGACCGCTATCAGGAATCTGTGGCAATGGGGCTTACAGCAAAACAGCTTATATTTTCTATTGCCAGTGTAGTAGTTGGTGGCGGTATCGTACTTCTTCTTTACAAATATATCGGTCTTACGGGTTCAGCTTATGTGGCGATACCTTGTGTAGCACCGATTGCCCTTGGAGGGTTCTATTCCTTTAATGGTATGAGCTTTTATGAGTATATGGGTAAAAAGCTGTATTTTATGTTTGCAAATAGGGCACTAACCTATGTATCGACAGAGGGAGAGCCGACGATTAAGGTATTTCAACTGGAACAGACTGAACAGGTAAAGAAGAAAAGTAAAAAGGCTGAGACGGAGATTACTACTTTGGAGTCGGCAGTAAAGAAGCAGGAGAAATTTGAAGCAATGAAGAAAAAGACAAGAAATATGTTGCTTGGGCTTGTAGCTGTGATTGTAACAGCTGTGGCAGGAATTGCGGCATACAAGGCAATGCATTAGTAACTAAGAGAAGTATCTGACCGGAAGGTCGGGAACTAGCCCGTTGGGTGAGTTCCCGGCGGGCTTCAATGCTCTGATAAATCAGAGAAGATGCTCCGCAGGATTGCAGAAATGCACAGAGGAGAATCATGCGTTGTATGATGTGCATTTCGCAGCATGAATGCAGGCATTCATGATTAAAAAGAAAGCGAGGTTAGAGACAATGGGTTTATTTACAGACGGATTTAAGCTTTTAAAGAAGGCAAGTGAGCCTTTGTATAAGACACCTAAATCCATTCAGGAAACCATAGAGATTATGGCGGTGGCTGAAAACGGCATTTTTGAAGTAAGCAAGAATAAGTATTCCAAGAGCTACCGCTTTTGCGACATCAATTACACTACAGCAACAGAGGATGAGCAGATTGGGATCTTTGAGCGATACTGCAAGTTCTTAAATTCGCTGGACTGTAATTACAAGATTACGATTAACAATAAGAACAAAAACATGGATGATCTTCGTGATAAGGTTCTGATTGCTGAAAAAAGCGATGGCTTCAATAATTATCGTGGAATCTACAATGACATCATTGAGGAGAAGATTATTGAGGGCAGACAGGGAATTGAGCAGGAAAGATACCTGACAATTACAATCGAGAGAAAGAATTTCGAGGAGGCAAAGGCACAGTTTGCCACACTTGAGGCAACGATACACAAGGCTTTCATAGAGCTTGGTGCAGAGATTGTACCTCTTAGCGGAAATGAGAGACTGAAAGTGCTCTATGACTATTATCATCTTGGAGATGAGGGCAGCTTTGATTTTGATATTAAGAAGGCAAAGAAGGTCGGAGCAGATTTTAAGAATGATCTGTGTAATGGAATGGTGAAATATTTTCCAGATCATTTTGAGGATGAGAGTAAATTTTGTAAGGCACTTTTTATCAAGAAGTATCCGAGTAGTTTATCAGACAGATTCATCAATGAGATTACTTCTCTTCCAGTCCATTCTATTACAAGCATTGATGTAGTGCCTGTGCCAAAGGATTTAACTACTAAGGTGCTTCAGAAAAAGTACCTTGGTATCGAGTCGGATATCATCAAGCAGCAGAGAATCCGTAATAAGAACAATGATTTTTCTACGGAAATCTCGTATGCAAAGAGAACGGAGAAAAAGGAGATTGAAGAAATCATGGATGATGTTCGTGAGAATGACCAGTGCCTTTTCTTCGTGGGAGTTACTATTATTCTTATGGCAGAGAGCAAGAAGGAGCTTGAAAGTGTATGTGAGACAGTAGAGACAATCGGGAAGCGTAACAGCTGCACGATTGATACGCATTACCTAAAGCAGAGAGAAGCACTTAATACAGCACTTCCAATTGGAGTAAGACAGGTGGAGACAATGCGTACACTTCTTACCCAGTCGCTTGCGGTACTTATGCCATTTAATGTGCAGGAGCTTAATGACAGCACTGGCAATTATTATGGTATCAACCAGATTAGTAAGAATGTGAATATCGGCAACAGAAAGAAGCTCATTAATGGTAATGGTTTTGTATTCGGTGTGCCGGGTTCTGGTAAATCCTTCTTCTGCAAGATGGAGATGGGAAGTGTATTCTTATCAGGCGATGACGAGATAATTGTCATAGATCCTATGAATGAATACTTTGATATTGCTGAAACTTACGGCGGAACAGTAGTAAATATGTCTACTTACACGGATAATTATGTGAATCCGCTTGAAATGGATGTATGGAGCCTTGATTCGAATGATTCCAAAGGAATGGTTAGGGAAAAGGGCGAGTTCATGCTTGGTCTTTGTGAACAGTGTATCGGTGACTGCTTAAATTCAAGACAGAAGTCAATTATTGATAGATGTGTGAGAAAACTGTATATCGACATTGCAAGGAGCAAGGAAAAGTATATCCCTGTAATGAGCGATTTCTACGATATTCTTATGGCACAGCCGGAGGACGAAGCAAAGGACATTGCATTATCTTTGGAGCTTTTCGTAAATGGCTCACTTAATATCTTCAACCACCAGACAAATGTGGATGTAGATAACAGATTTACAGTCTATGGTATCAGGGACTTAGGCACAGAGCTTAGTCCTATTACAATGCTTGTTATGATGGAATCCATTCAGAACAGGATTGTTGAAAATGGAAAGAGAGGCAAGGCAACATGGCTATATATTGATGAGTTCCATATCTTACTTAATTCAGAGTATTCTGCGAAATATTTGCAGCAGCTCTGGAAGAAAGTAAGAAAGCAGGGAGGACTTTGTACTGGTATCACACAGAATGTCATCGATTTGTTACAGAACTACACTGCAACAACTATGCTTGCAAACTCTGAGTTCGTGGCACTCTTAAAGCAGGCGAATACAGATAGTTCTAAGATGGCGGAGGTTATAGGGGTATCAGAGGCACAGCTTCGATTCGTAACCAACACGGCATCGGGAATGGGGCTTATCAAGTGTGGTTCAGTTGTGATACCGTTTGATAATCAGATCAGTAAGGATACTGACCTTTATAGATTGTACAACACCAACATCCATGAGAAGATCGCAGAGAAGAGGAGTAAGGGAAATTATGAAAAATAGATGAAAGTAATTAATAGATTGATTACTTTATGGTATAATGGTCAGCAGGTGTTATTCATCTGCTGACATAAATTAGTGAATATCTAAATTGTTTTTTTACTTGATACAGAGGAGAGCGCAAGAAAAATGAATAAATTTGTTATGACGGAAGAATTGGAAAAAGTGAAAGATAAAGAAACACAAGCATTATTAGAAGAAGTTATTTCATGTTATTCAAATGGTAATTATAGGGCAGCTATAGTTACATTGTATACAACTATGATATATGATTTACTAAGCAAAATAAATGTTTTGTCGAACTATTATGATGTTCAACAAGCAAAGGATTTGATGGTTGAAATTAGTACTCAAAAAATTAATGCACCAAAATCTCCGCAATGGGAAGAAACATTATTGAAAGGAATAAAGAATATAAATTTAGTTACCAGTGAAGAGTTTGATGAACTAGAGAACTTAAAAACGAATCGAAACTATTCAGCTCATCCAATTGTATCGCTAAAGAGTGATAACACTATTGATTATTTCGAAATAAAAAATATAAGTAGAGAGACGGCAGCTGATATGATAAGGAAGGCTTTTGAAATTGTATTTTTGAGAGATCCAGTAATTGCAATTAATATTAATCAAAAAATAGAGAAAGATATTAAGAATTTTTATGATACAAATGGAATCATTGGATTAGAAGATTATCTATATACACGATATATATCGAAAATGACAAATAAACCAAAAGAAATGTTATTTAAATTTTTATGGAAAATGTCTTTCATAAAAGATGATTTTGAATACAAACAAGCATATGTTACATCATTGATTGCGCTATGCAAAAGCGATGTGAGTTATTTTTCGAATTATTTAAAAAATCATACAGAATTATTTGAAAAAATAGAACCTGAAAATCTAACAAATATAGAAGAGTATAAAAAAGCAAACCTAAAAAATGATTATGAAGTTGATAAAACAGTAATAATCTTTAAAAACAATAGTAGGTTGGTAAATTTGATTTATTTCCTTGAAAAATTGCCAGATTTTATGGCAACATTAAATGATTATATCAAAAGTATTTTATATGATGAATCTAGACATGTTTTAAGGAATATTTTTTTGGATTCCAGTAGAGATATCTATAATACTGAAGTAATGTCTCCAAAGAAGCCAGAGATTGAACAAATCAAATTATTTGCGGAACATTTGTATGGGATAGATGATATCAAAAATCATTTTAATGAAATAGGTCGATTGTCTGCTTATATATATGAACAGTCAATTTTTGATAAAGAGATGATCGAAAGAATGTATATACAAGCTAGTTATTTTGGATACAAAAAAGAACTTACAGAAGAACTGATTAAAAATATAGCTAAAGCGGGTAGTTATGCAGAAGCAGATGATTTGTTAGAGAATATTCCAACCTTAAAAAGGTATTTTGATTCCAGTGATTGTATATCATTGCTAGAAGAAATATCACATAATAATCAGTTTACAGGAAATCGCAACTATAATCGAATAAAAGAGAAATTACAATAGTAATTATATTACATAGCCATTGAGGTAGAAATACCCCGATGGCTTATTTTTTTCAGAACGGAGGTGAGAACATTGAACATTAAGAAAGTGGACGACAAACCAATGGTGATTCATACCAAGGAAAAAGCAAAGATTCATACGCATGAGGCAAAGGCTGCAAAGATAAAGGGCAGTAACATCTATACTGTGGAACGTGGTCTGAAAACAGCCGGAGCAAAAGCAACTGAGGCTGATAAAAAGAAGATTTATCGTAGGAGTACCATTCATCAGTCAGAGGTAAAAAATAAGGGGCTTTCGAGATTTAAGCGTAATATTAAGGAAGCAAATACTTCCATCAAGACAAAGAATACCAATCTTCATATTGCTGGAAGAGCAGGAGCACTTACAGCTGGAGCAGTTACGGAGCAAGTTGATGGAGGGCAGGAAGTATCACAGGCAGCATATCTTGCCTATGAAGCGAGTAGACCGGTCACAGGGACTGCTTCTAAGGGCGCTGAACTCTTTAGGAAAAAGGCAGCAGAGCAAGCAAAGAAGCGTATTAAGAAGGTGGAGGCAGGAAGGAAGCTGGCAAAACAGTCAGCGAAGAAAGCTGCTAAAGATACTGCCAAGACTGTAGCAAAGGAGATTGCTAAGACTACAACAAAAGTGGCAACTAAGACAGCTACAAAGGCTGCGGCAACAGTGGCAGGAACAGCAGTTGCACCGGGAGTCGGAACAGCTGTTGGTATGGCAGCAGGATATGCAGCAGGAGTGTCCATTGAGGCAAAGGATGCCAAGGCAACTAACCGAAGTAGAAAGATTAAGTTCTTTCTGGATAAGATGAAAGCGCAGGAGAATCAGACAGACAGCTTTGCTAAGCTGGTAAAAGATTTGGTGGTGAGGAAGGCAATTATGTGGGTAAAAGTTGTGGCTCCCATTATTGGACTTGTATTGCTGTTATTAGTATTACTTGTTGCAATAGTTGCAATTCCTGTTATTGCGGTCATTGCGATTCTTTACAATTCCCCCTTTGCTTTATTCTTGCCGCCACTAGAATCGGGAGATACTGTACAGACAGTCACAAGTGCTTATGTGTCGGAATTTAACCGGGATGTGAATACGAAAGTAAATGAACATGCCGGATGTGACATTGGGGAGCTTGTCTATGTGGATTATGAAGGAATGGAAGAAAATCCAAGTAATTACTATGACATCATGGCTGTCTATATGGTCAAGTATGGTGTCGGGGATACTGCAACAGTCATGAATGATAAGTCAAAGGGCTGGCTACAGACTGTCGTAAATGATATGTGTTCCTATACTACAAGCGCTGGAACAAAAGATGTGGAAGAAACAGATGCAGATGGCAATGTGACGACAGTTACAAAGTCCGTACTGTATGTGAATGTCACACTCAAATCTTATCGGGATATGATTTCGGTGTATGGATTTGACGCTAACCAGGTGGAAATGCTTGAGCAGATTATGAGTGATGACTTTATGGGACAGCTTGGGTACGCTGGCAGCGGAAGCGGTGGTGGAGGCGGCAGTCCGGGAGTAAGTTCCATGACAGAGGATGAAATCAATGCTATTCTTAGTGGAATCACTGACAGCAGGCAGAAAAAAGTCTGCTCATACGCACTTCACAGAGTTGGTTTTCCATACAGTCAGGATATGAGAGATTCCGGCAATTATTATGATTGCAGTTCTCTTGCATATTACTCATGGAAAGATGCAGGAGTGGATATCAGTCATGGCGGAGCAACCACAGCAGCTGCGGAAGCGCAGGGACTTGATGAAGCAGGAAAGACAGTATCCTATGATGAAATGCAGCCGGGAGATCTTATTTTCTACAGTTTTACAAACAACGGAAGATACAAGAATATCAGCCATGTAGCTGTGTATGTTGGTAATGGCAAGGTGGTAGAGGCACTTAATGAGAGTGCCGGAGTTGTCTATCGTGATGTTGCGAGTGTGGGAAAGATTGTTGTGATAGGACGACCATAAATTGGAAATATGCAGAGAGGGCATAAGTCCTCTCTGAGATTGGAGATGCTTATGAATTTAACAGATATAGTTCTGGTAACAGAAAACGATAAGGGAACAGAGACAAATATGCTTATGACAGTAGATGATTATAAGAGATTTGTGGATATTAAGGATTTGTCAGATCTTTCCGAGCAGATGCTGCTTCTTGGAAGAACACTTGGTGAAGCTGATAATTATGCAGAGTATTATAGAACAGAAAATGTCACTGTTTTTGCAAGATTATGTAGAGATGATGTGCAGCTGGGACATTTCCTTCAGGGAATATACAACGACTCAAAAGAGTTTCGGTTTGATAAGCAAGCAAGTTCTCCTGAGTGCATATTGAAGATGAAGGAGATTGGAATGACAGATAGAGGTTGGATTGATGACTTTATCCTGCATTATGAGAAAAACGACAGAACCTTTGAGAGAGGACAGACATTTCACAACTTCAATGATCATGATTATATGGTGCTTGAAGCGTTATCGCCAAAAAATCTTGTGGTGATGGATATGAAAAGCGGATCTCTTACGATTGCTCTTGGCGTAACAGAGTACAAAAGATACCCGAAAGATGAGAAGCCGACAAATGACAATACTACGATTGGAGTATCGTGGGAACATGGCATTTATCTTGGGTCTACGTTATCAACTACGAATTTCAGAATGTATAAAAAGGAATATGGTACACCAGAAAAAGTAGAGGATATCTACGATTACCGGGCAAAGCTTAAGCAGAAGTTTCATTTCTATCAGGATATGTCAAAGGATGAGGATGTACCAAAGAAGCTGCAGAATGATTTTCTGCATCAGATGTATGAGGAGTTTGGAACAATAGAGGAAGATTATTTCTATGACAGACTTGAAGATGGAAAGTATGATGCAGGCTTCAGGAAACCACAGGTAAAAGAAGAAAAAGTTCGCTGAGGATGATGTAAACAGGAGGATATCAAATGGAAAAGGAATTTGATGTTGAGATAAAAGAAGTCCTCTCAAGAGTTGAGAGGGTAAAAGCGGAGTCGCTTGATGATGCCATCAATAAAGCAATGGATATGTATTATTCAGAACAGATAGTCCTTAACGCAGAGGACATGAAGGGAGTTGATTTTTCGCCATACAGCGAAGGTCAGCTCCCTTCTTCATTAAAAGAAAACGGAGGAAAGATAAGATGAAAAAAGACAATTTAGAAAAAGTGATGGAATATCTGATGGATGAAATTCATACAGAATGGGAAAGAACGGGTGCAGTCAAGCAGTATATAACGATTACACCTGAAAATGTGGATGATGTGACAGTAAAGGTTAAGGCGGCAATTTATAACCTTAATATACTACAGGAAGAAAAAGAAATGTCATTTAAGCAGAGTATGAAGAAGTCAAAGGAATGTTATATTCTGCTTCGACTTGTGAAAAAAATTATCAGACAGGATGACCTTGCAAAAGATGGAGAGATTCAGGGTAATCTGGTAATTGGTCTGGATAAAGAAGAATTAAAGCTCTATAAAAAGATTTTGAAAGGTAAGGAATAGTCGTAAAGGAGGTACAGGTATGGGCGTTGATATGAAAGTCAAGGCGATATATGATTCTGAGATTGGAAATATCACCAGAACAGATAAGAACTGGAAAGATGTTTTAAAGGTTGCAGGTCAGTTGTACCGCTATGAATTTGACAATATCGTTATGGTAACAGCTCAGAGATCTCCGGAGAGAAGCACACTTATGGCAGATTATGATACCTGGAAAAAGGTGGGAAGATATGTAAAGCGTGGTGCGAAAGGCTGTGCCATTTTCCCGTCAAGGGCACTGAATCCCCGTATGAGATATATCTTTGATATCAGTGATACCGGAGGAGCAAATGTCAAGCTGACATGGGACTTGGAGGGAGAGAATCTAAAGGATTATATGGACTTTCTTGTTTCAGAAGGTCAGATTGAGCAGTACGATAACGATGATAAGGAGTCTCTAAAAAACACACTAAAACAGTTTACAGGAACAAATGTTTGGACTATAATAAAGGAAGAGTTCGGGGATAGAATGACCGAACTTATGCAGCTATCAGGTAGTGTGATAAAGGAATTCAACGAAAAACGCAATGGCTTACAGCAGGAAATGAACATGGAACAGCTTGTTTATTCAAGTGTCATGTATGCTGTAGGGACGAGATGCGGATTTGACTTATCTGTGCAAGAACAGGATTTTAGTCAGATCGTAAACATCAGGGATGAAGAGATAGTTTACCGTCTTGGTTCCATTGTATGCGATGTCTCCTGTAGTGTTCTTAGAGAATTTAGTCGTAACTTAAAGACCATTGAGAACGAAAGGAGAATGAATTATGGTAGATGGACTGACTTACACAGAGGTGGACGGACTGATGTATCCGGATATAGCAATGCCGGACGAGGCGGAGAATTTAAAGAAGCTGGGCAAGTACGGAAGGATGGCGATGCATTATCTGGAGGAGAACGAGCCGGAAAGATACAAGACTCTGATAAGATTCGGGATGATGTACGAGAAGATGTCAGCGGTAGAGGAGGAAGCGAATCAGCTGTACGACCAGCTAGAGAAACAGTATCTGGAAAAGCACAAGCCGCAGAATCCATCCTCGACAATGGAGATGTGGAAACTGAGAGAACAGGCGAAGATGCAGGCAGAGGAAGTAGTGCTCCACCAGATAGTAATGAAGTTTCACTAAGAGATGAAACAAAAGAAGAACTGAATAGAGAACTTGATGAAATCAATTCATTGGGTGTTAGTAAGGAAGCCGAATATACACAGGCTTCCTTTTTTTTCGACCAGAATGGACAGGCAAGCTTTGGTGCTATTCATACCGAGGATGAAAACAGTAATCAGTTTATGCGACAGTTTGAGCAGGACAGAAAAGCTGCATTAGCTGGTAAATATAATTATCTGAATCCTAAAAAGTCAGCCACAGTTCCTAGTGAGTATATCAAACAGGTGCTTATGAGAGGAACTGGCTTTATTGGTGGCAAAGGCAGGGTATGTAAGATATATGAGACAGAGATTGATGCAGGGACCAGAGCAAAGCGTATCAAAGCTGAGTATGGTCAGGGAGGTGCAGGCTGGCCGCTTGACGGTCTGGGACTGCACGGATATGACACATTTCATGGTAATGGACTTCGTTTTCAGTGGAGAGATGAAGATGGTGAGGTTGAAGGATATATTTCATGGAAAGATATTGAAAAGGAGTTAGGAGTTCTTATTCTTACTGGAGAATATCAGCCGGAGACACCTCGTATTGACGAGCTTACAATGGATGGACTGCGAGAAGATGATGATGTCATTGATGCAGAATACAGGGAAGCAGAACAAGAAGAGGCAGAATCAGAGATTGATGATTATGCCATTCCTGATGAACCGGAAAGTTATGCAGTTAATCGTATGACACCACAGGAAGCTGATGATGAGGAACGTATGGTTACAATGGCTGAATATGGTGCAGAGATTGAAGCTGAGTCTGAGACTAATAAAAAAGACCCGTCTGATTTGCAGTATATTACACCGATTGATTATGCCAAGCGGATTGCAGAACTTGATGAAGATCTGCGGGATGCAGCAGAGATTCTTGTAACAGACTGCAGCTGTTATACACCTTTCAGGGCATTCCTTATGGATGTGGTGCAGTCAGACTTTGCATTTATGCCGAATAAGCTTGATCTTATCAGGGATATAGCATTAGGTGCAGACAATGTTGAAAGAAAAGCATATTCCAATAATAAGTATGGTCTTGTGGAATATTCAATCAGAAGTGCTTACGTGAAGATCAGCTATAAGAACCGAAATGGTGAACGTAAGGAAGGATCACTGGACTGGCGTGAAATTTATGAAATCTTATCCTATGTGGTAAAACAGCCATTTTACTGTGGAGAAGATCAGAAAAAGTATTATCAGGAAACAAAGCAGCAAACTGACAGGAGTAAGATGAATCCTGTCTATAAAAGATTCTTTGATATTGAGGATAGTGTCAGAGCCAATCGTCTTGAAAACAGGGAAAGAGCGATTACAAATGGCTGGAATACTAAGATTGATGAGAACGGACATGTAATTTCTGATCATACAGTGTCAGTATCTGCGGGTGGTATCCAGACTGATATAGAATCGCAGGAAGCTGTGGATTCAACATCAAAGCAGGAGTCATTACAGCAAGTAGAAAGCCTTGATACTGAGAAGAATATTACCGGGCAGGAAAAACATAACTTTCATTATAACCTATGGGAGGTGGAAAAGGGCGGAGCCAAGACCAGATACCAGTGGAATATGGATGCAATCCGTACCTTAAAGCAGATAGAATCAGAGAGCCGTCTTGCCACACCGGAGGAACAGAAGATTTTGTCAAAGTTTGTCGGCTGGGGTGGACTGTCACAGGCATTTGATGAGAACAATGCAAGCTGGAATAAAGAGTATAAGGAACTCAAAGAATTTTTATCTGATGATGAATACAGTGCAGCAAGGTCAACTGTAAATAATGCTTTTTATACTTCTCCGGAAATTGCCATGTGCATGAATTCGGCACTTGTCCAGTTTGGTTTCAGAGGTGGCAATATATTAGAGCCATCAATGGGTATCGGTAACTTCTTTGGAAGTATGCCGGCACCTATGCAGCGAAGTAAGTTGTATGGAGTTGAGCTTGACAGTATTTCAGGAAGAATAGCAAAGCAGCTTTATCAGAATGCGAATATCAGTATCACAGGTTTTGAGAATACCACATATCCGGATAACTTTTTTGATGTGGTTGTGGGAAATGTGCCATTTGGTGATTACAAGGTGTTTGATCCAAAGTACAACAAGTATAACTTCCGTATTCATGATTATTTCCTTGCAAAAGCACTCGACCAGGTAAGACCGGGAGGCATGGTAGCAGTAATTACCACAAAGGGAACACTTGATAAAACAAATCCTACCATCAGAAAGTATCTGGCAGAGAGGGCAGAGCTTGTTGGAGCAATCAGACTTCCGAATACTGCATTTAAGGATAATGCAGGAACCGAAGTAACTGCGGATATTCTGTTCTTACAGAAGAGGGAGAGAAAGATTGATATCGAGCCGGACTGGGTACACCTTGGTGTGACTGAGGATGGTATTGCAGTCAATTCATACTTTGCAGAACACCCGGAGATGATTCTTGGTCATATGGAATATGATACAAGAATTTACGGACAAGATAGCAGATACACAGTCTGTGTGAATGATGATGAGAACTTTAATATGTATGAAGCACTCAATAAGGCAATCAGCAATATCAAAGCACAGATGACAGATTTTGAAAGGGCAGCAGATAGTGAAGAAAAGGCTGAGGAAGTTATTCCTGCAGATCCCGATGTGAGAAATTATACTTACACATTCTTTGAAGGAAAGCTCTACTACAGGGAAAATTCCGAGATGGTAAGAAAAGAAGTATCGCAGACTGCTGAGGAGAGAATCTTAAAATTAGATGAAATCAGACAGATAACAAGAGAATTGATTGATATTCAGATGGAAGGCTGTAGCGAGGAAGAGCTTGCAGATAAACAGAGACTTCTTAATGTAAAGTATGATGCATTTGTAAAGCAGTATGGAGCCATTACTTCAAAAGCAAATAGGATTGCCTTCAGAGATGACAGTGATTACCCGCTTCTTTGCAGTCTTGAGGAAGTAAATGAAGACGGGGAGGTGAAGAAGGCGGATATGTTCTATAAGCAGACGATTAAAGCAAAGACTGTCATAGACAGAGTGGAAACTGCGGTGGAGGCTTTAAATGTGTCAGTCAATGAATTTGGGTATGTGAATCTTGCATATATGCTTTCTATCTATCAGCCGGATATATCTGGAGCATTGGAGAATCTGGCAAAGAAAAGCGGTAACCAGGTGGAAGAGATTTCATTAAGTGATGATGCTGCAATGGAAATAAAGAGGGCAGCTTTGGTTAATGAGCTGGAAGGACTGATTTTTCTTAATCCCGACCGTTACAACGAGAATAACCCGGATATTGGCTGGGAGACAGCGGACGAATATCTGTCGGGCAATGTAAGGGATAAGCTTCGTGTAGCTAAGGCTATGGCAGCAGATACCGATAATCCACAGGCTGAGAGGTTTGCAGGCAATGTGGCAGCCCTTGAAAAAGTGCAGCCGGAGTGGATTGAAGCCTCGGATATTGATGTGAAGATTGGTACGACATGGATTGAGCCGCTTGATTATGAGCAGTTTATCTATGAGCTTCTTAATACACCAAGGAGAGCAAGGGCAGTCAGAAGCCAGTATTATAATTCGGGTATTCAGGTACACTTAAATAAAATGAGCATGGAATGGTTCATTGAGAATAAAAGCATGGATAAGCATTCAGTGGCAGCTACTAAGACTTATGGTACAAGCCGCATGGATGCTTATTCTATTTTTGAGGATACACTGAATCTGAAAACTGTAACAGTCAGGGACAGGATTGATGATGGGGATGGCAAGTATCATTACGAAGTCAATAAGAATGAGACAATGCTTGCAAGGGAAAAGCAGAACATGATCAAGGAAAAGTTCAAGGAATGGCTGTTTTCAGAGCCGGAACGCAGACAGAAGTATGTGGAGTATTACAATGAAACATTCAATAACATCCGCCTGCGTGAGTATGATGGAAGCCATCTGCAGTTTCCAGGAATGAATCCTGCGATTGAGTTAAAGCCTCATCAGAAGAATGCTGTGGCTAGAATCCTTCTTGGAGGAAATACCTTATTGGCACACTGTGTTGGTGCAGGAAAGTCCTTTGAGATGATGGCAGCCTGTATGGAGCAGAAAAGACTTGGACTTGCCAATAAGACAATCATGGTAGTTCCAAAGCCGCTTATCGGTCAGACAGCCAGTGAATTTTTAAGGCTTTATCCGTCAGCCAATATCTTGGTTGCTACGGAACGTGACTTTGAAAAGAGCCGCAGAAAGCAGTTTGTATCAAGGATTGCGACTGGAGATTATGACTGTATAATCATGTCTCATTCGCAATTTGAGAAAATCCCTATCTCAGCAGAGAGAAAGGAGAGGATGCTTAATGAGCAGATTGAAGAAATCAGTTATGCGATTGATGAGATGAAGGAGCGTAACGGAGAGCGTTGGACTGTTAAGCAGATGGAGAGCCAGAAGAAAAAACTGGAGGAACAGCTAAAATCATTAACTGATGAGAGTAGAAAAGATGACCTGATTACCTTTGAGGAGCTTGGTGTAGATTCCATCATGGTAGATGAAGCACACAATTTTAAGAATCTTGCCATATTTTCAAAGATGAATAATGTGTCGGGAATCAGCAGTTCAGGGGCTAAGAAGTCAACGGATATGCAGCTTAAGTGTCAGTATCTGTCAGAGATAAATGATGGCAGAGGCATTGTATTTGCAACCGGTACACCAATATCCAATACAATGTGTGAGATGTATGTTATGCAGCTTTACTTGCAGAAGGCGGCTCTTGAAGAGATGGGAATTTATCACTTTGATTCATGGGCTGCAAACTTTGGTGAGGTGACTACTGCATTGGAGCTTACAGTTGAGGGAAGTGGTTTCCGATTTAAGAGCAGGTTCAATAAATTTACGAATCTGCCTGAGCTTATGAATATCTTCCGTGAGATAGCCGATGTGCAGACAGCAGACATGCTTGACCTTGATGTACCGGCTCTTCGTGGTGGCAAGCCTATCATTGTGGAGTCAGAGCCGGACTGGTATGTAAAGCAGGTCATGGAAAACTTTGTTGCAAGAGCAGAGCGTATCAGAAGTGGTGGAGTTGATCCAAGTGAGGATAACTTTTTAAAGATCACTCATGAGGCAAGACTATTAGGAACGGATGCAAGACTGATTGATAAGGATGCTCCAAATAATCCGGATGGAAAGCTCAATAAGGTAGCAGAGAATGTGTGGAAAGAATATGAGAAAGGAAATGCTGACGGTCATATAGGCTGCCAGCTTATTTTTTCGGATATCGGCACACCGGGACCGGATAAGGACTTTACTATCTATGATTATCTGAAGGAGACACTTATCCAGTATGGTATTCCCGCAGATGAGATAGCATTTATCCATGATGCCAAGACGGATGCACAGAGAGACGCACTTTTTAAGGAGATGAGGACAGGTAAGAAAAAAGTTCTTATCGGTTCGACTGACAAGTGCGGAACCGGAGTTAATGTACAGACACACCTTGTTGCTATGCATCATGTGGACTGTCCCTGGGTGCGACCTGAGGTCGCATAAATAACTGTTTAACAATTTAATATTGATTAAACCCACTATTCCGTTAGTGGTAGCCTAGTGCCACCTGCATCTGCGGTAACAAAGATGTTGGGAAGCTGACACGACAAAGTAGCCCTTTGCGATATGCAAGGAGTGGAAACCGTGAGGTGGAAACAAAACTGCGAGCATCAATGCGGTTAGGGAGCGAGGCTTGAGTAGTATGGTTAACATATGTGAACTGTCGATTAAACATCGTAAAGTCCAAGGAGCCAAAGATGCTGATAGGCTCTAGCCCAAAATGGGATGCGGTCAGATAGTCCTCTCCATGGTAGGACTACACGGATATTAGTACCGTCGGTGGATAGACAGAACCTAAGCTACTTGTTGTTATTTATGTGGAACAGGGTAAGCCTGTATTTCTCCTAATTATTAGGAAAGCAGACCGTAAGGAATGCCGACAGAAATGCAGGTATGGGATTGTAGAGAAAGCGAATGCCATTCGGTAATAGAGTGGATAGGGGTTCAAAATTTGCCCTAACTCGAAAGAGTGCAGACTTCTACAAGGTGATTCATTACAAGAAACTTATAGAACTTTTGAAAGGAGCAAAGCAAATGAGCGTTAATAAAACAACGTGTGCGGCTACTGACTATGAATTTGCATGGAAATCCATTGATTGGAAGAAATGCGAACGAGAGGTTAAAAAGCTACAAGAACGTATTGTAAAGGCTAGAAAGGAAGGCAGACACGGCAAAGTTAAATCATTGCAGTGGACGCTGACACACTCCTTTTCTGCAAAGGCAATCGCAGTAAAGAGAGTGACAACTAACGAAGGAAAGAAAACTCCAGGTGTCGATGGTGTTCTATGGACAACTGGGAAAGCAAAGTATGAAGCCATTCTTGATTTAAAAAGGAAAGGCTACAAACCACAGCCATTACGCAGAGTATTTATAAAGAAAGCGAATGGTAAGTTACGCCCTTTGGGTATCCCGACTATGAAGGATAGAGCTATGCAGGCATTATATCTGTTGGCACTTGAACCGATAGCGGAAGTTATGGCGGACGCACATTCCTATGGATTTCGTAAGGAAAGACGTTGTCAGGATGCTATTGAGCAGTGCCACACAGTACTGTCTCATGGATATTCTCCAAAATGGATTTTAGAGGGAGATATTAAAGGTTGTTTCGACCATATCAGTCATGAATGGTTATTAAATAATATTCCTATGGATAAAGATATTTTAAGAAAATGGCTGAAATGTGGAGTGATTTTTAAAGGAGAACTCTACAAAACAGAGGAAGGAACAATGCAAGGGGGAATTATTTCTCCAACACTTGCAAATATGGCATTAGATGGCATTCAACCTATGTTGGCGAAGAAATATTATCGCCAAACAAGGAACGGAAAGCAGTATTCTCCTATGGTAAATTTAGTGCGTTATGCTGATGATTTTATCATCACAAGTGCAGAACGTGATGTCTTGGAAAAAGAAATCAAGCCGATGTTGGTAACATTCTTGGCAGAAAGAGGTTTGGAACTTTCAGAGGAAAAGACTCTTATTACGCATATTGATGATGGATTTGATTTTCTTGGCTTTAATGTAAGGAAATACAATAATGTACTTTTGATAAAGCCATCTAAAAAGTGCGTAAAGAAATTTCTTGACAGTATCAGATATACGATTGAGAGTAACAAATCTTGTACGCAGGAAACAATGATAAGACTTTTAAATCCAAAGATTACGGGATGGGCTAATTATTATAAAAGTGGTGTATCATCAGAAATTTTTCAGAGGGTTGACGACCAAATTTATCGCAAACTATGGCAGTGGGCAAAGCGGAGACATCCGAAAAAGAGTAAGAAATGGGTGTTAAACCGATATTTTCATTCATACAAAGGACGGAATTGGAGATTTCTTGTTGTACTGAACAAAAACAACAAAGAAGATGTTTTTCCATTAAAGCTCGCTTTTGAAACGAAGATTGTTAGGCATAAAAAGATAAAGAGTGAAGCAAATCCGTTTGATGCAGAGTGGAAAGATTACTTTGAGGAGAGAATGACATATAAGATGTCACAATCTCTGAAAGGTAGAAAATCTTTGCTATACCTTTGGAATAAGCAGAATAGAATTTGTCCGTTATGCGGAGAAAAGATAACTGCTGAAATCCAATGGAATGTTCGTGAAAAGGTAATTGATGGTAATTGTGTCAAATACTTAGTACACGATAAATGTTATAAACAAAATCGTTAGTGAACTAGCCGGCATCTATATTTGTAGATGCTTAGAATTGCTCGAGCCGTGTGAGGGGAAACTCTCACGCACGGTTCTTAGAGGGGAAAGCGGTAGTAATACCGCTGACCTACTCGACAAGCCTTCTTCCATTGAGCAGAGAGAGGGACGAGGCATCAGACAAGGCAATGAAAACAAGGAAGTTGCAATATACAGATATGTTACCAAAGGAACCTTTGATGCATACAACTGGGTGCGACGTGAAGTCGCTTAATTTAACTGTTTGGCGGACTATCCGACCAAACCAGCCATTCCGTTGGCTGAAGCCCTCACCATTGGCTTTGGAAGTAATGACATTGTTCAAAAGCTGGTGATTAAACGTAACCCTACTTGGAGATTTAAACTGTGAGGTTAAAATCGAAACTGCTAGCTACAAAGTGGTTAGGGTGCAGGCTTTGATAGTATGGTTAACATATGTGAACCGCTGATAAACTTCGTTAAGGCGAAACAAGCCAAAGTAGCTGACAGGCTTGAACCAAAAGGTGTGCAGTTGGTTACCCCTCTCCATGTTTGGGGGTACACGGACATTAAACTGCCGGAGAAGAGGCGGAACCTAACCTATCATGTTAATTAAGTGGAACACGGTAAGCCCGTATTTCCGCCCATTGGGCAGGCAGACCGTAAGGAAAGCTGTTGGGAATGCGGGTATGGGATTGCGGAAAAAGCGAATGCCACTTTGTAATGAAGTGGATAGGGGTTCAAAATTTGCCCCACCCGAAAGGGGAGCAGACTTCCGCATGGTGCTTAATTACGAGAGAATTTATAGAATTTTTGAAAGGAGTAAAGCAAATGGACATGAAAATGTGTGCGACTTCTGACGTCGCAAAGGAATGGGACAAGATTGATTGGAACAAAGCCAATGCGTACGTTAAAAAACTACAAATGCGTATCGTAAAGGCTCATCAAGAGGGTAAACATGGCAGGGTAAAATCCTTGCAGTGGTTACTCACACACTCTTTTTACGCTAGAGCTTTGGCAGTAAAAAGGGTAACAGAAAATCGAGGAAAAAGGACAGCAGGAGTAGACGGAGTATTATGGTCTACACCAAAGTCCAAATATGAAGCAATTCTGGATTTAAAACGCAAGAACTACAAACCACAACCATTAAAAAGAGTATATATACCTAAGAAGAATGGGAAAAAGAGACCTTTAAGTATTCCGACTATGAAAGACAGGGCAATGCAGACATTATATAAATTCGCATTAGAGCCGATTGCGGAAATTACAGCAGACCCTAATTCCTATGGTTTTAGGATTGGTAGATGTACGCAGGACGCAATAGAGCAGTGCTTTACAAGTCTGAATAAGGCGAAATCGCCAAAATGGGTACTTGAGGGAGACATCAAGGGATGTTTTGACAACATTAGTCACGAATGGATTTTAAATAATATTCCATTGGATAAGGAAATTCTGCGTAAATGGCTGAAATGCGGATATATCGAAACTAGAAAACTGTTCCCTACGGAACAGGGAAGTCCGCAAGGCTCAGCTATCTCGCCAGTTATCTGTAACATGGTGCTCGATGGATTGGAAACAAAACTGAAAGCGAAATACCATAAAACGAAGATAAAAGGAAAAGCATATTTTCCAAAAGTAAATTTTATCAGATATGCAGATGATTTTATTATCACAGGCGAAACAAAGGAACTTCTTGAAAATGGTGTACTACCGATTGTGGAGGAATTTATGGCAGAAAGAGGATTGGAGTTGTCTAAGGAAAAGACGGTAATCACACACATCACAGATGGCTTTGATTTTCTCGGCTGTAACATCAGATGGTATAAGGATAAGTTATTAACCAAGCCGTCTAAA
>JAXJPW010000096.1:0-3564 GCA_036311465.1 Agathobacter sp.
ATTGGACATAAAAAAATATTCCCTGTATTCACCTTCAAGAAAACCATTAACTACATTTCCTTCCGAGCACAAAAAACCTCTATCATAATCCTCTATCTTTCCTGAAAAAGGTTTTGTACAATCTTCATCTACAAAAAAAATAGGTTCTCCATTTTTATCATATTCTTCATATAATTCATCCGCATTCATTTCTTAGTTCTCCTTTGATTAATTATGTCCAATGGTATTAATTCCATCAGTCATTATAACGCAATTTGGGCATCTACACTTTGGATTCATAAGTGGAATTCCATTCTTTCCAGTCTTATACATAGTTCTCAAATCAATATTATACACATACAATTCATTAATAGTTGCATCTGAAACTGGCAATCCTAATGTTCTTCGAGCCTTAATCGCTTCATCTAAAGCTCTGACTTCTGAATGGCCAGCTAATCGAGTATCAGTAAATTCATCTAAAACAATTTTACCACTTTTTACATCAGCATTATATGACAAAAATCTATCTCTAATTATTGGATCTGCATCATTTTGAATCCAATTAATATACTGCTCATAGCCTGAAGGGGTAGTTTTAAAATTCTGCCCATAATACAATGGATCTAGGTCTTTGTTAAGAGCATCAATCACCGGATCATATACTGTTGACAAACAAGGTCCCGCTGCCTTTTTCCCCTGAGTAGTATATATTTCCATAGCTTTGTTATTTGCTTGATTAATTATTCTGCGTTTAATTTCTGGCGTAATTTTAATTGTATTTGGACGGGTTTTTGCCATTTTATTCTTAGCCCATCCAAGTGCAACATCACCATAATCAAAGGCCTTACTGGTTCCCGCTGAGGTTGCCATTCCTGCTGCCATACTCAGTACTCGGTTGCCAGTCTTATTATACACAAAATCACTAACTTTTCCAGCTGCAAAGTCTGATACTCCTTCTCTTACCAGAATTTGTGCTCCTGACTTAAAGGTAAGCTCCTTTGCTATACTTGCTTTTCCTATTGGACATAAAGCTGATGCTGTGAATGCAAATGCATTCTCTATCATGTAGTAGGTCTTTTCGTCTCCTCCTAAGTTCTTTATCAAAGTCTTAATATCATTAGTCGACGCAGAATTTATATCCCCGATAGAACCATAATATATATCATCAGAGCCTTCTATCATGTCTGCCATTCCGAATGCGACAGTTCCACCTCCGGCAACCCAGCCGGCTACTACTATTGGTGTTGCTGCACCTCCTGTACATACTATGCACACTACTCCTGTTATTGCCAGAATACCGCCGCCTATCATTTCCCAGACACCCTGTTCTTCTCTGGCATCTGCCGCCTCTTTCAGCGCTACCTCACTATCCCAGATTTGAACATACACTTCTTCATTTTCTTTACGCTCGGCATCTAATTCGCCTGCCACATATACCAGCTTACAAAGTTCCAGATTATTATTTCCATCTCCGGAATTGTACTCTTTTAAATCCTTCCATTCTGCACCAATTGTTTTGTTGACTACAGTTATCTGATTAATCATTTGCTCTGTAACTTTAGTTACATCGTTAACTATATCACTTTCATGCGCTGTAATGTCACTCTTGAACTGAATTAGTTTCTGATCCATATTACTATGTTCAGTTGTAACATCCTTCTCGCTTCCACTTGGATATGTATAGCTAAATATGGAAGCAGTAGTGGCCAGGGCCTTGCTTATTTCTTCCATGTAGCCTTCAGTATAACCGCAATAATCATTCATTGCCTGGTCATACTGCTGAATTATATCCTGATCCAGAATAAAATTAGTACTTGCATCAATTGCATAAAATCCAGCCTTATACCTTGTCATATCATCTTGCACACGCTGCGCTGTAGTCTTTATACTTGACAGCATGGAACCATGAATCTCATTAAAATAGCTTTTAATACTATTTGCTGTTTCTCCTTCAAAGCTCGAAGATTCAAGAAATGTTGTAAGACTTTCTCCCATTTCATCAATTTCAGCAATTGTAGCATCAATTTTTTCTTTAAACTCCCAAAGCATTGCTAATATTTCACTATATTTTAGTAAAAACATTTTGTCCGACATTCTAGCTTATTCCACCTTTAATTTTTCATCTACCTTATTCTTAGCATTTTCATTCTGTTCAAGCATGGCCTGATCAACTTTCTTTAATACCTGAATATCACTGTTAAGAATTGCTTTGTAATCATTAATTGCACTTATAAGATTCTCATATGAACTTATCATTTTATCCATTGCATCAGATTGACACGAATAATAGAAATTAAGTTCCTCCAACTCAATCTCGTCACATTTTGTTTCCATTGACTCCACACAAGTTGTGAATTTTCCACTGTCAAAATATACTTTATCTGCCATATTTATATAGTGGAAACTTTTGGGTCTGATAATATTATTATGGTTCCAATAGAATACGAAATAGTATTAAAAACAGGCTCAACTATTATCTACCCTTTTACGCACAATCTAGCTGACTTTCTTATTTCATGTGTCATAATATCTGCATATCTAGTAGGAATAGGAATGCGACTTTCTTCACTAATCAAATTTTTTATTATTTCTGTTGCTTCATCAATAGTAATCATATTCCCAATAGATAAAAAAATTGGCTTAACTCCTTTATGTGTTCTTAAAACCCTCCCATATATTTCATCATCAATGACAATATCTTTATAAGCAAATTCTTCATCTAAGAGTTTTGAATAATCAAATTCTACAAATTTATAGAAGGACTTCGCTACTCCTATACTTGGTTTTCCAAGCATTATCCCTGCATATGTCGCTAAGCCCATATGTCTAGGATGCAAATAACCATTACCATCAAAAATAAACAAGTCAACATCACTAACTAATTCTCCAACAGCCTTTTCGACTAAATCATATTCACGAAAAGCCAAGCACCCTGGAATATATGGTACAGTTATTTCACCTATACAGTATTTCTTTTCAATTATTAAATGATTCTCCTTCGTATAGTCAATAACAACAATACAACAACATGCATATTCTTTATCATTTTGAATCCAATATGCCAAATCCACACCTGCTATTTTTTCAAGATTATGAATATCTATCTTACTCTCCAAACAAATATGGTGTTTAAGTTCCTCTTGTCTATTTATTAAAATATCTTTCAAACTGGAAGTTGATTCCATCACGCAATATTTCCTCGTTTACTTTTTCTAAATTATACATCTGTCTATACTCACATATAATAGCTTTAGGTAATGTAGGAATTGAATCTTCAGTCCACAATCTTTCATTTTTTATATAACCATTTTCATCGTAGCTATATACATCAAAAAATGTATTATTATATACTAACGAAATACTCTCTATACCACCATTTTGATAAAAACTAATCGATAATCCATTTTTCATGTTGCGTTTCATAATGCTAATACATTCTAGTTTATTGGACATAAAAAAATATTCCCTGTATTCACCTTCAAGAAAACCATTAACTACATTTCCTTCCGAGCACAAAAAACCTCTATCATAATCCTCTATCTTTCCTGAAAAAGGTTTTGTACAATCTTCATCTACAAAAAAAAT
>JAXJPW010000097.1:0-19070 GCA_036311465.1 Agathobacter sp.
AATTGATTTGTTCTCAAGTGTTCTCAAAAAAAATGAATGAATTTTTGAACATAAAAAAAGCTGGAAGCCACGATTTAAAGGCTTCCAGCGTCATAATAATAAGTACGGGCAACAGGACTGGTGCCTGTCGTCCTGCAACATAGAAATCCTCGGCATTTTTTACCTTTCTACTTACAATCATTCCAATTCCGAGAAAAGAAATCATTGCAATAATCATTCCAACCAAATAAATATTTATCATTTCTTTTCTCCCTTCATATTTGATATAACATCAGAATAGTCTTTTTTAAGCTTAATATATCCCCAAAAGGCAAATCCGCATAACCATATTCCAATAAAAAGTGCAATTACTATCTCCATATTTTCTTCCTTTCCTCCCAATCCATCTCAGCATCTTGTCAGATTTTACTTAAGTTTATCCCAGTTTTCACACATTACTTTATAGGGCTCTAAATCTTGGGAATCATAATAATAGGTGAATTCTGTCTCCTTAAAATCCTTAGCCCATTCTGCAATTGTAATCTTTCCTGAATCAACTCTTTTTCCGTAGTCAATAGGCTCAACCATTGCCCTAAAGGTCTTAAATGGCTTGTAGTATTCTTTTTTAATTTCGCCATCTAAAGTGCTCTCAATCCACTGATATGGTAAATTCATTCCTACATATGTGGAAGAATGGCACCATGTAGCTATTCTAAAATTAATCTCAAGAAAATATAATTCGTCATTGTCGTCTCTTAGAAACTCAACAGAAAAAATCCCCTCAAAACCTATTTTCTTAATCATAGCAGCTATCTTATCCTGTACCTCCTTATATGGTGGTTCGAAAACATTCATATAAGGACTATAATATCCCGGAATCAAGTAAAGGTAATCTACTCCAATTGATATAAAGACATCCTGGCCATGATTTATAGAATAGCCATAATATTCAAGCTCATTTTTCTTATCAATATATTTCTGTACCAAAACCTTTGGTGCCTTAATCTTTGTATATGCCTCCTCCAGTTCCTTTTCATTTTGACAAATGAATACATCTGATTTCCAGCCTCCCACATTTGGAGAAATAGACTTGGTGATTATTGGATACTCCACATTCTCAGGCAACACACCCCTGTCACAAATTACAGTTTTTGCAATGTTTAGGCCACATTCTTCAGCCAATTCGAGGATTCGACCTTTGTCAATAAACTCATTAATTCCATCTGTCTTCCCGGCATTAAACAATACAAATCGGTCCTTCAATTCCTCATATCTGCTATCCAGATAACCAAGCACATGATCATCAGTGCATAAAATAACTGGTTTATTATCCTGGTCATAATTACCATATTCACTTAAGAGAACCTGATAGCCTTCCTCGACAGTGTCAACAAAATGGCATTTCCCAACATATTTGGAAGCAGATGAAACTGGTGCCTTCCCCTTCTCTGCTATAAAAACCGGTTTAATCCCCTTCTCTCCCAGACTTCTTAACACACCTAATGGATTATAGTGTTCTACTGCAAATATTATTATCAGTCTTTCTCCAAACATATTTACCCCCCTATACATAATTCTCTTGATAATTCTCAATACATCTATCGATTTCAAAGTAGGCCCACTCCGGAATATTAGTGGACTTAGGAACTATTGAGCCACTTGAAATAATACTTCCCTGGCCAATAATAACTCCAGGTGATATTGTAGTTCTGGCACATATCACACTTCCCACACCAATCTCTATTCCTTCCGGCACATAGGCTGTAGGATGAACCAGCGTTGGAACAACATATCCCATTCTCTGGATTTTTGATGTCCATAGTCTTCTTGTATTCGAATCAGCTACTGCAACTATTGCAACAGGATATTCCTCCACAAGCTTTTCAGAATCTGACCATTTTCCAATGATATTGTCCCTTTCCAGCTTATCATCGAGAAAAGAAATCTTTGAAAAAATCCTTAGGCTCCTGGCTATATCATAAAATTCAAGGCCCTGAACACCAGCTCCCAAAATAAGCAGATTCATTTGCCGTACTTTGTTCTCCGCATGCTTTGCAAGCTGTAGCTCCCGCTTTTCCTCTGCTTCCTGGTATGTCTTTCCATAACAATATCCATATATTATCTTGCCATTACTATCTCTATCTTTAACATATCTGGCTTCGTATCTCCCGTCTGATCTTAACCTTATATTACTTCCCGTTTTCAAATTATCACCTCCTGACCATTTATATATCGGTCATTTTATCTGGAATATTAATCCTCATATATAATTTTATTACTTTTACACTATTTTTCAACATTTTTCTCTTTCCAAACATAAAAATGACCACTTTACAGTGGTCATTTTCTTTCCAGTTTCAATCAAAATTTATATAATTTATTTTGTCATCTTATTCTTAAATCCTCTATAAAGCCAATATATCCATAGAATATATTCACCTGTTGCAATCATTATATAGCTTAGCTTTCTTATTGCTAGAAATAGCCATTAAATACTTAGCCAGACCATCATCTATTAAGGTTACATCTTTGGACCTGGCTTTATAAATTTGCCTGTTTTTGAATTAAAAATAAAATACTCATAATCGCAGTATTCGCAGTATACTTTTAATTTTCCATTGCTAATTTTAATATCATACATACAGCCTGGGGAATACTTTTCTGGCACCTTGGTTTTCCAACTCAGTTTTCCTTTACTATTTAACTTAACAATTTTAGAACCATCTGCCGGTCCACCATAAATATTTCCTTTAGAATCAACAGCTACAGCTCCGTTTCCATAATAGCCAAC
Organism: Agathobacter sp.; assembly: GCA_036311465.1. GTDB lineage: Bacteria > Bacillota > Clostridia > Lachnospirales > Lachnospiraceae > Roseburia. Next base: position 2,771 of record JAXJPW010000097.1, read on the forward strand.
TTTTTTCTTTAAAATGCATTTACCAGTATTTTTGCTTAATACATAAAGAGTTGATTCTGCCCATATGTAAACCTTATTGTTTTTTACACAGTAATCAGAATAATCAAACTGGCATGGCTCTCTATATGGCAGCTTAGTAAATTTCCAAACTGTTTTCCCAGAGGAAGTCTTAGCTGTATATACTTCTTTCACTTTACCCTTCTTGCTAGAATATGATTTAACAATCTTAGCGACTTTGACCTTAGCTGCTTGGGCTTTATTACTTCCTGAAAAGTTATCAATAGCAACAATACTTGAGAATAATATCGCTACTAACAAAATACAAGATACAATTTTAATTCTGATTTTTTTCATAATACATTTTCCTTTCTTTTAATGATTATTTTTACCTTTCACTTATAAGTACCATCTTAAAAGCAAAAGGTTTTATTATTTTTTATAATTTTCAAAAAAATTTTGAGGCAAAAATCTATTACGTTAGTACTATTATATCTTATAATATTTTTTCTTGCACTATCTTTTTATTCAAAAGCTATCAAGTCATTTTATTCTTAAACCTTCTATATAGCCAATATATCCATAAAATATACTCACCTGTTGCAATCATTATATAACTTAGCTTTCCTGACAGGCTCCATTCACCAATCCAATACATAGGAAAAATCGCAAATACATATTTTATCCCACCCTTAACAAATAATGGAACAAAAAGCGTCATTCCAAATAACCCTGACAGTTTTCCTACTGCCATTCCTTCTACCTTATTGCTAGAAATAGCCACCACCAGTAAAGTTGTAACCACACCACTAAGCAGCGTAGATATTACCATCACCAGCAGCTTTCCAATTCCTATATCAACCAGTGAAAATGCAGGCACACAGATTATAGCCATCACGCCAGAGCATATTGCCGGTAAAATAATTCTTGAGGCTATATATCCAGCACTTCCTACAGGAGTAACCATTAGATACTTAGCCAGACCATCATCTATCTCTCCAAGAATTACCAGCCCACCAACAAAGGCAAACAGCATGCCTGTAAGCATTGCTATAAGCCAGCTAAACAGTTCATAATAAGGAATAAGCAGCTCCCCTAAGCCATACCTTGCAAGGACATTATCTTCAAGTAATGGAATTCCAACTCTGAAAAAAATCCCTGCTAAAATAGGAGCCAGTAAAAGCATAATCATCATCATTTCCTGACTTATCTGTTTAACCATAAAACCAAACATTTTACATATACTTTTCACTGTTATCCCTCCCTACATTTTAGTCTCACCAGATATACAAAACATTTTTCTGACAGCTGCATTTGCAATAAAAAATAGAAAAGCAGACCATGCCAAAACAGATAATAGAGCCACTGGCAGCATGCTTATATTCCCTTCTATCAACGCCATTACACTACAGCCCGGATGAATAAGCATAAGTCTGTTATTCCACTGCCAACCTATTCTATACAGTATTACAGGAACAAATCCCACAATTTCAAAAGGAATAGTCCACACAATATACTGATTAAGACTTTCTATCTTAGCTCCGACAATTACACCACAAAGACTAAATATAACTGAACCAGCAAATATTCCAAGTCCACTCAGCCAAACGTTTTCTGTATGCCCCTGAGTCATTAGAATAATGCCAACAAGCTCTGATATTATTCCAATTGATACCACTTTTCCCATAACATACTCAGCCGTAGTCACTGGGGATACAGCCAAAGAATTAGTAACCCTCTGGCTTTTCTCAAGAAGCATCATAGCTCCCATAAAAAACAGCCCCATTGCTGCCGGATCAGAATAGACACATATGGATACTATGGTATTTTTTACATTGCCTTCAAAAAAAGAGAAAATAACATAATATACAATAATCAAAAGAAAATATAAAGCATAAAAGCCATACTTTATCTGAAATTTCATATCGCCTTTAATTACATTAAGCTTTCTCATATCCAACCTCCATTAATCTAACTGGGCTCCAGTAAGCTCTATAAAAATATCACTTAGCGTTGGTTCTGCACTGTGAATTGAAGTTATTCGATTCTGTGCAACCAGTTCACTAAAAATCGAATCTCCGCTTATCTCCGATAATAAGCTGGTGCGCTGCTGTTCTCTCTCATTATCCATATATGTGTATGTTACCTTAGCTGCACCTCTTTGCATTATGAAGTTGTGAGGTGTATCAAGAGCCTTCATCTGACCATTCACTATGAAAACAACTCTGTCGCAAAGCTCTGTTGCATCCTGCATATTATGAGTTGTGATAATGATTGTCTTGCCCTTGTCTCTCTCCTTCTTAATCATATCCTTCATAATTTTGGCGTTGTTAGGGTCGAGACCACTTGTTGGCTCATCAAGAAATAGCACCTGTGGATTATGAACCAGGGATTTTATAAAATTAAGGCGTGAACGCATTCCTTTGGAAAAGGCTGATACCTTCTTGTCCTTATGCTCATAAAGCCCCACCTCTCGAAGCAGATTATCAATATTTTGCTTTTCTCCTGAATATAATGACGCAAAATACTCCAGGTTCTCCTTTGCAGTCAGCTTCTCAAACAGACTTGGGTACTCAAAATCTACTCCAATGTGCTCATAGAAATCACTTTTATGATTTCTGCTCTCTGTTCCCAGGATTTTAGCAGTTCCCTTATAACCTGTACACAGTCCGGTCAAAACCTTCTGAAGTGTGCTTTTTCCAGCCCCCGATGGACCAAGAAATCCGAATATTTCTCCTCTTTTTACTGTAAAATCAATATTCTCTAAAAAACGCTTCCTGGTATAGCTAAAGCTAAGATTTTTTACTTCAATCACCTTTTCATTATTATTTTCATTATTATTTTCATTTGAGTAACACATGGATAATCCTCCTTTTCTATCCCACCAGCTGAAGAACAATTCCCTTAATTAGTATTCTTATACTGTCTCGCCAGTTTTCTTCTCCTACTTCTCTCTTGTACATACCACCAAATATAATCATCATAAATGAGCCAACCACTGATTTGACCTTAAGCCCCTTTTTCTCAGCCAGCTCCCGAAACATTCCGCCACCAATATCACTGTCCTCCTCCAGATGCTTCTTTAATACATCTTCCGGAAGCTTGGACAGCACCAGATTCATTGATTCCGGTTCAAGCAGAATCTTAAGGCAGGAATTATAGGTTATCTCCATTGCTCCCAGTATCACATCCGTAAGCTCCTCCACACACTCTGAGAAATCAATATTGTCCATTGTCATGCCCCTGCTCTGCATTATCTTCATAACCCCTGCAGAAATATGTTGGTCCACCTGTTGGTGAAAGTCCTGCGATACATCGAAAAGAAGCATCTCCTTGCTGGGATAAAAGAGATAAAAGGTCCCTTTAGGAATCCCTACTCTTTTCACCAACTCGTCAACAGTTGTTTTCTTAACACCTTTTTCCTGCATGAGAAGGTTGGCTTCTCGTTTCAGACCTTCAACAATATGTCTCTTTTCTTCTTCAGAATAAATCTTTGGCATAATTATTTTCCTTTTTGACTATTTTCATCTTTTTAGTCAGTATAATTCTCTTTATTCCTATTGTCAAGCAATAAAAAACCTCCAGCTGTTATTATTAACAACTGAAGGTTTTTATCATTTGGAAAATTAATTCAAATCAACTGTGTCATCATCATTCAAATCCACTGGATCATCTTTTTTCTTTGAATCATCTTTCTTTGTGCCATTGTTATTATTAGGCTTTTTATCTGAAGACTGCTTACCTGAATTATTATTTGTACCGGAATCCTTCTTCTCAGGCTTCTTACCTTTGCTTACCACAATAGACACCTTAGTTCCCTTGTCTACTGTAGAGTTTTCCTTTGTCTTTTGCTTTATTACAGTTCCTTTGGTGCTATTATCATACTCATATGTAATCTTACCAACTGCCAGCTTGCATTCTGTCAATTTGTTCTTGGCATCTTTCTCAGACAGCCCTACCAGCTTTGGTACCTTAACCTGTTCAATTCCCTTACTTACTGTAATTGCAATCTCACTTTCCAGAGTAACCGTCATACCTGCATTAATGCTCTGGGCTATTACAATTCCCTTGGCAATGTCATCATTGTACTCTTCATTAACTACAACATTTAATCCATTGCCCTCCAGCAGAGATAAGGCTTCCTCCCGGTCTAAACCTATTGCCTCAGGTACTACACAGTATTGTTCCTTGGCAGGGGATTTATTAGCAGTAGAGTTTCCTCCCCCCGAATTACTTACGGGTGCCTTCTTTTCATCACCTGGTCGGGATAAGGCTATGACTGTTACAATACAAACAAGCAATACTGCACAGGCAACTGCTATAACAATTATTATTGGCTTTTTATTGTTCTTTATATTTCCGCCCTGTTTCTCAGAAACAACTTCCAAATTTGGATTAGTCTCTATATTCGTTGCAACTGCCGAAGTATATATTGGCTCTGCCGCTGCATTGACCTTATAGTCTAAGGCCTCAATAAATTCAGCCATTGAAGAAAAACGATCCATTGGTTGTACAGCCATTGCTTTTAGGATGGCATTTTCTATATAATCCGGAATGCTAATTCCCAGATTACTTGGTAGAATAATCTCATCCTCCTCAAGTCTGTCAATGGAATCAGGTGGTTTTCTTCCTGTAACTGCATAGTACAGTGTAGCTCCCGTAGAATAAATATCAGTATATGGACCCTGCCTTCCATGTCTGGTGTACTGCTCCTTTGGTGCAAAGCCATGCTTTAGCACAACATCAAGGCTTCTGCTCTTATCCCCCAGACTGTATCTGGCAGCTCCAAAATCCAGAAGCTTTACAGTTCCATCACTTGTAAGATAAATATTATCAGGAGTAACATCTCTATGGATAATTCCTTTTGAATGAACCTCCCCAAGTGCTCTCATCACAGGAACCAGAACTTTTACAGCCTCTTGCCAGCCTATTCGTTCTGAATGTTTTTTTAGATAACTTTGAAAGCTTTGTCCTTCTATATAATCCATTGCAAAATAGGCTGTACCATTTTCCTCAAAATAGCAGTCAACATGGACAATATTAGGATTACTGTTAAAATCTGCAAGGGTTCTCGCCTCCTGTAGGAAACAGTCTTTTCCATATCCAAAGCTTTCTCCCCGCTGACCAGTGTAGGCCATAATGGAGGTCTTTCCACTACGTGTTGCCATGGTGTCAGGAAAATATTCCTTAATTGCCACCAGCTTTTTGGCTTTCCAATCCTGGGCAATATAGGTTATTCCAAAGCCACCCTGTCCCAGCACTCTTCCCAATATGTATCGGCCGTTCAAAACAGAACCATGGGGTAAAGCCAGTGGATATTTATCCCTATCCTGAGAAGGGGAATATCCACAATGGGAGCAGGTGCCATTTTCTGTATTTAATTCTTTGAAGCAATTATAACAGATTCTTTTCTCATTCATACAATCACTAACCCTTTGTCTTTACTGATACTGTTTTTGACCATTTTGAAAAAATCTTTTTACCGCCTACATTCTTATAGGTTCTAATTCTGATATAATATGTTGCATTTCCCTTCAAACTCTTTGCCCTGCCACTTGTTAATGAAGTCTTGCTAACAATAGTAGACTTTGTATTATTTACAGGGAACTTCTTGTTTGTTGAGAACTGTATTTCATATCCATTTGTCTGAACTTTTTGTAATTTCCACCTTATCTCAAAACCCTTTGAAATTCCTTTTGCACTGGAAATACTTGTTCCTACTGGCCCAATAGTAAAGCTTAAGCTTTTGCTTCCGCTATAATTGCTGCCTTTAAATGTTACAGTAACCTTTGCAATTCCGATTTTTGTATTATTCTTGTAGCTTACTGAATAATTGGAGCTACTGATTTTCTTGCCAGCTGAATCTTTAACTTTTACAGAAGGCTTTTTTGCTTTTCCATTATATGTCTCTAAAGAATTGGAAAGGGAAATTGTCTTAATCCGCTTTATTGCTGAAGTAGTCTTTACATGACCACATTTAGAGCATACATTTGCCTTCAAACCGTCTTTGGTCAAAGTTGCCTTTGATTTAACAACCCACTTATAGCTATGACTGCAGGAAGATTCCCACTTAATGCTACTTTTTTCTACTGTTTGAACCGTATAACCTGAAATCAGCTTATATACAAAGTATCCATTTTTAATTGCAAATTCTGAAATGGTCTGATTAGAAGATGCAACATTGGCAACTGTTGTATTATTTCCATTCAAGTCTGTTCTAATCAGCTTCTTGCCGTCTGTATAGTAGAGATATCTTCCATCTGTTTGAAGATATCTTACATTATAGGCAGTACTGATTGTTGTCCTTCCGGTTCCGTTGTATTTTGTTTTTGTAAAATACTTGGCATTTCCTGAAGCAGGAGGGATATACCAGTATCCATTGGCAAAAGGCATGTTTCCTTTTACATCGCTTGCTATGCTAGAGTATTTTACAGAAGATGAAGTTGGAGTTAAGGCACTTGAAAGACCATCGCTCTCTAGAAAGTAAGCAGTCCAATTGCTATATCCATAGTTTTTCATCTCACTATCAGTCTTCATGAAATAGGCATGTCCCACATAGCCTTCATCCTCATAATCAGGATTGTAATCATTGTACATGGTAACCTTATTGGCCACATTACTAAATGTACCGGTAAATGAATTGCTCTTTACCACTAATCCATCCCATGCAGCATCAATGTGGTACCATTTTCCGTTAAGCTCTACCATGTTCCACATATGATTGAGGGTACTACTGTATACAACCCTATTCTTTATATGTACATTGTTAACTGTAATGCGATCCAGATAATACTTTAATATGTAGGCGAAAGCATCACAAAGCCCTTTTCTACCTGCCATTGTTCCCCAGGCCTGATGATACATAAAATATCCGCCATTATTATTAATATAATCGTTATAGGCAAAGGTTAATTCTGTAATAATTGCATCATGAATAACAAGAATCATTTCATCAACTGTCATAGGGGATGATATTCTTGCCATGATATATTTATTAAAACTATTAATCTTATCTATATTATATTTAAAGTATTTTGCATAATCAGTATATAGTATTCTTATAAAGTTAACCTTGTTTGTATCAGCATTTACAGAAAATTGAAAATCTCCATAAATATGAAATCTTTGAGGATATTTATACTCCAAGGCTTTATCACTGTCATAGAAGTCACTATACATATCATAAAAGAATATCTTAGCAATATCATTAAAATCTGTTGTGTTTTTATATAACGAATACGAGCTTACATCAATATCATAATAATCCGTTCGAGGGCCTTGCATATTAAGAGCCTTAGTATATTCATTTATAAAATATGTAACAACCGCACTTTCTCCCACTATTTCCTTGGAATTTGCAACATTCAGTTCTGATACATCAAAATTTAATCCCTTAAAAGTTGCAATGTCTGTGCCCTTAATTTCAGAAGATATATGACTGTCTTTTATGGTATTCTTAAAGCTTTTTGCTTTAAATATTTCAAGCTTATTATCCGCCTGCTTTGCATAGGCATAATCCAGACCTGCAAGATTTCCACTAATTATCAATGCTGCACACAGGCATATACTGACTAATCTTTTTCCAATGTTCTTCATTTACACCCCCGCCTCTCTATCTCCTTTAATTAAAACAGCAATGACAGAAAGGTTATCATTATCTGTTCCAACTCGCTTTATTGCCCGAAGCAATAAAGAATTAATCCAATTCTCAGCTGTCTTTGCCTTATGCAGATCAATAACCATTTCCTGCTCCATCACATATTCCCAGAAACCATCTGAGCATAGCAAAAATCCATCACCATCTGACAGATTCTCATATGTCCTATTTATGTCAGGCTGATTACGTTCTTCATTTCCAAGTGCTCTTAAGAGGCAACACTGATCCTCATCTGTAGCCAGTTGTACTCTGGTAATCTCTCCTGCCTTGTATTTCTTGTAGGAAACTGAATGATCCTCTGTATAAGAAGCAATATTACCATTATGGAAATAATATAATCTGGAATCGCCTACATTGGCCCAGATTGCCTTGCAGGAATCAATTATTAGCGATACAACTGTACTCTTCATAATGGTATGCTCTTCATTTTGAAGTTCTATAACCTTTTCATTTGCAATTGCAATCTGTGTTTTAAGCCATTCCTCTATGTCATCCGAATCCCCTATGTCATCCGACTCATTTCTGACACTCCATGCTTCAATAAGGCTGTCACACACACACTTTGAGGCTTTTTCCCCCAGCTGATGGCCCCCCAGACCATCAGCCAGTACGAATATCCCTTCATCGTTTTTAATGTCAAATGACACACAATCTTCATTTTTACTTTTTCCGCCTTCATTAGAAAACATGTAACAATCAAGTGTCATACTCTCTACTCCAGTTCAACTCTAATTGTGTTAGCGCCTTCTGCCAAATAGAAGCTTTCGCCTGGTTTAAGTCGATAGGTAGCATTTGGTTCAAGCTTTTGTCCATTACTTAAGAAGGTTCCATATGTAGAATTCAAATCTGTCAGGATAAAGTCTCCTGTTCCACCATCCCACATTACTTCACAATGCCTTCCACTAATTCCAGGAGTGTTTTTACTAAACACAACTGTACAGGTCTGTGGATCTCTTCCGATAATTATTCTTCCAGAAGTAATTGGATATCTTGCCATATTGTGCTGAGCCGCAAGAGATCTTACTGCTGGAACCTTATTTGCAACCGGTGCTGCATTAACAGGTGCCTGCACCTTATTCTTTTTACCTTTTTTACATATTATCAGTATTACTATAACTGCAATTACAATAACTGCAGCTGCGATACAAATAATAATAGGAAAAAGTGCTAAATGCTTTCCTGAGTCAGCCATAACATAATTTACATCGTGTAGCTTTAGCATAGGAATAATCTCGTCAACATTTACTGCATAATACATAGCCTCATCTGCGCCTTTTTCGCTTTTTGAATAGGTTACAGATACATTAATTCCAACTACCTGGCAATCAGAATTGACCATTGGACCACCGGAATGGCCTGACATTATTGCTGCATCTGTCTGTATTCTACGAGCTCCCGTACCAGACCGAGTAACAAACCTGCTAATTGTACCACTAGTTATACTTGCATCATTTTTGCCCCATGAACTTGTTGCATCTGCAAAAATATTTTCTGATAATCCCGGATATCCTGCACAATATACTGTAGTTCCTACCATATCCTCTGTTGGAATTTTAAGTGGTAAGGCTTTTCGCTTGTCTGTAGGAGCATCCAGCTTCAGCAATGCAATATCCTTTGCAGAATCAGCGTCAACTACATATGCCTCAACAAAATCATTTGAGTCAAAAAATACTCTGATTTTGGCTCTTCCAGGAGAAATCTTGCCTTTTGCATATTGATACTCGTACAACTCTCCTTTTCCAGCTCCTAGGTATTCTTCGATTACATGATGATTAGTTATCAAATATTCAGGATTCTCTTCAGGATCACCTACAAAGAAGCCGGTTCCCCATCCAAACTGTATTTCTTTTCCATTTTTTAGCTCTATGCATGTATAAACTACAACAATGCTTTCTCTTACTTCACTTGTAGCATCTGCTGCATATACCTTGCAATTTATTGTTGTTGCAATTCCAACAACAAGCAACATTGCCAATATAAATGCTGCAATTTTTTTGAATGCTTTCCTCATTTCCTTCTCCCTCCTGTTATCTAAAAAGTACACTGAATAATCAGTGCCGTATAATTATCCTGATTTCCACGTCTCTGATTAAGAATCTCCTTTTCCAACGCCATACACATCTGCTGAGGTTCATCATTTCTTAGGCATTCAAGAATCAGTGGTTCAGTTATTACACCTGCTACTCCATCAGAGCAGGCAAGAATTATATCCCTGTCCTGCATTTGAAATGGTGTCACAAATGAATCGACCTCGCTCATTCCAACCATTCCCAGAAACTGTGTCAATGCTGCAGCCTCGGAATCATCAGCACTGTCCGGGTCAAATCCCCCATCCATAATGTTTTCCAAATACATCTGATTTTCCAGATTATGGGAGCTGTTAATTCTAATCAACTGATTATCCCTCATTAAATATAGAAAACTGTCCCCCACACTTGCATAATACAGTTTCTTTTCATAAAGAATTCCGGCTATCAATGTGCTACCCCCATAGCCATCAAGTCGTTCTTCAACAAAACTGCTTGCACGAAAAGTACTTTGAACAAGCTGTTCTCCAAGGTCGGCACTTCTATCCATTTTTTCAAAATCATTTTTTATCGAATATACTGCTGTATCGCTGGCAATTTTTCCATCTCGCATTCCACCCATACCATCAGCTACAACAAACAGTAATCCCTTTTTTTCAATTTGTTCAGCATCAAATACGTTTGCAAATGCAAATGAATCTTCCTGACGGTTCCTTGAACCAATCCCCTGCAAATTAGCAGCAAGATAAGGTAATTTACTTTTGCCAGGACCCTTAATCCACTGAAATAACTTCATTATTTGTCCTTCCACATAAACTTATCTGAACAGAATGGAACAAATAATAATTTTGTATCTCCAAATTCAATGCAGTCATATGCACTTAACATTGTTGGAATATAAACTGGTTCATCATTCAGATATATATTATTTGTACTTTCTGCCGGAATAAGATGAAAATTATTATGCTTCTCATCATATGCAAGTCTTGCGTGATTCTCTCTGGATATTGTCTGATCCCCCTTGATACAGATATCCATTTTTTCACTTCGACCAATGGTATTATTCTTGCCGTAAATCTTGAAGTCTTTTCCTCTTGAAGGACCTTCTATGCAAACCAGCCATCCTACAACTGGGTCAACATCCATACTTTTTACAAAAACACCTACTGTCTTATTTTCTTCTTCCTGTTTTCTGGCGTATGAAGCAGGTGCAACGGTAGCACCAACCTCTTCATTACTTAATCTTCCACCATTTGCAGGACCAAACCCTCCACCAACAGGAGCTGTTTTTCCAATACCATCATCTGCTCCTGCTGCAAAATTAATTACATTTCCGCCACCATTACAATACGGACAAGAATTATATTGGTCCGAATCATACAGGTGACCATGTCCACACTCTATAATCGCCATATTTACCTCCCAACTTTTTACCCACTTCTCCATAGTTATTTAGTACTATTTCACCATCTATTTTCAGTTTTTTCAACATACCTGTTTATATTTAGTAATTCTATATATAATCCCTGTTCAGTTTTAAATAATTTCTCCAATTAATCTGATTCCTTTGGTTATTACAGCCTCGTCGGAATTCGTATAGTTTAATCTCATTGTATTGGCAATTCTACCATCTACATAAAATGGATTCCCCGGCACAAATACTACTCCCTTTTTACTTGCCTTTTCAAATAGGTCCATGGCCGAAATATTCTCCGGCAGTGTCGCCCAGATAAACATTCCTCCTTCCGGTCTTGTAAATTTCACTGAAGCTGGAAAATTTTTTTCCATAGCTCCTATCATTGCATCACATTGTGCCTTATAGAGTTTACGAATTTTTGTAATATGCTGGGAAAGGTCATTATGCTCTAGATAATCCCACAGGATATATTGAGCGAAGATATTGGAATGAAGGTCAGCAGCCTCCTTAGCTGTATTGATACATAGTCTAAGCTTAGGGTCTCTGATAACCATATAGCCAATTCTCATTCCCGGAGTTACTGTTTTTGAAAAAGTCCCCAGTAATATACTTCCCTCTATTTTATTTTTACTAACGTATCCATATGGTTTTCCATCAAATTTCAGGTCTCCATATGGGTCATCCTCAATAAGAATAACCTTGTATTTTCTTACCAGTGCTAAAAGCTTTTCTCTTTTTCCTTTGGAATATGTAAGTCCGCTTGGATTTTGGAAATTTGGAACTACATAAATAAATTTAGTCTCATTTTCTTCAAGAAGCTCCTGAAGCAACTCCATGTCCATTCCATCTTCTTCCATTACTACTGCTTTCATATTAGGACGATATTGGCTAAAGGCCTGAATTGCTCCAAGATACCCCGGCTCCTCTAGTACTACTGTATCCCCTGGATTTATTAATACTTTTCCAATCAGATCAAGTGCCTGCTGTGAGCCGGTTGTAATAATAATTTCTTCAGCTGTAACATTCATTCCCTGTGTAGTATTCAGGTGATTGGCAATATATTCTCTTAGTTGAACAAGTCCCGCTGTCTGTGAATACTGAAAGACCTTACTTCCATATTTCTCAATTACCCGATTGGTAGATTCCTGTAACTTCTCCATAGGAAAAGAAACCGGATTAGGCAGACCTCCTGCAAAAGATATTATTTCTTCACTTTCTGTGGTTTTAAGAATTGCTCTGATAAATGATGCTGGTGTCGAACGACTTAATTTTGATATTTTTTCCTGATACATTTTCTTTCCTCCCTTTACTTTTTTAATAATCTACCATTGCAAAAATATGAATACAATATTAAAATTGTCTGCAAGACAATATATTAGTAAAGGAGACAAACATGCCTGTTAATTCATTTGAAAATTATCCTATGAGCTGGAAACCTGAACTGGATAAGAATAGTGATACACCAATTTATATTGCACTTGCCGACATCCTCAAACAAGATATTATCGAAGGAAGACTTGCTCCGGGAACAAAGCTTCCTCCTCAGCGGGAGTTGGCGGACTATCTGGACATTAATCTAAGTACTATCACTCGCGCCTTTAGATTATGTGAGCAGAGAGGTCTTGTGTGCAGTGTTGTGGGACGAGGTACTTTTATTTCCTCAGATGCAGCAGTTAAGGGCATGCTTACAATACACAGTTCTCAGGATAAGTTTATTGAAATGGGGGCTATACTGCCAAAGCCTGATGTGGAAGACACAATATGTAATTATCTTAAGGAAATAGTTAATGAACCTGATTTCTACAAGCTCCTTCAATATGCGCCTGTCACATATGACGAGCTTCAGATTAAGGCTGCCATTAAATGGTTTGGATACTATGGACTAAAATCCTCCAAAGAAAATATTCTATTCTCCTCTGGAAGTCAGAACGGTATCTATGCAATTCTTTCAGCCCTTTTTCAGGCTGGAGACAGGATTGCCACCACACCGGTAACCTATCCGGGGCTTAAGGTAGCGGCTAGTTCTCTTGGAATTCAGGTAATTCCTTTACCAATATATAACGGTCAGATTACTGAGGCTTCACTTGAATACGTGGTAAAAAATCATGATGTTAAGGGCTTTTATTTTATTCCTGATTTTAACAATCCATCAAGTGAACTCCTTGACATTAAGACCAGAAAAGAAATTGCAAACTTTTGTAACATTAACAGAATTCCTTTTATAGAAGACAGTATCTATTCTCTTTTTACGACTAACCCTTTACCTCCTATATGCGCCTTTGCACCTGAATACGGAATAATGATTGCCAGCGTATCCAAGATACTTTCACCCGGACTGCGTCTGGCCGTTCTCCATATTCCGGAAAATTTATATGATAAAATTGCTACTGTTCTCTATGCAATTATCATTACTCCCCCTGCGCTTATGATGCAGCTTTTTACAAGACTGGTTAATCTTGATAAGTTTGAGTATATAAGAAATCTGAGAATAAATGATGTTATTGAAAGAAACAGGATATTCGATGAAATATGCCCTAATCTTACATCTAATGGCAATATTAACTGTCCGCTTCGATGGGTTAACATTCCAAAGGACACTATTCCGTCTATGGTAGAAAAAGAACTGTTGCAAAAAAATATCCAGTTATACTCAGCTGAGCGATTTGTTGTTGGAAACAGCCATGTGCCTTCTGCCCTTCGCATATCACTCATCTCTGAGCATAATCTGGATAATTTTAGAAATGGTCTAAAAGAATTAAATCAATATCTTCAAAGTATTACATGATTTTTCTATATAGTTCTTTTAAATCTTCGATATTAGTATCTCTTGGATTACCTGGGCAACAAGCATCTGCAAATGCATCTGCTGCAAGAACGTCCAGGTCTTCCTCGCGGATCTTATCATTTTTTGCAGGGATTCCCACATCAGCCGAAAGCTTTTTAACTGCATCAATAGCAGCCTTTCTGTACTCTTCCTGTGTCATATTGTCTACTCCCTCAACTCCCATTGCTCTGGCAACCTCGCGAAGTCTCTCACCAGTATATTCCTGGTTATACTCCATAACAATTGGAAGCATCATGGCACAGGCTACTCCATGTGGTGTATCATAATGTGCACCCAGCGTATGAGCAATTGAATGGGCGATTCCAAGACCTACATTTGAAAATCCCATTCCGGCAATATACTGTGCCAATGCCATTCCTTCTCGTCCCTCAGGAGTATTCTCGACTGCTCCTCGTAAATTCTGAGAGATTAATTTAATCGCCTCAAGGTGGAACATATCTGGAATCTCCCAAGCCGCCTTAGTTGTGTAACCTTCTATTGCATGAGTCAATGCGTCCATTCCTGTTGCAGCTGTAAGCCCCTTAGGCATAGAAGACATCATTTCCGGATCAATTACTGCAACCTCAGGAATATCATGCTCATCAACACAAACAAACTTTCTTTCCTTTTCAACATCAGTAATAACGTAATTGATTGTAACCTCTGCCGCTGTACCAGCTGTTGTAGGTACTGCAATTGTAGGCACTGCATGATTCTTTGTTGGAGCAACTCCCTCAAGGGAACGAACATCCGCAAACTCCGGATTGGTAATTATAATACCAATAGCCTTTGCAGTATCCATTGATGAACCTCCACCAATTGTAATAATAGAATCTGCACCACATGCCTTAAAAGCCTCAACTCCGTCCTGTACATTCTTAATTGTAGGATTTGGTTTAATCTCAGAATAAAGTGTAAATGGAATTCCCTCCTTATCTAATAAATCAGTAACCTTTGCAGTTACTCCAAACTTTACCAAATCTGGATCCGAACAAACAAATACATGCTTGAAGCCCTTTGTCTTTGCAATACCCGGGATTTCCGCTATTGCACCTTTTCCATGATAAGATACTGTGTTAAGTACTACTCTGTTGGCCATAATAAAACATCCTCCTTAATAAAATATGTAAAAAAATCCACCTCAAAACCCTGTGTAACTATATTATAAAAGTCTTTTTCCAAAAGAAGAAGACCATAATTATAGACAAAACTATAAGCATGGTCTTTGTGTATTTTGCTTAATTCTTTAACCATTCCACCGAATTCTTTAATGCCTCTATTGTCTTGGTCTCTAAAACACATCTTGCTTTGCAGGATTTAGCTATGTTCAATCGGTCAAGCAGGTCTATCTCTCCATCACCTAATGCCAAATGATTTTGGGCAGGATTTTCTCTTCCGTCATGGATATGAAAATGCTTTAGCTTGTCCTTTTTACTAAGAATAAATGGAACATCTGTTTCCCCGCTTGCTTTTGAATGACCTATATCCCATGTCAAAACGAATACCTTGCTTTTGAGCATGCTCTCTATTGCTTTTTTCTCATATTCCCTAAAGCCTTCAGTATTTTCTATAGCAATCTTTATGTCAGCATCTCCAATCCATTCTTCACATAATTGTATGAAGCGTAAATAGTAAGCCATATATATGTCGAAGTATCTCTCATATATCTGAACCTTTTGATCTGGAAGTGTAATATAAATTCCATGATGCATATGCATATTAATTGTTAATGCCTGTTTATTCTCTCCAAATCTATTCTTTAATCCCACAAAATGTTTTGCGACTTCTATTGTACGGCGTACAGTTTCTAAATAGGCTTCTCTAACCAATGGGTTAAAATCTGCAATATTCAGGTTCTCATCCAAATGGATTGTATAATATATGCCTACTTCATCAGCCTTATTGTAAAACCAATCCATATTCTCCATTTTATCAATTTGATATTCCGGAAAATTCATATTTAATTCAATAAAGGATAAGCCCAATTCTTTGCAAAGCCCAATATTATCCTCAAGTGTTCTATTTTCAATTAGGGTTGGCATTCCAAATTCTATCATAACAGTAAACTCCCTCCTAAATTCCAGCCTATATGAATAATCTTAACACAAAGAGAACTATTACAACAGCTACAGTATGATATTTATATATTCAAAAAGAGTCCCATATCAACCATTTCTGATTGATATGGAACTCTTCAAAAATCATAAATTAATATTCTCTTTACACTAAACCGTATAGAATAGTGCTAACTACTTGTTAGAGATTGCAGCCTGTGCAGCAGCAAGTCTAGCGATTGGTACACGGAATGGTGAACATGATACATAATCAAGACCAATCTTGTGGCAGAACTCAACTGATGAAGGATCTCCACCGTGCTC
>JAXJPW010000098.1:0-4017 GCA_036311465.1 Agathobacter sp.
AAAAAAGCACCCTATATTTGGTATAATAAAGTCACCACAACAATAAAAACCAAACGATACGAGGTGCTGACTTTATGATAAACCATATTTCTCAAAATGAAAATACCAAAGATGATTTTTCCAAGACTATTAAGGAACTTCAAATCGGAAAGCTACTTCGCCGTTCCAATATATCAAAAAATTGCGGCATTTCTGCTTTTGAGGTATTTCAATTCCTTTTGTTACTTGTATTTCAGGGAAAAAATCTATTTCGTTTCCTGAATTCAAAACATAAGGATCAGGCTGTTTCAAAGAACACATATTATCGTTTTCTTAATGAACCTTCCTATAATTGGGGCAAATTTCTACTACTCCTTGCCGTTAAGGTAACTACAGCTTTTAATTTGCTAACAAGACCTGAAAGAGTAAATGTCCTTATTCTTGATGATTCTGTCATTAAGCGTAATCGTAGTAAATCAGTAGAGCTTCTTGCCCGTGTTTATGACCATGTAGAGCATAAATGCCAGAAGGGATTTACTCTTTTGACACTTGGTTGGTCAGATGGTTACAGCTTTATTCCTACAGGCTTTAACATGCTTTCTTCTGCTAACAAAAGTAATCGCTATAACGAGATTTCAGATGCTATTGACCATCGTTCAAATGGTTACAGAATCCGTAAAGAAAGCATGATGCATAAAACTGATGCAGCCATTCAATTAATAGAAAATGCCTTAAATGCAGGTATAAAAGCACAGTATGTCCTCATGGATACATGGTTTACTACCGAGCCAATGATTGGAGCAATTCTAAATACAGGGCTTGACGTTATTGGCATGGTAAAGCAGTTAAAACAACGCTATACCTATAATGGTAAACAATACAAACTTCCGGAATTAAAGAAATTTGTATGTTTTGATGGAGCCAGAAACATCTTTGGTTCCTTGATTGTTACAACCAAAACAGGAATCCCTGTAAAGATTGTATTTGTACGAAATCGTAACAAGAAAAGTGAATGCTTATACATTTTAAGCACGGATACTTCATTAAGTGATGCAGAAATCGTACGCATTTATGGAAATAGATGGTCTATTGAATGTTTCTTTAAATCATCTAAATCTTTCTTGAAATTAGGCACTGAATTTCAGAGCCATAATTATGGTGCAATGGTAAGCCATACAACCATTGTATTCACTCGATATATCATTCTGGAATGGATTCGCAGGAATCAAAATGACCAGAAAACATATGGCGAATTGTTTTACATGTTCTGTGATGATATTCAGGACATGGATTTAACAAATGCTCTTCAAAGCCTTATGGCTTTATTTGTGGAGCACATTTCCAACCTGTCAGCAGATATCACATCTGTAATCAAATGTAAAGTAAGTGAATGGATTGGCTCTCAAGCCTCATTTATTCAGGCTTTATTTGGAAATGTCTGCTGGGAAAGTTGAGTTAATTATCAACTAAGAAATCTCATCTTATCCTTCTCATGAGCAGGTTTCTTCTTAACAGCAACTACCGGTTTATCAATAGCTGAGTTAAGAGTATTGGTAATACTCGCCTTGCAGGCATCACAAAATCTTCCTGTTCGAATCATCTTTCCACATTTCTCACAATCAATGCCTTCTGATGAGCCTTCAGCAAATATTAATCTTTCCTCTCTTACCCATTTGCGAATCTGCTTTGTTGTAACATCATTATCTTTGGATACATCCTCAACAGAAGCATTTGGATTATCATCAAGATACTGCTTTACCTGTTGAAATTTCTCATCTAACTTTCTGACACAATCTGGACACAGTCTCTCACTTCCAATAATGTTAAATAAGCGTCCACACCCCTTACAGTTTTTTACTTCCATTATATTCCGCCTCCTAATATCCTTGACCTGTGCATATGCTTAAAAAATAAACCGTCTTCCCCCCACTTTTAAGCATCATCTTTGACACTGCATCTGCAGTGCTCCCCGTGGTGTATATATCATCTACCACTAATATATAGTAATATTGTACTATATTTTCTTTTATTTGAAAAGCATTTTTTAAGTTTCTTTCACGTTCTAAGTCATTTAAGTTCTTCATAGGAGTGGTACTCTTCACTCTGACGATTCCATTTGCCACATAGGGAATTCCCAACTTTTGGGAAAGGGCTCTTGCAAAAACCTCCGCCTGATTATAGCCCCTCTTTTTCTTCTTGCCCCTGTACATAGGGACTGCCATGATTGCATCTATCCCTTTGGACTTTATCCAGGCTCCATATCTCTGTGCTGCCTGCTCTGCAAAATATTCTGCATATTCCCGCTTATTAGAATACTTAAATCGATACATGGTATTCTTAATCTTTCCCTTATAGAGATAAAGGGCTTTCCCCTGCCGGAAGGTTTCCTCCTTCAGGTAATTGCGTATCCTTGTATTTTTCCGATTGCAGTCATAGCACAGTTCTCTTCTGCCTTCTATGGGGCTTCCGCAGTGCATACATACTGTGTTGGGAACTGGATAGAGCTGCTTCTCACATTCCGGGTGTATTTGCTGGCCATATGAAAGAATCTTGTCACAGACCACACATCTTGGAGGGTATATTATGTCTTCTAAGGCTCTTATTAGATTGTATAATTGATTAATTCTATTATTTATATTATTTCTCATTTATCATTTGTTTTGTGAAAGTTTTGTGAATATAATATTGCTGTAATAATTTCCTTTTTCACTTAAGTCAGTTACATATCTCACAACAAATATGTTTCTATCACTCTTTCAATTTCAGATATACTGATACTTTTTCTACCGATCTCAAATGTTGCAATGAAATTTTTCCCCAGCCAATAATTGTTTCGCTGATACTCGTTCATCTTCATTATGGCATTAGAGGCATATTCCAAATTATCCATCATTCCAAAATGCTCGTAGACTATCTCTCTTCGAGTTCTGACATTTAGGCAGTAGAAATCAGGATGCACTATTCTTCCAGAAGCAAACTGGATTGGATATTCATACCTGTACGGAACTCCCATCCTATATAATTTATTTGCAATTATTACCTCTGATTTGGACCTGACCCTCTCTCCTGCATCGGTTATCAATTCTAATCCATCTTCTTGAAAACCCTTCTTAGGATATTCTTTTTGTTTCCATCCTTCTATATAATCATCATCCAGCAAATATAATGGAGATACAAATGACTTCCTTTCCTCTTTCATTTCTTCAAACACTTCTTCTATTTTCCTGGAATTATATTTGCATAAAAATGTTGTTATTTCCTCTATCTGCTTTTCCAACTGGTCACATACCCTGATATCATATTCCTTCTGCGCCAACCCACTAATTAATTCCTGGTTTGTCTTTCTAATGTATTTTCCATTTTTGTCAGCTGAATCTTTCCTATGGTAATACTGTGTATAATTTCCACCAGTTTTAGCAATTCGCAGACTCCCCTGTGGTGCATTGCTTATTCTCTTATTAACATCCAGCAAAATTTTCTCAATTTCCCGCTTTCTTTGTAGCAGCACCTTGCCTACAATATCTGGTTTCATTTCAGCAACACAAATTTTGTCGTCTGATTTATTTTTCGTATGTATCCCTCCTGTTCATCAACTTTGCTTAATCTATTTAATCAGTAATACATGGATAATTGCCTGAAACGGCGTGATTCTCTCGCACTGAATGTGCTGAGATTTGAATTCTATATATAATATCATATCTAATGGCAATGATTTGTCTATGGTGTAATAGTACTGTTTTAGTGATTTTTCTCATTTTCTCTCGTGGGAGGGGACATGGCTGGGGGAGTTTTCGTATTGTATGCTTCTTTTTTGCTGATTTTCTACGTAATTTCTCTCATGTTGGCTCACTGCGCTGGTAGTTTTCGTAGCCTATGCTTCTTTTTTGCTGATTTTCTACGTAATTTCTCTCGATGGGGGAGTCAAGTCCATATTTGTGTGTAAATTCATCTTCCAGCTATATCAAGTTTGTTTATGCTGCTTTTATCTTCAGTAATGTCTTTTGAATGGAGTTTAGCTTGTCATAGTATTCTTTCATA